>NZ_CATNVE010000004.1:0-348988 GCF_951230145.1 Dysgonomonas sp. Marseille-Q5470 | reverse complement strand
GTTAAAGAAACTGAAAAAATGTTAGCAAGAGAAGCTAACTTATAAGCATTTTACGTTCTTTGAAAATCCTTCCTAAGTGGTATACTTTTCAAATCCATTCCGGTATACTTTTCATTTATTATATACAGCCTTTAATTTTTAAGAGAACATTAAACATCGGAAGTTACGATACTATTGATTTTAACCTTCCTTTTGCCTATCATTTCGAGATAAAAGGGACAACAGTTGAATTCTCTATTTACTACGACGATGTTATGTGGTATTTTTTTAGAAAAGGAGACAAGAATTATTTTGATCTTGAAGTAAATTTATATGCAAAAACGACAAGTGGTTCATCTTCGGGGCATGGAACTTCTATTCCAACCACTCATGGTGTAGGAATAATAAGAATTATATTAATGAAATAGCATTGCTTTTACGTACTTAAATATAAGTCAGTCTCTCATTATTGGGAGGCTGACTTCGTTAAGAACGATTCTACAAGCTTAGCTCTCGCTTTTGTTCCATCCTAAGAGTAATCGAAAAGCTTCGTTACTCAGCATGACAGAGAGGATATATCGTGAATATACGTGCTTCCCTTTTTCCTTCAACCTCTCTTATTTACAAATCTTTATATTAAAAACATTGAGCTTACAACCGCCAAAGAACAGACAGGAATAATACAATAAATCATTTTCTAACTTGATTTTTATCACTAAGTATTTATTAAAAAATATTAGTTAAATTTTAACAATAATACAAAATCTTTTTGTACATTTATCAACTCAGTTATTAAACATTGATATCACCTCATAAGTATTAAAGGGTCTGACAATAGACCACAAAAAGCATTTAATCAAAATATTACCATTTGTAATATCTGATTTTATGCTCTATAGATTTGCGACAGACACATTGTTAATAAGAGTTATTTATTTTCCATAAGAATAAATAACAAATTGTTTAATTATTAAATCTTATAGTTATGAGAAAAATTTTACTATTGTTTAGTTTATCAATTTTCACGCTACTTGCCGTCGGGCAGGTGGAAACAAGGTACTTCTCTGAAGGAAATGCTTTGGATCAGATAAAAATATTAGAAAAACGAACAAAATCGAGTATCAAACATCAAATGCCAACCTTCGATGTGCAAAGGATGCTTAAAGAGGATCAGATCGTAGACGAGATGGGTGATACGCCTTATCGCTTTGGCAAAGGATTTGATGTAAACTACACACTAAAAGATGGTACTTGGAGAAGTATAGATGGAGGGAGACTGTGGTCTATGAACTTCGAATCGAAAGGAGCTATTTCTATTAATTTTGTATTTAACAACTTCTATCTTCCCGAAGGTGCAGAATTATATATAACCAACAAAAAAAACACAGTACTTTATGGCCCTGTGACTCAAAAAGATCATACAGAGAGTGGATTCTTCCTTACTGACCTCATAGAAGGAGATGATGTAACTATTTATCTGTTCGAACCTTCAGATCAGAAAGAGAATAGCAGGTTGACAATAGAAAGAGTGATACATGCCTATAGAGGAAGTACTCCACCAAAAGCAAGCAAACTAAAAGGCTATGGCGATGCCCAGCAGTCTTCGCATAATGATGTAGTTTGTTATCCGGATTGGAAGATTGAATCTGATGCTATTGCAGTAGTTCTATTAAGTAATGGTACAGAATGGTGTAGCGGAGCATTGATTAACAGTGCCTCTGAAGGCACTCCTTATTTTCTGACAGCTTTTCATTGTGTTGATAGTAATACTGATAGAGAATTGACTGCTACCGAAAAATCAAATGCCGAAAAATGGATGTTCAAATTCCATTTCACAAGAAATGCTTGCGGAGGAAGCTCTCCTACTACAGGTATTACCTGTAATGGAGCAACATTCAGATCTGCATGGGCTGCAACAGACTTTGCTTTGGTAGAAATTAAAAAAAATACGATACCATATTTTGGGCCTATGAAAGTTTCATTCTTAGGCTGGGAACGTAATGGAGCAATTTCGCCAAGAGGAACAGCAATCCATCATCCATGGGGAGATGTTATGAAGATATCTTTTGATGACCATAGTATACCGACAAATAATCAGATAATAAATATTGGACCACAAGGTTTTCCGATAAGCTCACTTTGGTCTGTTGGCTTTGATAACGGAATTGTAGAGCCAGGCTCTTCGGGATCTCCACTGTTTAATTCAAATAAAAAAGTAATAGGCCAATTGATTGGTAGTCCTAATAGCTCTTTTGTGTCGGTCTATTATGGTCGACTAGACCAATCTTGGACAGGAGGAGGTAGTGACGCCACCCGTTTGAGCAATTGGCTGGGGAGCAGTCTTATGACTACAAACACCAAATATATGCCCGAACCAAGCATATCTGATTATGGGCAAAGTATAGTTTATAGAGATGGAACAGTTAGTGTTGATTTAGTAAATTATATAGGTAGTCAGAAGATCTTTTGGAAAAACAATCAACACCTGACCTTGACCAGTGGACAAGGAACGACTAGAGCTACTTATCGTGTTTCTAGTACGGCTCTAAGTAGCGTATCTGTGGAAGTCAGTATAGCAGATCAATTAACATTACAGAAGAGTATTCCTGTACTTTACCGTTATCTGGCGGGGAGTGATACTTTCACTTATGGGGTAGTTTCACCTTTTATTCTAGCAGGAGGATCAACAACTAGGCCTACATGGACATACGACTCATCTTTATTTGATGTAACGCAAGAAATGAATCCGAATCCTTACACATGGGGGCTTTTTATGAAATCAAAATATAATGGTTCATCACCTAGAACAACAACAATCAGCGTAAGTCAAGATGGGGTTATTCTAAGCAAAGTGGTAACTCTAAAACCTGCAACCACCAAATCTCTTATCGTAGAAGATACTCCTATTTTTAAAAATGTCCGCATCTATAATATATACGGAGTAAAAGTATATGAAGAAAAAAACACAGTGAACTTCAATATAGAAAACACAAACCTGAACAGGGGTATATATTTCTTCGAAAGTACAGATAACGAAGGCAATATAGTTCGAGAAAAAGTTATGAAGAATAAATAGTATAAGCTAAATACGTGAATAATAAGAAATGCGAGTTTTTTTAAAACTCGCATTTCTTATTTAACCTTAAGAGATATAATAATCACCTGTGCCCTTTCGGTGTCGTCTCCAAAAAAGTTTATCTTTCGACAACTCTCCCTCTATAAAACACATTCCAGTTATCCTTTCCATACCCGTCTTCCGAGTATTCAAACGATGAAGCCGAAGCCTCTTTGACTACCATCCCTTGATAGAATACCTTCCAGTTATCTTTGCCATAGCCGCCACCCAGATATTTAAATGAACTAGCAGAGGCATCTTCGATCTTTTGGTCTCGAAAGTAAACACTGAAATTATCTTTTGAATAACCGCCGCCTATAGACTGCAAGTTTTGATTTGCAACAGCTTTACCTCTAAAAAAACTCTTCCAGTTATCCTTACCGTAGCCACTTTCCGAATATTCGAACGATGAGGCCGAGGCCTCTTCAACTACCATCCCCTTATAGAATACCTTCCAGTTATCTTTGCCATAGCCACCACCCAGATATTTAAAAGAGCTGGCAGAGGCATCCCTTAACTTTTCTCCTCGAAAATAAACAGCGAAATCATCTTTCGAATAACCACCACCTATAGACTGCAAATTTTGATTTGCAACAGCTTTACCTCCAACGAAAGTCTTCCAACTATCCTTACCGTAGCCACTTTCCGAGTATTCGAACGATGAGGCCGAAGCCTCTTCAACTACTATCCCCCGATAGAATACTTTCCAGTTATCTTTGCCATAGCCGCCACCCAGATATTTAAATGAGCTGGCAGAGGCACCCCTTAACTTTTCGCCTCGAAAATAAACAGAGAAATCATCTTTTGAATAACCGCCGCCCAATGACGTTATCTTTCTTTGGCAAGAAATCTTCACTTTGGCAGATTCTTGTGAATGATGCTCTATAGCCGACAAGTCAGCAGAATGAGTATATAAAAGTGTCAATATAAGTAATGCAATCAACTTTTTCATAGTATTTACATTTATAGTTTTATTCTTGTTAGAATATAAATCTTGGAGAAGGTTTAATTGTCTCAAACGAAAACTGCTTCTACCTCCGTTATAGGGGATTTGCAATCCCCTATTCCCTTTTCCTCTGTCATCCTTTCGAACACACCATCAAATATACAAAGAATCGCCCTATTCATGATCTTCCCACAAAATTATCTATTACTATACAAACAACTAAAAAACGTATGGTAACAGTAGAATTAAACAACGTAAAACTAGAAATCCCCGAAAGCTGGAGCGACATCAAACTATCACGCTACGAAAAACTTTACATGCAAAAGCCCGAGACTAAGCTCGATCTGGTGCATTTTGTTGCCGATGTGTGCAATATAGATGCGAATGTACTGCTGGAATCGCCCGCACAGGTGTTTAATGCCCTTGCCGAGATTGTAGACTTTGTGTTCGACAGCGAACTGCCCCCTGCTAACGCCATAAAAGTAGGAGACACGGAATATTTCGTATCCTTTGCCGACAAACTTACCCTCGGCGAATGGGTCGATGCCGAAAATGTGATCGGTAGCGACAGCGAGTGCAAACTCTCCGAACTGCTGGCTATCCTTTGCCGCCCTATCGGTGAAAAGTACAACCCCGACTTGTTGGGCGAACGTACCGAAATGTTCAAAAACCTGACATGCGACAAGGCACTGCCGCTGATCAGTTTTTTTTTATCCAAAAAGAGAGAATACGAAGCGATTTTGAACCACTATTCGACGGTAATGGCTCAAGCCGCCCGGTTTCTAAAGGATACAAAGACTTTTGCAATAAATGGGGGTGGTATAAAACGATTGCCGATCTGGCAGAGGATAAGATACACCTATTTGATACGATCACTCGAAAAACAGTTGGCGAAGTGTTCGGATTTCTCCTCTATAAAATAGACAAGTCACACGCCGAAGAAGACCAGTATAAGTTTGAGAGACAGATGAAGAGGTGATCCACACCTCTTTTCATCATTTTCTAAGAAAATTATCTATTAATAAACACATCCTAAATTTTTAGAAATGATAGAAAGTATAATCGACATTTTCAGGCAGCAAGCTCGTGAACATAAGCTTATCAAAGCCTTCTACTATGGGCGTAATTACGAGCTGGGCAGCGGCAAAGAGGCCTATCCTCTCTTCTGGCTCGAAGACCCTTTGCGGGGCAATAACCGAAACAATACATTCTCCAACTCGGTGAACTTCTCAATTCTTTTTCTCTCGCAAAGTGAAGAATCGGTAAGCCACTTGCAAAACCTTGCCTTCTCTACCGGGCTGAATATCATAGAGCGTATTAAGCAGGGCCGCGACACACTGGGCATCTTCATCACTCCCGATTGGGACTATATGACTCTCAGCGATTACTACGATGACAATGCGGCGGGTTGTCGTTTTTCGGTCAACTTTACACAGGCAAACATGCAAAACCTGTGCCTTATCGATCAGCAGTTTGACACAAGCAAGGAGTTCGAAAAAGGTCAAACCTTAAAGAGCTTCGACTTATCGCCTGCGAGCAATTGCGAAGTGTTTGTGAACAAGTTTCCCGATTTTGATCTGAAAATAAAGAAGTAATAAATCTAAAGCAATGACACCCGCACTAAAAAAAGCAATAGATCAGATAACGAACGAAATAGCCATTCTTGCTGGCGATATTTTCAAGGACGATAAAATAAGCAGAAACCCCAAGGTGAACAAAAACACACTGCGAAAGAAGGCGAAAGACGTGAACGTATCGTGGCGAGCGGCAAACGGAAATATCGTGATCGAAGCCTATTTCGACAATTATATCACCTTTCTCGAAAAAGGCAGAGCACCCCGCAAAGGCAAATTTCCGCCATTGGACGAGCTACGAGACTGGGCACTATCGCGAAACATCCCGAGTGACAACAGCACCCTTTTTCTCATCGCACGTGCCATCTGGCGAGACGGACACGAAGGGCGTCCCATACTCGCAACATTGGAAGAAAAGATAGACCGCAAGTTTGAAACTGAATGGTACGACCAACTTTTTGAAGCAACGATCGACGAATTGAATAAATATTTCAACTGACGGATAAGTAAGTAATTAGCAATAGTTATTCAGGTATTTTGTAGGGATAACCCTTGTGGTTACCCTCAATTGGACGGGCAGGGACAAGCCCCGCCTCTACCTACCGTCCTTTCGGATTTGCAATCCGAAAGTAATTCTTGTTAGGATTTAAAATCCTGATAGTAAAGCTTAGGGGTTGCAAACCCCTAAGGACGGAGACTTAGGACGGACAAATACACATCAAAATTTTCATACAACTAAAACAACAACACAATATGGGATACTTTATTAACGGCTCAGACATAGCCAAAGCAACAATAAAACCCGCAAAGGTTTCCCTGGCGGGTAACCCCAATTATATACAGTTCGAAGCCAATGTTGCGGCAAAAGGCAAGCCGGTAGAGATACAACTCAAGCTCACAGGGTGTGGCTATGTCTTTATCAGACCCGATGTGCAGGGCATAAAGATATACGAGAATATATCATCATTTAGCATCATTGAAGCCGAATCGGGCATAGAGCATAAGTTTGAGGGCACATCCGACCCGGATAAACTAAACGAGCCCGGAGCCTTCTATCTAGGCAAGTACAATGAATACTCAGGGCCTGCCTGGCAATACGAATACTACAACACGGCACTGGCTCTGAAAGAGGGTTTGGAGAAAAATGAGTTTTTCAAGAATTTCAAAATCTCCATATCGCCCGATGACAATAAAACAATAAATATCGTATCGAACGGTAGTGGAAAAGAGTATGTATTCTCATTTGTTTTTCGGAAAAACAGCAATGGCAGAGACAGAACTTTTTTCGGTGTCGCAGGCAATCCCGCAGAGACTTATCCCGCAGGCACAGATACAATCGCTATCGGTTATGACAACGTGGGAATACACCTCGACATGTACAAAGACACAGGCATATTCCTTGGCGAAGACGACACCCCCTCGGACGACAATATGGGTACAAAGGCAATAACGCTTACCAAAGCATATTCATATACCCCGCTGTGGTTCAACACGAATATACTGGAAAACAATACGATACCCACAACATTTCTGAAGGAAAAGGACTGGATTGACACGGGAACGATCAAAGATTTTCGGTTTACAGCAAAACATGTGATCACCGACAAAACCGTTTCTCACACCACGCAGTTTTACCATTCGTCTGTACTCTACTCCATCGCCGGATACAACCGCACGTTGGAGAAAAACGACCTTTCGGATTATGTTTTCGACACAAAAGAAAGGTCTAAAAACCCCGAAGACATAAAGAAGGTAAAGCCGTTGACTAATCAGCCTCAACTCTTTCATGTAAAAGGGCAAACACAGTATTTCAATTTCATACTGTCCGATGCAGAGCATAGCAAAAGCATTGGTGATGAGTATCGGTTTGGCATCTGTTATGAGCTGTTGTCGCAATCGGGCCAAATAATAGCAAAAGAGACTAAGCACCTGAAAGCCCGCAAGGATTTTTTTATGGTAAACACTATCAAGCTTGATATCGACAGTCTGCTCCACGAATACCCCAACACAGGTCTTGTTCGTGTATATCTGATATATTCGGCCTACGAGTCGCAAGCCATACAGATAAGCCACGAACTCACGTTCGGCATACTTCCCGAATGCCTGTATAAGATAAAGGATTTTGCATTCCTCAACCGACTGGGCGGATGGAGCAGTTTCAACTTTTCGGGAACGGAGCACACCGATTTCAAGGCTGAGGCTAATACAATATTCAAAACGCAGACTCCTCATTTTACAACGAGTAGCGACATCGAATCGGTGTATAGCAAAACCGTTACCGAGCAGTTCACCGTGCAAACAATGCCTGTGCGCAGGGAAGTATGCAACTGGCTCAAGGAAATGAGTGCGTCACGCATGGTTTACGAGCTGGCTACACAGCGATACATCATTGTAGACGAGATGAATATAAAGCCAAATTCTAAGGACGAGCTTTACAGGGTGGAGATGAAGTATCATTATTCTGATTCGTATAACTAGCCAATAAGCACCGTTCTTTTGGATTTAACACCGTCCTTTCGGATTTGCAATCCGAAAGTGGTTCTTATCAGGATTTCAAATCCTTATAGTAAGGTTTAGGGGTTGCAAACCCCTAAGGACGAAGGTTACAAACTCCTAAGAACGGCCCCCTAAGGACGGAGGGGGGATAGACACAAAAGGCGAAAAGAAAAAAGAGAGAAAACAACAGAAAATATACAATGAACACAACAACCGTATTTGACAAAAATCTGAAAGCTTACAACTACCCTTACAGGTACATTGTAAACAAAGGTTCTACACGTTCGTCGAAGACATACAGCTTGTTGCAATTACTATTCTTTATTGCCGAATATTCGGATAAGCCGAGGGTAATATCCATTGTATCGGAGTCGATGCCGCACCTCAAAAAAGGCTGTATCAGAGACTTTAAAGAAATCCTGCAAAAGGAGAATAAATGGAATGCCCGGCAGTGGAACGCAACGGATAAGATTTACAGGATAAACAACTGCATTATCGAATTTTTCTCGGCAGACAATCCATCGAAAGTACATGGCCCGAGCCGAAATATTTTGTATATCAACGAGTGCATAAATATAGAATATGAAGTGTTCAGGCAATTGGCTATCCGTACCACCGATACGATATTTTTGGACTGCAATCCTTGCTTTGAGTTCTGGCTCGACCAGAAAGTACTGCTAAACGACGATGCAATTCTGATTCATTCCACATACAAAGACAACGAGTATCTGACAGAGGCACAGGTGAAAGAAATAGAATCGAACCGAAGCGACAAAAACTGGTGGCAGGTGTATGGCGAAGGACTTACTGGTTCGCTCAAAGGGTCTATTATGACCAATTGGGAGGTAGTGAAAGAGATGCCCCATACCTACAAAAACCGCTGGATAGGCATAGACTTCGGGTTCACCAACGACCCTACGGCAATAGTAGACATACGCCTGTCGGAAGGCGAGCTGTGGATAGACGAATTGCTATACGATAAAGGGTACGACAATATGATGATATCCAACACTCTGCGGTCTTACGGCATAGCGCAAGACATCCCTATCGTAGCCGATAGCGCAGAGCCGAAGAGTATCAGCGAGATAAGGTCGCAAGGATGGAGAGTAGAACCTGCACAGAAAGGCAAGGACAGCATCGTTACAGGTATCTCGATACTCAACCGTTACCGCAAGCGCATCACGCAGCGAAGCACGAATATCATCAACGAGTACCGCAACTATCGCTGGCAGACCGACATCAACGGCGAGGCTACAAACCGCCCCATCGACCGCTACAACCACTCGATAGATGCGCAACGGTATGTCTGCCTCAACAAGCTGATGGAACGTGGTTCGGAGTTGAGCTATTCGATCATAAAGGGAAGGAGATAGATATGAATAAACGAATTGTTGCTTTCGTCATCCCGACCGCTAGGAAGCATGACAAATACTAGACAGTCACTTAATTTACAAATCAATACAAATCATGAGCATAGAACTATACATCAAAAACCGCCTTTGCGACATCAACAGTCCTGAGAGTCTCGGCATACGGCTAAAACGCCAGTTTATCAATCCTGCCGAGTTGAGCGTGAAAGACGCACAGATGTCTTACGAGATAACGCTGCCTGCCACACCCAACAACAACGAGATTTTCAGCCATGTGAATGTGGAGGAGGTACAGGGCAAGTTTCGCATCTATGAAGACGCTCGCCTGTATGTGGATGGTATCCTTATCCTCGACGGTAAATTCCGCTTGAGCGAGATCACGCAAGACAGTTACAAGGGCAATCTGGGAGTGCCCGCTCCCCTCACCGCAAAGGATATCTTTGGCGAAACGATGATGAATCAGGCAGGGAAGTGGCTTATCCCATTTACCGGTGTAGATGATATCACTCGATACAATACCGGGGGGCACGACAAATCGGTATATGGAGAAATATCGCCTTGTATATTTCCGTTGGTGCTGTATGGGTTGTTGCCCAAAGACACTAATAATAAAAACATTACAGATGAGTTTAAAGTTACTTTAGATGATTCGGTATTATTGGATGTAAAAGATATTCCTCCTTCTGTTAATTGTATCCACATGTTAAAGCAAATATTTAAGAATGCCGACTATACTCTTACCGGAGATGCCCTGAATGATGAAAGGATAAATAACTTGTATGTCAGTTACAAGAATCCGGAAGAATTCAGAATGGTATGGAGTGCCTCCAGAATGAGAATCAAGGGCACTTGGGGAAACTATATGGAAGATAATATTAACAAAAAGGAAACACAATACGACACTTTAGAGAAAGCGGGTACAAATCTTATGTCGATCAACACTGATTTGTTTTATTCACAAAACATAAAAGTCAGTGAAAGGGAAGATCCGGGCGATAATATAAGTGTGGAAGACAGCAGAGTAGCAAAAGTTGTAAAAATGGTTGTTCCAGAGGATGGGCTTTACAAACTTGATTTTGACGTTAATCTAGCTATAAAATCTGCCTCGCTCTCTACTGATAGAGGTCCACAGATTATTCCGGGAACTTTTGGTAGCCCCATGTATGAGGTAAAAGTTTTAAGATATACTGAGGGAACATTTCTGCCGAAACAACATTTCGATAATTCCTTTTACCAGAATAATCTTAATCAAAAGGAGGGACAAAGCGGAAGTAAATATCCAAAGCCTCACGAGGTGACATTTATAGATCCGAAACAAAATCTGAATATGATATGCGGTTTTTCATGGGGTGGAGAGTCTTCCTCATACTCAACTTACAAAAACCCTACAGTGACAGATGGTGTACAGCACAACCCAATAGCAATAAGTGGTGGCGAGTCATGGAGCCATCATTTGGCTGAAAATGCAGTTAAAGAAAGATTCTATTCCGCTGTAAAAAGTACAGGTTATATCTATGAAGATGGAACAGAAGCATCCCTATTTAAAGTAGAACTGGAGAATGCACCTGCAACAAAAACAGCACGAAGTACCGGCACTGCAACCGGACATATATCTCAGATAGTCTGGCTGAATGCAGGAGAACGCATCGCCCTAGTATCCACATCCACTTACGAAAAGTCTAACAGAGGTTGGAACAATCATAGTATTGAATTTGATCTCTCACTTACCCCATTCAGTCCATACAGAAGTTGGCTTACTGTAGATAAGAATGGCTCTAGTAAACCCGGTATCCCAATGAATTGGAATGACCCGGCCTCTTTTGACGAAGGAAATTTAAATTTGACCAATTTCTTACCTAACGGAATAAAAATCAATGATTGGATAGACAACTTCTGCAAGGCTCATAACCTCAAGCTGATTCATAAAGGGGATATTAATTTTGAACTAAGAATAAAAGGCAACGAAATTGTCCAGTCTCTGGATAACATAATAGATATCGATAGATATGCAAATATTCGACAACATCGGAACGAATCGCTGAAACTGCCTTATATGTATGAATTGGGATTTACAATTGATACAAACGAAGAAGGTTATTACCGGACAATGAAAAATAAAATAGATGAAAATACCGGCAGGGAAACGGATGAAAAACTCACCAATTCGGGGAATAGTGGTGGTGGACAATATTATACAGGTAGTAATGAAACAAATAAAATAACACAAACATCGACATTCTCTTACAACTGGTACAGGAGGTTACTTGACAGGAAGGGCGAATTCATCATAGAAGTACCTATCATTTCCGAATATGAAGCTTGGGATGGAGATTATGCAGAAATGTTAAAGAAAAGATATTATGATAAAGCCCAACGTTTTTGGTATAAGTCAGGAATATTTAATATTGAAACCATAAAGCACAGGAATGTACAGGTTGCCCTTGTTTCTAACGAATATAATGATACCTATAAAATGATATTGGATTATGAAAATAAACTGGATTCGATTATGAAAAATTTCTTCTTCCTGCTTGACAACAGCAACGATTACACAATAATTGATTGCATACTTAGTGCGGAAGAATATAGAAATTTAAATAAATCGCTTATCCGATTCAACGGAGACCTTTATAATGTAGCTGAAATAGATGGTTATGACCCTTTGGGTAAGAATCAGGCAACACTAAAACTCATTCGTAAAATAACATAAAGCAAAAGGGAGCGAAATAAATAGCTCCCTCTTTTATTTCTCTATTTTGGTTAAACTACCCCAACCCTTATCTTCTGTAAGTTCAATAGTATATTTCAGTCTACCATTTTCTATTTTATATCTGTATATATCTGATGAAAGCGGATTAAACATAAAAGCTTTGTCGTTTATACTGTATTTATCATACCACAATTCCATAGTATACTTTCCATTGGGATGAAAATATACATCATAAACTTTGAAATCTTCAGAAAAGCATATTCCCCTATCGGTATCCCAATTGAACCGCCATACCCCCTTTATCGGATTATACCCTTCCGGCTTAAAATTAGGGTCGGCAGGATCGTTCCAATCGCCGTTCCATACAAATTCTTTGGGTTTTTCTTCTTCTTTATCATCTCCGCACGAATAGAAGGTTACAGACAGGCTGATTAGTAGGATTATGGATAGTAGTTTTTTCATTTTTGTCTCGGTTTGTTTGACTGTAAAGATATAGAAAATAGCTGAGGAAGCAAGTATTTTAGTTAAAATGGGATTTCTGTGTATCGAGAAAGTAAGAATCGAGAAACGGTTCAACCAAAAAGTGATTTCTTATTGCTACTTTCGTCTTTTGAATAAGTTGTGACAAAAAATACAGAAATTCAACGATCGCTTTATGAAAAAAGTTGCCTACAGTGCTTTATATAGCCTTTTATATCTTTTAGGTCTTATTATTCTATATCTGATAATAGGGTATATAGTAGAAAAACTATACGGCTATCCCCAACAATCGAGCGACACGTATTTATTATATAATCCTTTTGTGGTTGTAGGAAAAACCATGAAAGCATATATTGTAGGGTTAATTGTCTCTATCAATATTCTGGTTTATCTTTTCATTAGCAAGAGGATAGATAAGTTTTTGTTTATCCCATTCTTTACTATATCGGCTATGCTTCTGACGATATTTGTGTATGCTCTTTTCTTTTAAAGGGTTAAGAAGCTATTTTGCGTGAAAGAAATACCTTAATCGAGAAAACCCGTAAAAATATTAATAATCAATCCCAAACAGACAATAGCTACTACCAGGTACAAAACAAAATGCAAGTATATACTTGTTTTTGATAATGTATCCGGCATATCCTTATATGGAGGTGTAGTCTTGTATATACCCCTCACGATAAATAGAACAATTTTATTCATACCGCAAATATAAAAAATGAATAAGAGGAAAACAGAAAAGTTATTGGGCAAATTTCGTTTTCTAAAAAAAATTATTGATACGCTTTACATATGTTATATTCTTGTGACTTGCTGATTGTCATCCTGAGTGAAACGAAGTATTTAATCATAACTTAACGAATAAGATGCTTCACTACCGTTCATCATGACAAAAATATGAAAATAGCGAACCATAAAAATAAATAAGAAGCCCGCGAAATCACTTCGCAGACTTCCCAACCTTAACACAAACTTTACAAAACTACAGACATAAAACAGCCCACCTCCGAAAAAGTTCGCTACACAATCACCAAAAAGCGTAAAAAATGTTAATTTATATTCTTAAAAAAAGAAGATATCCATCTGAAAGGTTGAGTTATTGGATGTGAAGAAGGGGTAAGTAGATTGTAGTCAAGGGGGTGAAAGATAAATCGTATTGGAGATGATGTTTTATTTTTTCAGAAAAAAATATTAGCATATCAATGATAATATATCAAGAATCATTATTTCCCAATTAATATTTATAAATTGCAAGCGACAATACAATCTGTAAATCTAACATTTTATACTATGAATGAGACAATAAAGAACATCTTTAAAGAGACAGTACAGTGCTATAATCAGATATTAAGCAAATATTATCCGGCACACAAATCCAACGGTTTTACTGAGCGAAATTTAACATTTAACTTTTCATCTTGCTATAGAAAGGCTTATCCTAAATCTATTATTTGGCAGGAGGCATGCCTTGCCGGACGAGAACATATTGATACCCTCGTTATAGACGAAGAAAGCAAAGCTGTTATTTTAATAGAAGCAAAGCGTTTGCAAGGAGAGAACAAGAAAGAATCTCTATTGCGGGACTATGAACGTATTACCAATAAAGACATAAACATCAATGGTCTTGCTGATATAAATTCAGAAGATTATTCCCTCTATGCCCTCATGATATTTGATGTGTGGGTCTCAAAAAAGACAAACGAAAAGGACAACAGATATAAACGTCTTCATGAGATATTGCCTAAGGGTGAAACCAATTATGTAGAGGAAGTATCCTTTAATAAAGATTGGGATATGAAAGAAACTTATCATTTAGCTTACATACTAAAAAAGCTAAAATAATAATATTGCAGAAGACTCTATAAAAAAGGATGAGAGCTGGAATATTGTCACCATTTTACAATACGAAGTATTAGCCTAAGTATACAAAAAACCCTAATGTAAATACATGATTTACATTAGGGTTTTAAATTATCCTGTGCCCACGACAATATTAGTCAGTCACTACCTGTTTTCTTTATCTTTTTGTTTTAGTATATTACCTGCCTGATTCGCATGCTTTTTAAACATACAAAGGGACATATTAATTTGCATAAACAGAATAAATAATTTTCTTTTGTAAGAAATAAAAATAGATTAATAAAACAATAATCTTTTAAGAATTGGAAAATACTGATTTTAGCAATGTCTTAGAGTATTGCAGCAAAGAAAAATTCTTCTTGGGAGAAGGTTCGCCCACATCTCGTATACTGATCATAGGCAAAGAATGTGGCTGGAACAATAAAAAGATGCCTAACCCTGATAAAAAAGAAAACATAATACTTCAGGAAAAATGTTCTACTGAACATAATTTAGATTGTTGGCTAAATGGTAATGGTCGACTGGATCAATTAAAGACAGATGCTTTGAAAGATTGGCCAAATAGCCCAACATGGAGAAATTATCAAATGTTGGTACAAACTATAATTGGAAAGGAAATCCCCAAATATGATTTTCTTGATTATAGTTTTATCACAGAACTAAGTCAAATATGCTTACCTAACAGCAACTATTTAAAAAATAATGATTTAACTAAAGAAAGTATAGAAAAACGCAAATCATTATTTAAAAAGGATTTCTTTCAAAAATTTCCTATTGTAATAATGGCTTGCGGTCATTATCCAAAAAAATTTAATTTTGATATAGAGGATATCTTTGATGTAAAATGGACAGGGGAGACGACTATATTATCGAAAGGAAACTACTATAATGTTCATTATGGAAAGAGCAAAATTCTCATTCACACACGACAAGTAAGCATCGGTGTAACCAATCAGCTGCTATTCGAAATCGCAGAGCTTTGCAAAAAGTATTACAAATAATTCATATTCTATAGTGCCCTTATAGGCATAAAATAAACACAAAAGAAAAAAAGCGCTGTAATCAAATAGATTACAGCGCTTTCACGACTCTAATTTTTGTGACCCTGGCGGGAATCGAACCCACAGCTAAGGAACCGGAATCCTTTATTTTATCCATTAAACTACAGGGCCGTTAGGCGACACAAAAATATAAAATTATTCCCAGCTTTTGTATACAATCCAAAATTATCTTACAGCCTCCCACAAAGAACAAAAAGAGACACTCTCAGCGAATATCTCTTTTTGACTACAATCGGTTCATTCAATTTAATTCACAGTACAGAATGCCCTGATACGTCGGTATACAGCCATGACGTTTACTTCCGCCAAAAGCATTGCCGACAGAATCAGTGTACCTCCAATCACTGTTCGGCTAGTTATCTCTTCATTCAATATTATATACGCAAATACAGTCGCAAAAATAGGTTCGCACAAGTATGTCAGAGCGATCTTCTCAGCCTCAATATACTTCTGAGCCGCATTCTGAATACAATACATGTAAGCCGTAGACAAAATGGCCACAAACAGCAAAGCCTTCCATACATCAAAAGGCAACGACATCGAGACAGCCCCAACGCCCTCCGTAGATACAGTTAATGCACCCGCCAAAAGAGCACAAACAGATAGCTGAATGATAACAAACGGAATAGCCGTTACCTCAGACCGTGAATCTGTGCTGATCTTGCCTACATACAATATGTAAACCGAATAAAACAACGACCCCACAAACACCATCAGGTCTCCGATCCTAAAGTCTGAGAACCCCGACGCCATGGCAATAATATACAACCCTGCCAAAGCCAAAAGGCACGCCACCCACATTCGTGTCTGAATAGATCTTTTCATAAATAGGAACGCAAACAAAGGAATCAGCACGACCTCTACCCCTGCAATAAACGAGGCATTGGACGAACTTGTATACTTCAACCCCACCGTTTGCCAGCAAATACCCATAAAAAGGAATAGCCCGGCAATAGCGCCTTTACGGATTGTTTCACTGTTTATCTTCGGAATCTGCTTGTAGAATATCAAAGCCAGAATGAAAGTTGCGATTAAGAAACGATAAAACATGAATGTGTAAGGGTGGATAGAATCAAATGCATCTTTGGATAAAGGAAACGAAATTCCCCAAAATGCAGTTCCCAACACTAAGAGAGGCAGGTAAATTTTGCTTTTACTCATCAATCAAAATAATTTAAAAATTAGTATATCTAAATTATTAGGGTATGCAAAGAACTCTTTACAAAAGGATACCCATACTCCCTATTTTCTTCCCTAACGCTGGAGTACAAGTAGCAAAATCCTTATCTGAGCTGCAAAAGTATAGCTTTTTTACACAATAACAAAATCAGCAATGAAGAAAAGCCCCATAATAGACAAACTCGATAACGTATAGAAATCATGATTCAGACAGATGCACACCGTGTAGATCTTTATAGAATAGAGAGTTACCTAGAATATCTATTATCAGGCTTTGTCCTTTTGTCTTTATGTGATTATGTCATTCTGAGTAGAGCGAAGAATCTCTTTTCTCTTTTTCATCACGAGATGCTTCACTCCCGTTCAGCATGACAGAGAGAGAGTAAGAAGAAGATAACGATATACGCCCTTAGTTGATAGTGAACTAAAAGATAAGAAAGCTCAAGTATAGTTAGTTTCCTATAGAGTCGGATGATCCGAAAGAATTTACTCTTCCTTTTTAAATTTTTTCAACGCTTGCTCAATCATCATCATGCGATTCTTAACCTTCTCGGCTGCAGCATCTAATGTATACCCCTCATCAAGAAGCTCTTTTATAAGAAGCATCTTTTTGATATTCGGATAATCGTAGCGCCTGTTCTTACCCTCTTCCTCTGTTAAGCTCGTAATAATACCTTTCTCTTCCCAATAACGAATCTGTCGGGTTGGAATATCTGTGATTTGCGACACTTCTCCTATCCCAACTATCAGTTTATCAAGAAATTCATTATCAAATGATAAATCTTCTATTTTAGCCATATTGTAACTTATTTACAATCAATGTTGCAAATATAAAAAATATTCCCTTACTTTGAAAATGCAATTTATTTACAATTCATGAATATTATATACAAATAAGGGAGTTTAATTTCATTAAAATAAAAAAAATGAAGAAAGTAAAAGTATTATTGACTATAGCCATAATGGCTGCTACAACATCACTGCATGCACAAGACTTTAAGTCAAGAACAAATAATGTAAAAAAGTCTGCACTTATTCTCATCGAAACACAGAATGAATGGATGCATCCCGATGGATTATTGTATAAAAGATTTGAAAGTAAAGAGATGTTTGATAAATCTGTTCAGAATCTCGAATCCGTATTGGCTTATGCACGAAAAACAGGTATGCCAGTCATACATTGTGGATTAAGGTTTCAGAAAGGGCACCCCGAATTAGCAAACGGAAAAACCGGACTAAGGGAAGCCATCAGTTGTTTCGAAACTTTTCCGGACAGTAATTTTCGTTCCGATTTCTACGAAACCCTAATACCAATCGAAGGCGAATTTATAACCTCCGGACGAACAGGGTCGAGTGGTTTTGCCGGCTCAAATCTTGATATCTTCTTAAGGCATAATAATATTGAGACACTCTATCTGGTGGGATATGCAACCAACGTTTGCGTGGAATCCACATTCAGGGAAGCACACGACAAAGGTTATTACCCTGTGATGATACATGACGCCTGCGCCACATTCGACAACCAACAACAGGAGCATGTGCTAAAACACATCGTCCATCACTACGGTGAAGCGATAGACACCGATTACTTTACGAAAATGTATAACGAATCCGAAAAATGGCTGCACGATAGTTGGCTGTTTGAAACCGGCAAATTATCGAAAAAGTCGGACGAAGAAGCAATAAAAGAAATACTGACAGAATCCTTTCTGAACGGAGCACTTAACAAACTAGATGCTGATAAAATGCGAGATGGCTTCCACCCTGATTTTGCAATACTGATTGCAAATGAAGACAAGCTCAACAAGTTGCCTTTGAATATCTGGATAGACGTGGTTAATAAATATAAAGCATCATCCGACAAAGTAGCATCGGGCGAAAGAAATGTTGATTACTCATTTGAAACAATAGATATTACAGGCAATGCGGCTATTGTAAAAATTCAACTTCTGAGAAAAGGTCAATTAATAACTACCGACTACATATCGTTACTCAAATATGCTGATGGCTGGAAGGCTGTTTCAAAAATATCAAACGAGCATATCCCTAATCCGTTTAATATATAGATCTAAGGCGTGTACATTATAGGGGATCTGTAATCTCCTTGCACTTTCTGCTCTATCTTCTTTTATCATCCTGAGACTTGTCATTGGCTCCGCTTCGCTCTGACGAATTCGCAGAATCAGCGGAGCTAACAGTTGTTTCTGAGTGAAACGAAGAATCTCTTCCCTCTTTCTATTATGAGATGCTTCACTGCCGTTCAGCATGACAGAGAGCGGAGCACTACGATACTGATAGAAACAAAAAAAAGCAACCACAGTGGGTTGCTTTTTCTTTGTATATAAAGATATTCTTTATTTTACTTTATCTACGATTGCTTTGAACGCTTCCGGATGGTTCATTGCAAGGTCTGCAAGAACTTTACGGTTGATCTCTACTCCATTCTTGTGAAGAGCACCCATCAGGCGAGAGTAAGACATACCTTCCAAACGTGCAGCAGCATTGATACGTTGTATCCAAAGTGCACGGAAGTTGCGTTTTTTAGCACGACGGTCACGGAAAGCATAGGTAAGACCTTTTTCCCATGTGTTTTTGGCTACTGTCCACACATTTTTGCGGGCTCCATAGTAACCTCTTGTTAATTTCAGAACTTTTTTTCTGCGGTTGCGCGAAGCAACATGATTGACTGATCTTGGCATAATTTACGTTGTTTTGAATGATAGCGGTTTTTTTATTTCAAAAACACTTTGCTGCATACATCCGGTTAATAAATCTTTAAAACTTGCTTTTAAGAAATACAATTATTTCATTCCCAACAATTGCTTAACAGACTTTTCGTCCACCTTGCTTACTGTTGTTGTGTGAGTAAGGTTTCTTTTCTGTTTTTTTGTTTTCTTAGTCAAGATGTGACTTTTGAAAGCATGTTTTCTTTTGATTTTTCCTGTTCCGGTAAGGGCAAACCTCTTTTTGGCACCGGAATTAGTCTTCTTTTTTGGCATCTCAGTTTATTAATTAAATTAATTTATATACGAATGCAATTCTTTCGAACTGCTTATTCTGCACTTTTTTCTTCGTCCTCTTTCTTTTCCACTTTCACCTTTGGCTTATCTTCCTTCGGTTTAGCAGGAGCAGCCTTTGCTGGTGATTTTTTAGGAGACATCATCATGATCATTCTCTTACCTTCAAGTGCCGGCAACTGATCTACTTTTCCGTAGTCTTCAAGCTCGGTAGCAAAACGAAGCAACAACACCTCTCCTTGTTCTTTAAACAAGATGGAACGTCCCTTGAAGAACACATAAGCCTTTAGCTTAGAACCTTCTTCGAGGAATCCTTTGGCGTGTTTCAACTTGAAATTGAAGTCATGATCGTCGGTCTGTGGTCCGAAACGAATTTCTTTCACCACCACCTTCACCGATTTGGCTTTGGCTTCTTTTTGCTTTTTCTTTTGTTGATAGAGGAATTTCTGATAATCTGTAATCCTACAAACAGGAGGTTCTGCTGTTGGAGAGATTTCAACGAGGTCAAGCTCAAGCTCATCAGCCAATCGTAAAGCCTCACCAATAGAGTATACCCCTTGCTCGACATTATCTCCGACTAAACGAACTTCTCTAGCTCGAATGTTATTATTGATCTTGTGTAACTCTTCTTTTTTTTGATTAAATCTATTGTTCCTCATTCAAAAAATGTTAGATTCTTTTCCTTTATTTTTTATTTATTTTTATTTTTAAAACAAAGCTGGGTGCAAAGGTAATAAAAAACTTATTGAATTTGTATAAATTTCCCTATCTTTTTAATTCAAAGGGGGATGTCTCCTATTCTTACTTATACATCCAAAATTGCCACAGCTTCATCACTTTAGTTTCAATTAATCAGATTTCGTTTTGTATAACGGCTCTTATTTACCAATTATCATTTACACTAGCTCCATCCGATTGAATGAAATCAATAAACATCTTCACTTCATTATTAAAATGGTCTTCAAGTTTTTGCTTTTCATTTTTCATCAAAAGTTTTCCTTTATTATCAAAAATAGCCCAGCCTTTCATTTTACTGGCAGCAATATAAAACTCATTGCCACCCTCCTCGAAGGTTAAACTCAGAGTTGTGATATTATAGCGAACACGCCCATCCCGAAATCTCATTTCTATCTGATAAGCGCCATTTATTTTGAGACTAACCAGCATTTTAGAAAAGCTGAATATCGTTGGGTAATAAAGACTATATCGCAAATAATCTCCATCTAAATCGGATTTTATTGCAAATTTGGGATTCGACATTTTTTCATTTACATACCGCTTAGACATACTATACAAGTCTGATGCCGATTTTCCGTCAACAGGAATAACTAAAAAGTCTTTCGATGTATCAGCAGCGTCCCTCAACCCTTCGGGGGTTAATTCAAATTGCTGCGAAAAACAGGATAATGAGATCACTCCCAAAATGAGTGTAATTAATAAAGTTTTTTTCATTGTATCGTCTTTTATGTTTGCATTAAAAAACTAATATACGAAATAAAACCTTAAAAACCGCATGAATAGACAAACTTAGCCAAAAACAGAATCAAATTACACTCTATATATTACAGTATATATAATGTAACCCTTAGAGCATCATCGGCATATCCATAAAACGATGAGAATGCAAAGAGTTAGTAGCAAAGATTAAACTACACAAAATCGTACTCTTGCCTTATCGTATCTAATCGGAAATTGTTAACTTTATCAAAAGAATGAATAAAATACGCTAGATGAAAAACATTTTACCTTTCGAAAACATTGTATACGAGACTCATCTGTCCGAAAATGATATACAAAATAGAATAAACGACATTATCAGAATACAGAATACGTACAAAGGATACTCCACAAGCAATGCATTTGAGATAAAACGCAATATAAATTATCAGAATTCTTTTTCACCTAAAATCAAAGGCGAATTTCACAACGAATGGGGCAAGACCATAATCAGAGTAAAAATGAAACTTCCTAGTTATGTTATTATTTTTTTGGGCTTCTGGTTCTCATTCATTATTCTCATCGGTATCTTGTTTCCTTTTTTAATAAAGGAGAATGAGTTCGGCATATTTTCTTTAATTCCTTACGTAATGTTGATTATGGGATGTGCATTAACGATAGGAGCATTTAAGTTTGAAAGCATCAGAAGCAAAAAAGACTTACAGCAAATATTCGAGGCAACGATAATTAAGTGAATGCTCTCAGAATTGAAACAACAAGAAAGCTGAAATCTTGTACAAATACAAAGAGTCCCAAAAGTTATAAGAACTTTTGGGACTCTTTTATATTACGTAGTAAAAATGACGACACTTAAGCCTGCTGTTCCCAAGCATTCATCATCTGTTCCATTTCTTCATTTAGCTGTGCGGCAAAGTTCACAAACTTCATCGAGCCTTTATCACCATCGCCCTGTTTGCGGATCGAAACCTCTTCACTTTCGGCTTCTTTCTCTCCCACAATCAGCAAGTAAGGGATACGCTTCAATTCGTTGTCACGGATTTTGCGTCCAATCTTTTCGTTACGGTCGTCGACCTGCGAACTGATACCCTGTTGCTTGAAATAGTGAGACACACGGTGAGCATAGTCGTTAAACTTCTCGCTGATAGGCAATATCACCACCTGATCGGGAGCAAGCCACAATGGGAATTTTCCGGCTGTATGCTCTATAAGCACGGCAATGAAACGCTCCATCGACCCAAACGGTGCACGGTGAATCATCACCGGACGGTGCTTTTGGTTGTCGGCTCCTGTGTATTCGAGTTCGAAACGTTCAGGAAGGTTGTAGTCTACCTGTATTGTTCCCAACTGCCAACGGCGACCCAATGCGTCCTTCACCATAAAGTCGAGCTTAGGACCATAGAAAGCCGCTTCGCCAAGCTCTACACGTGCCGGCAAACCTTTTTCTTCACAGGCTTCTATAATGGCACGCTCTGCTTTCTCCCAGTTTGCATCGCTACCGATATATTTTTCACGATTGTTAGGGTCTCTGAGCGAGATTTGTGCTTCGAAGCTTTCAAAATTAAGAGCCTTGAAAATAATGAATACAATATCCATCACTTTGAGGAACTCTTCTTTGAGCTGCTCAGGTGTACAGAAAATATGCGCATCGTCCTGGGTAAATCCACGTACCCTTGTCAGTCCATGAAGCTCGCCGCTTTGCTCGTAACGGTATACAGTACCAAACTCAGCCATACGCAAAGGCAGGTCACGATATGAGCGCGGAACAACTTTGTATATTTCGCAGTGATGAGGACAGTTCATCGGTTTCAACAAGAACTCCTCTCCTTCTTCCGGTGTATGTATCGGCTGGAAAGAATCCTGTCCGTATTTTGCATAGTGACCCGAAGTCACGTAAAGCAATTTACTACCGATATGCGGTGTCATCACCTGTTGGTATTCGAATCTCTTCTGTATCTTCTTGAGGAAGTCTTCGAGTTTGAGACGCAACTGAGTACCACGAGGCAACCACAACGGAAGGCCTTTACCCACATTTTCGGAGAAGGCAAACAGTTCAAGCTCTTTTCCTATCTTGCGGTGGTCACGCTTCTTGGCTTCTTCGAGCATCAAAAGGTACTCGTCGAGCATTTTCTTTTTAGGGAAAGTGATACCGTAAAGACGTGTCAGCTGCTTGCGTTTTTCGTCGCCACGCCAGTATGCACCCGCCGCACTAAGTATCTTCACTGCCTTGATATACGATGTATTGGGCAAGTGAGGTCCACGGCAAAGGTCGGTAAATACCCCTTGTGTATATGTTGTAATGGTTCCGTCCGCAAGGTCGTTGATAAGTTCTACCTTATACCCCTCGTTACGGTCGCCAAACATTTTGAGCGCATCGGTCTTTGTTATACTCTGACGTTTGATCTCTTCCTTATTGGCTATCAGCTCCATCATTTTAGCTTCGATCTTATGAAAATCGGCATCTTTGACAGGTGTATCACCAAAGTCTATATCATAATAGAATCCATTCTCGATGGCAGGGCCTATCCCAAATTTTGCATGAGGGTAAAGTATCTGCACCGCTTCGGCCATAAGGTGTGCCGACGAATGCCAGTATGCATGCTTTCCGTCTTCATCTTCCCATTTCAGCAATTCGATCGTCGCATCCGTATCTATTGGTCTTGTTAAATCCCAAACCTCCCCGTTTACCTTTGCGGCAAGCACGTCTTGCGCCAAACGGGAACTGATACTCTCAGCAACCTGCATAGATGTTGTTCCTTTTTCGAATTCTCTTACGGAACCATCCGGAAATGTAATTTTAATCATATTCGTCTTTCTCTTTTTTTAGTTATGCAGCTCCTACAAATAAGCTGCTTTCCAGAACTTGCAAAAATAAACATTTTTTACAGATTAATATAATTAGCCATCACAGATTTTATTCAATTCCACTATTTACGCCCCGCATCCATCTTTCCGAAACCTACGTTATTGAAGCCTTCTTCATAAACTCTTCTTATGCATTTAGTTATATGATTATTAAAGGGTTGTTTTTTTATATAATATTATTATCTTTGCATAATATTTGTGACAAACATTTATTAAACGAGGCAACACAAGTCGGTAATACGGAAGACTTATTTATGAATTCTGACCAGAACAATATGTTTATTGAGCATATATTTCTTTCTGATGATGTACAAGATATGTTTATTTCATTGGTAGCATAAAGTCGGTTTACATATAATTTTTCTTTATTTTCAATCCACTTGCTTCTCTTTTATTTGTCATAAACAAATTAGACATAAAACTTTACAAAAGTGTATACTAAACAAATACTGTATTTTATAAAATTAAAATCTTATTCCTCTGTCTCTATGCCAGAGAATAAATAGCACGACTTGCTATTTTCATAAAAAAGAAAAAAGCGATAAAAAAAATAGATACTTACAACAAACAAGACTATGCGATTATACACGATTATTCATAAAACTTAAAATTGAAAACTACATGAAGCAGACAAACATGAGACAAATGCCAAAACGTATATCCTTCGGGGTATTATTATTGCTGATAGCAATTTTCTGCACAAATCTGACAACAAATGCACAAGTAACCATTGGTTCGGGTGAACCCTCTGCTACCGGAGCATTATTGCAGCTGAAAGATAAAGACAATATTATTGATGGTACAGCCAATGCCTCAAAAGGGTTAGCCTTACCACGTGTAAACCTCTCACAGAAGAATCAGCTCTTCCCTATGCTTTTGAAAGATTCGAGCAATCCGACTTCCGGACCTAGCGATGATTATGCGGCAAACAAGACGGGCATAGATCAGATGCACACCGGACTGATTGTATATAATCTGGTAGAAGACGACGATAAGGAACTGTGTATGGGACTAAACCAATGGGACGGTGAAAAATGGAATTGCTTCGAATCTAAGCTTGGTAACGCCGTTGTAGAAATAGGTAATTGCGACTCGTTGACCTTTGCGGGGATATACCAAAACAATGTATCGCTAAACGCAAGCAATTACATGACTATACCATTGCACGTAACAAAGGCAGGGGCATACAATATAATTACAATGCCCGACCCGTCTAACGGCTATTACTTTACCGCTTCGGGCGTTTTTCTGACTACGGGTTATTATTACCTTTCTATCCCCGGTGCAGGAACTCCAACCAATCATACGGTAGGAACAGCAGGTGATCTCATAAAAATAACATTTAACGGAAAACAACTGACCACTTGCGACCCTTTGCGTATCAATGTGGAAGATTCTTCGGTGAAACCTGTTTACAATATGTCTTGTAGTGCCACTAAGGTGAGAGGTGTATATGAGCTAAATAAACCGCTCGACCCCGATGCAAATTACATTGAAGTGACATTGAATGTAACAGCCCCATACGGAGCAACCTACTCTATTGAAACAAACACAGTAGATGGCATCTACTTCAAAGGCTCGGGTCTGCTAAGTACTGCCAGCCAAACAGTAAAACTTCAAGGCTATGGTACTCCCACCAGTGTAGAAAACAAGGTAATGACAATCACATCCAACAGTTCTTCAAATGTTTCCACCTGTAAGGCAACCGTTGTGGTAAGCTATCCTACAAAATCGGTATTTGCGTTCGGATATTATGAAAATACAGCCGGATATCTAGGTCAGCCCGGATCGGGACTAAGAAAAATGATGGATGCTTCTGTCAACTTTGGTAATACAGAAAACAGCACCGTTAAGATAGTACCTTATTCAGCGAATCAAACATTCTATCCGTACAATGTTGTAAGCGGAGGAGCAGCCTACAATACAGCCACCGTTAAAAGCTATCTGGATACAAAACCCGATATTGTTATCACTGGTTTTGACCTCGACCCTCTCGATAAAGCAACTATGGCAAGCAATTTGGTCGATTATCTAAAAAAAGGAGGTGTCCTTATCTTTGTATGCGAACGTCAGGCAATGGTGAAAGCTTTTTTTGAAGCTCTGTATCCGGGATATACCATCACGGCAGACTGGACAACAACCAATGTGATGTCTCTAAACTTTGTGAATGACGACATTGTGAATGGTCCTTTTGGCGATATACGAGGGCTTTTGTGGGGTAATGACAGTTATGGTGCTTCGGGTGCTCAAGGCTTACCCGATGATGACGATATAGTAATTATATCTAAAAACAACAGTGGAACACCAATGATATTGAAGCACAAAAGATACAACCTCCTCTTCATCAGTGAGGGCGGATTTGCAGCCAACTTCAATGGTACTACAGGATCAGGAGCCGGTGGATCGGCCTCTACATATCCTCTAGCCATCGATGCCAGCTTCAAACCTACTACGCGTACGGGATGGACCGGAGGTAATGTAGAAAATGCACGACTTATGGCAAATGCCCTAGCTTGGGCAATCAAGCAAGCGCAATTTAACGGGATAAATACGCCTTGATTTTGTATTATTGAAGAAGTGGGGGACAAACACTTCTACTGCATATTAGAAAGAAGCCTGTATATAAACAGGCTTCTTTTGTTTTTTAGGGGAAAGATTATAAAAAGAATAGGTTAAGCATCGCCTATTTTCGAGAGATCATTTCAACCGATTATTTTTAGTCATAACCTCTCACCGACAAATCCCGATTGCAGATATAATAAAAGGTTTATCATTTGATTTCAATTGAGTTACTTAATAAGGAGAAGACTACTCGGTCATACGCTTGATAATACTATAAGCTTCTATCACACCAAGCTCTCCGGCTTTGCGCATATCGTCCAAAGCACGGTCTTTGTCCTTGATCTGGAAGCGTGCCAACCCACGATTATAGTATGCTTCGGCAAACTGAGGGTCGCGCCTGATGGCTTCGTTATAATCTAAGATTGCCGCACGGAAATCATTTTGCTTGTAGCGTATTTCCGCTCTGTTGTAGTAAGCATATACAAACTCAGGGTTAAGCTCTATAACCTTGCTGTAGTTTTTCACAATGAGGTCGTACTCCATCTTTCCCGGATCGAGCATCGATGCTCCTGCACCTGTCAAGGTAGCATCTTTCTTCGCATTAGCTCCTGTCAAAGAAGAAAGGGCATCGGGCTGTTCCGATTTCTTATCATATTCAGGAACGTTCTCTTTCAACTCCAATTGCTTGGTATATACCACCGCCAAGTCGAAATAAGCCAACGTAAATCGAGGATCGAGAGCAATCGCCTTATTGAAATTTTCGATAGAGTTGCCAAAGTCTTGGACTAGCATGTAATCCAATGCACGAGCATAGTACAACTCGGCATTCGCAGGGCTTTCCTCTATCCGTTTCGACAGTTCGTTTATCGACCAGAAATGATCCGCTATCTGAGGCTCATTCAGAGCGGCTTCGCTATTGGTTATCCTCAACTTTTTGGGCAATGTAGACTTGCGGTTAAGACCGTCTACCAACTGGCTATAATATACAAAACGTCTGATGTCGTTCGGTTTTTCGTAATAAGTAATCACAAAGCGTGGTTCGAGCTCAAGGCGCACTTGCTTATTCTGAATACGTCCACGAGAGTTACTTTCGTACTTGCTCTTTTCTTCGTCTTTCTTATCGGCAACAACAAGCAAGTTAAATTTATCGATATCCTTATCGGATGTTTCCCTTGTCTTAGCCTCCTCTTCAGTAATGCCTTTGGCTGCCATTTCTTTATTCTTTCGTGCCTCTTCGTTTCGGGCATAATTGAAGTCACGTTCCGCACCCTTCAGGTCGTTTTGCCTGCGTTTGATTTCGCCCCTGCTATAGAATCCATGATAAAACTCGGGATACTGGGCAAGCACCACATTAAGGTCGGCAATCGCTCCATTGTAGTCGCCGATATTACTCTTTATCAGAGACCTGTTGAAGTAGGCAATATAGTTGTTAGGCTCAAACTTGAGTACTACATCGAAGTCGGCAATGGCGCGGTTATCGTCACCTACCTGTGCACGTAGCAAGCCTCGGTTGAAGCGAGCAATTATATTGTTTGCATCGAGCTCTATAACCTTGTCGTAGTCGGCCATAGCGCCACGAAGGTCGTTTTTGGAATAACGAATAAGCCCCCGGTTGATATAGTTGCCCGATTGGAGAGGTTCTATCTTTATAGCTTCGTCTAAGTCCGCCAAAGCCTTATCATAGTCTTTCTTGTAGTAATGGAGCAATCCACGCATAGAGTACGACTGAGCCATATACTTATCCTGCTTGATGGCTTCATTGTAGTTTTCGAATGCCTGAATGGTATCTCCTTTTTCCTGATACATGGCTCCACGTGTCAGATACCCCTGAGTATATGTCGGGTATATGCGAAGCAGCTCGTTCAGATATTTCTCGGCTTGGTCATAATCTTTCTTCTGAATGTTGACAATACCCATATTTACGAGCGTAAACTTATCGTTCGGATAGTTATCCAAAGACACTTTATAATCTTCCAACGCCCCGTCGTAATTATTCTGATTTTGACGGGCATCGGCTCTCAACTGATATGCCTTCGATATAAACGGATTTCGCTCCAATGCCAGCGTACAATCGTCTTCCGTTCCTTTAAAGTCGTCGAGATAATATTTTGCGATTGCCCTGTAAAAATAAGGCTCGGCAAGATACGGCTTTGCTTTTATCACCTGATTGAAATACTGAATAGCAAGCACGTAATCTTCATAATAAAGCGAATTTCGGCCAATGAGGATTACTCTATCCGTATTTATTTGGGCAAAACTAGACAGACTGCTGAATAAAAGGAATATTGAGAATAGAAACTTTTTCACGATTATAGTGTATTAATCAACGATTGGCAAATATATGAATAATACATTAACAAAAAAGAAGAGAGACCGTTGGAGCCTCTCTTTTTTATATTTTTTAGTTTTTCGAAATTTAACTTTCAAAATAGTCGTCGTGATAATACGAATTCTTCTTCAGATAGTATGTCTTGTCACCATAGTAGCGTGATGTTCCATAATAACCTTCCCTACCCTTCACATCGTTGAACACCAAGGCTATGTTTTCCACACCATCGAACCCAAGTTGTGTAATCACGCTCTTAAAGAACGCCTTATTGGTTTTGGCTCGGCGCACCACAAACAGCGTTGTATCGGCCATAGATGAAAGAATGTAGGCATCGGAAACAAGACCTACGGGACTACAGTCTACAATAACATAGTCGTACTCTTCTTTCAGGTGCTCCAACAGCTGCTTTGTTTTGGCAGTCTTGATCAGCTCACTCGGGTTAGGAGGAAGCGTTCCCGCAGGGATAATATCGAATCCGTAGTCGGGATGCGAAATGATGATCTCTTCCAAAGTAACCTGTCCTATCAGATAGTTGGATATTCCCTTTTGTGCGTCGATCTGTAGTGTTTTTCCTACCGAAGGACGTCTGAGGTCGAGATCGACAATAATTACCTTCTTACCCATCAACTGGTAAACAGAAGCCACATTGGTAGCGATAAACGTTTTACCATCGGCAGGCTCGGTAGAGGTAACCAATATGGTGATTTTATTTTCACGCTGAGCCATATATTCTATGCGTACACGCATATTGCGGAACGATTCGGCAAAGCTCGATTTGGGGAAATTCTTCACCAGCACGACACCGCCGGCGAGCTTTTTCGAGATATTCTCGATAGTCCCGATAACGGGCAATCCCGATATTTTTTCACATTCCTCTTTAGAAGTGATCGCAAAATTGAGAACCTCTTCTTTGACTACGACAAAGATCAACGGAATAACCAAAGCTATCATCAAAAAGTACATATAATTTTTGCTCTTCTCGCCCGTATTCATTGCTCCGCCAACCATACGTGGATATTCCCATATAAAGTTGTCGGGTGTATTGGATGCTCTCTGTATCTTGGCTTCGTACTGCCTTTGGGTAAGAAACTGGTGATACATCTCGTTGACATTGTATTCTCGCTGATACTTTATCAGGTCGCGCTCCTGAGGAGGAAGGTTGTCGAGCTTCAGATCGAGGTTCTGATATTTCTTCACCAAGAGGTCTTTCTGATCCTGAAGCTTCACCTGAATAAGTTGCAGCTCCCTCAATATCTGCACACGGCTCTCGTTCAGCTTGTTGATAGCCGTCATATAAATCGGGCTCTTAGGCCCTAAGTTCTTCGACTTTCTAAGCTCCTGATTATATTCCTCAACGTATCTCGACAATTTTATTTCGTCTGTCAACCCTATACTTATAGGATCTATCAGCTCTGCACTACCCATAATGCCTTCTTTGATCTTCTGTGTAGTAAACAGTACAGTTTTTTCTCGCATCGCCACCTGATCTCTATCCACATCGGCAACATCAAGCTCCCGCCTCACGGTAGCCGAAGACACCTCATATACTCCCGTCTCTTTCTGGAATCGTTCGAGTTTGAGACGTGATATATTCAGCGAGTCGTTGATAACGGTTATCTGGGCATCGAGGAATTTGATCGTCAGGTCGGCCTGTTGATTTTTCAAAGCCAGATTATAATCCTGAAACTCATCCAACAACGCTTTCAGATAATCCATATCCTTAGCCGGATCTGTTCCGTACATACTGACGGTAAGAGCCGTAGAGTTTTCGGTTTTGAGGGCAGTAGACACCCGTCCGCTATACATCCCTGTGAGTTGGCTATTGGTAAAAAAGCGGAAACTAAAGGGCAGAAAGTCGCGCTTGAAGTTTTTCGTTTTGCGAATCGTACCTTTAAAGAATTTATTCTCTACAGGACTATCAAACACGATATTGAAGGCTTCTTCGGGTTCTCCGTCCAAGCCATCCTTGTAGCTCACACGTATCTGGCTATCGCTAACGTATGCCACATCAAAGACTTTGCTGTACGCCTGAGGCGTAATATCTGTTTCGAGGCTATCGATAGCAATTTCGATGGGCGAATCGGTGTAAAGACTGATATATTTAAACCTTGTCTGGATAAAGTAGTCGATATGCATCTTCTTCGGCAGGTTCTTTACCGTTCTTTCGGTAAGCCCATACGATTCCAATACAATCTGCTGATTTTCGGTATTACGCAAGATACTTCCCAGCGGCACTGCTCCCGATATCATACTCGACCCCCGGTCTTCGAGTATTATCATAGCCTGAATTCCGTAGAAAGGCACCCACGATTTATTTTTTATAAATGCGTATGCCATAAACAGCGCTATCGAAATAACAAAGAGATACCAGTATTTCAATATGCGGTAAAACCAAAGTACGAAGTCGAAAGACAAGGTCGTCTTGGCCTTTATCTCTTCGAAATACGGGTCCGTATCAGCTCCAGGTTTATTATTTATGTCCATCGTAAAAAAGTATTTGTGCTAGAAAGGGTTGCTTTTGTATTTATATCGATCACCAGCGATACATCACCGTATACACGAGGAATGTAAGAGGGATCATCATCGTTGCCGCAAACGAGCCTAACGATTCTATATTAAAGAACGAATTCTTGTTTGTAGGGAAATATATCAGGTCGTTGGGACGTATATAGTAGAACTCGGACTGAATCACATCCTGGGTTCTGAGGTCGAAAGTTTTTACTATCGAATTTCCCAAAGCGTCTCTACGGATGATACTTACCTTCGACAAATCCATCGTACCCGTAGTCTGCTGCGATATGGCCAATGCCTGATAAATGGTCATATTATCTTTATAAACAGAATAGAAGCCCTGTTTGTTAGACGCAAGTATATAAAAATAGTTGCTTGACAATGTCACTTTTACCTGTGCATCGAGGATAGACTCCTGTATCAGCTTCTGGATAATATCTTCTGCCTCCTGAACCGTACGGCCTGCCACCTTGACTTTGCCGAAGAAAGGGAGAATAACTGTACTGTCGCTATAGATGGTATATGCTTTGAGTGCATTCTGATTGGGACCCACCACCGAGTTGAAAGCACGGAATACTTCTTCGTCGCTGGTAGAGATAGAGCATGATATTTTATCATCCACAGCCAGCCTGTATTCGGTATAAGGCTGTAGAGGATATTGCAAGTTGATATTTTGCAGATAATTTATTTCTTCACTCGAGATGCAGGAAGAGAATATACCAACCATCATCAAACCGGATAACATGTAATATATTATAGCCTTCATATCAAAATACTCTAAGTGTAAATACAATAACCCCGGCCACTGATGTCAGCAAACCGAACAAACCGGCAAAAGAAGTGGTTGTACCAAGAAACTTACGTTTCATCTGAGGGATATACAACACATCGTTGGGCTGTATATAGTAATATTCCGAATCTATGATATCCTTGCTTCGGAGGTCGAATGTCTTTACGGTAGAGCCTGTTTCCGTCTGGCGGATAATGCTCACTTTCGATCTGTCGGCGTATGCTCCTATCGTGCTGGCTATAGAGAGAGCCTGATAGATGGTCATGGTTGTACTGGGCATGTGTATGCGGTTTGCCCCCGCTTCGCCAAGTATGCTGAAGTATCTGTTGTAGAGAGACACTTCGGCAGTAGTTCCGTCGGCATAGGCATTCAGCTTGTTGGATATAACATTCCTTATTTCGAGCATTGTTTGCCCTTGCACATACACCTTACCGATGTAGGGAAATGTTATCGTTCCGTCGGCATATACGGTTACAGGAGGCACTCCGGCTGCATCGTCGAGCCCTCTTGTCTGCGAGTAAGCGTCGACTCCTGTACGCTCGCTGATACCTTGCCCCGAAAAACGAGGGGTATAAGCCGAAAACATGGCTTTGGTCTGTTCATCCCATGCATATACAACAATACTGAGTTGGTCGCCCGGTATCACACGATATTGATCGGGCTTGACTGACGTTTCGGGATATTTAAGTTTTATGTCTTGTAAAAAGTCTGTGTCCTTGTTTGTTACACAAGAGCTAAGACTGTAAAAAATAGAAACAAGTATTATAAATACCTTGATCACACTTTTCATAATAACAGGTCTTAGTTTTTTGTTTGCACCGGTTTTACTCTATATCGGCAATTTGTCCTCCCCTTTAGTAGGTTATTTAATTTAGATTTTATCAATTGTTTTCTGATTCCCGAGATAAGGTCTACAAACAGTACGCCTTCTATATGGTCGTATTCGTGCTGAATGCAACGAGCGAAGAAATCCTCATACACCTCGTCGTGAGCTACAAAATTTTCGTCGAGATACTGAATGCGGATTCTCTCTTTACGCTCCACCATTTCGTTGATTCCCGGTATGCTGAGGCATCCTTCTTCCAACTTCACAGGCTCGCCTGACTCTTCTACTATCCGAGGATTGATAAACACTTTCTTAAATCCTGCGTATTTGGGTTCATCTTCGGCCAGCGGCTCGAGGTCTATCACAAAAAGGCGAATAGCCAATCCTATCTGAGGTGCTGCCAGTCCGATGCCATCGGCATTGTACATGGTTTCGAACATATTGCCGATAAGCGTCTCCAGATTTGGGTAATCTTTTGTAATATCTTCTCCGACTTTCCTAAGCACCGGATGTCCGTATAAGTATATTGGTAATATCATTGTTTAATTATTTGCTTTGTAATCGTAAACTTTCCATGTACCCTTGCAGTATAATAGTTGCACTGATCTCGTCTACAAGGCTTTTGTTCTGTCTGTCTGTTTTCTTTAATCCTGCGTCCAGCATTGTTTTGTGTGCCAAGGCTGAAGTGAACCGCTCATCATAATATTCTATCTGCATATCGGGATAGAGAGATTGCAACTTCTTAACAAATGGACGGATGTGCTTCATGTTCTCCGAATATTCGTTATTCATTTGTTTTGGCAAACCCACAATGATGCGCTCTACATCTTCTTTCTGCAAATATGTTTTCAGATAATCCAAAAGAGTATGGGTGGGCACGGTAGTCAGTCCGTTAGCTATTATCTTAAGTGTATCCGATACTGCGATACCTGTCCGCTTTGTTCCATAATCCAGAGCTAAATATCTTCCCATATTATTTCGGCAAAGGTAGAAAAAATATTTATTTCCCTCTAATATAAAGAAGTAAATATAATAAGCGTGTCATTTCTTTTGACTGCTTCATCTTTCTTGGAGCATAATTTTGACACCGACTAATCAATCATCTCTACATTTGTAACATCACGAAACAACAATTGTTTTCGGTCGGCATGCAAATCGTAACAATACAAGTCTTTCTTAAAATATATACAGGCAGCAAGAACGAGTCTTACTGCCTGTACTTATCCGAAATCCAATATTAAATCTATCAGATGCCGAAACGGGCATTTACATATAAAAGGGCAATCATCTTTCTTTTACCTTTTACCATCCTTTGTTTGGGTTCTTATCCCACCATAGTTTTGTACTATAGTTATCTTGTCCGCCTAGCAGTTTCACAGCCTCGTTGTAGTTCTGTGTATTATTGTTCTGCTCATCAGGCGGGAACGGAATACGAGAAGCGAATCTTGTTTTCAGATTTGCATCGGTATTCGAATTTAACAATACAGGGAAGAAACGTGGATATCCGGTACGGCGTTGTTCGCTCCATGCTTCTTGTCCCAGCGGATACATTGCAATCCACTTCTGAGTGATAACTCTCTCCAATTTGGTTTCGAACGGATCTGCATCATTCCATTTTATTGTAATCGTGCTTATGGCTTTTGCTGCCAACGCAGGATCAGGATCGTTGTAGTCGCCCGGTTTGCTTACTGCATCTTGCAGGTATGCATCGGCACCGCTTGCCAACCACTGAGAGAATGACAGCTTAACGCCTTCTTCATAAAGTTCTTTAGCTGTACCACCCATATCCCAGCCTCTTAGTGCTCCTTCGGCTCTTAGGAATGCTACTTCCGAAGCAGGAAGCCACAATGTTGGTGCTGTTTGGGTATAAGTAGCGGACGAATATTTATCGGCCCAGTCTTTTCCCGGAACAGCAATACCTGCTCTCAAACCAAGATATTCAGGACCATTTGCCACCTGACTTTTTGTAAAATACCTGGACAAACGGGGATCGCTATAGCCCGACAAATAGGCGATAATATCGGCACAGGCTCGCGAGTCGCCCCATGATGTCGTTACTGTCCAGATTGGATTTTGAGGGAATGCATTCTGTGCAATATCATTATTGCTTACAATTACTCCCAACGTATGTTTTACGGCTTCTTCTGCTTTTTGTTTAGCAAGTTCAGGATTTGCATATACGATACGCATTGCCATACGAAGCTTGAGCGAGTTAGCATATTTTATCCATTTGGTAAAATCTCCGCTATATACTTTGTCAAATTTAGCCATCGCCGTATAGTTCGGGTTGGCAGCAACAAATGTTGTAAGCTCGGCAATAGCAGCATCCAGATCGGTAAGCATATTTTTGTATACATCTTCCTGACTATCGTAAGCCGAACCAAGGCTTCCTCCACCCACTTTGGAGTAAGGGATAGGTCCGTACAGGTCTGTGATACGTTGCATAGATGTAACACGCAATATCTGAGCCCATGCATAAAGAGGTCCTTCGCCTTTGGTTTGCTCCTTCACTTGTGTCCATCCTCCGTATACTTTTTCGAAAGCATCCTTAAACGGAGAGTTGATCCATCCGGCAGGTGCATTGAAAGTAGAGAAGTTTGAAGACCATGTATTTGCAATAGACAGATAGCGTCCGTATGGGTCACCGATAAGGTTTTCGCCCATCTGGTAAGCATTTTCCTGTGCAGGGTATGCATAATTCAGCATCTGAGGGAAAAATGCACCCAGCTTATAGTAACCTTCAAGAATTTCCTTGTCGGTAGGTTGAGCAGGATTTCTGTTCATGTCTTCGAAGTTGTCGGTACATGATACCAAAACAAGTGAGCACAACAGTGCTGAAGCAAGTCCTGTTTTTATCTTTTGAAATATATTGTTATTCATAATTTTAACTTTTAATATTGTATGAACAATAATCGTAATGAATTAATATTAGAACTCTACCTTAACGCTGAATCCCAAATTGCGAAGACTTGGCTGCATAAAGTAGTCGATACCCTGGAAGTAAGTTCCGGTAGAGGCTGTTGCTTCAGGATCGAAAGGTGCTTTGTTGTAGATCATCCACAGGTTGCGCCCAACGAACGATACATTTACTTTCATTACATCGTTGAACCATTTACTAGGCAGGGTATAACCTACAGATACTTCTTGCAAACGAACGTTGGTGGCTTTGTAGATATAATCTGACAATAAGCCTTCGGTTTGTCCTGTTACAGAATAGTATTTGTAAGGGTCGATCTTCGTATTACCGATCATTACGCCTCCATTGTCTCTGGCAACGGCAGTGGCTTTAGTTACGCCGAATCCGTCCAAAATAGCCTGTGTAGGAGAAACAACGATACCGCCCAAACGTGCCGATACGAGGAATCCGAAATTGATATCTTTCCATCTGAAGTCGTTTCTAAAGCCTAGGTTCCATTTTGGAAGCACCGAGCCCACTTTATCCATTGTATTTTCGAGTTCAGGACTTCCATTTTCGTTCAGAACGACAGCGCCTTTATCATCATATTTCAATTTTTTCTTAACATAGAAGTCACCCATTGTACCGCCTGCCATCAAACGGAATTCTGAAGCTCCGATACCACCCTGAGAAATAGACTCAAGTGTAACCATTTCACCGGTAACAGGATCAGCATATTTACCGAGCTGCTTAATCGTATTTTTGTTGTAGCTGGCAGTAAATGTAGAGTTCCAGTTGAAGTTACCCCATTTGTTGTCGGCTCCCAATGTGATTTCCACACCTTGGTTTTCTACATTACCTGTTTGTATATACATCGATGTGTATCCTGTAGTAGGTGATACCGGTACTTTAAGCGTCTGATTTTTGGTGTTAGACTTGTACCATGTCATGTCGAAGCTTAATCTGTTACCCCAGAATTTAGAGCTCAATCCGGCTTCCCACGATCCTGTTCTTTCAGGTTTAAGGTCTGTAATCGGCATATATGTGTTGGTTTTCCAGAAACCGCCCTGCTCGTCATATTCGTATGTCGGGATAGACAGGTTGCGAGGAATAGCCGAACCTACCGAAGAGTAAGACCCACGTACTTTCATATACGAAATAAAGCTTGGCAATTTCACCATTTCGGATACCACACCCGAAACCCCTACTGATGGATAGAAGAATGAACTGTTGCTTGTATTTGCAAGAGCAGAAGCCCAGTCGTTACGACCTGTCAATGTAAGGTATAACATACTCTTCCAGCCTAGTTCCACATTGGCGAATACCGACTGAGTTTGTTCGTGCCAGCCATCTTGTATCAATCTGGTTTTAGGAGCATTTTTGTCGATATTTGTTATCGCAAAGAAGTTAGGGATCATCAACGATGCACCATCTACGCCGCTTTCGTCGGAACGCATATCAGAGATACTTGTACCGATATTGGCAGACAAAGAGTAGCTGCCGAAGTACTTGTTGATGTTCAATAACAAGTCGGCATACGCTTGCTTGTAGTCTTCTTTTGTAGACTTGAAACGTCCTGTTTCGGATGCAAACAATTGGTGAGTAGAAGCATAATTCTTCTGAGTGAAGTTATTCTGCGAATTGTCGAGACGTGCACGTCCCATTACATTCATCCAGTCGAAGATATTGTATTGCAGGTTCACGTTCATCATATAACGGTCACGTTTGTTTACCATTCTGTTGCGGTTGATAATCCAATACGGATTTTGCATCCCTAAGCCTTGGTCTCCAAACTTCCACTGTTGTACGTTGTATCCCAATGCATCGCTATATAATTCATAGTTTTTAGCATAGCTGAAGTCTTCACCTCTCGGATACGTATATATTGCAGTAAGCGGATTATAATATTGTCCCTGAGCCATCATATTCTGGTCTTTTTGCTTGATATAGCTAAAGCCAAAATCGAGGATCATTTTATCGTTCAAGAATTTAGTTGTATTCCTCAACGTTGCATTGTATTTCATATAATCGTTTTCAGGTATTATACCATTGGCTTTAGTAGAACCCAACGACATAAATGTCTGATTCTTGTCTGTACCTACCGACAGTGTAGCCGATGTTTGGGAAGTAGCACCTGTATCGAAAAAGTCTGACGGATTGTAAGCGTATTTGTTTTGCACATCGCCCCAGCTCTTATACTCACCTGTTTTGTTTCCATATTTGTTTTGGAAATCAGGCATCACAAACGGACGAGAGAATGTAGTCTGGTTTGATATCGTAACTTTTGGTTTACCTGTTGCTCCTTTTTTGGTTGTGATCACAATCGCACCATTTGCAGCGTTAGACCCGTAAAGGGCAGCAGCGGCAGGACCTGTAAGCACCGACATGCTTTCGATATCATCAGGGTTGAGGTCTGAGATTCCCTCTCCACGAGGCTGATCGGCATACTCATTGTTCTGATTCAATCCGCCCTTGTTAGCGTTGAAGATAGGCACACCGTCTATCACGTACAATGCGTTGTTATCCTTTGTTATAGATTTAGAACCACGCATTACCACACGTGTAGCTCCACCGATACCGGCAGCAGATGCATTGATGTTTACACCGGCAACTTTACCCGACAGGGAGTTCATCAGATTTACATCTTTTACACCTGTAAGCTGATCGCCTTTTATTTCCTGTACATTGTAGCTCAATGCTTTTTGTGCTCTCTTGATACCCAAAGCAGTTACCACCACTTCGTCAAGGTTCACGTCGCTTTCTTTCAATACTACGTCGAACGAAGTTTGATTTCCTACATTCAGCGTTTGCGAAACATAACCAATATAAGTTACTTCCAACGTTTTTCCTGCAGGAACTTTTATCGAGAAATTACCGTCAATGTCGGTCATTGTACCGGTAGAAGTACCTTTTATGGCAACACTAACCCCGATAAGCGGTTCGCCATTCTTATCCTTTATAGTACCTGTTACCAACCTGTCTTGCTGAGTTGCACCGGTTTCTTTGGTATTTGCATTCGCCGAAAGGATAATATGCGCACCTTCCATGCTATAGCTGATATTTGTATTCTTCAACACATGATCAAGCACCTCCGCAGTGGGCTTGTCTTTTACGTTCACAGTCGTTGTCTGATCTACACCAACCTTGTTGTTATAAATAAACAAATAGCTGGTTTGGCTTTCGATTTCGTTTAAGACTTTGGCTAACTTAACATTTTTCAGGTTCATTGTCACTCTTGCACTCTGAGAGTAAGAGTTTTCAGCAAATAGAAATTGGATGCTGCATAATAGACATAAAATAAAAACCCTCATGATTTTTGTCAATTGTTTTAATTCCGGATATTTTAAATAAAAAACATCCTTCAAATCATTATTTTTCATAGATTTGTTTTGTTAATGAGATTGATACTCTTTTTTATTAAAACTGTATTGGTTTCACGTGCCAAAAAATGTTGCAGCATTTTTTGGCACTTTTTGTTACGATCAGGTATTTTTCATTGGCTTACATTTTAGAGTGATTGTATTTTTACTTGATATTAATGATATGGGTCTCAGGATCCCTTTGGTATTCAAATTTTATATCTCTTTGCAAAACCCGTAACGCATAGTCGATACCGTCTACAAAACGGAACTTACCGGTGTACGAATATTTGCCTACATGCGTATTCTCTATATTGATTTTTAGTCCGTATATTTTTTCAAAGTCGCGCATAATGCTGCCAAAAGACGCGTTGTTGAAGCTGATCAAGCCCTCTTTCCATCGGTAGGCATCATAGTCTTCGATACCCGAAACCTCGAGTTTGCCATCTCTCAAAACTGCTCTGGTGTTGGGGCTGAGGATCAACGACTGGCTAGGGTCGGACGTAAGATCTACTTTTACCTTACCATCCATCAGTGTGGCCACAAAATCGTCTTCACCCGAATACGCCATCACATCAAACTTGGTTCCCAGTACGCTCACGTTTCCTTTCGATGTTTCTACTATAAAAGGTTTATCCTCGTTGTGCACCACCTCAAAATAGGCTTGCCCGTCGAGCTTCACGATACGTTGTTTTTTATTGAAAGATACCGGATATTCTATTTTGGTACGGGCATTGAGCCATACTTGTGTACCATCGGGCAAAGAAAGGTTTACATATTGCCCGGCAGGAACACTGATAGACTGCATTCCATAGTCTTCATTACTGTTTTTTATTTGCATATACAGCAATCCGCTCATAAGCAAGATAGCAATAACAGCCGCCACTTTCATAAATGTACCGAACAGTATTCGTTTACGGTCTGTCGACGGTTCTTCTACCAATATGCTACTATCGGCAGTGATGCTGCTTTGATCGTGATGCAGGATCAAGGCATCAAAAAGTTTTCTCTCCTGATAAAACTGCTCCTGATTCTGAGGCGATGCATCAAACCATTCTTTTATTGTTTGATCTTCACTATCAGTAGTTAAACCTTCAAAAAACCTAAATAACAATTCTGAATCCATTTACTTTTTGCGACTATTTATATTTTTTCTATAAGAATGTCGTGTATAAGAATAACAACCGAAGGCAGTACATCCCTAGTCAAAATATTGTTAACAAATATTAAAAATAAAATTCGGTTATAAACAAGAGCTACTTATTCAGAATAAAGAAAAGCGCAATCCACGCCGAAAGGTAATCTTTCAGGTTTAGCCGAAGTAAGCTCAGGGCTTTTGAGATATGGAATTCAACACCTTTGGTAGTAATGCCAAACATTTCGGCTATTTCTTTATGCGATTTTTCTTTGTAACGGCTCTCAACAAATATATCGATTGTTCGCTGTGGTAGTTTGGCCAGTGTATCTCTCACAATCTGCTGTATCTCTTCGGAGAATATCTCTTCGGGGTCGCATGCTTCCAACGAACTGATACGCACATCGAGCTCCCACTGGGCGTAGCTACCCATATCGGTAAGTATCTGGCTTCTGCGTTCTGTTTGTTTGAGGTAGTTGAGGCATTTGTTTTTTATTATCGTCAATATATATGCCTCTATATTAGAATCTGCACTCAGGCTATCCTTATTGTCCCAATAAATCATGAAGGCCTCTGTGGTGAGGTCTTCTGCAACATCCATACTACGTACATACGAATTAGCAAAACGAACAAAGCGGTTATAGTATTTCGTGAAAAAACTATTAAACTTTGGATTTACAGGGTTAACCATTCATACATCATTTAGACAATACAAAAGTAGGAACTATTTAGAACCTGTTTAAATTTTCCACGAATATTTTTCTATGAATATTTCGCCGATTTTCTTCGTTCATTTTTAGTCTCTTTTTGTCCGCTTTATCCTTTTGTTTAACTCCAATAGCCCGCTATTATCGTTTCCCAAAAGAATAAATCATCCTGAAAACAGTTCTAAAAATTGGAACGAGCAAAATTCAAACAGACTCTTAAAATATCAACTGTAAGATTACATTTTTTTGTAAATCTTTCACAACGGAAATATTAACACAAAATCTCACAATAAAAAGAGTCGGCACAACTGCTGCGTACCGTATATCATTACCATACTCTATATTTGCCTTGCTTCACCCAATTAAGTGCCAAATATCACAAAACATTTCCATTAAAACAACATATATGCCAATTATCTAAAATACCTGAAAGCTATTCTATAAATAAAGAATTATGGCTAACTTGCAGCCGTTTTTCGCCGGGACGTAAACCCCGACATTTTTTCACCCAAAAACTTTCTGATGAAAGACTTTATAACACTGATAAGGAGGTTTGTACCTCCATACAAAAGGCAAGTAGTACTAAATCTTGTATTCAACATACTGAGTGCTATCCTCAATGTATTTTCTTTTGCGCTGATAGTACCTATACTCCGTATATTGTTTAAGGTAGACGAAAAGGTATACGAATACATGCCTGTGGATACCTCAAGCATCAGCACGATGCTCAATTATAAGGTTCTTGAAAACAACTTCTACGCATACCTTTCGGATATGATGGCCACACACTCGGGCGGAGCAGTATTGCTTGGCTTGGGACTAATCCTTGTGGTAATGACCTTATTCAAAACCGGCGCCACCTACCTCAGTGCTCACTATATTGTAGATGTACGCACAGGCGTGGTACGGGATATCCGCAAACAGATAAACGACAAAATACTATCGCTGCCTCTCGGCTTCTTCTCGGGAGAACGCAAAGGCGATATTATTGCACGTATGACAGGGGATGTAAACGAGGTGGAAAACTCGGTGATGAGTTCGCTCGATATGGTTACCAAAAACCCGATCATGATACTCGTATATCTGGGTACAATGCTTTTTATCAGTTGGGAACTTACCATCTTCGTATTGATACTATTACCTATAGCCGGATACATTATGGGCAAGGTAGGCAAAAGCCTCAAACGCAGGTCGGTGACAGCACAAAACCAATGGGGAAGCCTTGTTTCGCAGATAGAAGAAACATTGGGCGGATTGCGTATCATCAAAGCATTCAATGCCGAGCCGAAAATGAAAACCCGTTTCGACTCGTCTAACAATATTTTCAGAAACATGTCGAACAAGATCGCTCGCCGCCAACAGATGGCACACCCCATGAGCGAATTCTTGGGAACGATTGCAGTGGTTTGTGTACTCTGGTTTGGAGGAACACTTATATTAGACGGATCGGGATCGATGGATGCATCGAAGTTTATTTATTACCTGACTATATTTTATCTGATCATCAATCCGGCCAAAGACCTGTCCAAATCGGTTTATGCCATACAAAAAGGGATGGCTTCGGTTGAGCGTATCGACAAGATACTGAAAGCAGAGAATAACATTAAAAATCCGGCTAATCCGAAACCAGTATCGCTAAAGGAATCGATCACCTACAGAAATGTAGAATTCAAATACGAAACCAGCCATTGGGTTATCAAGAATGTAAGCCTCACCATACCTAAAGGGAAAACAGTAGCCCTTGTGGGACAATCGGGCTCGGGCAAATCGACGATGGCAGACCTCCTACCCCGTTTTTATGACGTAAACAAGGGAGGCATCTATATCGACGATGTAAACATCAAGGATGCCGATATACACGACCTTCGCTCGCTGATGGGTAATGTAAATCAGGAAGCAATCCTTTTCAACGATACATTCTACAACAACATTGCGTTTGGCGTAGATGATGCCACAATGGAAAGAGTGGTAGAGGCTGCCAAGATAGCCAATGCCCACGACTTTATCATTGCCACCGAAGATGGATACAACACAAATATAGGCGACCGCGGCAGCAAACTGTCGGGCGGTCAACGCCAACGCATCAGCATTGCCCGTGCCATCCTAAAGAATCCTCAGATACTGATTCTCGACGAAGCCACATCGGCACTCGATACCGAATCGGAACGTCTGGTACAGGATGCTCTCGACAACCTGATGAAGAACCGCACCACGCTGGTTATCGCTCACCGCCTTTCTACAATAAAGAATGCGGACGAAATATGTGTGATGCACGAAGGCGAAATTGTAGAACGTGGACATCACGACGAGCTGTTCGAAAAGAATGGCTACTACCGTAAACTGTGCGACATGCAACAGTTTTGATATGCCAATGTTAAAATATGCCTATTGTCAATTTTGATTTCTTATACCATTGGCACATCGGCACATTAACCAATTATTAATTAATAATCAATGGGAAAAAATAAGCTTGCCAAATTTGCCAACATGGAGGAATACCCGCACGTATTCCAATATCCGTTTGCCGTTTTGCAGGAAAAAGGATTTGAGATGAAAGGGAAGTGGAACTCGCTTTTCTTCAAAAATGACAACCCGATAGTACTCGAACTGGGCTGCGGCAAAGGCGAATACACCGTAGGGCTTGCAAAGCTGTATCCAAATAAGAATTTCATAGGAGTAGATATAAAAGGCGCACGCATGTGGACAGGTGCAAAGCAGTCTCTCGAAGCCGGTATGCAGAATGTAGCATTCTTGCGCACGCACATCGAACTGATAACGCGCTTCTTTGCAGCGGGCGAAGTATCGGAAATATGGATCACCTTCCCCGACCCACAAATGAGCAAGGTAAACAAGCGGATGACCTCTACCCGCTTTATGAAGCTGTACCGTGAGATTTTGTCCGACAAGGGTATTGTACACCTCAAAACAGACAGCAACTTTATGTACACCTACACCAGCGAGATGGTGAAAGTAAACGCTTTGCCTGTACTGTTCGAAACGGACGATCTGTATCACTCTCAGCTTGTGGACGATATACTTAAAATACAAACCTACTATGAACAACAATGGCTGGCAAGGGGTTTAAATATCAAGTATATAAAATTTGAATGTCAACATCGCGACCACTGGATAGAACCCGACATAGAGATCGAAAAAGACGACTATCGCAGCTTTGGGCGAAGTAATATATTAAATCAATCAACTAAAAATGGCTAATATATATCCTAAATTAATTATCGACGCACTGCGCAATGTGCGTTATCCCGGCACAGGGAAGGATATCGTAGAAATGGGATTTGTGTCTGACGATATCCACATCGACGGAATGAAAGTAAGCTTTTCTCTACTTTTCGAAAAAGCGAACGACCCGTTTATCAAATCGATAGTGAAAGCTGCCGAAACAGCTATCCTGACTTACGTTGACCCCAATGTCGACATAAAAGGAAATATTGAAGTAAAAACCCAACAGGTAGAAGCACCCAAACCGGTGAAAGCTCTGCCTCAGGTAAAAAATATAATTGCCATATCGTCCGGGAAAGGCGGTGTAGGCAAAAGTACCGTATCAGTAAATCTGGCGGTTGCCCTTGCTAATAAAGGCTATAAGGTGGGCTTGCTCGATGCCGATATCTTCGGACCTTCGTTACCCAAAATGTTTGACGAAGAAGAAGCACGACCGTTTCTTGAACCGATTGACGGAAAAGAATACATCGTTCCGATAGAAAAGTATGGTGTGAAAATGCTTTCGATAGGTTTCTTTGTCAACAGAGACGACGCTGTGGTATGGCGTGGAGCAATGGCAGGAAATGCCTTGAAGCAACTGATAAACGACGGCAACTGGGGCGAACTCGATTATTTCCTTATCGACTTCCCACCCGGAACAAGCGACATTCACCTCACACTGGTGCAAACGCTTGCAATAACCGGAGCGGTAGTAGTCAGCACCCCTCAGCAGGTAGCGCTTGCCGACGCCCGCAAGGGAATCAATATGTTTACCAACGAAAAGGTAGATGTGCCTATCCTCGGGCTGGTAGAGAACATGGCATGGTTTACTCCTGCCGAACTGCCTGAAAACAAGTATTTCATCTTCGGCAAAGAAGGTGCAAAAAATCTGGCAGAAGAAATGAATGTACCATTACTAGGACAAATACCTATCGTACAAAGCATTTGCGAAGGTGGTGACAAGGGTGTGCCTGTAGCATTGAACGAAAATACGATCACGGGAATGGCGTTTGCGCATCTTGCCGACAACTTTATCAGCTCGGTAGAAAAACGTAATGCAGAAAAAGCCCCTACTCAAAAAGTAGAGATACATAATAGATAAAAAAAGAAATATTTATTTATTTTCAAATAAAGCCTTACATTTAGAGCTATGTAAGGCTTTAATTATTTATTATCATGAGAAAACTCTTATACCTTATCTTTTTTTGCGGACTATTTTTTTCCGCCTGCACCTCTTCTAAGCAAGAAGCTACTCTGGTAGGCAAAATTGACAATCCAATCTCCGATATTGTTACCATTTCATACTGGACTCTTGAGAATGACAAATGGAGGCATATCGAAGATACCTGTTCTATTATTGACGGAAAGTTTTCATTCGATTTGCATATAAATGATTTGACTAAAGCCGATCTTATATTTAATACATTTCATGCCATATCTATATACATAGAACCCAAACAGATGGAATTATCCCTATCTGCCAAAAACTTATTCGACTATAAGCTGACAGGAACCGATTCGGAAAAAGAATACCAACCTTTGAAACAGCAAATAGCTAGTTTGGAAGACAGCCTCAGAGTTTTAGTCTATGACAAGATTGAACCATTGGTGCGACAGCTTGAGAAGAACCCAAATGAAGAGAATTTCAAAGTATTTCAAGAAGAGAGAGAGAAACTAGATCCAATCAGACTGCTTCTCAATAATAAATTAGAGAAGATAAATATAGAATATATAAAAAATCATCCTAATTCGTTTATAGCGGCGGGACAACTGCTTTACATTATAAAGCGAGCCGAAGTCTATGATTCTCCTACGGACAGTGCAAAACTATTGTATAATGAACTCTCTGCCAAGGTAAAAAAATCGCAACTCGGACTCCTCGCCCTGAAACAGATACAAGATATTGATGATGAAAAAGCTCTGAAAGAAACAACAAATATTGGGCAAAAAGCCGTAGACTTTTCTACTTATAGTCTTATTAGTGGGGATACGGTAAGATTGTCCGATTATAGAGGAAAATCTTATGTGCTACTCGATTTTTGGGGTAGCTGGTGCAGGCCTTGCCTGCAAGGTATTCCGTTTCTGAAAGAGATACACAAAAAATACAATAAAAAAGGCCTTACCATCATTGGTATAGCATCAGAATCAAAAAAAGAGCCCTATCTAGATGCAGTAGAAAAGCATAATTTGAAAGACTGGCCTCAAATATTAGATGTACAAAATCTCGAAGAATCAGCAAAAGGGAATACAAATAAAGAAGATGTAAAAAACAAATATCATATTGACTCTTTTCCAACCTATTTACTTATCGACCAGAATGGAATAATAATAGGAAAATGGAAAGGAACGAGTGAGGAAAATGATAAGGAGATAAGTGCAATGCTGGAAAAACTCTTACTAAAAAAATAAATGTAAACTATCTTCTTTGTCTTCCTGAGCGAAGCGAAGAATCTCAATGATTATCGCTACACTCAGGAGGACTAGAAATATTATTACCCCAACGGTTTTATCAACGACCAGTGGTTATGGATTATTTTCCACTCAGCCTTGTCGTTCAATTGATACACTTCGGTACAATTCCATCGGTAAAGTTCTTCGCCGGAATAAGAAATCAGATTATATGTCAGTACAGCCGTTTGCGGATATACTTGTACCACGGGGTCTATCATTTCGTAACGCTCTACCTGAAAATTATTTCTCATACTCTCATACAACTCTTTTATTCTCTCAAAGCCGTCAAGCCTTTTTTTTTGATACGGATCAAAATAAGTAAAGTCAGGAGAGTAAATAGCCAGGTAACCGTCAGGGTTTCCTTTGTTCCACAACTCCAATGCTGCAACTTCCATTTCGATGATCTTGTTCTTGATGATTTCTTTATCCATGTTTTTTATTATTAGATTATGTATACTTTATCATTTCGCTTCTCTGTCATTCTGAGTGTAAGAAAGAATCCCGACTCATTTTAATAAAAGAGATATTTATTAGGCAAAAATAGAGATCGTTTATCTATTTATCAGGATATAAACTACGGAGAAAATAGCACTTTTCAACGTTTTTCACTATTGCGATATTGCAGCGGTGTAGAGTGGGTATATTTTCTAAAAAAGCGAATAAAATAAGAAGAAGTCTCAAAATTAAGATGCTCGGCTATTTCAGATACAGACAAACTGGAATAGGCCAGCTTCTTTTTTGCTTCCGCAAGTATCTTATTCTGAATATAAAGCTTTGCATTTACACCCATCGCCTTTTTTACGATTGCGTTCAGATAATTGGGTGTTATACACAGCTTGCCGGCATAATACGCTGTGTCGTGAAACTCCCTGAAATCTTTATCTACCGCTTCTACAAAAGAGTCGACATGTCTGCTCGGAGTTACTTGCATTTCGCTTTCACCTTCATTTTGCTTTTTATATTCACGGTCGAGGAGCATGAGTATTTCATAAAGCAATGCCCTTAATATATGTTTGTCTTTCGACAGATAATCTTGTATTTCGGCTGTTATATTACCAACCAGATATGCTATCCGTTCCTTTATAGCAGCAATACTTATCTTATGAATCTTTCTTTGTGTTCCGAAATAAGAAAGGCTTTGCAAAAAGAGCGGGTCGTTGAAAAAAGAAAGTAGAAATTCACCTTCAAAGATTAGTGCATAGCCATCCGGCGTATTTTCGCTTTTTATCCATGCACGCACATCTCCCGGCTTTGAGAAAACGACATCGCCACTATCCAACGTGTATTTGCTATTGTTGAGACCAAACGCCACATTATCACTCTCTATAAAAGTAATGTCATAATAAGATAATGTGTGTACAGGGTCTTTTTGTATATACTTCTGTATATCCGCAAGCCTGACAACATCGATAAGGAGTTCTTCTCCGTATTTTGTTTTATGAAAATTATATGCCGGTATTGATTTCATTCGTTTTAACAATATACAAATCTACAAAAAATCGTTACAGATGATACGAAGCAAAAGCAAAATTCATTTCTGCCTGAAATTAAAATAGACTTTTACAAAATGTAACTTTTTTCTTTTATAGAAAATCTTTAACTTCGAAGCTAATATCATCAAATAAATATCTGATATACATGAACATTAAATTGCTGCAAACCGACATCGTATGGCAGAAGCCTGAAGCCAACAGAGATCATGTCGAGAATTTGATAGATTCGTTATCAGATTCTACAGACCTTGTCGTTTTACCCGAAATGTTCACCACCGGTTTTTGCACATCGCCCAAAGGTGCTGCCGAAAAGGCTGATACAGACACACTGCTGTGGATGCAATCCATTGCCTTACGCCGAAATATGGCTTTTGCAGGAAGTGTAGCCACCGAAGAGAATGGAAAATACTACAACCGTCTTTATTTCGTCAAACCCGACGGAAGCTATGTGATATACAACAAACGACATCTGTTTACCTTTGCGGGAGAACATAAAGAATACACCGCCGGAGAAGAAAGAGTCGTTGTAGAATACCTCGGTTTCCGCATTCTGTTGCAGATATGTTATGATGTGCGCTTTCCTGTTTATTCGCGCAATAGGGGTGACTATGATATGATAATATATGTAGCCAACTGGCCTACCGTACGTTTGGATGCATGGAATACCCTAGTGCGGGCTCGTGCCATAGAAAACCTTTGTTATGTAGCAGCCGTAAACCGCACAGGAAGCGACCCTTATGTACAATATAGCGGAGGAACAGCCCTTTATGACTTTATGGGAAAAACCATCGCCGAAGCCGGAACAGAAGAAGGTATTGTAAGCGGAACAATCGACATGCAAGATTTAATCAGGTTTAGAAGTAAATTTCCTGCCTTACAAGACGCAGATCAATTTAAACTAATATAAGATTTTGTCAAACGGAGAGACGAAGCATCTCATCCGTTTATCGCAAGAAATCCTTACTTCTTACAACTGTAATTTGTTAAATCGAAACAATCTCAAGCAACAATAATTTTTGAAGGTATCCATCACCTCATCAAGGTAATTAGCTTATTACTAAGCAAAATATGTTGTTTAACATATAAAAAACACCATAAAACAAACATAAAAACGAGCTAAATGTTAATTTAACTCCTGCATTGTTATTTTTACTTAAAACGTTTTTTTAACGGTAAGAAAATCAAGAAAAAATAGATAGTAAAAGGATTAAATTTTGTAAATTCAAAACAATTTTTAGTTCGGAGCGGAAACTGATAAACAAACATATTTTCAGTTGGTATTTTAGGGAGAGAGTATGTTTGTTATTGTCTATCTAAATACAATTTTTTATCATGAAAAAACTAAAAAATGTTGGTCTACTGATTGGTCTGCTTCTTGGTGTTAACCTATCTACGTTTGCAAGCGAAGCCGACCTGGCGATTCCTGATCTCCATGAGGGCACCTTCCACATCTTTGGAACTGCGATTACTTCATGGGATTTTTTATTTTATGGTGCACTGATCATTGCTGGAACATTATGTTTCAGTCTTCTCTTGTTCCGTCAGGTCAAGAGATTACCTGCTCACGACTCTATGCTCAAAGTTGCTGCTACTATTTACGCCACTTGCCGGACATATCTGATCCAGCAAGGTAAATTCCTTCTGATGTTGTTTGCATTGATTGCCCTTGTGCTATGCATCTACTTCTTCGGATTGATCGGGCAGTCTTTCGGAGTTGTTATTCAAGTCTTGTTATTCTCCGTTGTGGGTATGGCAGGGTCTTATACTGTAGCATGGTTTGGTATTCGCGTAAATACCTATGCCAATGCACGCACCGCATTTGCTTCGTTAAAGGGACGTCCGTTGGATGTCGTTAATATACCGTTGAAGGCCGGCATGAGCGTCGGTCTGTTCCTCATCTCTCTTGAGTTGGTACTTATGGTTATTATTCTTCTTTTTGTGCCTCGCGAAATAGTAGGTATCTGTTTCTTGGGATTTGCTATTGGCGAATCGCTTGCAGCAAGTGCCTTGCGTATTGCCGGAGGTATCTTTACTAAGATTGCCGACATCGGTTCCGACTTGATGAAGGTTGTTTTCAAGGTAAAAGAAGACGATCCTCGTAATCCGGGTGTGATAGCCGACTGTACGGGCGACAATGCCGGTGACAGTGTAGGCCCTACAGCCGACGGATTCGAAACATACGGTGTAACAGGGGTTGCTCTGATTGCATTTATCACATTAGCCGTAGAAGATCCGCATATTCAGGCTAAACTGATAGTATGGATATTCGGAATGCGTTTCTTGATGGACTTCTTGTCAGGCTGTGCATTCTTTATCAATCAGGCTATATCGAAAAGACTATACGGAAATAAAAAGGAATTCGACTTCGAATCTCCTTTAATGCGCCTCATCATTATCGCTGCTGTTCTTTGTATCTCGGCGAGCTTCTTTATGAGCCACCTATTGCTAGGCGATATGGTAGAAATCACAGGCAACCCGGCAAATGGCAGCCTTTGGTGGAAATTGGCAATTATTATCAGCTGCGGTACACTTGCTGCGGTATTGATTCCTGAGTTTACGAAATTCTTTACCAGTTCCAAATCAAAACATGTAAAAGAAATTGTAACCGCTTCTCGCGAAGGAGGCCCGTCGCTGAATATTCTATCGGGTATTGTAGCCGGTTATTTCGGAGCATTCTGGACTGGATTGCTCATCGCAGCTCTGATGACAGGTGCATTCTTTACCGCACAGATGGGATTGGATGCCATATTAGGCCCTCACGCCTCTATCTTCGCATTCGGGTTGGTTGCATTCGGATTCTTATGCATGGGCCCTGTAACCATTGCCGTAGACAGCTATGGCCCTGTAACAGACAATGCCCAATCGGTATTCGAATTGTCACAAATAGAAAGCATTCCGAATATATCTGAGGAGATAAAAAATGAATATGGTTTTACGCCTAATTTCGAAAACGGAAAACATTTTCTCGAAGCAAATGACTCGGCAGGTAACACCTTTAAGGCTACAGCAAAACCCGTACTGATCGGAACAGCCGTAGTCGGTGCTACAACGATGATATTCTCCATTATTCTACTGCTCGAAAAAGTAGGACTGCTGAAACTGTCCCTAACCGATGCGCCGGTACTTCTCGGGCTGATCTGTGGTGGAGCTGTTATCTTCTGGTTTAGCGGTGCTTCTATGCAAGCCGTTACCACAGGAGCTTACCGTGCTGTAGAGTTCATCAAACGCACATTCGACATTACAAAAAAAGAAGCCGATATAAAGGACTCTATCGCCGTGGTGAAGATTTGTACCCAATATGCACAAAAAGGGATGTGGAACATATTTATCGCCCTTATTTCGCTTACATTGGCGTTTGCATTCCTCGACCCTAACTTCTTTGTGGCTTACCTTGTGTCTATCGCCGTATTCGGATTGTTCCAAGCCATCTACATGGCAAATGCGGGAGGTAGCTGGGATAATGCCAAGAAAGTAGTAGAAGTAGACCTGAAAGAAAAGAATACCCCTCTGCACGAAGCGGCAGTAATAGGAGACACAGTAGGCGACCCATTTAAAGATACCTCGTCCGTATCGTTGAACCCTATCATCAAGTTCTCTACCCTATTTGGTCTGTTGGCAACAGAAATCTGTATAGAAATGCGCTCCAACCCTGACAGCGATTATTCTATATTTATCGCTATACCATTCTTAATTCTGGGCTTGGTATTTGTTTGGCGCTCATTCTATCGGATGAGGATTCCGATAAAGACTGCATAACAGTTTGATGTAAAATATTAAAGTTTGTATATAAAATAGGGATAATCTTTACTGATTATCCCTATTGTTTGTTTAGGCGATTAGTCTATCGGCAGTTCTGTGGATATGGCAATCCTGTTCCAGCCATTGATAAACACCGCAGCCATTATTACCTCAGCGAGTTTAGACCCTCCCAATATCTTTTCTGCTTGTTGATATGTTTCAGCAGAAACACCGCCTTTGCTGATAAGGGTAACCTCTTCTGTCAGGCGAAGTATTGCCTTCTCGCTTTCAGAATATAAGTTGCCTGCTTCATGCCATGCGTTCAACAAATAGATACGTTGTTCGGTTTCCCCGATTTTACGAGCATCACGGGTATGCATGTTCAGGCAAAAAGCACAACCATTGATTTGCGAAGCTCTTATTTTAATCAACTCCTTTTCGATAGGAGTCAGAGATGTTTGTTGTAAAGCATTTTCCAGAGACATCATTGCTTTGTATAGCTCGGGAGCTGCTTTGTACATATTCAATCTTTTATTTTCCATTTTCGATATCTTTTTTGAATTAGTAATACAAAATTAGCCATTCCGATAGACTAGAATCTTAAACTGGTTTAAGAAAGAGATCTTTCTCTATCCATCGACAGAAAAAGAGATTAAAAAAACATAATCTTATGAAAAAGAAGCTATTTCAGAGGGGTTCTCAATCGCACAGATTGGAAAAAACGGCTTTTTTTCGTATATTACTAGCGTGATTAAAAAATAAATATATTATGGCATTAAAAGAAAAGATAAAAAAACTGGCAACTGTAACAGCAGGGCCTTGTGTTAGTATCTCTCTTAATACACACAGAACACGCCCTGCCAGCGATAAAGATAAAATATTGTTGAAAAACCTGCTTTCGCAAGCAGAAAAGCAAATAGTTGCCGAATATGGAAAAAGAACAGTAGCTCCCCTTCTGGAGAAGATAGCGACTGTAGAAAATAGAGTGAACGAGAACAACAATCTCGATAGCCTTCATGTATTCTTATCGAACGATACGGAGGAAATCATCAGAACGTCGTGGACTGTACCCGAAAATAGGCTAAACATTCGCAGCACGTTCAATCTGCGCCCGTTGATAAAAGCGTACAACCGCAGCAAAGAGTACCTGATACTTGTATTATCGCAAGGAGGGGTACAGCTATATAAAGCATTAGGAGACGGAATTGAAGAAGAAGTAAAGAGCGATGGATTTCCGTTTGAAGGATCGCCGTATTACATACCCAACAGAGCAGAGAGAAGCAATGCTAAACGTGTAGACGACCTCATCCGCGAATTCTTCAATCAGGTTGATAAAGCAGTGGTGAAAGTGAATCAGGAAAACGAGCTGGCGTGTGTCGTTGTTTCTACCGAAGACAATTTCAGCAAACTGATGCAAGTAGCTGATAAGCCCGATATCTATATAGGATATACATCGATAGACTACAACAACTCGAAGCCGCACGATGTAGTCAAACCCGGCTGGGAGATAATGAAACAGTATATGCATGAACACAGGTCGGAAGCCATTGTAGAAATGAAAGAAGCAATATCGAAGCATAAAGTTCTTACCGATTTACAGGAAATCTACCGGGCTGCAATAGATGGAAATGGCGAGATGCTGATCGTATACGACAAGTTTTCGCAGCCCGTGAGAATGATAGATGAGCGGAACTTCGAACTGGTAAAAGAGGCGAATCAGCCGGACGTAATCGATGATATTGTAAGCGATATAGCATGGCAAGTGGTATCGAAAGGCGGAAAAGTATTTTTCACCATGCAAGACGAAATAAAGGAATTGGACAAGATAGCCCTTAAAACAAGATATTAAGTTATGTAAAAGTGGCATCTTCCCTAAAAAAATAAGCGGATATCAAATGAATGATATCCGCTTATTCATACACATAGACTGCTTGCTTATAGTATATATTAGCTCATAGAGCAGTTAATCGGTTTCAATTGTTTGAAGAAGTCGTTACCCTTGTCGTCTACCAAGATGAATGCAGGGAAATCTTCTACTTCTATTTTCCATATCGCTTCCATTCCCAATTCAGGATATTCGAGGCACTCAAGGCTCTTTATGCTATTCTGAGCAAGTATTGCAGCCGGACCGCCGATACTTCCCAGGTAGAATCCGCCGTGCTTGTGACAAGCGTCTGTTACCTGTTGGCTACGGTTACCTTTAGCAATCATTATCATGCTGCCGCCATTAGCTTGGAATGTGTCTACATACGAGTCCATACGTCCCGCTGTAGTTGGCCCCATCGAACCGCTTGCATATCCTTTAGGCGTTTTTGCAGGCCCTGCATAGTAGATCGGATGATCTTTGATGTATTGAGGAAGCCCTTCGCCCTTATCGATACGCTCCTGAAGTTTAGCATGGGCAATATCACGTCCTACGATGATTGTACCGGTGAGTGACAAACGTGTAGAAACAGGATATTTAGACAGCTCTTCAAGTATTTCTTTCATCGGACGGTTAAGGTCTATTTTCACACCTCCTGCTTCGCCGGCATTACGCAATTCTTCAGGAATAAGCCTTGTTGGATTATCTTCCATTTTTTCGAGCCATATACCGTCTTTGTTGATCTTTCCTTTTATATTTCTGTCGGCCGAACAAGAAACACCCATACCCACAGGGCAAGATGCACCGTGACGAGGCAAACGAACCACACGGATATCGTGAGCAAAGAATTTACCGCCAAATTGCGCTCCAAGCCCAAGCTCCTGAGCAGCCTTCAATAGTTTGGCTTCCATTTCCAAATCACGGAACGCACGTCCGCCCTCGTTACCCGAAGTAGGAAGACCATCATAATATTTAGTAGAAGCCAGCTTAACGATTTTCAGATTGGTTTCGGCTGATGTACCGCCAATAACAAATGCGATATGGTAAGGAGGACATGCTGCTGTACCCAACGATTTCATTTTTTCGATCAAGAACGGCTCTAGTTTCTCAGGCGTAAGCAATGCTTTTGTTTCCTGATAAAGATATGTTTTGTTTGCAGAACCACCACCTTTAGCTACAAAAAGGAATTTATATTCATTTCCGTTTACGGCATACAGGTCTATTTGCGCAGGCAGGTTCGTTCCTGTATTCACCTCATTGTACATATCCAGAGGCGCATTTTGCGAATAGCGCAAATTGTCTTCGGTAAATGTATTGTACACGCCCTTCGACAAGGCTTCTTCGTCGTTACCGCCTGTCCACACATTTTGTCCTTTCTTACCCATAATGATGGCTGTTCCTGTATCCTGACAGAAAGGGAGCACCCCTTTTGCCGAAATCTCGGAGTTGCGCAGGAATGTAAGCGCCACAAATTTATCATTATCGCTGGCATCGGGATCAGACAATATCTTTGCCACTTGCTCTTGATGCTCGGGGCGTAATAAGAATTCTACATCGTGAAAAGCATGTTGTGCCAGTAAAGTAAGAGCTTCAGGTTGTACTTTCAATATCTCTTGTCCTTCAAAATTAGCTGTAGAAACATGATCTTTCGAGAGTAAATAATACTCTGTGGTATCCTTCTCTAATGGAAACGTCTCTTGGTACTTAAATGATGGTGTTGCCATGATTAATATTTTAATAGTTGATTTATTTTACGCAAAAGTACGAAAATAAAGGCAGTGTTTCAAGCATAAGAAGTTTATAAAAAATTAAAAAGCCACCTTATTTATACTAAAAAATGTAAGACCCATTATCATTCACGAAAAATCTTGTATATTTGCGCATTATATACTTAAGTAAAAGAATATTGACGTATATATAAATTTCAAAAGCGAACACAAACAAATGAATTTAAGCAAATATATCATACTCGTTTTGATAACATCACTCCTTCCTTTTTTAGCTTATGCCCAGAAAAAAGGAAATAAATATATAGTGACTACAAAAGACACAACGCTGATCGTTAGCAACAGAGGCGAAAAAGATCCCCAGAACAAATTTTTGTTTAATAAAATGGGAGCGGATGCAGATTCCGTTTCAGCTATCCTAAAGTCAGACTATAACTCGCTGGAAGGTGCACTTATGGATATCGACAGGCTGATAGGACAAATAGAAAAAGACCAAATTCTATTGAAAACGGGCAACACAAGTTTAGCTTATCGCCTATCGAGAGCAAATATAGATAGCCGCGACAAAGAAAAGAGAGCACGCATAATAGCGGACAGCATCCAGCAGGAAATGCTTAAAAAATCTGCCGACGAGTTGGCTCAGGAATATGTTAAGTACGGCAACAAACCTTTATACTTTATCAATGGTACAAGGGTACAGTCCGAAGTTGTAGATCGACTATCACCTAACGATGTAATTAAGCGTGATTTTATAATACAGAATGCAGCATCGGGCAATCCGAATGGCGAAGTATGGATTACCGTTACCGACAAGGCAATCAGCAAGCTCAATCTGTGGGCAACCGAAAAGAGCTCCGACAATTACGTGTATCCGTCACCGATAACGCCAACGATGGATACGAAAACAACAGACAGAAAAGAGGAAAAAGCACCTAAACGTTCTGTAAGAAGAATAAAGGCAGACAGGGCAGAGCAATATAACGATAATCAACAGACTGTAACATCGCCTGTATATCAGCCCGAACCGACGACGACAGAGCAAAAAACGAACAATCCTGCTCAGCAACCGACACAAGGTGCAGCAGATAAGAATATTAAAACAAAAAAAGATAACACCTCAGTACTTAGTGGCGACCGCCGGACTATCGTAAGAGCCAGAACGGTGAACAACGAGGAGGTGAAAGTAAACGAGCCTGAAGGCAATACAGAAAACCAATCGAATTAGAAGGTCTGATCTAAGACACTGGAAATAACAACAGGAAAGTGCGTATACTCAAGTGTATGCACTTTTTTTGCGACATCTTCATAGGTATCGCTTTTTAGCACAGGGCATTTTGCCTGAAAAATAATAGCCCCCTCATCGTAATTCTCATTCACATAATGTATCGTGATGCCCGACTCTGGCTCTCCGGCTTCTACCACAGCCTTATGAACATTGTCGCCATACATCCCTTTACCGCCGAATTTGGGTAAAAGCGCAGGGTGGATATTCACTATCTTACCGGGATATGCTTCTAATATATTGTCGGGGACTTTGAGCAAGAAACCTGCGAGAACAATAAAGTCTATTTTATTCTCTTTCAGGCAATCGATCACATTATCAGATGTTTCGAACTCGTTTTTGGAGAAGGTAACCGATTGTATTCCCAGCTTCTTTGCACGCTCGTGCACATAAGCATCTTTCTTATTTGATATTATAAGCGGAATGGAAACAGTATTACTCTCTGCGAAGTAGTTTGCTATGTTCTCGGCATTAGACCCTGAACCTGAGGCAAAAATAGCGATTTTAATCATGAGTGTTTTTTAGCGATTATGCACACAAGTAAAAAATATGTGCAATTTTAACTATTTTATCCATAAAATATTTGTAACATATAGATAAAAAACTGTTACTTTGCATCGACAAAATTAAAAATAAAAAATTTATTATTAATCAAAACTAAAAATTATGTCAGAAGTAGCATCAAAAGTGAAAGCAATCATTGTTGATAAGTTAGGTGTTGAAGAGTCTGAAGTTACTGATACTGCTAGCTTTACAAATGACTTGGGAGCAGATTCACTTGACACAGTAGAATTAATCATGGAATTTGAAAAAGAATTCGGTATTTCTATTCCAGATGATCAGACTGAAAAAATCGCTACAGTGGGAGATGCTATCTCTTACATTGAAGCAAATGCAAAATAATCTTTTTTCCAATAGTCATTTATGGAATTTAAAAGAGTAGTAGTAACAGGTCTAGGCTCGGTAACTCCGTTAGGCAACGATGTCCCAACTACTTGGGAGAATGCTTTGAAAGGAATGAGTGGGGCTGGACCTATTACTCATTTTGATGCGTCAAAATTTAAAACACAGTTTGCTTGCGAAGTTAAAGATTTCGATCCGTCTGGATTGATGGATAGAAAAGAAATCCGCAAGTGTGACAGATATACATTACTGGCTATCGGTTCGTCCGAAGAAGCCATAAAAGATTCAAAACTTGATTTTGAAAATGAAAACTGTGACAGAATCGGTGTTATATTTTCGGCAGGTATAGGTGGTATCAAGACTTTCGAAGAAGAAGTTGCATACTACTATACACACGAAGATATGGGACCTAAGTTCAACCCGTTCTTTATCCCTAAGATGATTTCGGATATTGCAGCCGGATTGATTTCTATACGTCACGGTCTTCGTGGACCTAACTTTGGAACTGTTTCTGCCTGTGCTTCATCTACACATAGTTCTATCATCGCATTCGACCAAATCCGTTTGGGCAAGGCAGATGTAATGGTAGTCGGAGGAGCAGAAGCAGCAATCACTCCAGCGGGTGTTGGTGGTTTTAATGCAATGACAGCTTTGTCTACACGTAACGATTCTCCTCAAACAGCATCTCGTCCGTTCAGCAAGAGCCGCGACGGGTTTGTAATAGGAGAAGGTTCGGCATGTCTTATTTTCGAAGAATTGGAGCATGCACTTGCACGTGGAGCAAAAATATATGCTGAAGTTGTAGGAGGCGGAATGTCTGCCGACGCTTATCACCTCACAGCGTCACATCCCGAAGGACTGGGAGCGAAACTAGTAATGAAAAATGCGCTTGAAGATGCCCACATGAACCCAAGTGAGCTTGATTACGTAAACGTACATGGAACATCAACTCCGGTTGGCGACCCATCAGAAATCAAAGCAATCAAAGAGGTATTTGGTGAGCATGCTTATAACCTGAATATCAGTTCTACAAAATCCATGACAGGTCACCTCTTAGGTGCTGCGGGAGCATTGGAAGCAATCTTCTGCGTACTGTCGGTACAGAATGATATAATTCCGCCAACAATCAATTTCACCGAAGGAGACGAAGATACTGAAATTGATTATAAGCTGAACCTAACATTTAATAAGGCTGAGAAAAGGACTGTAAACGCAGCACTCTCAAACACATTCGGTTTTGGAGGACATAATGCTTGTATAATAGTAAAGAAGTTCAAGAAATAAGTCGCGTGCTTAGAAAGATATATCGTGGAATAAGGCTTCTTCCTAAAAGAGGGAAGGAGCCTTATGTTTCTTTTTACAAAATATTTGGGTTCTATCCGTACAACATAACGCTCTATGAGCAAGCCCTTTTGCACAAATCGTCTTCTATAAAGTTGAAAGACGGCAAATGGATCAACAACGAGCGGCTCGAGTTTTTGGGCGATGCCATCCTCGATGCTATTGTTGCCGATATTGTATTCAAGGAGTTTGAATATAAGAAGGAGGGATTCCTTACCAATATGCGTTCGAAGATCGTCCAACGTGAAACTTTAAACAAATTAGCACTCGAACTGGGTATCGACAAGCTAATAAAAACATCTGCCCGCAATACAACACCCAATACCCACATGTATGGTAATGCACTGGAGGCATTGATAGGTGCTATCTATTTAGATCAGGGATATAGGGTGTCAAAGAAGTTTGTTCTCGAACGCCTCATCAAAGAACACCTGAATATAGATACAGTAGCCGAACAGGAGGCAAACTATAAGTCGCGACTGATAGAATGGAGCCAAAAGCAAAAAATATCGGTCAGCTTCGATCTCGTCGACAGCTTTGTAGACGAAAATAACACCCCTATTTTCAAAACTGCCGTTGTGATACTCGGCGAGCAAGCCGGACTGGGTACAGGCTATTCGAAGAAAGAATCGCAACAAAAGGCAGCAAAAGAAGCTTTCAACAAGCTTCAACGTGACAACAATTTCCGCAACCACATACTGCAACTGTACGAGAAACAACAGCAATTGCAAAACGAAGTATATGTGAATATGCAAGACAAAGCGGAAACGGAAGTGGAGACGGAAGCCAAAACCGAATCCGAAGCGGTTTCGGAAAAGTAACTCTATATTTCATCCTTCATTTTAGCAATATTCATCGAACAAATCGCCTTGTTTGTCGAACTTGCTTGTATTTTCTTCGTAAAGATTATAATATTATTGTCTTAATTCGCATAAGACCAATAATATGAATTCTAGAAAAATCTTTATTTTATTTTTTATAACATGTTGCATGCTTCTAATAGCGTGTAGTAACGACAATGATCCTGTTAATGACGATGATGATGAAGAAATCGTTATTGATGAAGACTTCGCCACCAACACAAAGGATACAACCTTTGTGGATGCCGTAACTATTGCCTATACCGACAACATTGTAACGATTACAAACCCTTACGAAAATGAAGGGGTAAGCATAACCCAATCGAACGGAAATGTGGTGGTAACATCTACAAATACAACCACAGAAATCAACTATGTACTTTCGGGAACGATAAAGAGTGGTTCTTTCAAAATTTATAGCGATTACAAGTTCGGGTTGGGACTCAATGGAGTCAGTATAATAAGCACAGACGGCCCTACACTGAACGTACAATCAGGCAAAAAAGTGACCGTAATGTTAGTGGGAGGAACGTCTAACCGATTGGTAGACAGCAGCACTTACACAGCCTACAACGACGAAGACATGAAAGGGGCTTTCTTCAGCGAAGGACAGCTCAATTTTCAGGGAAATGGAAATCTACTTGTTATAGGACGATATAAGCACGCAATCAGCAGTGACGACTACATTCGTATAAAAGGAGGTAACATCACCATATCAGGTGCAGTAAGTGACGGAATCCATGCCAAAGATTATTTCAGAATGGATGGAGGTACACTCAACATCAAAGCCTCGAGCGATGGTATAGACTGCGACGAAGGCTACATCAAAATTTATGATGGAAATATCACTATAAAAAGCGACGACGATGCCATTGTAGCCTCTTACGAAGACACAGATACATCGATAGACTCGTCTATAGCCATCAGTGGAGGCACTATAAATATCACTACCACAGGACAAAAAGCGGCAGGTATAAAAAGCGACATCGGTTCAATCGGCGTCACAGGGGGTACAATAAACATCAGTACTTCGGGGCTTGCGGCAAAAGCTTTTAATGCCGGAGGCAATATGACAATAGGAGGCGGTGAGCTTACACTGGCAACAACAGGCAGTGCGTATTACGATACCGACGACAAAGACATATCATCTGCGGCGGGCATAAAATGCGATGGCGCCCTCACGATAGATAAAGGTGTAATAAATATAACAGCCTCCGGCGCAGGGGGAAAAGGCATCAGTGTAGATGGAGACCTCATTATTAACGATGGAACTATAAATGTATCTACTACCGGAGATCTATTCAAATACGGCTCGGACGATACGGCAGCTAAAGCCATAAAAAGCGACGGCAATGTTACCGTAAACGGTGGTACTATAATCATCAAAACAACCAAAGAAGAAGCCGAGGGATTGGAAAGCAAGAAAATTCTGACAATCAACAATGGTACAATCGAAATTGAAGCCTACGACGATTGTATCAATGCCTCCAATCACATAGCTATCAACGGAGGAAACATATATTGTTACAGCACTTCAAATGATGGTATAGACTCGAACGGAACAATGACTATAACAGGTGGCACCATCATATCCTCTGGTACAACAGTACCGGAAGAAGGTTTTGACTGCGACAACAATACGTTCAAAATCACAGGTGGTATTCTTGTAGGTACGGGTGGAGCAACCAGTACTCCTACGTCAGGTGTAAGTACTCAGCGATCTGTTATTTACGGAACAACGGGGACTTCGGGCGATCTGATACATATAGAGGCATCTGATGGTACGGGAATATTAACTTACAAAGTACCTAGAACATACAACCAAATGACATTATTATTCAGCTCTCCCGATATGAAGTCGGATGTAACGTATACGATTTACAAAGGGGGCAGTGTGTCAGGCGGCAGCAATTTCCACGGACTGTATTCATCGGCAACATATTCAAAAGGAACGACAGCTATAACTTTCACACCAAGTTCGATGGTTACCAGCATCGGAACCTCAACAGGAGGGAACGGAGGTCGTCCGTGATTTTACTATTGGATAAATAATCGTAAAGGCCGCTTTGTGAAAAGCAGCCTTTATTTTTTTATAAGTGAAACGATCGCTCCACTCTATAAGATCATTCTTCTCAGAAAAATATTACTTGTATATTTCGTTTTTTCCTGCCAGCAATGTATTTCTCATCAGGGAAATAATTGTCATAGGCCCTACCCCACCCGGTACAGGTGTGATAAACGATGCTTTGGCGGCTACCTCATCGAAAGCAACATCCCCTTTCAGCTTAAATCCTGATTTAGTTTCAGCAGAAGGCACACGGGTAGTACCTACATCGATCACTACAACGCCATCTTTCACCATGTCTCCTTTCAGAAACTCGGGAACGCCCAATGCAGCAATAATAATATCGGCACTTTGACAAACTTCTTTTATATTTGGTGTACGGCTATGGCATACGGTTACTGTGGCATCGCCCGGATAACCTTTTTGCATCATCAGGTTTGCAACCGGTTTTCCTACAATATTGCTACGACCAAGCACTACGCAGTGTTTACCCTGAGTAGGAATATCGTATCGTTTCAGCAATTCGAGTATCCCCGCCGGTGTTGCCGACACAAAACAGGGCAAACCAATAGACATACGCCCTACATTGATCGGATGAAATCCGTCTACGTCCTTGCGGTAGTCAATCGCTTCTATTACTTTCTGTTCCGATATATGTTTTGGCAATGGCAATTGAACGATAAACCCGTCAACGTCGGCATCTTTGTTCAGCTTATCTACACAAGCCAAAAGTTCTTCTTCGCTTACGTTATCCTCGAAACGTATAAGAGACGACTTAAAGCCTACCTCTTCGCATGTACGCACTTTGCTGGCAACATAAGTTTCACTTCCGCCGTCGTGCCCCACCAATACTGCTGCCAGATGAGGGGTTTTACCTCCTGCGGCTTTTATTTTTGCGACCTCTTCGGCTATTTCTTTTTTCATTTGAGCCGATATGGCTTTACCATCGATTAATTGCATATAAATTGCTTTAGATAAGAATTATTAAGTTGTAAAATTTACTGCCATATTCATCTAGATGTAGTGGCTGGGCTTGTCCCTGCCCGACCAATAGTAGGTAACCACAAGGGTTACCCCTACAAGATACGTCAATAATTATTACTGACTACCTAGATGCCACAAAGATATAAAAATAGGAGCAAATAGCTGTTAATTGACAGAAACTTCATACTACCAAAAAGTTAATATAAATACGCCTTAGAGGCACTCTATTGAAAAATTACTTCATAAAAGATTAACAAAAAAAGGTATCCCTTTTCCTTTTTGTCGTATATTTGCTTCATGAAAAGAAATAAAAAACTATTAGCACAGATTTAACGTTAGTAGTATATACAGCAGTAGAAACTAAATGATGTTCATATGAAATTCACCTCTACACATATCAGTTTATTATTTATATTTTCCATTTTATTTTTTTCATGCGAAAACAAAAAAACGGATACAGTAAACAATATAGTGTACGATTCTATTAGTGTGTCAAAGATTTACCATTTGGATAACGACTCCACTAAGCCTTCGTGTTCTATAAAAATAAATTATATCTTCCCTGCAAAATATGGAGACAGTATTATGCTCGCCAAGATACAAAAAGAGTTTAACTATGCCTTGTTCGAAGACGAGTCTTCGGAATCGCTCTCGCCGGCAAATGCGGTAGACAAATATGTAACCAATTACATTGCAAACTACAAGGAAGCGGCACAAGTGCAGTTCCCAGACTGGGAAAGCTCCGAAGATAGTGAAGATTATTTTTCGTTCTACAAAACGCTAAACTCTCAAGTACTGTTCGACAAAGGAGGCATCGTTTCTTACCAGACATCATCGATGGACTTTAAAGGTGGTGCTAATTCGTCTACATTCTACAAAAATGTGAATATAGACCTGAAGACAGGAAATGTAATTACAGAAAAAGACATATTTATCCCCGAATATAAAAAGCTGCTCAACACAATGCTTACCGATAAGATAGTGGCACAAAACAACGTGAAGACAGCCGAAGACCTTCTCGAATTTGGATATTGGGGAATAGAAGACATAGCAGCCAACAACAATTTCTCGATCGACGATAACGGGATAACTTATCTATTCAATCAGGGCGAATACTCAGCTCCATCGCTGGGGCCTATCAAAGTTCCGTTTACATACAGTGAGTTGTACCCGATATTAAAAGACAATTCTCCAATTTCTAGCTTCTCAGGAAAATAATGGATATAATTCTTAAATACTTCCCTAATATTACAGAAAAGCAAAAACAACATTTTGCTGCTCTATACGATCTGTATGCGGATTGGAATTCTAAAATAAATGTAATTTCACGCAAAGACATCGAAAATCTGTATACTCACCATGTACTTCACTCGTTGGGAATAGCCAAACTGATTCAGTTCAAAGACGGCTCGAAGATTATGGATGTAGGTACAGGAGGCGGATTTCCGGGAGTACCGCTCGCCATATTGTTTCCTAAGTGTAACTTCCTGTTGGTAGACAGTATTGGTAAAAAAATAAGGGTTGCCACAGAAGTTTCGAGCGCCATCGGATTAGAAAATATTCAATTTCGCCATTGTCGTGCCGAAGAGGTAAAAGAACAATTCGACTTTGTAGTAAGCCGCGCAGTAATGCCTCTACCCGATTTGGTGAAAATCATACGGAAAAACGTATCGAAAGAACAGCAAAATGCTCTGCCAAACGGACTGATATGCCTCAAAGGAGGTAATCTGGAAGGAGAGCTAAAGCCATTCAAGAAAACAGCCGAGGCTGACGACTTGTCGATGTACTTCGAAGAAGAGTACTTTAAGACAAAGAAGATCGTTTATGTACTGATCTGAGATACGAAAATATCTCTTACTACTAACTTTAAATTTATCGGTGATGAAAAATCTACTCGTTATTTTTCTATGCCTCTTTTTTGTCGGATGTCAATTCAATCAGACTACAACAAGAGGTATTGACTCTGCTCCGGGAAATGAAGTGGAAATAGGCAGAAAAGCTTTAGGCTTTGCGGAATCAGATCAGATTGATAGTTTATTAACCCTGTTTGACAAGAGTGCGAATGTGAGTGAAAAGGCGATTAAGCCCTTTATAAAAATATGGAAACCCACATTCAACCAGTATATTTTTCCCGACAAATCGAATATCAGAGTATCAAAGACCGTAAGTAAAAGCATCGGAGGCACACAAGAGTTTATCGCCGTAGTATATCCATATACAGATGGAACAAATTCACCTACCAAAGATTTTGTAATTACATTCCTAAATGAGAAAATAGTAAAGATGGAATTGCAAGAGACCCGTGCAATTAAAATATTTTAAGCGTTTTCTCCAATACTTACGCGAATGATCGTTGCCTGTCATACCGACAAAGGAAACATCTCTTCCCTATAAGAAAAAAGTATATTTTTCTTCACTTTTATATTGTAGTATAAAATTTTTATCTACCTTTGTACTGTAATAAATATAATTACAGAATGAACGATCGCAGATTTGTTATATCAATGCATATATTAGTATTACTCTCCAAGTTTCCGGACGAGCTGCTCTCTTCCGATTTTTTGGCGGGGAGTATGAATATAAATTCTGTATTGGTAAGGAAAGAGCTATCAAACCTTCGCAAACATAATATTGTTATAAGTAAGGAGGGTAAAAACGGAGGGTGTATGCTTGCCAGACCTGCCAATGAAATATTCATCTCGGACGTATATAAGATTGTAAGCACACATTCCATTCTGGGCAACGAACTGGCATCGCCAAACCCGAAGTGTCCTGTTGGCAAACAAATCAATGAGCATTTGTACGACCTGAATAAAGAAGCCGAAGATATAATGATAAGCCGATTGGCTAACCAAACGTTAGCTGATTTCAGTAATAGATTTGAATAAAAAAATTTAAACAAAACTGTAACACAAAAACATACAGTATAAAAGAAATTAATTAATCAATAAAAAAGAAAGTTATGAAGAAAATAGCATTAATAGGAGCCACAGGCTTCGTTGGTTCACACTTGTTGGCAGAGTTAGTAAACAGAGGTTATGAAGTAACAGCATTTGCACGCTCTACAGATAAAATTCCGGTGAAAGACGGAAACCCCAAAACAGTTGCCTTGGATGTTACAAATACGAAAGCATTGGTAAAAGCTCTTAAAGGCAACGATCTTGTGCTAAGCGCATTTAATCCCGGATGGACTAACCCGAATATATACGACGATTTCATTAAAGGATCGGAAGCAATACAGAAAGCTGTAAAAGAAGCAGGTGTAAAACGTTATATCGTAATCGGAGGAGCAGGCAGCCTCTACATAGACGGCAAGCAACTTGTAGACAGTGAAGGTTTTCCCGAAGAAATAAAACCGGGAGCCACCGCAGCAAGAGACTATCTGAATATCTTGAAAAAAGAAACTGAATTGGATTGGACAATGTTTTCGCCTGCCATCAATATGCACCAAGGCACCAAAACAGGACGGACAGGCAAGTATCGATTGGGAACAGACGAACCTGTGTTCGACAAAGACGGAGAATCTATCCTGTCTGTTGAGGATCTGTCTGTAGCTATTGTTGACGAAATTGAGAATCACAAATTTTCCCGCCAACGCTTTACCGCAGCATATTAATCCTATATAATTTCATTATCCTGAGCGCACTAAGGGCTCTCTCGCTAAAGAGACATTCCTTTTCGTTCAGGATAATTTTTGTTTATTATCTTTTTCCAGATCGATAAGCTTCCGTTTACGCCACAATCCTCCCGCATAGCCTGTCAACGACCCGTCGGAACCCACAACCCGATGACAAGGAATGATAATTGCAATTTTATTCATCCCGTTTGCATTAGCCACAGCCCTTACCGACGATGGCTTACCTAGGACTTCCGCCTGCCTGAGATAAGACGAAGTAGTGCCATAGGGAATTTCAACGAGTGCTTGCCATACTTGTTTCTGGAAATCTGTGCCGGATATATCCAACGGAACTTTAAACTCTTTCAATCTTCCTTCAAAGTAGGCGTCCAATTCTTCTTTCAGATGTTTGAAATATTTGTTCTGCCCCTGTACAATATTAGCATTATGATACTTGGCTAATTGCTTCAGCTCGGTTTCCAATCCTTTCCGATCCGAAAACTCGAGTAAACAAACCCCTTTATCCGTAGCACAAGCTACCATTGTTCCCAAATCTGTTTCTATACGAGTGAAGTCTATGACGTGCTTTTCTTTGCTATTTTTGGGAGATACACCAAACACCTTCTTAAACGAGTCGTTGAAGCCACTGAGAGACTCATAGCCCGAATCGAAAGCAATATCGGTGACAGATGTGCCGGTCTGCAATTTTTTAAATGCTGTATTTATCCTGTACATACGCTGATAGGCATGAAAAGTGATACCATGATTCTTGAGAAACCACCGGCGGATCTTACTTGGCTCTATATCCAACTTCAACAGGTCGTAATCTTTGAGTTTCAAAGAAGGGTCTTCATCCAAAAGCCTTAATACATGGTCTACATATTCCGGAGTGCTACCTGCTTTCTCCATCGGATGGCAAACTTTACAGGCTCTGTAACCTTTGAGTATGGCGTCTTTTGCAGAAGCGAAGAACTCTACATTCTCCCTTTTTGGCTTGCGGGCTGTGCATGTAGGACGACAAAATATACCTGTCGTCTTTATTCCCGCAAAGAATGTTCCTTCGAATGAAGGGTCTTTGGCGACCAATGCCTCATAAAATATATCATCTTTTTTCATATCCTATTTTTATAGCAAAGCTAATAATAGATATATTTCTTTACAACCGATAAATTTACATGTATTTTTAATTAAAACCTTACCGATTCAAATACTTTGAAATTGTTTCGATATCGAAGTTAGTCTTCAAAAAAAATCGGTTGCAATGATGCCATCACAACCGATTCTCTGATATAATTATTGATTATTGTCCAAAACCAAAATGTCCGTGCATTCCGTGCATACCATGCATGTGACATTCGAAAGCTTTTTTCTTTTCGTCAACAAATGCTTGTTTTTCATCGCTCGACATACTCATCCATTTTTCACAACGAGAGTCTATTGCTTCAACAGAGAAATGGTCTTCGTGATTATCAAAGCCTTCCATACGCTTGTTCATAAACTCCAACTTTTCACTATCTGTCATTTTAGACCATGATTCTTTAAATTCTTTTCTTGCATCTTTATCGAAAGGGTTTCCACCAAAGAATCCCATTCCAAAACCTCTTGTTCTCATAATTTATTCAGTTTTACATTTTACAATCTATTTATTAAGAGCGCTCTATTTATGTAGACTACTGAGGCTTAAAAATATTTTAAGAAATTATTCCTTTTAAACAAAATTCACATTACGAATTTATTTAATGCTTATAGAACATTCTGTTTTTAGGTATAAATTGGGCATACAACCAAACAACTATTAATACAATAACTATTGCCGTTGCATACAAAATAAAACCGAAAGAATATACTGTGCCTTCATAAAAGGGATAAGGATAAGCTCTAAAAGACAGCACTTAACTACAATTGGTTTAAACAAATGAATATAAACATTTTACACCTAAACCATTTGCTATAACATCTAATTTCAGGAATGACGATAATAAATTAGTTAACAACTTGTAAACTTCCTATCAAACTGATAAAAAGTCAAGCCTACAATATTAGTTCTGAGTAAAAACTGGTAACTTTGCGAGAGCAATGACTATACATTGTAGAATCTTTTTTAACAGATAGTTACTAATATATATATGGAAGTAAAAATATTTGAATTTAACCCCATCAGTGAGAATACATATATTGCATATGATGAAACAAAAGAGTGCGTTATCATTGATCCGGGTTGTTTTTTTCAAGATGAGAAAGAGCTTTTGCTGAACTTCATCTTAGACAATGAGTTAGTTGTAAAACATCTACTAAATACACACCTACACTTCGATCACGTATTCGGAAATAATTTTATTTACGAACAATTCAAACTGGAAACAATGGCCAACAAGGGTGATGAGTTCTTACTCGAGCAACTCCCTACCCAATTACAAATGTTTGGCTTCACAAATGAAGACACGAGAATACCCAAGGTGGGAAAATATCTGAACGAAAATGATGTTGTAACCTTTGGCAATCAAAGGCTGATAGTAATGCAAATACCGGGACACTCGCCGGGCAGCATTGTTTTCTACAATCAGGAAGCCGATTGTGTATTTGTAGGCGATGTACTGTTCAGAGGTAGTGTAGGACGTACCGACCTGGCGGGAGGCAACCACAAACAACTGATAGACGGCATAAAAGAGAAATTGATGAAACTACCACCCGACACAGTGGTATATTCGGGTCACGGGCCGTTGACCACAATCAGAGAAGAAGCTAGAAACAATTTTTATTTACAATAAAACGATACTTAGAATCCATGGAGACCCAAAAATTTCAACACCGCCACATCGGCATCAATGCAGAAGATGAAAAAAAAATGTTGTCTAAAATCGGCGTCAATTCGCTGGATGAACTGATAGATCAAACCATCCCTGCAAATATAAGATTGCAGAACGGTCTTAATCTACCGGAAGCATTAAGCGAACACGAATATGCTGAGGAAATGGCTCTGATGGCCTCGAAGAATCGTATTTGCGCATCGTACATCGGCATGGGATGGTACGATACCGTATGCCCTGCCCCTATCTTCCGCAACGTATTCGAAAACCCGGTATGGTACACTTCATATACTCCATATCAGGCAGAAATTTCGCAGGGAAGACTCGAAGCGTTGATGAACTTCCAGACTACCGTAAGCGATCTTACCGGATTGCCTCTTTCTAACTGTTCGCTACTCGACGAAGCAACAGCCGGAGCAGAATCTGCTACAATGATGTTTAATCTCCGTACACGCGACCAGATAAAGAATAATGTAAATAAACTTTTTGTTGATAAAAATATATTCCCGCAAACCTTAGCTGTGATCAGCACACGCATGGAACCACAGGGCATTGAGGTGGTAGTTGGTGATTATAATACGGTCGATCTTTCAGACGGATTTTTTGGCGCAATTATCCAATACCCTAACTCGAATGGGAATATTGTAGATTACAAAGCTTTCGCCGAAAAGGCACACAGCATCGACTGCAAGGTATCTGTAGCTACAGACCTGATGGCACTTACGCTGCTTGTTCCTCCCGGAGAATGGGGTGCAGATATTGCATTCGGCAGCAGCCAGCGTTTTGGTGTTCCTATGTTTTACGGAGGTCCTTCGGCAGGATTCTTTGCAACGAGGGAGGAGTTTAAGCGCAATGTACCGGGACGTATCATCGGCGTATCGAAAGATGCCTATGGCAAACCGGCCTATCGCATGGCACTGCAAACTCGTGAACAACATATCAAACGTGAAAAAGCGACATCCAATATCTGTACAGCACAAGCACTGTTGGCCACAATGGCAGGATTCTATGCTGTATATCACGGACCAAAAGGCTTAAAGAACATAGCTACTCAGATACATTCGGCTACAGCACTTATTGCAGACGAGCTGAAAGAACTGGGATATACAATACTGAACGAACAATATTTTGACACACTCAAAATAGGCTTACCGAGCGGAATATCTCAATATACAGTTCGTGAGTTTGCCGAGATGCGTGACATCAACCTGCGCTATTACGAAGCGGGAGAAGTAGGTATCAGCATAGACGAAACAATAACAGAGTACAAGGCTCACGAATTGCTTGCCGTATTCTCTATGGCAGCAGGACGTATGGAAGTGTTTATGATAGACGATCTTGCTCAAAAAATAACAATAAATGATCAGTTCCTTCGTAAGAGCGAATTCCTTCAACACGAGGTTTTCAACTCTTATCATACCGAAACAGAATTGATGCGTTACATTAAACGCCTCGATAGGAAAGATATTTCTTTGGCTCATTCGATGATCTCTCTGGGGTCGTGTACAATGAAGCTGAACGCAGCCTCTGAACTTCTTCCTCTTTCGTTGGGCGGATTCCAAAACATTCACCCTCTAGCTCCTAAGTCGCAGACTCAGGGATACAACGAACTGATAGAAGAGTTGGGCGAATATCTGAAAGAAATCACAGGTTTTGCAGGCGTAAGCTTCCAGCCTAATTCAGGTGCAGCAGGAGAGTATGCAGGATTGATGACAATCCGCAAATATCTGGAAAGTATCGGACAAGGGCATCGTAATATTATCCTTATCCCGGCATCGGCACATGGTACAAATCCTGCATCAGCAATTCAGGCGGGATACGAAACCGTAACGATAGAGTGCGATAGCCACGGAAATATAGCAGTAGAAGACCTGCAAGCAAAGGCTGATCAGCATAAAGATCATCTGGCGGGTTGTATGATCACATATCCGTCTACTCATGGTATCTTCGAAAAAGAGATTAGAGAGATGTGCAAGATTGTACACGAAAAAGGCGGACAGGTGTATATGGACGGGGCGAATATGAATGCACAGGTAGGACTTACCAATCCGGGCTTTATCGGAGCCGATGTTTGTCATCTGAACCTGCATAAAACATTTGCTATCCCTCACGGTGGAGGCGGCCCGGGCGAAGGCCCTATCTGCGTTGCAGAACACCTTATACCATTCCTTCCTCATCATCCCGAAGTAGATGGCAGCACCGTTAATACGGTAGCATCGGCACCATACGGAAGCGCAGGAATATTACCTATTACTTACGGCTATATCCGTATGATGGGTGGAGAAGGTTTGACGCATGCCACAAAAATTGCTATATTGAATGCCAATTATCTGGCAGAATGCCTAAAAGATACGTATGGAATAGTTTACAGAGGTACAACAGGCAGAGTAGGTCACGAGCTTATCCTTGAATGCCGTAAGTTGAAGGAAACATCAGGTATCACAGAATCGGATATCGCAAAACGATTGATGGATTATGGTTACCATGCCCCTACTCTTTCGTTCCCTGTACATGGCACATTGATGATAGAACCTACCGAAAGTGAAAGCTTATCGGAGCTAAACCGTTTTGTGGATACCATGAACCAGATATGGGAAGAAATCAAGGAGGTAGAAAACGGAACATACTCGAAAGAAGACAATGTTCTTGTGAATGCACCTCACCCCGAATATGAAGTATGTGCCGACGAATGGAAACATGCTTATCCACGCTCTAAGGCTGCTTATCCGCTCGAATTTGTAAAACAAAACAAATTCTGGATCAACGTGGCACGCGTAGACAATGCGTATGGCGATAGAAATTTGGTAACATGTCTTTGTGACATGGGATAAAAGATATTTGAGATACTTTTTGTAGTTGCTGCATAGGCAAAGAAGATAATATATTTATCAGCGACGAAGAGTCTGTATAAATTTTAACAGACTCTAAAAAGTATTATTATTTTAAACTTTATAAATAAACATCTGTTTTATAACAGAGTATTAAACTTAGAACTATGAATGCTAAAATTTTTGTAATCTCTTTTATATTGATGCTTAGTGCCGGTTTTACACTAAATGCACAAGATAAGAAAGGTTTGAAGAGTGACAAAGAAACAGTAGTTTTCACGGTGTCGATGACTTGCGAAAACTGCCAGAAGCGTATCGAAAAGAATATTGCTTTTGAAAAAGGTGTAACCGATATGAAGGTAAACCTTGATGACAAAACGGTGACTATCGAATTTAAGAATAGCCAAACCACTGTTGATAAACTGAAGGCAGCTATCGAGAAGCTGGGATATGAAGTAGCAGTAAAGACGGATAAGAAAATAGAAGCGAAAAAATGAAAAAGTTATTAATAGCCATTGCAGTAGTGGGACTAATGTACAGTTGCGGAGGCAGCTCCCAAAAACCACAGGAAGAGCCTAAAGCTGACAGCACACTGATAGCTGATACACACAATGCAAGAACCTCGTTAGACTATATGGGCTCATACACAGGTAAGCTCCCTACTGCCAGCGGAGAAGGCATGAATGTAACCATCGAGCTAGGTGACAGCACCTTCGTTAAGAAGACTCAATATGTAGGAAAGAAAGAAACTTTTGAGGAAAAAGGCAAATATAGCTGGAATAATGAAGGCAATACTGTAATCTTGGAAGGAATAAAAGATGCTCCGAGCAAATATTTTGTTGGTGAAAATACCTTGACCCAATTGGATATGGAGGGTAAAAAAATAACAGGAGACATGGCAGAGCTGTATGTACTGAAAAAACAGTAATGTAAATATAAAATCAAATTATAAAAAAGAGACGTCTCTCGTTAGAGACGTCTCTTTTTTTTTCAAGCGATTATCGCTATCTTATTATCAGATAGGGAATGGTATTATATTTCCATTTCCTTCTGAATAAACGTCATTTCTTTGATAATCAATCCCTTTTTGGGGTTGTACGCTAAAATATTTGGAAAAAGAATATACGATATTTGAATTATTCTTATCTACTAAGTCAAAAGAGACTCTTACAGTTACATTTTTACAAGTGTAAATTCCATACTCATAGCTAGCGGTTTCTGCTTTCATTATTTTAGATTTAAAACTATAAGAGTTATTCATTGTTTTATAATATTCGATATTGTTAATCAAAGCAGCAGGTTCAACAGATGTTACTCCCCAAGTAGAAACAACAGAGGATGTCATAGCTAAATCAAATTTTGTATTTTTTATATCAAATTTAGATGCTATTTCCGGATTTAAGACTATTTTAGGAGTATTCAATACGTATTTATATTGACAATAATAACTAATAGGTAGCCATGTAGTCGCAGTATACATATTAACAGTAACAACAGGTGTTTCTTGCAGATTCCAAACTCCTAAATTTTTATTATATAGCGGCATATCATTTACATTAGATGTACTACCAGGTACAGGAAGAGCAGATATAGCTCCCCAACCGACTAACGGAGTTTCTCCCTCTAAGGAGATCTTTGTTGTAGAATTTATAGATAAGTCTACTTTTGTTATGGACTCTTGGCTTTTTCCTCCGATCAAAGAATTAACAAATCCACCAATAGCGTCACCTATAGCTGAGCCACCGCCAGATAAAATTGCAGCAATACCTTTTTCAGCACCAGCTTGTAAGCCTGTAGAGATCCACTTAGATGCATTACTCTTAATATTATTCCATAGTCCTTTAGAAAAAGAGTCATTCTTCTTGATACCTTCATCTAATTTTTTACCTACTTGCTCCGGTAATGCTTTATCATCAATTATCATTGAGGATACAGAAGCTGATTTATTAAACATGTCACTCAAGCTCAAATTGAGTCCAGAAGAATTAGGAGCGGTTGTTTTCAATGTACCTGTTATTGAGCCTGTAGTTGTAGCATTACCAGTAAGTGTTATTTTATTAACACCCCAGCCTTTAATATAAAAATTATGCCCGCTATTTTGCGTAATACTTGGATCATATGCACACTCTAGTTCTATTCCATACCAATTATTATCTTTATAACCTATCCCTGAATAATTAGTCCCAGTGAAAGTCCCTTTGGGTGTAATAATTTGAGATGGTCCCTGAACAAGTAAACTTTGACCTGTAGCAAAACCAGTTGTAAAATTAAATAAACTAGTCGGCTTATCTGTTGCAATACCCCAGAAGGAAGCAGTAGTCCCATATCCCGACCCATTTGATATTTCATATAGAAAAAATCTTAAAATGCCCGTATATTTATTATATATAGCAAAGTATTTAGAAGAAGTGTTTAAATGCAAATTACTATAAACCAACTCCCATCCTTTTTCTCTTGAATAATACCTTTTACTATATGTTACATCTTCGGCATTGGCATCCAGCCAGTTTGAAGGTATCCCAATATTTTGGGTGCTACCTTTTGTCCAAGGCAGAGTTAATGTTATCGGAGTTGAAGTGTAGGGATTTTTTGTTTGTATGCTATTGACTCTATCCCACTCAAAATATCCATCAAAAGAAGATTTTAGTACAGGTGAGATCTTTAAACTCTCACTTGAATAATCATCAATTTGATCAGAGCAGCTACTGAAACTTGCAGCGATAAACAAAACAATAAAAAATAACGAATAAATCTTAATACGCTTTTTCATGGCTTAATAATTTACGGGTTAATACTATTATACATAAGATTATTTAAAAGAAATACCCCCTGAAATTATCAGGAGGTATTTTTTAGATATTAGTACTTTTTATCATCTCCACATTCGAGGATGAGATAATTGATTATTTTTTATCCCACCATATACGACCAAATTCACTAGCTGGATCTCCAAAGTCAGGATCAGCCATCATTGTTTCCAATTTTTCTTTTTGGTTTGCATAGTTAGGAGTTCCTTCCAAAGGTATAGCAAAACGATATCTTCTCGGAGGTGTCTGTTTAACATTATCTACTGTACATTCTTCTAAAGCTAATATTGAAGAGTTTGTAGAAGGATATCCAGTACGTTTCCATAAAGCCCAACCTTCGTTTGAATTTTTAAAGTCTTCAATATATGTTTGTACATATATTTGTTCTTTTCCTTTTGCAGGATTCCACTTGATATCAGCTTGATTCATGAATGTAGAAATCTCATCATCAGTCATCGCTGTGTAATCATGTATCTCACAGTAGTTACCTACATAGTTCCACAGTCTCAAAGAACCTTCAACTCCGGCAGTATACCATTGCTCTGCAGTTTTAGAGCTTGCAACACCCTCTAACACAAACTCTGCAGCCATAAAGCTGAAATCTGCCTGAGTGATATTAGGAAACCAAGTTCCTCCATTTCCTCCATCATATGATCCTGAGAAAAGTCTAGTTTGAGGACGATTCACTGCTTGCATATTTATAGCTCTATTAGATGGGTCAAGAGTTTTACGATCAAACTTAATTTTCTCGTAATCGCTAGTACTTACTAAATCATAGTTCGCAGTTCCTCCTAACCATCTTTGCCCTATCAATTCAGCCGATATTTTGTTATCTGGATTTTGTGTATTGTACTCTGCAACATATTCAGGGGTCAAATTATTTATTCTAAAGAACATGCGTCTACGTGGATCATTATACTTATTCAAATAATTCATCATACCATTTGAAGCACGGATAAGGTCTTCAACAGCTTGATAATCTCCATTATCTGAGTATTTCATCTCTAACCAGAAAACAAACGAATCTGTATATGATGTAGGAAGCTCTGCATCTGGACTAGCTAATACCTCTGTTGCAATAGCTTTTGCTTTAGCTAGATCTCTTTTCATTAAACGATTAGCAATACGCAAACGAAGAGCGTTCGCAGTTTTAATCCATTTAGTCACATCACCTCTAAACGCTAAGTCATAGTTAGCAAAAGACACCTGATCTTGATTTGATTTAAACTTTGCTATCGCAGCTTTCAGCTCTGCATCCCAAATATCATATAATTCTTTTTGGGTTTCGAATTTAGGCTCTTCAATATTACTTCCACTTCTAAATCCCCATCCTTCAGTATATGCTAAAGACCCATGGAAATCTGAAGTAATAATCCCTTGATATATAAGAGTCACACGGGCTGCTTCTATTACATTAGAATATTGAGCTGCTTTATCCGGCATATTTTTGTTCACATAATATTCCAAGTGACGAGCATAAGAACCTGTATTCAACCAACACAATCTATAACGTTGTTCTCCAATATTGGAATTGAAAATAGTGTAAGTTGTACGTGTATTTCCTATAATACGTACCCCATACTGCATCCATCTCATTTGTGCAGCATAGTAATCATAATACCATTCCCAAGAACTAGATTTTGTGCTTACTTGTACATTGTATAAGAATCTTTCGGGTTCAACGTCTTTTGTTGTTTCCACATTTGTATTTGTTTCAAGGAAACCATCTGTACAACTGCTAAAGAGTACAAGTCCTGAAATCAATAATACAAAAAACGGTTTAATATATTTATTCATAATTGTCATTTTTTATCATTAAAAACCAATATTAAGCTTAAACCCTAGGCTTCTTGTAAGAGGGGAACCACCTAGTTCTACAAACTGAGTACTGCGGTTTGTAGACGTTACATCCGGATTAATATTGTCAGGTAAACTATTATAGATGTAGCCTAAGTTACGTCCGACTAAGCTAAATGCTGCATTTTTTACATAAACTTTTTGCAACCATTTTCTTGGAATATCCCAACTAATGGATATTTCACGTACTGCTACATAAGAACATTCGAAACGAGAAGCTTCACGTATTCCAGTTCCCCAGCTATAAAGATTATCGTAGTATTGATGTGCAGCAATCGGTCCGACTAATCCTTTCTCGTAAGCTTCACGGTAAGACATGCCACCGACATCTTGTCCATTTTTAGTAATACCTGCAGCAAAAACTCCATCAGGAATCATTCCATCATATACTGTACGTCCATCAGCCAATTTGCGAGCCAAACCTCCGTATTCTTCACTACGTCCGTTCAAAGAAGAAGCGATAGCTCCAGAAGCCATACCATAGTTATAAGTAGCTGAAAGAATATCACCACCATAACGTGCATCAAGTAATACATTCAATACAATACTCTTATATTGAACTGTAGTACTAAAGCTTGCTAAGAACTTAGGTTGTAAAGATCCTATTTTTGTACGTACGCCAGCTCTCTGCCATGCTCCACTCTCATTTAAAACCTTCTCTCCCTTATCATTACGTTTAAATGCATAATCTGTATATATATCACCATAAGATCCACCTACACTCGCATAAGCATGAGCATCCATACCATTATATTCAATTGGGAAAATAGGTACATTAGGAGCTAATTCAACTATTTTATTTTTATTTCTGGTAAAGGTAGCAGTCATATCCCATTTTAGATCTTTTGACTCTATTGGTGTTGCACTCAATGCGATTTCAAAACCAGAGTTTTGAATATTACCGGCATTGATAAGCTTATCAGTCATACCTGTTTCTAGTGCTGTATTAATTGGTAAAATCTGATTCTTTGTATTCGTTTTATACCAAGTAATATCAATTCCAAAACGGTTATTTATAAATTTGATATCTGCACCTAATTCTATAGAGTGTTGTTTTTCCGGTTTCAAATCAGGATTTGGAAGAACATTTGTATCAAACACATAGTATGGATTATTAATCTTAGTACCACCTAAAGTATATACAGGATAACCTTCGTTTATCATATAATAACCTTTGCTTGTTGCATAAGGATCTGTATCATTACCCACAATAGCATAAGAAGCTCTTAATTTTGCAAACGACACTGCTGTTGGCAGAATACCTTTAAGAGACTCTGTAGCCAACCAAGAAGCACTTACCGATGGATAAAAATATGATACGTTTCCAGATCCGTCAGGATACATAAGAGCTGAAGACCAGTCATTACGCCCTGTAATATCAAGATACACCTGATTTTTCCAGTCCATATTTACAAAACCGTACACACTATTAATCCTTTTTCTATTATAGTTTGATCTTGATGATTGGGTTGCAGGATTTACAGTGTTCGTAATATCAAATTTTCCTGGCACACGCAAACCTCCATTTGTCACACCTTTAGAATAAGAACCTCTGGTATCCCATTGTTCTACAGCTGCAGATCCGTTGAATCCAAAATCACCGAAATTCTTAGTAGCCGATAACATTGCAGTCAATGAGTACTGATCTTTTCTGTTTTGATTTAGTCTATACTCAGCACCTTCGTAATTTTTACTACCCAAAGCTAATATCTTATTTTCTCTGGTAGTTAATAACTTGTTAAAATCTCCGGATAGCTTTGCCGTTAACCAACTTGTTATTTTAAAGTCAAATTTTAAATTTCCTCTTATATTATCTTCTTTCTGACGATATTCGTTTTCAAGCATATCCCATAGATAACCATTATATCCGTAAGGGTCTGTAGAATTGTATCCGTCACCCTTCGAGTTGCGATAATTTTGAAGCCAATATTTTGTATCAAAATCGCGGTTTACTCTGTACATAAAGTCATATAGAGGAGACTTATTACCTCCCTGATAAGTAGGGTTTTTAGTATCTGATTGAACCCAAGATACACCTCCTTCAGCTTTTACATATTTACTAATCTCTCTGCTAGCATTTATACTAAAACTGTTTCTCTTGTAGTTATTATTGAAAGTAATACCTTCAGAAGCTAGATGAGAATACGATGTACGGAAAGAACTTTTAGCATCTCCCCCTTGTATAGCGACGTTAGTATTAGAATAGTTACCGGTCTGATACATTTGCTTCACGTTATTTGGACGTGCTGTATACAAAGTCTCATATCCTTCATGTGTATAAGGGAGATTATCATACTTTGGACCAAAGTTCATGCCATTATCATTAGCTGTACGATCTTCTGAGCCATCAGACTTCAAACCCCAAGCCGAATTAATACCCGGGCCAAAAACATTTTGGTATTTAGGAAAGCTATAAGCCTTATCCCACATCATAGATTGAGAAACGGATATACCTAAACCTTCCCCTTGCTTACCTTTTTTAGTTGTAATCAACACAACACCATTTGCGGCACGAGATCCATAAAGAGCTGTTGCGGCAGCACCTTTTAGAACCGAAACCGATTCAAAATCGTCTGAGTTTAAGTTTTTCAGGTCATTACCAAAGTCCATACCTGGCCCCCACTCTACACCATCAGTGATATCATTGTCTATAATTACTCCATCGATAACAAAAATAGGCTGATTGTTCTTACCCAAAGATGAGTTACCACGAATTAATATTCTACTTGAAGACTGTGGACCGCTAGAACCCATATTAATCTGAACCCCTGCAACTTTTCCTTGCAAAGCAGCTACCGGGCTAACAGAGTTGGTACGAGATATTTCGTCTCCTTTCAATTCTGTTACAGCATACCCTAGAGCTTTTTTATCGCGGCTCATTCCTAAAGCCGTTACAACAACCTCATCCAATTGCTGACTACTTTCCTCTAAAGTTACATTTATAACTTTTTGAGAACCTACCGACACCTCTTTCGAAGTATAACCAATAAATGAAAATACCAAAACAGAGTTAGACCCTGCTGATATTTTATAGTTCCCTTCTGTGTCGGTCAAAGTACCTGTAGTAGTACCTTTCACGGCAACACTCGCTCCAATAATAGGCTCATTGTTAGCATCTTTTACGACACCCGTAATTGTCTGAGCTTGAACAATGGTAAAAGAACAAAGTAAAATACTGCACAAAAGCAATATTCTGAATATGCCCTTACCAACTTTCCTTTCCTTTAGGTAATCATTCATAATAAAAAAAATTAAAGTTCCTCACTAATAATAAAGAAGTAATAAAATTGATTGCTCAAAAGCTCTGAGTAAGCTTCTAAATAAGCAATACAAAAAGGTTATCCGATTTTATTTAACGAAAACAATTTCACCCACATGCTGTTTTCATATTTAATAAAACTACTAGTCACAATGTCTTCTTAAGAATAAAGCTATACTACATTTGGTACAACTTTCTTAAACCACCTCTCCAATGCTTATTCCTGTATAAAAACAATACAACAGCTAATTATCAAAATAAAGCATCTTAACATTTTGAGACAATTATTTAAGATCAACTTACAAACACAAAAATAGAAGTTAAATTTCATTAAAACTGACAAGATTTCGACAAGTTGATAGCACTATATCGACTTCGTATATAGTACAAAAATTAAACAAATTTATCTAAATAAAGTTCAAACAACAAATATACACGAGATTACTAACGCATAATATATAAAGTAAGTGAACAAGCAAAAACAAAGACAATATCGACATAAGACAGAATTGTCTATTCGACGCAATATTAAGAATATATAGAAAATAGTGTAAGATAATTTAACGATAAACTCTTCACAAAGAAAATAATAACAGACCATCAAAACGATCAAAATGCATATTTTAAGCCCATAAAATTTTCACATTAACACAAAAAGCCTAACTTTGCAAATCATTTAACACGTAAATAGGCAAATTAATAAAAATGAGCTACTTAATTAAACCCAAACACTATCATGCTCTCTTAGATTTACAGCAAACAGAGATGGGCATCAAGCAGATTAAAGATTTTTTCCAACAAAATCTATCTTCCGAATTACGCTTAAGAAGGGTTACAGCTCCTTTGTTCGTTCTCAAAGGGATGGGCATCAACGATGACCTCAACGGCGTAGAAAGAGCTGTAAATTTCCCGATAAAAGACATGGGTGACGAGCGTGCCGAAATAGTTCATTCATTAGCCAAATGGAAACGATTGACCCTAGCCGACTACAATATAAATGAAGGCTTTGGCATATATACAGACATGAACGCCATCAGGGCAGACGAAGAGCTGGGCAATCTGCATTCACTATATGTAGATCAGTGGGATTGGGAAATGGTTATGTCTCCCGAAAACCGAAACTTAGAATTCTTGAAACAAATTGTAAACAGAATATATGCTGCATTGGTAAGAACAGAGTATTTAGTATATGAAATATTCCCTACTATCACTCCTATTTTGCCTTGCAACATAAAGTTCATACATGCAGAAGAGTTATTGCAAATGTATCCGGACCTTCTTGTAAAAGAGAGAGAAAACAAAATAGCAAAAGAATACGGAGCCGTATTCATCATTGGTATTGGTGGAGCACTAAGCAACGGAAAACCACACGATGGACGAGCCCCCGACTATGACGACTGGACTACCAAGTCCGAAAACGGATACAAAGGGCTGAACGGAGATCTTATCGTATGGAATCCTGTTTTGGAACAAGGCATGGAGCTGTCATCGATGGGAATCCGTGTAAATAAAGAAGTACTATTGGAGCAACTTGAAATATCAGGTCAGGAATCGAGAAAAGAACTTTATTTCCACAAGCGTTTGCTAAACGGAGAGCTCCCACAATCGATAGGCGGAGGAATAGGACAATCGCGACTATGTATGTTCTACCTCAGAAAAGGGCATATCGGAGAGATACAAGCCGGACTATGGCCTAAAGAAATGTGCTCTGAAGCACTAAAGCTAGGCATGCCATTAATATAGTTCTGCACAGGCATGTTTTTTAAATAAATATTTTTACTTAACTTTATAATCTGGAGGATGTTTTTTATAACGAAGAACATCCTTCGATATGTTTATAACTTACATTCAGATTATGGAGAAAAAAGTAACGATTTTTTGTACAAACACAAATACATATCAGGACTTTCCTGCAGGAAGCAATCTTATAAAAATACTGGAAGGCTTTGACGTCAAGTCAGAATCTACCATCGTAAACGCAAAAGTCAATAATAAAACCGAGCCTCTCGACTATTGCGTGTATCACAACAAAACGGTAACCTTTGTAGACCTAACAAGCCCATCGGGCATGCGGGCTTATGTACGCTCGCTTTGCTTTCTGCTGGCAAAAGCTGTTTCCGAAACTTTCCCCGAAGCTCAGCTTTATATCGAGCATCCCATATCGCTGGGTTACTTTTGCAAAATCAGTGACCGGGGTACGATCGACGAAAAAGCAATAGTGGCCATAAAGACAAAAATGCAACAATATATCGAAGCCGATATGCGCTTCGAAGCCGTTGAGGAAGAAACCGATAAGGTAGTAAAAATGTTCCGAAACAGAGGGTTTGAAGACAAAGCCTTGCTTCTCGAAAGTTCGGGAGAATTGTACTCCAAATATTATAGGCTCAACGGATCGGTCGACTATTTTTACGGATGTCTCGTACCTTCTACAAAATATATTCACCTGTTCGGGCTAGAGCTCTACAATGATGGCTTGTTGCTACGTGTACCAAACCGAAGCAACCCGATTGAACTTGAACCTGTCATTTCGCAAGATAAAATGTACAATGTTTACAAAGAGCATCTCAAGTTTCTGAATATCATTGGGCTCGACAATGTGGGCGATATGAACAAAGCGAATAAGATGGGTACAATGCCTAATATCATAAAGGTATCGGAAGCCTATCAGGAGAAGAAGATAGCAAATATTGCTACCGAAATAGCAGCACGGGCAAAAGAGGGTGTCAAGGTAGCACTTATATCCGGCCCTTCATCGTCGGGAAAAACAACATTCCGAATGCGACTGGAAGTACAGCTGATGGTAAATCTCTTAAAACCGGTAGGACTATCGCTCGACAATTATTTTGTAGATAGGGAATTAACCCCTTTGGACGAAGATGGAGATTATGACTTCGAATCGCTATATGCGTTAGATATAGCTAAGTTTAATGAAGACCTTCAGAAATTACTGAAAGGGGAGGAAATAGATTTACCGACATTCAACTTCACAACGGGAAAACGAGAGTATAAAGGAGACAAACTCCTGCTTGAAGAAAACTCAATCCTTGTGATCGAAGGCATTCACGGACTTAACCCCGAACTGACAAGAGATATACCTGACAACCAGAAATATAAGATATATGTATCTGCCCTCACTACCATTTCGTTAGACAACCACAACTGGATACCAACGGCAGACAACCGACTACTACGCAGACTAATCCGCGACTATAAATACCGAAGCTATTCGGCAATCGACACTATTTCGCGTTGGCAGAGCGTACGCAGAGGTGAGGATAAATGGATTTTCCCATACCAGGAAAATGCTGATGTAATGTTCAATTCGGCTATGATGTACGAACTGGCAGCACTGCGCCGCCATGCCGAACCTGTATTGATGCAAGTACCCAACAGCGCACCCGAATATGCGGAAGCCCATCGGCTACTTAAGTTCCTGAGATACTTCAACTACATCAACGACAAAGAATTACCTCCTACATCTTTATTGAGGGAGTTTCTTGGAGGAAGCAGCTTCAAGTATTAGGATATAAAATAAAGAGTCGCAAAAGGAAGAATAGTATTACTTACTTTGTCATTTTAAATGAATACATTCTCTTTTGCGACTATTTTTATGATCAATGCAATCTAAATTCCAATACCTAGTCAGCTCTCAAAGCCTCAACAGGCTGTATAGAAGCTGCCCGATTGGCGGGCCACAATATCCCCGCTACAATAATTAATATCATCACCATCAGTGCAACTACCAACGCAATCAATATACGCTCGACAGAAACAGGAACTCGCCAAACGTCTAAAACATCACCGATAAGCATATTTATATACACAATAAATGCGGGAACGATAGACAAAGACATCAGGCACAACCCCTCCAATATCATATGGAGACGTACTTTTCCCTTATCTGCTCCTACCACCATACGGATACCAATCTCACTTCGACGCTGATATGTTCGCAACCAGAATGTACCGAATACACCCAGAAACACAGTAATAAGCACAAAAACGACGACATAAACCATAGGCAGGATAGACTCCCTGATTTCTTTTCCTACAACATCTTCTCTAAACTTAGAAGAAGGTGTAACAGACGCTACATAAAGATTATTTTCTCGCAGACGGTCGCCCATCTCATTCTGAAAATTATCCTGAAAATGCTGTGCACTCCCCAACTTAACACGAATAGAAATATCAACTCTGGTTACATCATTGTCTTTGCTCCAATCTTCGAGCCTTGAATTTGTTATAATCTCAAAGAAAGCTCCCTCGTATGGGAAAAATTCCTGACGCTTCATTATGCTACTAACAGCTATAACCCGGTTGGGATTCGTTCCTCGACCTCCCTCTTCGGGAAAAAAAACATCCCTTCCTATGGCAGCATCTGCGCTCCCATAGAGCTGCTCTGCAATATCCTGTGTCAGAATAATTTGATTCTGCCCGCTTTCTTGAACCCGAATAGGCTTACCATCAGCTGTACGGATACGAAATACATCAAAGTAAGAAGGAGTGACATACCTATTGCGAATAGCTTTTGTGATAACAGAATCCACTTTCAACGAGGCCCACACACCTCCCATCGAGTAAGGCGCCGAATGAAAAGATATTGCCACAGCTTCTACATCGGGATATAATTTTATCCTATCCAGCAAGCTGAGTAATGATTCCGTTGGGGTTTGTGTAATCTGCTCGGGCGCAACATAATTAGGGGCAATAGGGGATAGTGCTTTTAGTTTCAGCACATAAGTATTATCTATATCAAAGCCTTTAGGTTCCAGATAGTTTTTAGCCCTGACATACAAAAAGTCGGACATAAGCAGCAGAAAAAGAAACACAACAATCAACTCCAATATCAGCCAACCATTATGCCGACGCTCTATCCATATTTGTTTAAAAAGATTCTTTATCATCGTTAATTGTTTTTTAATTCTCAGTATTTAATGACTCTACGATTTCTGCTTTGGCTATTCTCCATGCAGGCAAGATGGTAGACAGGATATTAATGAGCAGACAAACTAATATGGCGGCAACAAAAAGAGTAGGTTTCAGAATCATAGACCAATGCACGTTAACATCGGGATACCCCAACAAACTATCTTTTGCCATATATAAGAATAAGATAGACACCCCCACCCCGATAACACTTCCGATAAAGGTGATTGCAAAATTCTCTATAATAAGTTGCCCGATAATCTTTGTAGATGTTGCACCAAAAGCCTTTCTCAAGCCAATCTCGGGGCTTCGCTTTTTTATTTGAGAAAACATAATACCCAAGAGATTAAATATAGGCAAGAAAAGAAATAAAGCAGCAAGCGAGAGCATTCCCGAGAAATTGCCATCCAGATGGTCGCCCTGCACATAGTAAAACATGCGCTGAATACTCGTAATGGGTTGTTTCCATATATTGGCTTTGAATTCTTTCTGCCCCGAATTAAAAGTAGCCACCCTACTTTGGGCTTCTTGACGTATGGCATCAAAATCACTCTTATATTTAGCTAATATAAATACGTGAAACTCACCACCTATCCCTTCGGTAAAGTCAGCCTTCATCACCTCATCATTCAGCGAATAAGGAGTCCAGATTTCACCATAGGCTTCACTTACGGCATCACTTACAGAAGCTACAACTCCTAAGACTTTATAATCGACATAGTCTAATTGTATGGTTTTACCGGCAACATCCGTTGTTCCGAAAAATTCTCGTGCCATTTTATCGCTTATCACGGCTACCGGCATAGCCGAAGCAAACATCGACTCTGTATAAGAGGTTCCGTTTATAAAATGGAAATCGAATACTTTCCAAAAGTTTACATCCGTTCCTCTTACATCACATTCCCTGATCTTTTTATTGCCCTGAACCGAGGCTTGCTTTTGTGTCACACTAGAGGTAACAGCTGTCACTAGCTCCGGAGTTGTCATTTTATAAAAACACTGCTGCACGATATTATATCCCATTCCGCCTCCACTATACCCTACATTATCTTTATTAAGACCTTCTATTACGTCTATATAAAGCATTCTATCTCGTTCCGAAACCGGTGAAAAAGAAGCCGTTTTTATCTGATAAGTCAAGACCAAAATCATCATTGTGGCTACAGCTAAAACAGTACCCAAAATAGTAAAAAAGCCTACTAGAGGATTTTCCCTCAGCCCGGCGATTGCTTGTTTAAAATACTGCTTATACATACTCAATGCTTTTTATTTTATTACTGCTCTGTAAAACGAACAACAAAATAGAGTTGCTTATATTTATCCTCATACATTATTACTTAATCATCGGTCGATATATTTATTTCAAAGGATATAATCAAACGTCCTGCCAAAAACATAAATACCTAATAAACAAATAAATAATCAATAAATCAGTGTTCGATTTCGGACACTTTGTACGATTATGCTTTATCAAATTCGAAAATTACAATAAAAATAAACACACAAATAGTTCGCTAAACAACCTTAAAGCTTTAAATTTGCATAACCATTGTTCATGTCAGATACACAAAAGTACCCGACAACCTAACCGCTAATTGAGAATTAAGCATATAGAAATTAGCAGAGCCTAATACTTCTAAAATTTAAATTTTCTAATCATGGGACTAAAAAAAATCTTGTATCTGATATTATTGATTGTAACAGCTACAGCCTGCGATGACGATACCCAAAGTAACATTAAAGAGATCCGAGCTTTTAGTGTAAATGCTATAGAGGCTACAATAGACCAAACAAATAAAACTGTAAGACTAGCACTGCCGAAGGGAAGTGACTTAAAAAAGATAAAGCCAACGATTAAAGTATCGCCCAAATCATCCGTCAGCCCGAATTCAGATATGGAACTGGATTTCACCAATCCTGTAAAATACACAGTAACGGCAGAGGATGGCTCTCAGCAAGAGTATCTTGTGACTATAACCACGGCAAAATCATCAGATAAATATATCCTTGTTTTCAAGATCGGTCAGAACTCAGGCGACATAGATTGGCAAAAAAACACGGTAGACACAGAAGTTCCTGTGGATACAGATTGGACTAAAATAACGCCTACAGTAACAGTATCGGAAGGTGCGACAATATATCCTGCTTCGGGAACAGAAGTTGACTTTACGAATCCCGTAAAATATACTGTTACAGCAGAAGACGGCAGCAAGGTTGAGTATGTGGTTACACTATATGATGCTATTTCAAGAGCCACCCCAGTTGCAGTAACTACAATGATAGAAACAGTGGATAAAGAATCAACCCGCTATTATTTTTCATACAACTGGGCAAGAGAAATACAAGAGTATGCCACCGGGCATTCAGCACCACGACTTATAACCAAATTCATCTACGACAAGGGAAAAGTAAGCGAGATACTAATTACTGAAGAAAACGAGCCGGAAGTAATAAGTGTTATATCCGATCTAAGTGTTACCTATCCCGACAATAAGACGGTTAACCTCACTGATAAAGCAACAAATGGAGTATCTAAAATAAAATTGAATGATTGGGGTAAAGTAACCGAGTATACAAAAAGTAATGGAGATACCGAAAAATTTGAATATGACAAACAGGGGAATATAATAAAGTATACGCACGCAAACGGAGATTTCGAAACAATGACTTTCGAAAACAGAAACGGTGCATTTAAAGACAGTTTCAAGCAACAATGGTTATCTCTGTTTACAGTATCACCAGCCAAGGCAAATCCTCAGCAGATTACCTCTGTAACTACATACACCAAAGACGGACAACTCAAAGAAACAATTAATTATAAAAACCAATATAACATCACATACAACCTCTACCACTATTCTTATACAAGTGAAGGTATAAAAACAAGCGTCAGTTTCTTCTACGAATAATAAATACAACAAAAGCGATTGCAAACCAAAAATGTAATCGCTTTTGATATGTCCTTAACACTTAGCTATTGAAGCTAAGTCCGCATCGCATACAATTAATTATGCCCGGAATGAGGTACAGGCACAACAACAGGCACAGGAGTCCTATTGGGAGTACCAGCAAACCATTCTACTAATTTATCATTCAGAAAACGAATTGTATAGCTATTTCCATACAAGTTGTCGGAGTATGCAATTGTCTCCAAGTCACCCTCGGGAACCGCAATAGCCTCAAGGTGTGTATAGCTCGTACCCAACACATTCACAACCTCTTGCTTGGACATACCCAATCTGAGTTGTTTTACTTTCGAGTCTAAACTCCACACTCCACAAGAACATAGAGCAACCGTACAGAATAAAATAAACAGGAAGAATTTATTCAGTAGTATCCTTTTCATAGCATGTATTTTTATGATGTATCCTTGTTATTAAGACAAAAATACGAAGAAAAGGTTTAAATGTAAAAGTTTTAAAAATATAGTAAGAAAAATAACAAACAAGAATTTATCCTTTCAGTTTGTTTTGATTCTTATAAGATATAACAAACCCTCTTGGGATTATATTATTATGATTCTAACAATCCGGAAATTTCATTATTCGCCAATATCATGTTATCAAGAATTTTCTCCAAATTATTCTTCAATTCTCGCGAAAAACTATTCAATAATTGCAGATGAATTTCAACATGACAATCGTCATCGATACCCAGAATTGTTTTAATACCTTTATATTTCAAATTAATATTTGCTGCAATATTAAGCATCTCCCCTCTCTTGTCTTCGGGTAGTTCGTAGCTGTGCAGGTTATAAAGGATCAGGCTGAACATTTCAGTCTCTAAAGGTATACAAACTACATTCTCGATATCGGCTCCAACAACATTATGAAGCGGACGAATACTAAATGTATTTCCGTTATAAATAAAAGTGATAAAGCGATCAACATGACACTCAGGAAATAAACCTCTCTCTTGTAAACAATTGTAGAATTCATTTTTAATGTCCATTTTTATTTTATTTACGCCTTTCTGTTCCCCTCGAAAGACTGGATAAATATATATGGAAGCGTGGGAATCAGCCGTACTATCACATTCAGAGGTATCGCCAAACACCCATCGCATAGATAGACAACTAACCCCACGCTCATATATAATTCATACTAAAAAACGTATAAACCAAATGAACGTGAGAGCCAATTGCTACTACCCCTATGCGATTAAAATTTGGCGATTTTCCGAATATGGGATAATACCTTAACACTTCTCGTTTAAAATCTATATAATCCCAATACAATCCGCTGACAGATTAGAATTAACACAAATTTAGACGAAATGCGCGACCCTTCAAAATATTTCAAATCAATAGTTTCGATAAAAAACGAATTTGTTAAATTATCATATCAATATTCACTAATGAACAAATAGTTGGCTATACGCTTCCTTATAATTCTTTATTTTGCTTGCAATTTCACACAAAAAGTCACATCTTCAAACAGAAGACATACCCCCCCTTATTTAAATACTGAATTTGATATATTGGAAGAATTTCTGTAGACAGAAACATTGACAACTTTATTCACACTTCTGTAGTAAGCGATCTGCTTTTTGTAAAATTCATGTACAATCTCAATACCCATAATCGTGGTTGTGTTAACGTTCTTACAATACTCTGCTAACTTTACACCTAAAAGCAGTATTTTTTAGGACAAAAAAAGCAACTACATTTCTGTAATTGCTTTTCTGTTATCAGAGCGGAAGACGGGGCTCAAACCCGCGACCCTCAGCTTGGAAGGCTAATGCTCTATCAACTGAGCTACTTCCGCAATGTATAATTTGCATCTCAAAAAGTGGGCAGTGAAGGATTCGAACCTCCGAAGACGTAAGTCAGCTGAGTTACAGTCAGCCCCAGTTGGCCGCTTTGGTAACTGCCCTTTTTGCTTTGCGGATACAAAGGTAATACTTTTATTTATTCCTCCAAATTTCTGCGGTAAAAATCTATCATTTTTATCGCAGTTATTGCGCATTCATCCCCTTTGTTACCATGCTTGCCTCCGGCACGGTCTATAGCCTGCTGCATGTCGTCGGTAGTTAAAAGTCCGAATATGAATGGAATATCATAGCGAATATTCATATCTGCGATACCTTGAGTTACGCCACTGCATACATAGTCAAAATGTGGAGTATCTCCTCTTACTACGCATCCGATAACGATAACGGCATCCACCGGCTTATTTTCTGCCAGATGTTTTGCGCCAAAAACAAGTTCAAAACTTCCCGGAACAAAGTCGATCAGAATATTTTCTTCTTTCACCCCATGCTTCTTCAATGTGCTATACGCTCCGTCAAGCAAAGGCTTTGTTATATTCTCGTTCCATTCCGATACCACGATACCGACTGTCATTTCTGCTCCACTGGACACTGTAGCCGGATCGTACGATGATAAATTATGGTATGCTGTTGCCATTTTCTATATATTTTGTTAGGGTGCAAAGATACCGATTGTAAACAAATATCCAAAACTCAAAAAAGCTTTATCTATCAAAAGCTTTATCTAAAAACTTTAAACAACTTCTTTAATTCTTAATTTTTATCAATTAGCGAAGTAGATTGCAAAGATTTAACTAATTTCGCACACTATATAATAAGGTATTACAAATCATTGCAATGAAAGTAAAAATCATAAATAAATCGCAACATCCCCTTCCCGAGTATGCCACCCCTTATTCAGCAGGAGTAGACCTCAGGGCTAATATAGAAAATCCGATTACACTAAAACCCCTCGAAAGAACGATGGTTCCTACAGGTCTCTATCTGGAGCTACCACAGGGCTACGAAGCGCAAATACGCCCTCGCAGCGGATTGGCAGCTAAACACGGATTGACCGTACTGAACTCTCCGGGAACAATAGATGCCGACTATCGGGGCGAAATCCGCGTTATCTTAGTCAACTTATCCAACGACAACTTTGTTATAAACAATGGTGAACGAATTTGCCAGATGGTTATAGCCCAGCATGCGCAAGTAGTATGGGAAGAAGTGGACTCGATCAGTGAGACTGAGCGTGGCGACGGAGGATTTGGGCACACAGGAAAAAAATAAAAAAGAACTATATTCTTATATGAAAAGAACTATATACAGCGTCCTTCTCTTCTTATTTGTTGTCTCAGCATTCTCCGATCTATCGGCACAGAAGAAGACTGTCAAAAACAGTGTCGTATCTCAAGTTCAAGACCTGCCGATGGCTAAACTGTCGGAAGATGACAAGCGCAAGTTTGACTATTACTTTCACGAGGCTATGAATGCCAAAGCGACAAGTAAATTTGACTCGGCATTCGACCTTTTGGGATACTGCTTGGCTATCGACTCTACGAATGCCAATGTATATTACGAATTGGGTAACTATTACAATTCGCTGGATAATAAAAATAAGGCGTTGGATTTTTACCGTAAGGCTACAAGTTACGACGGAAGCAACTTCTATTACAACATGGCCTATGCAAGCCTTTGCTTAGAGTTTAAGCAATATAGCGACGCTATAGAACAGTTCGAAAAGCTTCTTGTATCCAACCCCGACAACTCGGACTTATATGTATATCTGTCGGAAGCTTATCGCCAGGATGGAAACATACACAAGGCGATATCGACCCTCGACAAGCTGGAGCAAATAGTAGGACTGAACGAAAAGATCAGCCTGCATAAGTACCAACTGTATACAGCGATAAAACAAGAGAGCAAGGCTTTTGCAGAAATACAAAAGTATATAGACAAATATCCGTACGAAATAAAATATCAGATATTGCTTGCCAACTTATACTTACAAGCGGGGAAAAATAATGAGGCGTACATGGTCTACAGCAAAGCAAAATCCATCGACCCCGAAGATCCTTATCTGATATCGTCACTTGCTGAATATTACGAAAGAACAAACAACAAAGAGGCAGCCGAAGAAGAACTTCACACAGCCCTTATGAGCCGCAAGATGGAAATCGACACCAAGTTGGCTATTCTGGCTCAGTATGTAGGCACTTTGCAGCAAAACAGACAAGACACAAAGGTAGCTAATCAGCTATTCGACTCGTTGATGGTACAACATCCGCAAGAGCCGAAACTGAACCTCATGTATGGCAATCTCCTGATGATGCAAAACAAAAAAGAAGAAGCACGATTCCAATATCAGGTATTTGCAGAAGCCAACCCCACCAACCCGGTAGGATGGGAACAACTGCTGAGCACAGCATTTCCAGACAGTCTGGACATGACAATCAGAGTTTGTAAACAAGCCATATCATACAACCCCGAACAACCTCAGTTTTACTTCTACTTGGGTATTTCGGAGTATATGAAAGATGATTATAACACTGCACTGGAAACACTGCAAAAAGGAGTGGTATATGTAGACGAAGAAAACGTATCTCTTCTATCCGACTTCTACGGGCAAATAGGTGACTTGTATTACCACCTCAACAAGCTCGACAGTGCATTCCTTACCTACGACAAAGCGATAGAGTATAATCCTAACAACATGGGTGTGCTCAACAATTATAGCTATTTCCTTTCCGTAGCGAGAAAAAACTTGGACAAGGCAGAGAGAATGAGTAGCGTTACGGTAAAAGCAGAACCAACAAACCCTACTTATCTGGATACCTACGGATGGGTATTATTTGAACAAGGAGCTTACACGATGGCAAAAATATATATCGAAAACGCCATAAAGTATAGCGAAGAAAAAAAGACAGAAATCAGCAGTGAAGTACTCGAGCATTACGGCGATGTACTATACAAAACCGGAGAGACCGAAAAAGCACTGGAATACTGGATAAAGGCAAAAGAGAAAGGTGACAGCAAATCGAAAACGCTGGACAAAAAAATTGAAACAAAAACTTACTTTGTCGAAAAATGAAACTATCCAACAGATATATACTTATAGCACTTGTCACTCTGGCAATACCTTTTGCAATCAGCAGTTGCGGATCAAAAAAAACACTGACTACAGGGGGCACATTGGCCGAGAAGAACAACAATGAAGTGATTGCCGACGCTCTGAAATCGGAGCTCGATTATAAAACGCTGACCACAAAGGGCAGCATCGAGTTCAAATCGGGCAAATCGTCACAAAAAGTTCCTGCGGTATTTAAAATAATAAAAGATAGTATACTTCAGGCTTCGGTACGAATACCGTTTATAGGAGGAGAGGCTATGCGCATCAACTTCACGCCCGACAGTATAGTTATAATAGACCGCCTAAAAAAACAATACATGGCGGAACGATACAAAGACTCGAAAGTAGTTGCAGGCTTCGACTTCAATTACTACAACCTTCAGGCACTGTTTACCAACAGGTTATTTATTCCCGGATATAAAGAGATCGGAAATAAAGACTTCGGAAAATTTAAAGTTACCTCAACAAACGATACGTACCTGATGCAAACAAAAGGTAAAAGCGATTTGTTGTATAACTTCGAGGTTGATGCGTCCGACAGAATTATATCTACCCTTATCAGTCAGGAGAAAAAGAATGTTTCCATCCAATGGGATTACAGCAACTTTATCAAAGACAACAACCATGTATATCCGACAAATATGGAAGCAAAGGTTAGCTTTGCAAAAAAACAAGCCAACATCAATATTTCATACGACAATCTGGATATAGATAAAGACTTTAGTGTAGATACATCGATTCCTTCTAAATACAAAAAAGTTGGATTTTCGGATATTATAGGAGCTTACATAAAATTGAAATGAGAAAAACACTTCTCTTACTCACACTCGTCATTAGTATTTCTTCTTTTGCTCAAACAGCCAAAATAAAAGAACTGGAGCAGCAAAGGAAAGATGCCCTGCGTGAGATTTCAAACACAGACAAGCTACTGCGTGAAACCAAGAAAACGACAACAAACCTGCTAGACAGAATAAAGCTGATCTCTAACCAAATATTTTCGCGCCAAAAAGTATTAGGACTTCTCGAACAGGAGGTGAGCGGTATCTCTGCTGAAGAAGTACAGATAGGGAAGGAAATTGTAATCCTCGAAGCCGAACTGAAAGTAAAGCAAGCCAATTACGCTAAAGCCATCGATGCCATGCAGCGCAACAGGCAAGGAGAAAACAAATTGCTGTTTATCCTATCGGGCAAATCACTCACCGAGTCGTACCGAAGAATGCGTTATCTGAGAGAATACTCGGAGTGGAGAAGCCAGCAGGCTGACGAGATTAAAGAAAAGAGCGAAACGCTCAAAGAAAGAAAAGAAGCGTTGAAGAAAGTAAAGACCGAAAAGGTGACGCTAATCAACCTTCGCTCTTCGGAACAAGACAAGCTAAAGAAAGAAGAAACAAATTATCAGCAAGAGGTTAGCGAAGCACAAAGCAAACAGAAAGACCTCCAAAAAATACTGACTCAGAAGAGAAATCAAGCCGAAGCCCTCGACAGACAGATAGCGAAGCTCATCGCCGAAGAGGTAGCCCGTCAGGAACGTGAAGCAAAACGAATAGCTGAAGAAAAAGCGCGTGCAGAAGCGGCGAAAAATAATAATGCGACAACGAATAATAAGAATAAGACTCGGACTAGATCGAGTGATAGCAGAACAACAACACGTACTCCTGTTGCCACTTCTACTCCCGAAAATATAACATTGTCGAACAACTTTGCGGCAAATAAGGGTAGACTTCCCTACCCTATATCTGGAAACGCAACCATTACCACACGTTTTGGTACACACCAGCACAGCAAATGGAATGTAACCACCTCAAGCGGAGGTATAGACATCCGATCTCAGGCGGGAGCCGATGCCAAATCCGTATTTAATGGTGAAGTAACCTATGTAGCCGCAATTCCGGGATATAACACCTGTATCATTGTCCGTCATGGAAACTATTACACTTTCTATGGCAATATACAGAGCATATATGTGAAACAAGGTGATACCGTAAAAACAGGTCAGTCGTTGGGTAAAGTATATACCGATCCCGACACGGGCTACTCTCAAATGCACTTCCAACTCTGGCAAGGTACAAACAAGATGAATCCTGAACCTTGGCTAAGATAATGGATATGGAGAGAGGCTGTTTTATCGAATTACCAACCATCACAGACCATCGGGGTAAGCTTACCTTTGCCGAAATAGGGCAGCATATACCGTTCGATATCTCTTGTGTTTCGCTGATTACGCAAAAGCAAGACTTAGAAAAGAACGAACAGATATTGATTGCTTTGCAAGGCGTTGTAGAAATATCCGTTCACAATAAAAGATATACACTCGACAAACCTCACCAAGCATTTTATACTCAAGACAAAGGCGAGATAAAATACATATCGGAAAATGCAATAGGTTTGATTATATCATCTGATAAGAAATCTAAAACTTCGACTAAAAAGGCTTCTTCGTCAAAAAAATATACAGTATCAGATTGTGCTCTTATCCCTCTGGAGGAGAATAAAAACATAGCAAACTATATCCCCTTTGCCGTAAAGCGTGTTTTCTATATCTATGATATCCCAGCAGGAGAAAGAAGAGGGATGCATGCCCATAAGCTTTGTCACGAAATACTGATCGCCATAGATGGCAATTTCAAAGTAGAGTTGAATGACGGTATAAATAAAAAAACAGTTACCCTTGATAGCTCTTCCTACGGGCTTCATATTCCTCCGGGTATATGGGCGGTAGAGACAGAGTATTCGCCGAATGCAAGATGTATGACATTAGCATCCGACGAGTATGATCCTATGAATTACATTCATTCTTATTCAGATTTCATCAAATACCGTCAGGATGGAAATTAAGATATACACGTCCGACTTCAAGCTCGAATGGGATAATTTTGTTCGCAATTCGAAAAATGGCACATTTCTTTTATATCGGGATTTTATAGAATATCACGGCAACCGCTTTAAAGATTATTCTCTACTCTTTTTCGAAAAAGGGAAACTGATCGCCCTTCTGCCCGGACATCTCGAAAACAAAGTGTTTTATTCTCACAAGGGATTGACATACGGCGGTATGATAATGAGTAAGGATACAAAAGCAAAAAATATATTATCTGCATTTGAATACCTGACCGTCACATTTCGCAGGCAAGGGATAAAGAAGATTGTTTACAAAGCTATTCCTCATATCTATCATCAGCAACCCGCAGAAGAAGACCTGTATGCCCTCTTTCGCAACAAAGCGGAGCTTACAGAACGAAATATATCATCGTCGATACTCATCTGCGAAAAAATAAAATATTCTGAACTCCGAAAACGAGGAATAAAAAAAGCAGAGAAAAGTGATCTGAAAGTAAAGAAATCTGACAACTGGGAAGGTTTTTGGAAAATCTTGGAACACAATCTGCAAACACGATACAACAAACAGCCGGTGCATTCTTTGGAAGAAATTCTTTTATTGAAAAAGAAATTCCCGAAAAACATACATCTCTTTACGGTAAAAAATGCGGATAAAGATATAGTTGCAGGCTGCCTTATTTTCGAAACCAAAACAGTTGCACATATCCAATACATTGCAGCATCAGACGAGGGAAAGAAAAAGGGAGCCACAGATTTACTGGTAGACCATATAATAAGTGAAGCATATCCCGACAAGAAATACTTCGACTATGGGGTTTCCACCGAAGACAGTGGACTGTATCTCAACGAGGGGCTCATAGAACAAAAAGAAGGCTTTGGAGCGAGAGCTACAGTGTATGACATTTATACAATCAATTTATAAAAATCAAAATTATAATTAGGGATATATACTAAGCTTCCTGTTATATCTGCAAATTCTTTATAATATAGAAAAAGAATATTTACATAGATGAATTTAAATTCTTTTATAAGAAAAAAGAGCATCGATAGTATCTCCGGTGAAGGCGATTCTATCGGCTCGGGAATGAAAAGAGTACTCGGTGTGAGAGACCTGACGCTTTTCGGTATTGCTGCCATTGTGGGCGCAGGTATTTTCAGCACGATAGGGCGTGCAGCTTTTCATGGAGGACCGGCAGTGTCGCTCCTTTTTGTTTTTGTTGCCATAGCCTGTATCTTCACAGCGTTGTGTTATGCTCAGTTTGCATCTATGATATCAGTGAGTGGAAGTGCGTACACATACACTTATGTGTCGTTAGGCGAAATATTTGCATGGACAATAGGCTGGGCACTGATACTCGAATATGCCGTATCAAATATGGTGATAGCAATTTCGTGGTCTGAATATTTCACCACCCTGCTGCAAGGGTTTGGCATACAGTGGCCCGACTGGCTCGCCATAGGATACGCCACAGCATACAAAGCCCATAATGCAGTACTGCATGGAGGTACAGACCTGCCTGCACACATACTAAAGGCTGACCAAATATACCAGAATGCCCCCGAACTTTTCGGCTCAAAAATATTGATCAACCTGCCTGCGGGACTCGTAGTTACCGCACTTACTTTTCTTGTCTTCTTGGGGATAAAGGAATCTAAAACGCTCAATAATTTATTGGTATATCTAAAAATAGGAATAATACTTGCGGTAATCCTTATCGGAGCATTTTTTGTAAAACCCGAAAACTGGTCTCCTTTTGCACCAAATGGCATACAAGGGGTTCTTGGGGGGGTGGCTGCTGTCTTCTTTGCCTTCATCGGCTTCGATTCGATATCTACCACAGCCGAAGAAAGCAAAAATCCACAACGGGACATGCCTCGTGCAATGCTCTACTGCTTGGGGATATGTACCATATTGTATGTTGCAATAGCACTTGTACTCACGGGAATGGTAAACTATAAAAACTTGGGTGTAGACGACCCTTTAGCATACGTATTCCAATTGGTAAATATGGATTTTGTGGCAGGGGTAATATCTTTTACAGCGATAATTGCTATCACAAGCGCAATACTTGTCTTCCAGATCGGGCAACCCCGTATATGGATGACAATGAGCCGCGACGGATTGCTATGGCCTAAGTTCTCGAAAATTCATCCCAAATATAAGACTCCGTCCTTCTCCACTATTATTACAGGGATTGTAGTCTGTATACCTTCATTGTTTCTCGACATGCAATTTGTAGTCGATCTTACCAGCGTAGGTACATTCTTTGCATTTATCCTTGTGTGTTCGGGAGTACTGTTTCTCGACCATAAAGGAGAAAGTAAAAAGGCTAAATTTAAGGTTCCCTACATAAATGGGCAATATATCATTTTTATATTATTCATAGTTGGAGTATCTTTGTTTATTGGTAAAACCGATTATACAGAAGTTATTGTCAGCAAACCCTTACTGATAGTCTTTTGGGCTATATGGTTGGGATTGTCTGTTGCGGCATTCAGGTATAAGTTTTCGTTGCTACCCGTATTGGGAATCCTTACCAATTTATATCTGATGACAGAGTTGGGATGGTCTAACTGGGTAATGTTCCTTATATGGCTTGCAATCGGATTGATCATATATTTTGGATATGGATACAAAAAAAGTAAATTAGCATTGTAAAGACGAGAGGTAGACAACCCTAAAAATTCAGTATAACATTATCAACGAACAGTAGTTGCCACACATACAAAAATAACAAATAGGTCTGCGACCCTAAACATAACAGAATGAAAGAGAAAGAAATGATTTTCGGCATACGTGCTATAATAGAAGCCATAGAAGCCGGAAAAGAAATAGATAAAGTAATTGTAAAACGCGAACTTCAAGGAGACCTTTCGAAAGAATTGTTTGCTTTGCTAAAATCACGAGACATTGCGGTGCAACGTGTACCCAACGAACGCCTCGACCGTTTTACACGCAAAAACCACCAGGGGGTAATTGCCTTCCTTTCGGCTATCACATACGAGCATATCGAAGACATCATTCCTTTCTTGTACGAGCAGGGGAAAGACCCTTTCATTCTGGTACTGGATGGAATAACCGATGTGCGCAACTTCGGAGCTATTGCACGTACGTGTGAAGTAGCGGGTGTAGACGCAATCGTTATACCGGCAAAGGGTAGTGTAACCGTAAATGCCGATGCCATAAAAACATCAGCAGGAGCATTGCTCAAAATTCCTGTATGCAAGGAGCAAAGCCTTACTAATGCAATTCAGTTCCTGAAAAATAGCGGAATAAAAGTAGTTGCTGCCACCGAGCGTGGTGCTGATGACTATACATCTGTAGACTACTCAGGCCCTATAGCTTTTGTGATGGGTGCAGAAGACACGGGAGTATCGAACGACAATTTGCGAATAGCAGACAACCTTGTAAAAATACCTCAATTCGGCACAATAGGCTCACTCAATGTATCTGTTGCCGCCGGAGTACTGATTTATGAAGTGATACGCCAGAAGGGCATAAAATAATTTTCATCATTCAAACTCAGCGTACAATGAAAAAAATAATTTCAACGAATAATGCACCTGCGGCAATAGGGCCATACAGTCAGGCTATAGAAGTAAATGGGATAGTATTTCTTTCGGGACAACTTCCTATCGATCCGGCAACGGGTGATTTTCCCGAAGGTGGCGCTAAGGAACAAACCGAACAATGTTTCAAAAACATTAAAGCAATCCTTGCCGAAGCAGGTCTTACAACCGACAATATCGTAAAAACTACCGTATTGCTAAACGACATAGCTCACTTTGGGGCAATGAACGAGGTGTATGCTACACAGTTTTCGGGAACCTTCCCCGCACGTTCGGCTTTTGCTGTCAAAGACCTGCCAAAAGGAGCATTGGTGGAGATAGAAGTAATCGCAGCCAAATAATATTTTATAAAAAAATCTTTACAGTAAAATAACCTCGTAATAATTGCGTTTCTCTGTTGTAGAAACTCAAAAGAATGACTGTTGACGAAAAATATATGTATCGTTGCCTGCAACTGGCACTCAATGGAAAAGGATTTGTAAGTCCCAATCCGATGGTGGGTGCTGTGGTAGTTCACAACGATAAAATAATAGGAGAAGGCTTCCACCGTGAGTATGGCAAAGCCCATGCCGAAGTGAACGCCATCGCCAGCGTGAAAGACAAATCATTACTCAAAGAGTCTACCATCTATGTATCACTCGAACCATGTGCACACCAAGGTAAAACACCTCCATGTGCACAACTGATCATCGACAACCAGATTCCCCATGTAGTAATCGCATGCCTCGACCCCTACCCTGCTGTTTCGGGACGAGGAATAAAGATGCTGCAAGATGCCGGCATAAAGGTTGATGTAGGAATATTAGAGCGGGAAGCATGGGAGCTAAACAAAGAGTTCTTTACCATACAAACAAAAGGCAGACCATATATATACCTCAAGTGGGCACAGACTCAGGATGGTTTTATAGACAAAGCCAGAGACGAGAAAGACATTCCTCAGCCAACGCCGATATCGAATGAATTTTCGAAAATGCTTGTACATAAGAAAAGAGCAGTTGTTCCTGCAATTATGATAGGTACAAATACGGCAATAAAAGACAATCCGTCGCTTACGACACGACATTGGTATGGAAAAAACCCCGTACGTGTCATACTCGACAGGCAAGGACGCATACCGCTCGATTATACGATTTTTGATGGAAAAGTAGAAACGATTGTATTCACCGAAAAGGAGTCTTTTCCGAAGCTGGAGAAAGTTACTTTCATCCAAATTCCATTCGACGAAAACCTGTTGGAGAATATATTCACGACACTCAAAAAGCGGAAAATCATTTCGGTACTCGTTGAGGGAGGACAAGAATTGCTTCAAAGTATTATAGATAAACGATTGTGGGATGAAGCCTTCATAGAAATTTCGGGCATTACATTCAACAATGGAGTACGAGCTCCCATCATTGCGGGGCATATCTTAAATGAGATAAATTGGGGGGCTTCTAAACACATTCATATACGTTTAGCCTAACCATAAAATTATATAAATATTAGATTTGTTGACGCATAAGCCGAAATTCTTTCTATTTTTGCACATTGATATTGAATAAAACTGATTAAAATAATGAAGTTGAAGAAATTTTCTTACCTACTACTTTTCGTAACTTTTTCACTCATTGCATTAAGTTCTTGTAATGATAATAATACGACTACTACAACTGAAGGCGGTTCTGCCGATGCTCAGATTTATTCGTTCAAGTTGTCAGCCATAGCGGTATCTTCTATCGACTCTGTCAACTATCCTATAATGGCAAGCACCAAATTTTCAATCGATCAGAGTCGAAATCTCATTTACAACATAGACTCATTGCCATACAAAACAAAAATAAAGAAATTTGCCACAACGCTCACATATTCGTCTTACGGTATCGGTAAGCTTCAGCTTGTATATCCCGATTCTATTGCAGAATGGAACGGTACAGATTCTATCAACTATGCATTAAATCCTAAAATCAAGGTATATGCAGCAAATGGTCTCGACAGCAGAGAATATACAATCGATATACGAATACACAAGATAGACCCCGATACAATTATATGGCACAAGGTAGCCACATTACCAGATGCAGTTGGAATACAACAAAAAACAGTATTGAAAGATAACGATTTCTATACATTTACTATTGCAGACGGTAATCTAGCTGTATATAAAGCATCAAAAGGAGCTCTTGCATGGTCTAAAAATCCAATAACAACAGGACCTTCGGCTGCAAATATTGTAATAGAAAGTATAACACTATTCAACAATACGTTCTATGTTGTAGACAAGAACAATCAATCATACAGTTCTAACGACGGCATCAATTGGACAGCCAAGAACAACGAAGTAAAAGCTATTTATGGCATATTACCGGGAGCCAGCGCAGCAAAAGATTCACTCTTAGTAGCTACGGAGCAAGGCGGTAAATACTACTTCGCTAAAACGGCAGACATGCAAACGTTGGTTCTTGTGAAGAACTTAAGCAGCAATCCATTCTCGAACGAAATAAGCCAAAGCTTTCCGGTTTCAGATTTCTCTCCGGTTACTTTTGTCAACAGGGCAAATCTGAGCAGCAATGTGCTAACCATCACAGGAGGTAGAGGATTCAACAATCAGCAATCGAACCTCACATGGTCTTTACGTGTCGGAGATGACAATCTTCTGGAGCTAGGTTCAAACCAAGTGAACTTACTATTCGGTGCGAATGACGGTATCAGTTGTTTCTCATACGACACCTACTTGTTTGCACTAACCGGAAATATACTATATAAAAGTGACAGCATGGGCGTTAAATGGATTTTAGCTCCATCCAAAGAAAGTTTAAGTACAAGTATACCTAAAGCCTCGGGGCAATCGGTAATAGTAGATAGTGAGAACTATATTTGGATATTCGGCGGAATACCAAAAACAGGATCTACACCAGTCAAAGAGATTTGGAGAGGTCGCTTAAATCGTCTTAATCCGTAAGTTCCCCCAGATTAAAAACTGGCAGTCGATATACTTATTGTCTTACTTTTGCGTTAGATAAAGATAGATATTGAATAATAAATTTATAATGAGAAAAGAGATACTTTTAATTTTTATACTTATTTCAGCCTCTCTCTTCTCGTCTATCACACTCAACGCACAAGACGACTACAAGTATGAGATTGGCGGAATGGCAGGCACATCTTTCTATATGGGAGATGCCAATAAGACAAAATTATATCAGAACCCGGGATTATCGGCCGGCGTTATTTTCAGATATAATAAGGACTTAAGATGGTCTGTAAAAAACAACTTTGTAATAGGCAAAGTATCGGGCGACACCAAAAACATGGGAAATAAATTTCCGCATGATCAGCAAGCATCCTTCAGCAGGATGTTTTACGAATTAGGAAGCCAGATTGAGTTCAATTTATTTAATTATAGTGATAAGTTCAGTTACCTTGGCACCAAACGGATAACACCATACGTGTTTACAGGTGTAGGAATAACTTTTGCTTCGGGAGAGAAGAAATTCTTAGATGCAAATATACCTATAGGCATCGGGCTGAAATACAAAATGAAAGATCGCTTGAATATAGGATTTGAATTCTCTTTCAGGAAATTATTCAGCGACTCATTTGACGTGACCGAGAAAAACAGTAAATTTGACCTCGATAGCCCTTATGGGATAAAAGGTAGCATATTCAAAAACAACGATTGGTATTCCCTTACAATGTTTACTATAACATGGGATTTCGGACGTAGAGTGTGTCCTTGCTTAAATTCTGATTAATTTAAAATAAAATATAAATGTCATATTTTGACCAAATAGATAAAACTAGAATACCCAAACATGTAGCCATAATCATGGATGGCAACGGGCGTTGGGCGAAAAGTCAAAATCTGGATCGCTCTTTTGGGCACAAAGAAGGCATTGTTGCTGTACGCAGAACAATTGAGGCAGCGGCCAAAGCCGAGATAGCCTATATAACCCTTTACACATTCTCTACCGAAAACTGGAAGAGACCCGAAGAAGAGGTTAAGGCACTGATGGCATTGATGATACAGGCTGTAGCCAACGAAACCCCTGATCTGATAAAAAACAATATACGGGTAAAGGTGATAGGTGATATAGACCGTTTGCCCGCCGACACACAGAAAGCGCTGGATTTCTGCTTGAATGAAACATCGGTATGTACAGGCACTACAGTTGTGCTGGCTCTGAGTTATTCTTCGAAGTGGGAATTGACAAAGGCCATGAAGACAATAGCGAGTGATGTGAAAGCCGGAAAAATAAAATTGGAAGACATCGAAGAATCTCTAATTCCACAGTATTTGTCTACGAAAGGAATTCCCGATCCTGATATATTAGTAAGAACCGGAGGCGAGCTGCGCATCAGCAATTTCCTTCTTTGGCAAATAGCCTATTCCGAACTTTATTTCACAGATGAGCTTTGGCCCGACTTTAACGAAGAATCGTTATTCAAGGCCGTTGTAGACTTCCAAAACCGGGAACGCCGTTTTGGTAAAACCAGTGAACAGGTATCAACAAAACCATAAGTTCACAAAACAAGAGTAGCATTAATACTAATAAAAATATTATTCGATAATAATTCTTAGACCAAATATGTTAAATAAAGGTTTATTCTTTCTGACTGTTATTCTATGCCTTGTATCCACAGGAATACAAGCACAAGGGGTAGACAGCACCGAAATCAAAAATGTGAATAAGGCTCTTGAAGCAAATGTTCAGGATTTACCGCTAATTACATACAACTCCAGTAAGAAGTATGAAATAGCTGACCTTAAACTCACCGGTTTAGTGAATCCGATGTATGAAGATTACACATTGTTTGGTTTTGCTCAGCTACAAGTCGGAGATATAATAGAGGTACCCGGCCCTGAAGTAACAAATGCAGTTCGCCGCTTTTGGAGACAAGGATTATTCTCGGATGTGAAAATTGCCGCTACAAAAATAGAAGGTAATAAAATATGGCTCGAAATCAACCTGAAAGAAAGGCCTCGTATTTCTGATATCGTGTATACAGGAATGAAGAAGTCGGAACGTCAGGATATCGCTGCGAAGGTAGGTATGGTAAAAAATCTGCAAATCACCCCATACCAAATGGACAGAGCCAAAACAATCATAAAAAAATACTTTGACGAAAAAGGATTCAACAAAGCAGAAATATCTCTGACTGAGACACCTGATTTGTCGAAAGAAAATCATGTTATTCTTAACATAGATGTCGTTAAGAAAAACAAGACCAAAGTAAACAGAATCACCATAGAAGGTAATGAAGAGGTAGCCACCAGAACGCTGGAAAAAGCGATGAAAAAGACCAGACATAAAAGCAACTTTAAGTCTTGGCTTGCCAACTTCCTCCGTTCTACAAAGTATGTGCCTGAAAGCTTTGAAGAAGACAAGAACAACTTGATAGCCAAATATAACGAGTTGGGTTACCGTGATGCTACAATCCTTTGGGATACTGTATATACGGCTGATGCAGAAGGCAAACCTGACAAGGTAAACATCGACATAAAAGTTGATGAAGGTAAACAATACTTCATTAAAGACATCAAATGGGTAGGTAATACCGTGTATCAAACATGGCAATTGCAAACACAGTTGAATATGAAACCGGGTGATGTTTACAATCAGAAGAAACTAACCGAACGTCTTTCGGTAGACGAAGGAGCTGTGATGAATGTATTCTATCAAAATCATGGTTACTTATTCTCTAATGCCGACCCTGTAGAGGTGAACATAGAGAATGACTCTATTGACCTGGAGATACGTATTACAGAAGGCCCTGTAGCTAAAATCCGTAAAGTAACAATATCGGGTAACGATAGAGTATATGAAGATATCGTACGCCGCGAATTAAGAATAAAACCGGGAGCTCTATACAGTCGTGATGACATTATCCGTTCGATACGTGAAATAGCTCAAATGGGACACTTTGACCCTGAGCAATTAAATAATCCGAAAATAGAACCGGATCAAGATTCAGGAACAGTTGATGTAGGCTTACCTTTGGTATCTAAAGCAAACGACCAGGTAGAGTTTTCTGCGGGATGGGGACAAACAGGTATTATAGGTAAATTAAGTTTGAAGTTTACAAACTTCTCTTTGAAAAACTTATTCAACCCGGGTACATACAAAGGAATTATCCCTCAGGGTGAAGGACAAACATTGACTCTTAGTGCTCAAACAAATGCTAAGTATTATCAATCATATTCCGTTTCATTCTTCGATCCTTGGTTTGGAGGAAAACGTCCGAACTCTTTATCTGTAGGTGCTTACTATTCTCGTCAAACAGATATAAACAGCCGCTACATAAACAACAGTTATGGTTCTTCTGCTCTAAGCAGCTATTATGGTGGCTATGGTAGTGGCTACGGTAGTGGCTATGGAGACTACAGCTTTGCAGCCGACCCGAACAAATCGATAACAATGATCGGACTATCGGTAGGCTACGGAAAACGTTTGACATGGCCTGATGACTATTTTACATTCCAAACAGAGTTGTCTTATCAAAGATATAGCATGAAAGATTGGGCATACTTCATCGTTAAAGATGGTATTGCAAACAACCTAAGCTTGAATCTTACATTGAGTAGAAGATCTACCGACAATCCTATATACACACGTCGCGGAACAGATCTATCTCTTAGCTTACAGGTAACACCTCCATTCTCGTTGTGGGATGGCAAAGACTATGCGTCAATGAAGAAAATCGATGGTTATTATGAGCCAAGCGAAAAATTCACATGGATAGAATATCACAAATGGAAATTTAAAGCAAGAACATATACATCATTATCTGATGTGGTGAAAACTCCTGTATTGATGACTCGTGCCGAGTATGGATTTGTGGGTTATTTCAACAAGAATAAGAAATCTCCATTCGAAACATTCTATATGGGGGGTGATGGTATGTCGGGATATTCGAGCACATACGCAACAGAAACAATCGGACTTCGTGGATATGAAAACGGATCGTTGGGCACACAGGCCAGTGCATATTCTCGTCTGGCTCTTGAGTTGAGATATCCGCTTATCCTCGAACCATCGTCTACGATCTATCTACTGGGTTTTGTTGAAGCAGGTAACGCTTGGAGCGATCTGAATAAATTCAATCCATTCGATCTTAAACGTTCAGCAGGATTTGGAGCACGTATCATGTTACCGATGATCGGACTAATGGGTATAGACTGGGCATACGGATTCGACCCGATCAATGGATCTCGTGATAATAGCGGAAGCCAATTCCACTTTATCATTGGACAAGAGTTCTAAAAAGCCTTTTAACATTATTTATAAGCAAGTTACTAAACTAAAAGATTAACTGTGCGTCTAATAGATATAATACATTAAATTTGACAGTTATGAAAAGATTATTATTACTATTTGCTCTATTTATCGGAATTGCAGCCGGAAGCTATGCTCAGAAGTTTGCATTGATAGATATGGAATATATATTAAAAAATATAAGCACGTACGAAACTGCTCAGGAACAACTAAACGTAATGTCTAAAAAATGGCAGGGAGAAGTTGACAAAGTGCAGCAGGAAGTAAAAAACATGTACAAGTCGTATCAGTCTGACCTTGTTTTTCTATCGGGAGAGCAAAAGACTAAAAGAGAAAACGAAATTGTAGAAAAAGAAAAGAGCTTACAAGAATTGAATCGTAAATATTTTGGGCCCGAAGGCGAACTTTTCAAGAAAAGAGAAGCCCTTGTAAAACCCATACAGGACGACATTTACAACGCAATAAAAGAGATATCAGAAGCCAAAGGATATCAGCTAGTGATGGACAGATCATCAGCTGAAAGTGTTATTTTTGCTTCCCCCCGAATAGATATAAGTAATGAAGTTTTAGCAAAGCTCGGATATTCAAAATAATTATTTATATTTGTCACCTAAATAAAGAATAACTAATCAAATAGACTTATACACTATGTTAAAAAAACTATTTTTATTGCTGCTGATTGTTGCTCCGGTTTCAATATTTGCACAAGATAAATTGGCATTTATAAATGCAGAAGAGGTGTTCTCTAAAATGCCGGAACTAAAAGAAGTTGAATCTAAACTTGCAACAAAAAGCGAAACGATAAGAAAAAATCTGACAGCTTTAGAAAAAGAGTACAACGATAAAGTTGAGGCTTTCAAGGGAGACACAACCGGACTTACCGAATCAATCGTACTTGACAGACAAAAACAGTTGGAAGATCTGCAAAACAGATATCAAACATTCTTGCAAACAAGCCAACAAGAATACGAAAAAGAACAACAAGCATTGATCACTCCATTGCAAGAAAAATTGAGAAAAGCGATCAAAGATGTTGGCGACGAAAATGGCTATACTTATATCTTTAATTTTGCGGCAACTCTTTATACAAGCCCTACAACTGCTGTAGATGCTTCACCTAAAGTAAAAGCTAAATTAGGCATTACTAACTAATCTTCATTAGTTATAAATCATAAAAAAAAGCTCTGATAGTTTTATCAGAGCTTTTTTATTGTGACTTTACTTTATATTTTCACACTACACATCATACATTTCCCTATCTCTATATTCCTTAGGTGTACAACCATACTTTTGAGCAAACTGCCTGAAGAAGGTCGCTCTGTTGGAGAATCCTGATTTATAGATTATCTCATCGATTGTCATTTTGGTATTTAACAGTAAGTTTCGAGCTATGTACAAACGGCTCTCCCTTATCATATCTGCCGGACTATCGCTTTCTACTTCGCTCAACCTACGATACAAGTGACGTGGGCTCATATTCAGTTCTGCGGCAATAAACTGAGCCGAGAGTTTGCTATTCATTATATTCTTTTCGATGATATTGTAGATATCCTGAATAAACTTTGTATTCTCCTTGTGAGTCATCTTACCTTCCGATAGGTCGAATGCACTCAACGGTGAACTGAAATAGTCCTTCAGCGTCTCTTTGCGCGAAATAAGATGCTTTACAGATGTGCGCAAATAGTCTGCATTAAAAGGCTTGGCAAGGTACATCTCAGCACCGGACGATAATCCCTCTATTTGTTCCTCAATCGTATGCTTTGCCGAAACCAATATCATCGGAATGTGTGCTGTCTTTTTATCCGATTTTATTTCCTTCGTAAGAGAGATTCCATCCCTGCCGGGCATCATAACATCACAAATGATAATATTGGGATGTATCTGTGTCAGCATCTCATCCACGAGTAATGGCTTATCTATAGGAATTACATTATACTCATCGGCAAATATCTCACTGATAAACCATAAAATTTCCACATCATCGTCGATGATAAAAATTGTTGGCTTCAACTTATCAAAGGCATATTTGGGGAGCTCCATCATTGGCTCATAATCTTTTCTTATCGTGATTTCGGGTAAAGCCTGATTCTTATCAATCAGCACATCGGAGACTTCCTTTTGCGGTAGTTTCACAATAAAGTCGGTACGCTCATCGAGTATGCTGTTTACTTCAATTGTACCATCCAGCAACTTGACCATACTATAAGAGATGGCCAATCCCAAACCATTACGGGAGAATTCTCTCTTCCCTTCTCGATTCTCAAAATCGTCGAGTATACTATATCGGTCGAAGATCCTTGTTATATTTTCTGCTTTAATCCCTTTTCCCGTGTTGGATATAATCATCAACAGCTCATCGTTCTCTTGATATACTTCAACCTGTATAAATCCATTGATAGCCGTATATTTGAATGCATTCGACACCAGATTAGACAAGATCGTATATATAAATCCCCGGTCTGAATTCCAAACCAAAGAGTCTTCAATATCCTTGCTGAATTGTATGTTTTTGGACTCGGCCAAGTCGTTGAACGAGTCGCTTATATCATGTGCTATATCTGTGATAGAAAGCGGTTCTATCTGAGGAGATTTATTCCCTGTTTCGATCCGCCTAAACTCGATAAGTTCTTGAATCAGGTCATTCAGACGCTCGGCATTCCGTTGTATAAGCTGTGTGTATTTCCTCACAAAACTATCGGAACCGGCATGCGACAAGATACGGTTGCAAGGCCCATATATTAACGTCAGCGGAGTACAAAATTCATGGGCGATATTAGTAAAGAAACGCAGCTTAGACTCGTGTACTTCCTCCTGATGACGTTGCTTTATTTTCATCATCGCCTTATATTTTTTCTTCTTGTCTTTTATAATAGCTGCTCGTATAAGCAAATATATAACAGATATCACCATTGTTGCATACAACACATACGCCAATGGCGAAAGATACCACGGAGGTGTTATCTTTATTGTTATCGAATATACGGGACTTTCCTTTCCGGTAAGGCGGTTCATATATTTTATAAACAATGTATATTCCCCGGGCGATAAACTTGTAAACGAAATATTATTGGACGTTCCATTATCAATCCACTGCTTACTCAGATCATCCAGTTTGTAATAATATGTGTAATTATTCCCGTTTACGTAGTCGAGTGCAGTAAAAGATATAGAGAAGAAGTTCTGATTGTAATTAAGTTCAAGCGTCTCATTTTCTCCATTCGATTGTAAAAAGTCGAATATGTTTTTCTCCTGACCGAAAATCATCAGATTATCAAATTGAATGCGAGGAAAATACTCAGGCTGAGCCATACCCGTCTCCGAGATAGCCACAAAGCCATTAATACCACCAAAGAATAAGATATCGGATTCCTCATCCTTGAAATAAGCCCCATCGCTATACTCTATAATCTGCAAGCCATTGAGATTTGAATATGTTTGAAAATTATCTTGTTCTATATTAAATTTGATAATTCCTCTATTGGTACTCAGCCAAAGATTATTTCTCTCATCGGCCAATATACCATGAATCGTATTATTCGGAAAGCCGTTTCTTTCATTAAATATCTTGTCGCTCCTACCCGAAACGTGCTTAACCAAACCAAAACTAGTACCAAACCAAAATGCATTGTTCGAATCCTTAATAATAGAGAATATATCATTCAACGTTTGATTTATCCCCTTATCGGGCACAAGCGTATCCAGTTTATGTTGATTTGTATTTAAGCTATATGCACCATATCCTCGGTTTCCGAACCATAAGATGGAATCGTTCTCCTGATAGATTGTAAAAAAATAGTTCTGAGAATCCCTGCCATCCCTTATTGTAACGCGGCTTGCATTTTTGAATACAGGAATATTTTGAGTGCCTGCGACTGATACTTTTACAATGCCCGTACCCACTGTCGCCAGCCATAGCGTAGAGTCGTTAAGCTCACAGATAGAGTGTATATATTTTACGGGTTCTCCGTTCGCTATCAGCGGTACTCGCTTTATCGACCTGTCGCTGTATGAATAGTAACTCAGTCCTTCTTCGCAACCAATCCACAATATATTTTTCTTACTCTTCGCAAAGGCATATACAGAATTATCGGTCAGTGCAGAATTTCCTGTATTGCTATATTCGAGTGAGAATTTAGAAGGAGCCTGATTGAAATCATAATTCTTTATTTTCACAATCCCATCCCCCTTTGTTCCTATCCACAGTGTTTTTTCTTTATCCAAAAACAAAGCTCTCACCGGCTTTTCTATATTCGCCGTAAATGTATTGAACACGGCAGACCTGATCGAATACATATCATTCGAATACATATACACCCCTTGTCCATCGGTACCTATCCAAACCAAGTCCTGATAGCGGTCGTTTATCAAACAGAAAATACCCGATTTGATTCCTATATCTTCAGGCTGGTAATTATCGAGCTTATCGGATACATATTTCAATCTCAACAGCCCGTTGGTCTTGAATCCGATAAAATAATCGTTGTGATGTTTTATTACCGAAGATATCTCACCATTCTTCTGTATAATCTCTTTAAGATTCCTGACATAGTATTTTTTCTTATCGGCGAAATGATATTCATACAAGGTATAAGTATTGTCTATAAAGTACACGACATCCGAAACTCCCCTTTCGTAGAAACAATACAAGAGATTTTCATTATGAGAAAACAGCTTTTCTTTTTCCAGCTTTATATCCCCTTCCCTACCCTCTTTTATAACGTATGCGGGATTAGACTGATCTTTTGTAAACACCTGAAGCTTGTTATCAGAAGTGATCACAAAATTGAGAATATCATTGTATTTCAATCCTCTTAATATTATCTTCTCAAAGGTTTTGGTCTCCTTTTTATAATAATAAATACAATCATCCTCTTTTATAATAAAGATATGGTTGTTCTTATCTTTTTGTATCAGATAGCGCCCTTTAAACTGATTGAATGAATCAATCTTTTTAGTGCGTTTATCCAACCTGTTGAGTCCATAGTTTGTGTACACCCAAAGGATACCATCCTCTGTTTCCAATACATTTTCGATAAGATTACCCGACAAGTTGTTCTTCTCATCCGTTGGTTTGTATACCCGAATGCTAAGACCGTTAAACATATTGAGCCCATCACAAGAGCCAAACCACAAGAAGCCGTCTTTATCCTGACAAATAGAGAGTATCGCACTGTTTGACAATCCATCATGGTTGGATATCTGGCGGAGATTATATGCATTTATATTCTGACACAATATAAGACCGATCAGAAAAAATGAAGCGTTTAATACGATTTTTTTCATGGATGTATTTTGTCCTAATTCTGATATAAGATTATGACAAAGATAAATATCTTACAGATAGTAAACGAGAAACAAATCCGCATTAACAGAAGTCACATATATAGATTTGAGACAATGTAGTATATATTTAAGACATGCCCACAGAATTGCTTTTGTACTATTGTTGCAGGTTTTAAGAAGAAGATATATTTGCTTTCGGAAAAGATGACTAATACCACTAACCTCTAAAACCTGTAAAAATGAAAAATATAACCTAAAGAGTGATCAACCTAATCCGAATCTAATTTAATCAAAATGCTCAGAATGTCTATTTCAAATTTAGACCTAAAGCGAATTAATCAAAAACAATCTTTTATTTAAATCTAACTATGGTATGATTAAGAGAAAGTACAAAAAAAACTTTGTCAGTTTAGTCTTGTCCCTGTTATTCATCGGGACACCATGCATCTTAAATGCCCAGACTGGCAATATTAATGAGCATCAACAATCACCTTCTGCAAAAAACACAGTAAAAGGAACTGTGAAAGATGAAACAGGAGAGCCTCTTGTTGGTGTTAGTGTAGTAATAAAAGGGACAACAAATGGAACAATGACCGACCTGGACGGTAATTTTTCTATTTCGTGTAACAAAAATGATGTATTACAAATATCCTATGTCGGATTTTTGACACAAGATATTACAGTAGGAAACAACTCCAACTTTCAGATAAAACTGAAGGAAGACCAAAAGGTTCTGGATGAAGTTATTGTGATCGGTTACGGTACTACTACCCGCAAAAGTGCAGTGGGAGCCGTTGATCAGGTAAAGGCAAAAACGATAGAAGAACGTCCGGTGGCCAATGTTACTCAAGCCTTGCAAGGAGCTTCACCTAGTTTGACAATCCAACAACGCAGCATGGACCCGAATGACAACAACCTGAATATCAACATTCGAGGACTATCTACCATGAATAACAATTCTCCTTTGATCGTTATCGATGGATTAGTAACCGATAACGCCAGTCTGAACAAACTAAGCCCCGGCGATATCGATAATGTTTCGGTACTGAAAGATGCGGGAACAGCTGCCATCTATGGATCACGCTCAGCGAATGGGGTCATACTGGTTACAACCAAGAGCGGAAAGAAAAATCAACGCCCTACCGTTCGTCTCGGAATGCAGCTTGGGACACAAGATCCTACTATTCTGTACAGACCCGTAGAAGGATACCAAAATGCGATATTAAAGAACCTGTCATTGACAAATGTAGGACAAAGCGCCATGTATTCACCTGCAGAAGTACGTGATCTATACGATCACCGAGGTGAAGAGTACTGGAACTTTGACAAGATTATACAATCGGCAATGCAACAGTCGTACAATATGAGTGTTTCGGGTGGTAACGAGAATACAACTTACCTATTCTCCGGAGCGTACTTTGATCAGAAGAGTAACTTTGTTGGACCTAACTACGGTAAACAACGTTACAATCTGCGTTCAAATCTTTCGACAGAAGTAGGACGCTTCAAGCTTTCTTCAATCTTATCATATACCCGCGACGACGGAAAAAAATCGGTTGATGGAAATGCAATTATCAACTCATCGCGTATACCTTCATACTACTGGACTAAAATGCAAGCCGACAATGGAAAATATCTTGTAAACAGCTTGCTTACAGACCAGAACCCGTTGGCGGGATTAAAAGAATCGGGATACGAGAAAGGAAATACCGACTACATTAATGCAAACATTAATCTTGAAGTAAAAATCATTGACGGATTGAAATTGCGTGGAGTTGTGGGAGCTGATATATACGCTTATCATCGTTTCATTAGAAGAAAAGAGGTGGATTTGTATAACAACGAGAATAATACAATCCCCGACATGAAAATGAACGCTAAGAGGAATACAGAAGATTACAATGAGAATAAACGATTGATGAACTATCAGCTTTTGGCGGATTATCAAAAGACATTCAACAATTCTCACAATCTATCCTTGTTATTCGGAGCAACTAACGAGTCATATACATTCAAAAACAATGAAGTAAAATTCATTAATACAGATCCTATTTTAGGTGTTCCGACAGAAACTCCTGAATCTGGAAGTTCTTCACTACAAAATCGAAGCAAAGAAAGTATTACTTCAATACTCGGACGTGCTTCTTACAATTATTTGGAAAGATATTATGCTGAATTCAGTTTCCGAGAAGATGGTTCTTCAAAGTTTGCGAAAGCGAACCGTTGGGGATTCTTCCCTTCTTTATCTTTGGGATGGAGAATATCCGATGAGTCATTTATGGATTTCTATAAAAACAAACTGGGAGATCTTAAAATTCGTGGATCATACGGTATATTAGGAAACCAGAATATCCCTTCGTATCAGACCATCGTCACTTACGAGTTATATTCAAACACATACGCATTCGACAATGACGTTGTTGGTGGAGCCGGATATAAATTTGGAAACAAGAACCTGAAGTGGGAAAAATCAAAAACATTCAACATCGGAGCAGACTTCTCGTTCCTAAGAGGGGCTTTATCCGGAACATTCGATTATTTCAATAAAACAACATCAGATATCTTATTACCACCACAGGTTCCAACAGTATTCGGGACAACTCTTAACTCGGAAAATATTGGAGAAATGAAAAATCACGGTTGGGAAGTTACATTAAACTATCACCTGAAAACAGGAGAATTCTCCCATGATTTTTCAGGAAATATAGGAGATACTCAAAATAAGATTACAAAGCTTGTAGGAGGAAGAGAAGTTATAAAAGTTGACGAATATTTCTTTATTAATGAAGTAGGGCTACCATTCCATTCATATTATGGATATAAAACTGACGGGCTCTATAAAACAATGGAAGAAATCCAGGCATCAGTCTTGCCAGTAGGTATTTCAGCTTCAGATCTTCGCCCGGGTGATGTAAAATATGTAGACCGCAACAACGACGGAGTGATTGATGAGAAAGATCGTTTTGTTATAGGAAATGGATTTCCACGTTACACATTCGGTTTCACTTATAACCTTGAGTGGAAAGGATTTGACTTTAACTTCTTTATCCAAGGTGTTGGAAAACGTGATATGATGATACGTGGTGAGCTGGTAGAACCATTCCACTCCAACTATTCGTATACGATCTACAAACATCAACTAGACTTCTGGTCTCCAACGAATACCGATGCCACTTACCCTCGTTTGGCAGGAATAGGCTCAGTTTCCAATTCGAATAATTATGGCATGGGGTCAGAAATCAATCGATTTGATGGAAAATATCTAAGACTGAAAAATATACAGCTAGGATATACAATTCCTAAAAGCTTGACAAATAAACTGATGCTGCAAAAAGTACGTGCATATGTAAATGCTCAAAATCTGTTTACATTAAGTAAAAACTCTTGGATCGATCCCGAATCTACCGAGCTTGACTCAAATATGAAAGGCAATGCTAATAGCGCACGTAACTACCCGGCCCTCAAGTATTTTGGCTTTGGATTAGACATTGAATTCTAACAAAAGAAACGATACAAAAATGAAAAAAAGACATACAATAAAATATCTGTTCTTATTGTCAATAGGAGCGTTTATATTCACAGGGTGTAACAACCTCGACCAAATGCCTTACGACAAGCATACAGATGAAACATACTGGCAATCAGTTGAAAACTCAGAACTATTGGTCAATATGGCATACAACCAAATGTATAACTCCGAAAAGATGTGGACAGACGAAGCCTTGACTGACAATGTAATTCAGGCCAGAGATGATAATGATCCACGAAAAATCCGTAATGGCATGGCAACACCTTCTCTTGGGCTATTTGCCAGCGAATGGAAATGGGCTTATGAAGGAATAAAAACATGCCATAAATATTTAGAGAACATAGACCGTGTCCCCGAAATGAACGAAAATCTTAAAGCAACAAGAAAAGCTGAGATTCGCTTCATCAGAGCGTTTCTATTCTTCCGCTTGGCTTATTTTTACGGTGACGTTCCTTTTTTCACAGAAGATATTACGCTGGCTCAGGCAAAGACCATATCGCGCACACAAAAGTCTGTTGTTTTGCAATTTGTGCACGACGAGCTCGATGAAATCAGAGACATATTGCCTTCAAAAGGTGCAATCACCAACAAAGGACGTATAACCAATGCTGCAGCTGTTGCTTTTCAGGCACGAGCTTATCTGTATGAAAACAATTGGCCAATGGTCGAAAAATATACTGATATGCTTATTAATCAGCAAGGTAAATATGGTATTTATGAACTGTTTGGCGATTACGAAAGCTTGTTCCAATCTCAAAACAAATATAACAATGAGGTTATCCTCGACTATGGCTATGCAACGACAATCCGCGCATGGACTGAGATGTATGCACGTGTACCGATGACTTTGGGAGCTTTCTTAAACTCATGTGCACCGACACAAGCTCTTGTAGACGACTATTGGACAATCAATGGTTATGCAATCAGCAAAGACCCTGCTTACAACCCAAGCTCTCCATATACCAACAGAGATCCACGCCTGACAGCCAGTGTTGTTTACGATGGTTTCAAATGGGTAGATGAGAATGGAAAGGTATCAACGATACGTACTGCTTATGGAACAGGAACGAAAGACTCTTGGGAAAGTGTAAGCTCCAACAAGTCGGTTACAGGTTATTATACTCGTAAGTATTTTGATCCGCAATCAAGAAAGACATTAAAAGACTATGCACAAGAGAACAATATTATCATGTTCCGTTATGCCGACGTTTTATTAATGTACGCAGAAGCAATGCTTGAACAAAACAAGATGAACCAATCGGTATGGGATGCTACCATTAAGAAAATACGCACAAGAGCAGGATTCACAGCAGCGAGTGCTCTAAACTACCCTTCAACATTGTCTACAGACGAAATGCGTGAATTAATTCACCGCGAACGCCGTATAGAACTAGTATTCGAAGGACTGCGCTACTACGACATCGTAAGATGGAAAGAAGGAACAAAATATCTGAATGGAGTAGTGAACGGAGCTAAATTCGCCAATAACAATTCTTCGTATATAACATTGGATTCAAGAAAATTCAATGAAGGAAAAGACTATCTATGGTCGGTTCCTATCGAAGAAATAGTTAAGAACCCGAACCTAAAACCAAACAATCCCGGTTACTCCGAATAAATAACCTAAAGATTAATTAAATAGAAAAAACATACTATTATGAAAAAGATATTTTACAACATATTCGTATTGCTTTCATTTGTTATGCTAATGACTGCCTGCGGAACGGACGACATGGAATTTAAAAACGCAGATGTTACCGAAGTCAAAAAGCTATATGAGCCGGCTACCGAAAAAGCAATAAACCTTACATCAAGCGGTTCTCTTTATTTCTCTTGGGAACCTGCCATTGCCCAAGACGGCGGCTCACCTTTGTACGAAGTATATTTTGACAAAGATGGAGGAGATTTTTCGAGTCCACTTTTCGTACTTTCATCAGATCTTAATGGATATTCCAGTGGAGCAGATATCTCTCACAAAATATTAAACAAAGTAGCAGCATTAGCAGGAGCCGAACCGGGTGAAACAATAACTTTGGCTTGGACTGTAGCTTCATCGAGAGGTATAAACCAGAAAATAAGCAAAGTGAGCAATAAGATTACAGTTACAAGAATCGAAGGACTGGAAGATCCGGGACAGGTTTTCATCACAGGAGAAGGTTCTGAGGCAGGAAGCGACTTGGGCAATGCTTTGCCAATGCATCGTTTGGGAGAAGGTGAATACGAAGTGTATGTTAAACTTGTTGCAGGTGGCACATACAAATTTGTAGACTCCAAATCGGGAAGTCCTGCTGAATATTATATTGCAGACGGTAAGTTAAAAGAAGGTACTGAAGGTACAGCCAATACATTGAATGGTGTATATCGCATCAAAATTGATTTCGGATCGGCTTCAGCTTCTACCCCTGTGGAAATTACAGAAGTAGGATTCTGGTTCTGCCCAACAAATAGTGTTGAATGGAAACTGTCTTACCAAGGAAAAGGTGTTTGGAAAGGAGCAGGTCCTGTTACATTCAAACAAGAATCGTGGGGTAGAGACCAACGTTACAAATTCAGGGTATCACTCAAAGATACGAAAGGAACAGAATCTTTAGAAGACTGGGGTCCGGCTAATGCAAACGAAGATGGTACACCTTCGGGAACAGCCAGCTATTACAACTTGGCTATATACACTTCTATATCTCAATGGGATCACAAATGGAAATTTGCAAGCGACTTTGACGGAAAAACCGTTAATCTTACTGTAAAAATGACAGGAGATACTTATACACATGAGGTTTCTCTCTGATAAATAAAATCTGATATTAATCGGGAAGATTGACCCGAAACAAAACCGTAGGGTCAATCTCCTTAGATATAAAGAATATGAAGCTTATGAAAAATATATATTTCGGATTTATAGCATTTGTTTTGCTAGCCCTATCATCTTGCAGCGATCCCAAGGATGAGTATTCGTACGGAACCTTGATAGAATACGATTGGAATGCGGCAGCCGATAGTGCATCGAATGCTTTGATAAATAAATTCTGGAACGAAACAGGCAACTATTTCAACTACGGAAACGACGACAAGGAACTTACATTCCACTATTGGCCGAATGCTCATGCTATGGATGTAGTGATAGATGCTTATCTACGCACAAACGATAGCAAATACAGTGCTTACTTCGACAAATGGTTTGCAGGCGTTAAGATAAAAAATGGAAATACTTATGAGAATGCCTATGTTGACGATATGGAGTGGAATGCATTGACTATGATCCGCCTATACAATATCACAAAAGATCAAAAATACTTAGATGCTGCTCAGCAGTTGTGGGGCTGGATCAAAGATGCCTGGTCTGAAGATGTAGGCGGTGGTATCAGATGGTGTACCGGATCGTGGGTAGAATTTACAAAGAATGCCTGTTCAAATGCTCCCGCAGCTATCATCGGAGCACGTCTGTATCAAATAACTCAGAACGAAGAAGACCTCGAATGGGCGAAGAAAATATACGACTGGCAAAAACAAACGCTGGTAGTATCTTCGACAGGTGAGGTGAAAGACAATATCATTGTAGAATCGGGAGAAGTAAAAGGCTCGGCTCTTACATACAACGAGGGTACATACGTGGGAGCAGGAGTAGAATTATATAATATCACCAAAGATGTAGTATATTTGAATGATGCAAAAAGAGCAGCCAATTATACCATCTCTACCCTTACAAACTCAAGCAGCAATGTATTGAGAGACGAAGGAACAGGAGACAATGGTCTGTTTAAAGGAATATTCATTCGCTACTTCCTCGAGCTTATCAAAGTGAACGACTTGGATGAAGCATACCGTCATAAATTTGTCACTTTCTTAAACAACAATGCCTATGTACTTTGGACTACCGGTGTATACAAAAAAGGAGAATATGAAGATAACCTTCTGTTTGGTTCTTCGTGGGATTCTTCTCCGGTAAGCTTTACCCAACTTACATCACAAGCCAGTGGTTGTATGCTGATAGAGGCAAAAGCTGCATACGAGAATTTGAAAAAGTAAAAGATAATGAAACTTACGTACATTTTTTTATTTGCAATTAGTGTTGCCACAATAGGCTGTAGCCCAAAAGATAAAGGCAATACGAGTTCTAACCTACAGAGAGCCCGGCTAACGCTGGACTCTCTGTATCAAAATTATTCGGCACCCGATACCAAGTTGCTGCGTGAAAACTATCCTTTCGATGACAAGTATACGGCTACGTATCTGGCATCGCAAGAGCAAGCGAATATTCCAAACCAATATTCGTATCTATGGCCTTACTCAGGAACATTCTCTGCTGTAAACGCCTTGTTTGAAACAACCAAGGATAAGAAATATCAGGAAATCCTTGATTCGAAAGTGCTGCCCGGACTGGAAGAATATTTCGACCAGAAGCGGAATCCGTCGGCGTATGCGTCATACATAAACACTGCACCTCAGTCCGACCGGTTCTATGACGACAATGTATGGTTGGGTATCGACTTTGCTGATACTTACATGCTAACTAAAGAAGACAAATATCTGCAAAAAGCTAAAATGATATGGGAATTCGTAGCCAGTGGTATCGATGACAATCTGGGTGGCGGAATCTATTGGTGCGAACAAAAAAGAGAATCAAAAAACACATGTTCGAATGCACCCGGAGCAGTTTTTGCACTCAAATTATTTGAAGCTACCAAAGACAGCACTTACTTTCAACAAGGTAAAAGCCTGTATGAATGGACAAAAAAACACCTGCAAGACCCTTCCGACTATTTGTACTTTGACAACATAAGGCTGGACGGAAAAATAGGTGAAGCTAAATTTCCATACAATAGCGGGCAGATGCTACAATCTGCATCTTTGTTGTATAAGCTCACAAAAGACAAGGCTTATCTTACCGATGCCCAGAACATAGCAAAATCTGCATATAATTATTTCTTTACAGATTTTACGACTTCTGACGGGCAACAATTCAAGCTGTTGAAGAAAAGTGATGTATGGTTTATTGCTGTTATGCTGAGAGGATTTGTTGAATTATATCATTTGGATAATGACAAAACATATATAGATGCTTTCCAAAAAAATATGGATTATGCATGGAACAACATGCGTGAAGGCAACGGACTGTTCAATACAGACTGGAGCGGAAAGCAAAAAGATGAGAAAAAGTGGTTGCTTACACAAGCCGCAATGGTAGAAATGTATGGCAAGCTTGCATCTATCAATAAATGAAAAAATCAACATAAAGAAGATATGAAAAGAAAGAAAAACATTGGATTATGCGCCGTAGCGGCTGCAACATTATTAATGGGAGGAAAAGCAACGGCTCATGACATGACTATCCGAAAGGATAATACCGTGGTAAGCTATAACGTTCCTACCGACTTTAAAAGCAACCGTCCACCCGTTGATCAAAGATTATTCAAATCGAAGGCTGTAGAAAGTGAGATAGTACGGATTAAGAAAATGATTGAAAATCCGAAACTGGCATGGATGTTCGAAAACTGTTTTCCAAACACGCTGGACACCACTGTCCGCTATCGCAAAACCAACGGTAAAGACGATACTGTAGTCTACACCGGAGATATACACGCCATGTGGCTTCGCGACTCAGGCGCTCAGGTGTGGCCTTATGTGCAATTGGCAAACAGTGATCCCGAACTGAAGGCAATGCTTGCCGGAGTTATCCGCCGACAATTTAAATGTATCATTATCGACCCATACGCCAATGCTTTTCTTGATCCGCACGACCCGAATCCCGATCACCAATGGATGAGCGACATGACGGACATGAGGCTGGAGTTACACGAGCGCAAATGGGAGATCGACTCGCTTTGCTACCCAATTCGTCTGGCATACCATTACTGGAAAACAACAGGAGATGCAAGCATTTTTGATGAAGAATGGCTGCAAGCGATCCAACTGGTATTACAAACGTTCCACGAACAACAACGTAAAAATGGTAATGGCCCGTACAAATTCCAACGCAAAACAGAGCGTCAACTCGATACCATGAATAACGACGGATGGGGCAACCCTGTCAATCCGGTAGGACTTATTGCATCGGCTTTCCGCCCGTCGGATGACGCCACAACATTTCAGTTTTTAGTTCCATCTAACTTTTTTGCTGTTACTTCGTTAAGAAAAGCAGCCGAGATATTGGCAACAGTAAACAAGAAACCTGAGTTAGCAGAAAAATGTAGAAATTTGGCACAGGAAGTTGAGACAGCCTTAAAAAAATATGCTATCTTTAACCATCCTAAATACGGTCAGATCTATGCCTTCGAAGTAGATGGATTTGGAAACCAGTATTTTATGGATGATGCCAATGTGCCCAGTTTATTGGCAATGCCCTATTTAGGAGATATGGATGCTAATGACCCTATCTATCAGAACACACGAAAATATGTGTGGAGTAAAGATAATCCATATTTCTTCAAAGGAACAGCAGGGGAAGGTATTGGTGGTCCCCATATCGGATATGATATGATATGGCCTATGAGTATCATGATGAAAGCATTCACTAGCCGTGACGAAAAAGAAATTCAGACATGTATAAAAATGCTTATGGATACCGATGCCGGAACAGGATTTATGCACGAATCGTTCAATAAAGACAACCCTGAGAAGTTTACCCGCGCATGGTTTGCATGGCAAAATACACTTTTTGGTGAATTGATCTTAAAGCAGGTAAACGAAGGCAGAATTGATATGTTAAACGCAATAAAATAAACCTTTAATGAAAAAGAATCTAAAGCTCCTGATTGCAGTTTCCGTTATTTTAGCCTTTTTAGCAAGTGCTTGTGGCAGTTTTTCAAAAAGTACAAAGATCGTAAAAACTCAATGCGAGTATTTAGATTCCCCTATAGGTATCGATGCCGAACATCCGCGCTTCACATGGGTGTTCGGTAGTGATACTGAAAATTTCAGGCAAGAAGCTTACCAGATACAGATAGCCAGCAGCGAAGAACTACTTGCTTCGGGCAAAGCGGATATATGGACTTCCAACAAAATAGAAAGCACAACTCCCCGTACCATATACAACGGAGGTACAAAACTATCTTCACATACCCGTTACTATTGGACTGTGACAGTATGGGACAAGAAAGGAAAAACCCACACATCACCTGTCAGCTATTTCGAAATGGCTAAAATGTCGAAAGCGGATTGGCAGGCAAAATGGATCACAGATTCGCACGACAAAGAATTTGAACCTGCGCCATTATTCAGAAAAGAATTTAAGACTACAAAGAAATTAATATCAGCCCGTGTCTATGTAAGCGGCACAGGATATTACGAGATGTTTATAAACGGAAAAAGAGTAGGTGAAAACTTCCTTGATCCGGGTTACACACATTTCGACAAACGTATATTATATGTTACACACGATGTAACATCACTTATCACCGAAGGAGACAACGCCATTGCGGCAGTTCTCGGAAATGGTTTTTACAACTGCCAGAGCAAAGCCGTATGGGACTTCGAAAGAGCCCGCTGGCGTGAACGTCCTAGTTTGTTGAGCGAACTAAGGCTTGTATACGATGACGGTTCTACCGATATCATATCCACAGACGAAACGTGGAAAACCAACACAGGACCTTACACATATAACAACATATACAGTGGCGACAGATACGATGCCCGCCTCGAAGAAGCAGGATGGAACACTGCCGGATTTGACGACTCTAAGTGGAACAAAGTACAACCGTCAAAAGAACCGGCTCCGATACTGGTTGCTCAGCAAATGCCGGGGATCCGTGCCGTAAAAGAGATCAAGCCAAAATCGGTAAAATCATTCGGAGATAAGATATACCTCTTCGATCTGGGAGAAAACATTGCAGGGGTTTGCCGTTTCTCGGTAAAAGGAGAGGCAGGCACAACATTCAAACTACGCCACGGAGAACTCCTAAAAGCAGACGGACGTCTCGAGCAAGGCAACATCAATGTTTATTATCACCCTGAGAAAAAAGGAGAAGTATTTCAAGAAGATGTTTTCATCCTGAAAGGAACAGGAAAAGAAGAAGAATTTACACCTCAGTTCAGCTATCATGGTTTCCAGTATATAGAAGTGGAAAGTGATCGCCCTGTAACACTTACGGTGGATAACCTGACAGGATTGTTCCTACATACAGATATACCTCAGGTGGGTAATTTTAGCAGTTCAAACAATCTGTTGAACAAAATATGGGCAGCAACAAATCAAAGTTATCAAGGCAACTTACACAGTATTCCTACCGATTGTCCTCAGCGTGAGAAGAACGGATGGACAGCAGACGCACATGTTGCCATAGACTTGGCATTACTCAACTTTGATGGAATCACCTTATACGAAAAATGGATGAACGACTTCATCGACAACCAACGGGAAGACGGTGTGATTGCAGGCATCATTCCATCTTCTGGATGGGGATTCGGCGACTGGCCGGGACCTGTTTGGGATGCTGCAATGTTTATTATCCCCAATGCGCTGTACGACTACTATGGCGAGACCCGAAGTATAGAACACCTCTACCCTACTATGGTAAAATATCTGGATTATCTGAAAACAAAAGAAGTAGACGGAGGATACCTGAATTTTGGATTGGGAGATTGGGTATTTTACAAAGCTCAAACACCGAATGATTATACATCAACGCTCTACTATTACCACGACTATGTATTGATGGCACGCTTTGCCAAACTCTTAGGGAAAGACGCCACTCCATATCAACAAAAAGCAGAGCAGTTGAAAAAACTGATAAACAACAAGTTCTTCAATGCCGAAACAGGCGTTTATGCCAATGGTACTCAAACAGCTCAGGCAGTAGCCCTGTATATGGGAATAGTTCCCGAAGGAAAAGAACAGCTCGTTGCCGACAATTTACACAAAACCGTCTCGGAAAATAATTATTTTCTCGACTTTGGACTCTTGGGCAGCAAAACCGTTCCGGCTATGCTTACCAAATACGGATATGTAGAAGACGCATACAAAATGGCGACTAAGACCAAAGCTCCGTCGTGGGGCTACTGGGTAGAAACACAAGGATACAGCACTCTTGCCGAAACATGGACACTTAGCCCTGAGTTTCGCGATGCATCTATCAACCACGTATTTATGGGGGATATCAGTGCATGGATGTACAACACATTGGCGGGGATCAATCTCGACAAAGACCAACCCGGATTTCAGAACGTAATCATCAGGCCTCATTTTGTGAAAGATCTGCAATGGGTTAAGGGCGAATATAATTCTGTGAGAGGTTTGATAAAATCGGAGTGGAAGAGAGAAGGAGATAAGATAAATCTTTCGGTAACCATTCCTGCCGGATCTACTGCAACGATATACGCAGACAAAGAATACACAGTAGGTTCTGGCGTTCACCAATATGTAATAAAAGAAAATAAATAAGATATAAGCAGGAGATAAATGCCCGTTAGAATCCCTTATTGGGACAAATAAAACAAACTAAACATTAATCGATAATAAACATGAAACACAACCTATTGTTATTACTATTTCTGAGCATTGCATTCGGTATAAGCGCTCAGAAAAAAGCTGAATTACAATCGCCTAACGGAGAGATAAAAGTATCTCTTAGTATTTCAGATAAGATATATTACACAATATCTTATAACAATGATGTGCTATTAGAAAAGAATCATTTGAGTTTGAACCTGGGAAATGAAACGCTTGGACTCAATCCCAAACTATCGGGGCAAAAAGCAAACAAAGTAAACGAGGTTCTTACTCCTGTTGTTCCTTTAAAATACTCATCTGTAAAAAATCAATACAATTCGCTCCTGCTTACATTCAAAGGAGATTATTCAGTCGAATTCAGAGCTTTTGACGATGGTATTGCTTATCGTTTCATAACCAATAAAAAAGGAGATGTAGAAGTTTTAGGAGAAGATTTTGCAATCAATTTTCCTGCAAATTATTTACTTCATTTACAGCAGCCCGGTGGATTTAAAACTGCTTACGAAGAACCCTATACACACGTTGAGAGCAATGAGTGGAAAGCAACAGACCGCATGTCTGTATTACCGGTATTGATAGATACAAAGAAAAAATACAAGATACTGATATCTGAATCAGACCTATCGGATTACCCTTGCATGTTCCTTAAAGGGAATGGAGTAAACGGAGTACAATCTACATTTCCAAAAGCTCCGCTCGAATTTGGAGAAGATGGCGACCGTAGCTTGAAGATAGTAAAGGAAGCCGATTATATAGCCAAAACAACAGGCAAAAGAAATTTTCCGTGGCGCTACTTCGTCATTACAAAAGAAGATAAGCAGCTTATAGAAAACACAATGACATACAGACTGGCTACCAAGAGTCAACTGCAAGACGTATCGTGGATCAAGCCGGGACAAGTTAGTTGGGAATGGTGGAACGAAGCATCGCCTTATGGCCCGGATGTGAATTTCGTAGCCGGATTCAATCTCGAGACCTATAAATATTACATCGATTTTGCATCCAAATACGGTATCGAGTATATTATTATGGACGAAGGTTGGGCAAAAAGCACACGCGATCCTTATACTCCAAATCCGAAAGTAGATGTACATGAACTTATCCGCTACGGAAAAGAAAAGAATGTAGGCATCATACTATGGCTAACGTGGTTAGTGGTAGAAAACAATTCCGATATATTCAAAACATTCAGCGAATGGGGTGTTAAAGGTGTTAAAATAGACTTTATGGATAGAAGCGACCAATGGATGGTGAACTACTACGAACGCATAGCCAAAGAAGCTGCAAAATACAATATTCTTGTTGATTATCATGGTTCGTTCAAGCCTGCGGGAATCGAATACAAGTATCCGAATATCCTTTCGTACGAAGGAGTAAGAGGCATGGAGCAAATGGAAGGCTGTATCCCTGAAAACAGTGTCTATTTTCCATTCATGCGCAATGCCGTAGGCCCTATGGATTACACGCCGGGAGCAATGATCAGCATGCAACCCGAAAGATACTGTGGTCATCGTCCGAACTCGGCAAGCATCGGAACCAGAGCTTACCAGTTGGCACTGTTCGTTATTTTCGAAAGCGGACTTCAAATGTTGGCAGACAACCCTACCCTTTATTACAGAAATGAGGATTGCACCAAATTTATCACCGATGTGCCTGTAACATGGGACGAAACTCGTGCACTGGAAGCCAAAGCGGAAGAATATGCGCTTGTAGCGAAACGCAAAGGCAATAAGTGGTATATAGGCGGTATGACAAATAACACAGAAAGACAACTTGAGATAAGCCTTGATTTCCTCAATGCCGGAACATCATATAAGATGACTTCGTTCGAAGACGGAATCAATGCCGGACGTCAGGCTATGGACTATCGCAGAAAGGAATCACACGTAAAATCGGGTGATAAGATACAAATAAAGATGGCTAGAAACGGAGGATTTGCCGCCGTAATAGAATAAGGTGAGTTATTTAGGTAACTCTTGCTAAATAAAGAGCGATATTGGTTATTTAAGGAGCTGTCTGAAAAGGATAGCTCCATGCTTAAACGATCAAAAAGGCTGTCCCTGTTAGAAGAGACAGCCTTTTTAATATCATAGAATGAGGCGATTACTTTTGTATTTCCCTCAACTTGATCTTAGTCAATACCTGCTTGGTATTCAATGGAAAATCGGCATCCATCATCCATGCATAAAAACTTGGTTCTCTTTTGAGTACTTCAGCCACGGGCTTTCCTTTATGTTTACCAAAGTTGAATACTTCTATACCATTTTCATCTCTGATAATACGCCCCGCAAGGTCTACATTATTGTTGAAGAAAGAGAATTCCGCAGCCAGCTTTTCCATATCGTTTTCCAGATCAGGATATTTGTCGAGCTGAGCTTTCAATACTTCGTAAGTAGCAAGAGTGTCTGCTTCAGCCGAGTGAGCATTATCCAAATTCTTATCGCAATAGAACTTATATGCGGCTTCGAGCGTACGTTGTTCTTTCTTATGGAAAATGATCTGCACATCTATCATTTTACGTTTTGAGAAGTCGATATCCACATCAGCACGAAGAAATTCTTCCGCAAGGAGAGGAATATCGAAACGGCTGGAGTTGAACCCAGCCAAATCACAACCCTCCATCTGATCGGCCAAAGATCTGGCAATCTGCTTGAACGTCGGGCAGTCTTTCACATCTTCGTCTGATATACCATGTATAGCAGTTGCTCCTGCAGGAATTGGCATTTCCGGGTTGATACGTCTGGTCTTCATCTCTTCTTTCCCATTGGGATATACCTTCAGGTAGGATAGTTCTACAATACGGTCTTTCACCGTATCTGTTCCGGTAGTTTCCAAGTCAAAGAATATGAGCGGATTCCTCAGATTTAGTTCCATAAGCTTTTTTATTAAAAAACTTTATCATCCCTCTCTTTTACAGAAGAATGATAAAGTTGTCATATATCTATTTTAATTATCTATTACTTTCCTTAATCGTTGAGCATCATTGGCATAAGCAGCATCAACAAGTCTTCATTCTCTTCATTTTCGGCAGGAATAATAAGCCCTGCACGTGAAGGGTCTGACAGTTCGAGTGAGATATCAGACGATGGGATATTGTTCAGAATATCGATAAGGAAACTTGATTTGAAACCTATGCTCATCGGTGTTCCTGTATAGTCACATGGAATAGTTTCTTCGGCAGCTGTAGAGAAATCTATATCCTGAGCCGAAACAATAATATTCTTGTCAGAAAGTTGCAATCTGATGAGGTTACTTGCCTGATTAGAGAACACCGAAACACGTTTCAATGCATTGAGGAATGACAAACGATCGAGAATTACTTTGTTCGGGTTATTTTGTGGAATTACCGAATTATAATTTGGATAACGGCCTTCTATAAAACGGCAAGTCATCGTATAGCTCGACATTTTTATATAGGCATTGTTCTCATCGAATTTGATTTCTACTGTTTCAGATTCTTTTGGCAGAATAGCACGAAGTAAGTTTGCCGGCTTCTTTGGAAGAATAAACGAAGCGCGTTCTGCTCCCTTTGCCGACAATGTTTTGCAACGTACCAACTTGTGTCCGTCAGATGCTACGAAAGTAAGATCTTCAGTGCTGATATCGAAGTAAACTCCGTTCATCACCGGACGAAGCTCGTCGTCTGCACTGGCAAATAGTGTGCGGTTGATACCCGAAAATAAAACCTGAGGCTCGATAGTCAGGCTAACGGCTGTTTCCTTCAATTGTTTAGGTTGAGGATAGTCTTCACCGTTTTGTCCGATAAAGTTATACTTACCGTTATGAAAGAAAATAAATGTCTCCAGATTGTCGCTATTGATCTCAAATGTAAGCGGTTGGTCAGGCAACTCCTTCAATGGATCCAACAGATTCTTTGCATTCACTGCGAACTTTCCATTACCGTCAGCCTCGTTCACTTCAAGAGAAGTAACCAAACGTGTTTCAGAGTCTGCTGCTGTAAGAGAGAGGGTAGAACCTTCGAGCTCGAGCAAGAAACAATCTAAAATAGGTAATGTATTCTTTGAATTGATCACCTTGCTTATTGCCTGCAAGTGACTTAATAATGCTGTACTGGAAACAACAAATCTCATATTTTCAGTATGTTTAAAGTTTTATTTTCTAATAATATTAATAGAGCAAATATAGTTATTTTTTATTACTTCTGTCACCTTTATTTTGTTATAATCACCATAAAAATGAACTTGTAAAACTACCGTCCTATTTTCCTACCTTTATTAAAAGGTGACAAAAGTGACAGGTATTTTATATATTTTCTACTGTCACTTTTTCTTTTGTTGGCCACAACTAAGTCTTTAATAAAAATAGTTGTCGTATTTTTTCATCGTCTTAGGGGATTTGCAATCCCCATTATTTATTTATCATTAACCTTCGGATTGCAAATCCAAAGGGACGAGTGTAAACATTTTATACCACTTAATCTACATTAAGATAATTTACTTCCTATTTATTAATAGGATTACACCCCCAGCTTTGCTTTCAAGCCTTCAGCTATCGCATCCAAGAAATCCTCGTCATAGGGGATTTGCAATCCCCATTATTTACTTATCATTCCCCTTAGGATTGCAAATCCAAAGGGACGAGTGGAACGATTGTAAACATTTTATACTTTAATCTACATTAAGATAATTTACTTTCTATTTATTAATAGGATCACACTCCCAGCTTTTCTTTCAAGCCCTCAGCTATTGCATCCAAGAAATCTTCTGTATTCAGATAATCACCTCTGTGCATAGTATCACCATATACTAGCAAAGCAAGGTCTTTTGTCATCTTCCCTTTCTCTACCGTTTCTATACAGACCTCTTCCAGCTTTCTGGTAAAATCAACGAGCGCCCAATTTTCATCTAGTTTTCCTCTGTGAGACAATCCTCTTGTCCATGCAAAGATTGAGGCTATAGGGTTGGTTGATGTTTCTTTCCCTTGTTGATGTTGGCGATAGTGACGTGTCACCGTTCCGTGAGCAGCCTCAGCCTCCATCGTCTTGCCGTCAGGGGTAAGCAATACGGAAGTCATTAAGCCTAACGACCCAAAGCCCTGAGCAACGGTATCGGACTGAACATCTCCGTCGTAATTCTTACATGCCCAAACAAAACCGCCGTTCCACTTCAAGGCAGCAGCAACCATATCATCTATCAGACGATGTTCGTATGTAATGCCTGCTTTTTGGTATGCTTCCTTATAGTCTTTTTCATATACTTCCTGAAAAATATCTTTGAAGCGTCCGTCGTAAGCTTTCAATATAGTATTCTTTGTAGACAGGTACAATGGATATTTCTTTTGTAACGCGAGTTTGAAACACGAATGAGCAAATCCATAGATAGACTCATCGGTGTTGTACATTGCCAAGGCTACACCATCCCCATTATAATCGTACACAGTATGGGTTTGAGGTTCTCCCCCCTCGGGTGTGTAAGTAATGGTAAGCTTCCCTTTTCCTTTTGTAACAAAATCGGTCGCTTTATACTGATCGGCGTGCGCATGACGCCCTATAATAATTGGCTTATCCCATGTATTCACCAAACGAGGAATATTGCTCATAATAATAGGTTCACGAAATACTGTTCCGCCCAAGATATTACGGATTGTCCCGTTCGGAGATTTCCACATTTTTTTCAATCCGAACTCCTCTACACGAGCCTCATCGGGAGTGATTGTAGCGCACTTGATAGCCACATTATATTTCTTAGTTGCCTCAGCACTGTCTATCGTCACCTGATCGTTTGTCGCATCACGGTTTTCTATACCCAGGTCAAAATATTTGAGATCTACATCCACATACGGGAGTATCAACTTATCTTTTATGTATTTCCATATAATACGGGTCATTTCGTCCCCATCCATCTCCACAACGGGATTCGTCACTTTTATCTTTTGCATATTGATATTTATTTAAGTGATATTATTATTTATTTTGCTTGTATATCTTTCAGCCACATTTGCAGCAAGGTGAGCATCTGTGTATGATATTTAAAATTCTCTCTCATTCCCCAACCATGTCCTCCTTCAGGAAATATGTACATTGTGGCCGCAATATTATTCATTTTCAGAGCATCGTAATAGCCGATACTATTTGCGGGTTGCACACTATCGTCATCGTCGCTAAGCAACAATATTGCAGGAGGCGTGTTTACATTCACTTGCTTCTCATTCGAAAAAGTATAAGTATCCGCTTGTGAAGCATTCTCTCCCAACAGATTATATTTAGACCCGCCATGTGTGGCTACCTGCATGGTAATAACGGGATAAAAAAGAATCGAAAAGTCGGGGCGTGTACTTACTCCCGATCTGGCAAAATGGGTAGAAGCCGTTGCCGCAAGATGTCCTCCGGCCGAGAAACCCGCAATACCGATTTTATCCGATTTTATTCCCAATTCAGCAGCATGCGATCTTACGTAGCGCATTGCTTGCCATGCATCATCTAAGGGAATTTCTTTATGCTTGTTCGGCATCCGATACTTGAGTATGATACCGGCAATACCCTGCTTGTTGAGCCATTGTGCAAATTGTACCCCTTCGTGATCGAAAGCCAGCCCGGCATATCCACCTCCGGGGCAGATAACGACTGCAACACCTGTGTTATTCGCACCATCAGGCAAGTAGATATGAAGCTCAGGAGCAGAAACATTGGTAAGCCACCCGCTACCTTTGTCATACTTCTCAGGTTCGGTGATACCGTTAACTGTTGGCGGATTCCCTTCCCATAGTTTTACTACTTTTTGTGCACTCATAGACACGGATAAAAACAGAGACAGTACGCCCCCAAACACGAATATTCTCTTGCTCTTCAACATATATCTTTTGATTAATGACATGACATTGTTCAAAGATAAAGAAATTAGGTTTTAAATCAAATACACATGACTGCCTGTTTAGATTTTTTACGGAAGGAATTTTTGAGAATTCTTTCCAAAACTTCTCCTTTCAGCGCTCTTTTGCCATTCCGAGGTACGAAGAACGAAAATTTCACCGTGGAATATTTCATCCATTTGTATTACACAAGTTGTGAATATATACCAACCCATTTATAGATTTTGACTATATTTGTGCCTTAAAAAAATATTTAAAACATGGAAACAGTACTAAGCGGTATCCGTTCTACCGGAAAACTGCATCTAGGAAACTACTTCGGTGCTTTGAGGAATTTCACCAGAATGCAACATGAAAACAAATGCTTCTTCTTCATAGCCGACTATCATTCGCTGACAACTCATCCCGATCCGAAAATACTACACGGAAACGTAAAGAACGTATTGACAGAATATCTTGCGGCAGGTATCGACCCCGAAGTATCGACGATATACGTACAAAGCGATGTGACCGAAGTATGCGAACTATATTTGCTACTGAACATGCACGCCTATATGGGCGAACTTTCGAAGACCGTTTCGTTTAAAGAAAAAGCCCGCAAACATCCCGACAATGTAAACGCAGGACTATTAACATACCCTACCCTGATGGCTGCCGATATCTTGATGCACAATGCAGACAAAGTACCTGTAGGAAAAGATCAGGAACAGCACTTGGAAATGACACGCAAATTTGCGCGTCGTTTCAACAATATGTACGGTGTAGAGTACTTCAAAGAGCCTGTAGCTTACAACTTTGGAGAAGAGCTGATAAAAATACCGGGACTGGACGGTAGCGGCAAGATGGGAAAATCGGAAGGAAATTGCATCTATCTGGACGAAGACGCTAAAAGCATCGAGAAAAAGGTGAAACGTGCACTTACCGACGAGGGACCAAAAGAACCGAACTCGGTAAAACCGGACTATATAGAAAACCTGTTCACCATACTAAAGGTGGTTTCTACTGACGAAGTAGTGCAACATTTCGAAGACAAATGGAATACATGCGAAATTCGTTACGGTGATCTTAAGAAACAATTAGCCGAAGATATTATCAAGGTAACAACACCGATACGTGAGCGCATACAGGATATTCAAAATGATGATGCCTATCTGCACAAAGTAGTAACCGAAGGGGCGGAAAAAGCACGTGAAAGCGCACGCAAAACAGTTAGAGAAGTCCGTGAAATAATGGGATTTAAGAAATTCTAAGATTTCTGCGAAATAAAAAAATGAAAGGAGATTGCCTGAAAAAAAACGGTGCAATCTCTTTTTTTAATAGAAAAAGAATACTATTTCAAGAAAATTTTTCCTGGATCTTATCTAACAATAAAAATACCTTCAATACATCTTTTCCTGAGAAATTCTTTGTACTCATCAGTATAGTATTTTTCCCCATCTTCTTCTGGTTCAGCGAATGGAACAACAGAGTTTTTTTGCTCTTCAAACATTCGAGCAAACTCTTCATATTCGTTTTTCTTTTGCTCCAATCTAAGCGATGTATCAACCACTCCTTTTTGAAGGTGTTCTTGATAAACAAACAAAATAAGTCCCGACATATCATCAGCCTCATGAATACCATGCTGAGTGAACCATAATTGTAAACGTGAGTCTTTCCAAAGCTTCCAACTATTACGCATCCATCTTCCCAGACCAAAATGTAAGTCGGCTATATCTGTAGTTTTTATTTCATTTTTCACGGTATCATCGAGCAGTTTATCAAGAGCCAACAGGCAATCATCTAAATTCTCGGGAATATACACTCCGTCTATTGAACTAGCAATAATGTTCCTTTCATATTCTGCTTTTTGTTCTTTTGCAATAGAGTCGTACTCCTGAACTAGTCTATTGCATTCAGTATCTATATCAAACGGTTGCTTATTGAGATACCTTTTATAGGATAGTAGAATCAGATAGTAAATATCTTCCAAATGCTCTATTCCTTTTTTTCTGAAATAACAATACAAACGAGTCGACTCTTGTTCTGTCCACTCTCTAAAAATAAACATTCCATTTATCCTCTTCAATTCAACATCTTTCGCATCAATTAGTATACGTTTGGGCTGTTTCTTCAGAACTTTATCCAATTCTCTATTACATTCATCTATATTAGCAGGAATATAGAAGCCCTGCCCAGACAAGCTATCGTTCAAAATACCAATACAATAGTTCTCATCATGAAATAACATTTCTTCGGATTGAGAAGAGCACACAGATGAGATGTACAAAATGGAAAACAAGAGGATCAGTTTCTTCATATTATAAGTTAAGAGATAACCATATAAAATTACTAAAAACTATTCTTTATTAAATATTTTCTGTTACTATTTCCACAATATATAATAGCCTTCTTTCAAATACCTACTATTTTTTTCATTAAGTTTGTATATTATATAAATAGAATACGAAAAGAATACTCAACAGAACTTACTAACATGGATAATAGTGAAAAATATAATCTGCTGGCAGAAGGCGAAACGGGGTTAGCCTCGGCAATGGGTATATACCCCAGAAGCAAAGACTTCAAGTTCGATGCTGCGCAGATAGAAAAATCCTTAGCACAAAACTCAGATTTCAATTTAAAATCTTTCAACAAGGTAGAAGTAGATATTGAATACTCAATAATGAGTTTTCATGCCGAAATAGAATACAAAGAAGCTATTTTTAATGTCGATCTATATATCAGCGACACAAAAAATATAAATCTAAACGATTACGGTTTCGCCAATGCAATAGACGAGGAATCGCTACAGGTAGCAATGGAGCAGGAATACTTCTTGGAGACTTCTCTATACTTCGAACTAAATCCTCTGGATTCGTTTCATTTGCAATTAAAAATAATGAACGCCATTGTTCCTGATGCCAGTCTGGTTCTTGACTTCATGTCTTACAGATTATTATCGGCTAAATGGTTAAGCATGACAGCAAAATCATCCATTCCCCCTTCACCCGACTATCTATACACGCTGCACTGTGTGTATGACGAAGACGGCGAAAACGGAAACAGACGTTATTGGTTCCATACACATGGCCTGCACCGTTGTGGGTCGGTAGAGTTGGAAATGCTCAACTTCAGTCAGGGTGCTGAGCAAATGAATACGCTGATAAATATGACGGTAAAGAAATTCCTGACCGACCCGGCAAAAGAAAAAGAGAGATTTACCATTGGCTACGACGGCATGGGCATAAACCTCTGCTGGCTAAGATGGGAAGAGGCATTGAAAGACCTTCCTCAAAATATACTTGGAGGTGCGGGCGACCGCGATGAGGTGGACAATGTGCATGCTGAACCTTCGGGCATACTGTTTGCAGTAGAAGACGGCAATATGATTTCACCCGAGATATATACCTCTACTCTTGCCGAGAATCCAATTTACTATATAACTACAGAAGAAACAAACAGGATGAGCGCTTTGGCTAAAGAGCGTTTCGGAGTATTTGCCAACGTGTTCAGCAAAGAACATAAGCAGCCTGAAAAGAAATCATTCTTAAAGAGCCTGTTCAGCTCGAAAAAAGAAGAGGATGAAGCGGGTTGGACATTCCTTGTTAAGCTGGGACTAATTGTAGATAATTCAGAGTCGGAAACGGATAAAGAGCATCTGTGGTACGAAGTCATTTCTATAGCAGGTAATCAGATAGAAGGAAAGCTACTGAATCAGCCTTATTGGATTGCTGGCCTCAATGAAGGCGACATAAAAACATACCCATTGGATCTTCTCACCGATTGGGTTATCTATTCTCCAGATAATACATATACCCCTGATTCAATATATTTATTAATAGATTAGATAAAAGATGCAAACACTATCCGTTATTGTCCCTTGTTATAACGAAGAAGCAGTTATACAGGAGTTTTACAGGAGAACAAAAGAGGTTCTAAACTCACTCGATGATGTAGTGGGATATATAATTTTTATAAATGACGGTAGCAAAGATAATACGAGATATATACTCGATCATATAGCATCGCAAGATGATAAAGCGAGAGTTATTCATTTCTCTCGCAACTTTGGGCATCAACCCGCTGTAACAGCCGGAATGAATCTCTGTAAGACCGACTTGGCAGTAATTATTGATGCGGATTTGCAAGACCCTCCCGAATTGATTCCTGATCTCATTGAAACGCAACGTAAGGAAGAAGCCAGCGTTGTTTACTGTGTAAGGAAAAAACGAGAGGGTGAAACTGCTTTTAAGAAAGCGACAGCCAAACTCTTTTACAGAACAATGAATAATCTATCGGAAGTAGAATTCCCCGAAGACACAGGCGATTTCCGACTCGTAGACAGAAAGGCAATAAATGCCTTCAACGGACTAAAAGAGAAAGGAAAGTATATTCGTGGACTTATCAGCTGGATAGGGTTCAAGCAAGTTCCATTCTATTACAACAGGGACGCACGCTTTGCCGGAGAAACAAAATATCCGCTCAAGAAAATGCTCTCTTTCGCAAAAAAAGCTCTTCTTTATTTTTCCAAAAAACCTTTGATGTTATCCATCAGTCTGGGTTCCATCGCTTTCTTTATCGGAATTATTTATGGATTGTGGGTGTGGCTCGGGCATCTTTTGGGCTTCACGAATGTGATTACAGGATGGACTTCTACTATAATTATAATTATATTCTTTGGTGGTGTACAACTAATAACAATCGGAGTGCTGGGACAGTATATCGGGGTACTCTTTGATGAAGTAAAAAGCAGGCCGGAGTATATTATAGATGAAAAAATAAACTTTGAAGAATAACCGATTGGTTATTCTTCTTTTATTTCTTCGTAATTGACATATTCGCCTTCATTTTTCGAGAATTTCTTTTGAGTGGTATCCTCAGCTGTCGACCGTGAATTGTTATTGGTCTGACGACGATTACTCTTAGCCCTATCCGAAGATGGACCAAAGAAGCGAATAACCCTGCCCAAAAATATTCCTAAAATAAGGAAACCGAAAAGTCCGATAAGTAATAAGAATCCAAGAAATTTAAACATATAGTTACCAATATTTATAGACTATGAGAACAAAGATACGGAAATTATTATTTATTCATATCGTCTTCGGTAACTGTATAATTAACAAAAACGGAATTGTAAGCCTTAAAGCAACCCAATGCACCGCCAACAATATTGGTAAGAGGATTGGTCCCCCCTCCGGCGGCAACACTGCTCAATGATCTGTAGAAAGTATACATTCCCTTATCCAATGTTTGCATCTCAATTCTTAACTTATCTCCTGCCTTGAGAGCTTCGTCATTATTATCTTCCTTATCAAACAGTAGAATATTTTCGACTTTCAGCCCATTGCGGTATTTATCGCTATCTAAGTATAAGGATTTCATCGCCTTTTCGTTTACATAGAGTGTTGTATAGTAATAATTCTCTACATCTACAGGATCATAAAAAACCACGCATGGCGAATAAATAGCCTCGTTGGCTACCGTAACCTTATAAATATAAACACTATCGATGGGTACGATATTGGGAATTCTAGCCTCTGATGTATAAATATTATCTCCTATGGTGACCTTCAATGTATATGTACGTCCTACCCTGCCTACAATTGAAGAAACATAAAAACCCGCTTCCTGCTGGCTTTCTATGAATATATCAGCATTATCTTTATCGTCTGTCAATTCAACCTTAGCCCCCGACAAACGATTGTAAGATTCTTTATCATAAAAACCTTTTGTTTGAGTCAACAGTACAAAACACGGTGCCCCTTCTTTTATAGAAGCATCAATTACATCTCTGGGCGGAGCCTGAGCAAGGTCTAGCTGAACAACCTCTTCACATGCTGTGAGCAATGTGAGAAGAAAAATTATATAAAGACATTTATTTACAATAACCATAATTTTCAGAACTTAAAGTTCCACGAAATTGAGGGTACAACACTAAATAAATAAATCATATACGACTCTGACGCTGACCTGTCATCTTCGTTTTGTCTAAAGCCAAACATATAAGGATTTTTACGGGCGTATGCATTATACAAGCCGAACGAAAGCTCGGATGTATATTTCTTTGTCTTCTTTAAGACACACATAGCTCCCAAATCGAGCCGATGATAAGAAGGGGCTCTATAATGATTCCTGCCTTCGTAATAATATATAGCATGCCCATCAATGACATACTTCCCCGACGGAAATGTCATGGGGCTGCCTGTAGCAAAAACCCATGTAGCCGACAATGTCCACTTTTTGCTCAGTTCATAAATACCGACAGCAGAAATATCGTGCGTCCTATCCTGATTGGCTGCATACCATTTACCGTCATTTATCTTATCTATTTTGCGTTCGCTGCGAGACAGGGTATAACCTACCCAACCATTAAAACGACCGTATTTCTTTTTCAGGAAAAGCTCCAATCCGTAGGCTCTTCCTTTACCAAACAAGAGTTCGGTTTCTATAACTTCTTTAGCCCTTACATCTGCGCCATCTTTATAATCTATCTGATTTTTCAGATCTTTGTAATACACCTCTGCACTAAACTCAAAAATATTATTCTGGAAGTTGCGAAAATAACCCAACGAAACTTGATTCGCCACTTCGGGTTTTATATAATCGGTATTCGATATCCAGCGATCAATCGGACTAGACATATTCGATGTAGTGAGCAGATGCAGGTTTTGCCTTGTAAGCGCATAAGCAGCCTTAATAGAGGACGACTCGTTTAGCTGATATGCCAGCGAAAGTCGTGGCTCTATACTCCAATATGTTTTAAGGAACTCTCCCCTTTTAGTGGCAATTGTATCCTTTATAGACTGGTCTTCTTCATTGAAAGTATAATAATCGCTTCCGCCCAGCACGCTGAAAGAAGACAGCCTAACACCATAACTAAATTCCAGTTTATCGCTAAGCTTCATATCGTTAGAGGCATACAGTGTATTCTCCCATGAATAACGATGGGCATACGGCGATACTTTTAGTTGAGATGGGTCTTTACTTACCAATTCTCCGGGTACAATCTGGTGATAGATAGAGTTGAAGCCGAAGCGTATCAAATTCTTTTCGTTGGGATAGAACACAAAATCCTGATTGAAATTGATATCCCTTATCCGCGACATAACATTAAACCCTGTCGTGAGATCTACACTTACATTGTATTTATAGTCGGTATACGAAAGAGTGGTGGTCGAAACCTTTTTCGAATCAAAGATATGATTCCATTTCAGAGCGGCGATTGTATTCCCCCAATCCATTGTTGCTATCTGATCAAGACCTAGCTTGTCCTTTCCATGATAAGCTGTCAGTGTCAGTTTATCTTTATTCGACAAAGCGTAAGTAAGCTTTGCATTCAGGTCATAAAAGTATAATGTCGACCCTTTTACCTGCTCTACGCCGACCGTACGAGCCAAGGCATCAGCATAAGTACGTCTGGCAGAAACAATAAAAGATGATTTTTCCTTCTGTATGGGGCCTTCTAATGTAAGCCGGGAGGAGATCAACCCAATACCTCCATTCATGTGATAGTTTTTCAAATCACCATCACGCATGCTCACATCGAGTGTCGAAGACAGTCGTCCTCCGTATTGGGCAGGCATAGAACCCTTATAGATAGTCATATTATCTACAGCATCGGAATTGAATGTTGAGAAAAACCCAAAAAGGTGAGAAGGGTTATACACTGTTGCATTATCGAGCAGTATCAGATTTTGGTCACTGCTTCCTCCCCGCACATAAAATCCGATATTGCCCTCTCCCGCAGTTTGTACGCCGGGCAGCAGCTGAATTGTTTTCAAAATATCCCTTTCGCCAAATAACACAGGAATTTTATTCATTGATTCTATTTCCAGCTTTTCAACCCCCGACTGCACTCGCTTCACGTTATCATCCGATTTTACAGCCAGCACCTCTATTTCTTTGAGAGAAACAATGTCTTTTGTCAAAACAATATCCTGAGAGAAATCCTTATCTATTATGATCTTAAGGTGTTTGGTATCATAGCCCAACAGCTTGAATATAACACTATATTCGCCCGAAGGTAATTGCAGAGAGAAGCTGCCGACAGCATCGCTAAAACCGGCAGATTGAGTATGCTCTTTTGCAGCGATGGCAACTCCGGCGAGCGGAGTATTATCTCCTTCACTATATATTTTGCCACTAAACACATATTTTTTCTGAGAAAAAGCGGCAATGCTAGTAAACAATATAATGACAGTAAAGAGATGCTTCATATTAGCTTACTTCATCCGTGAAATTTATATATCAAACGGAACAGAAACTGTCTTATTTTCCAATGACATATTTTGAGGCCGGAATAACACAAAGATAAAATTAAATTATTAAGAACCTGTTTATTTCATTTCGAACAAACTTTTATTTTTTCTAAAATTATCAAAATTTTCTCTCACCCCTTGCCCTTTTTAACATTTAAAAAATATGTACCAAAAATGAAATACTTTTCATCTTTACTTCATAAGCAATCAAAGATGGAGAATAACATGTTCTAAATACAATTCTGATTTATTTCAAATAGTTAATTCGGCTCAATAAGCCTAAGAACTGGTTAAAAAAAAGCAATAAATCGATTATTCGAATATTTTTTAATTAAAATAAATAACTTTACAATCTCAAATAAATTGCCTAATGATTCTGTCTGTATTTACAGGCAAACAATATGTTAATAATTAAATAATTTAATATAGTAATCTAATAGAACAATGACATTTAATTTAATCAGAATGACGAAGGCCATCTCAATATGGCTTATTTTGTGTGGATTTTTAAGTTCTTGCGAGGGGACGAAACAATTGGATGCGACGCCTAATCTTACTCAATTTGTCGATCCATATATCGGAACCGGCGACCATGGGCACGTATTTGTAGGAGCGAATGTACCTTTCGGATTGGTTCAGTTAGGACCAACAAACTATTCGCAAGGATGGGATTGGTGCTCGGGATATCATATTTCAGATTCTACCATTATCGGTTTTGGACATATGCACCTTAGTGGAACCGGTATCGGCGACTTGGGCGATATTTCATTTATGCCTGCAACAGGTAACGTAGTTCTAAAAAGAGGAGATCTTAAAGACCCTAAATCAGGAATATATTCTTTATTCAGACGTGAGACCGAAAAGGTAAAAGCTGGATACTATGCTGTTCACCTCGACAGATTTAATGTTGATGTGGAGTTAACTGCAACCAAAAGAGTTGGGTTCCACAAATATACATTCCCTCAATCAGACTCAGCAAAGGTAATCATCGATCTTCAACATGGTATCGGTTGGGACAGCCCAATGGAAGGATACCTTGTTCAAGAAAACGACTCTGTAATATCAGGATACCGCTATTCGAAAGGATGGGCTGTAGACCAGCGCATATTCTTCACAGCTGTATTCTCTAAACCAATGAAGCAATTTGTTGTATCAGATTCTACAGAGGTGAAAGCAGGAAATAGCATCAATGCGAGAAAAGCATACGGACAGGTATTGTTCGATACAAAGGATAAAGAAAATGTATATGTTAAGGTAGCTATTTCTCCGGTAAGCATCGAAAATGCAAAATTAAACATGCAAGCCGAACTACCGGGATGGAACTTTGAGCAAACAATTACAGATGCAGACAAAGCATGGAACGAAGAATTGAGCAAGATACAGATAGAAACAAACGATGCTGCCGCTAAACGTGTGTTCTATACAGCTCTTTATCACACAATGATTGCTCCATCCGAATTTTGCGATGTAAATAACGATTACAGAGGTTCTGACGGGCAAATGCACCAGAAGGGAGCTTTCAAAAATTACACTACATTCTCTTTGTGGGATACTTACAGAGCTGCTCACCCATTGATGACTATTATCCATCCTGAAAAGATGAGTGATATCATCAATACAATGCTTACAATATATCAGCAACAAGGCAAGCTTCCTGTATGGCACCTGATGGGTTGCGAAACAGACTGTATGGTTGGTAACCCGGGTATATCTGTTGTGGCAGATGCTATCTTGAAAGGTTATGACGGGTTTGATAAAGACCTGGCGTATGAAGCTATGAAAAAGTCGGCTATGCTAGACGAAAGAGGCTTGAACTATCTAAAACAGTACGGCTATATCCCTTACGATAAAGGAAACGAAAGTGTAGCTAAAACAATGGAATATGCTATTGCAGACTGGACTATTGCTCAGGTAGCTCAAAAAATGGGAAAAACTGAAGATTACGAATATTTCTTGAAACGCAGTAAAGCATACACTCACTTTTTTGACAAGTCAACAGGCTTTATGAGAGGTCTTTCTTCTGATGGTAAATTTAGAACTCCATTTAATCCATTCGAATCTATTCATCGCGAAAACGACTATACAGAAGGAAATGCTTGGCAATATACATGGTTAGTTCCTCATGATGTACAAGGACTTGTAGACCTGTTTGGAAGCAAGGAAAAATTTGTACAAAAACTGGATTCTTTATTCATCGTAGAAGGGTCGCTAGGAAAAGATGCTTCTCCTGACATCAGTGGATTGATCGGTCAATACGCTCACGGAAACGAACCGAGCCACCACGTAATCTATATGTATCCATACGTAGGTCAACCATGGAAAACAGCAGAAAGAGCTCGTGAAGTGATGTCTGTAATGTATCATGATCAACCTGCAGGTCTTTCAGGAAATGAAGACGTAGGACAAATGTCGGCATGGTATGTATTGTCTGCTCTTGGATTCTATCAGGTTGAGCCTGCCGGAGGAAAATATATCTTCGGTAGTCCGATTGTAGACAAAGCTACTGTGAAGGTTAAAGATGGCAAGGTATTGAACATTGTCGCAAAAAACAACAGTGCTGCAAACAAGTACATCCAGAGCGTAACTCTTAACGGACAGCCTTACGACAAATATTATATCAACTTCAATGATATTATCAATGGAGGTACACTAGAGTTTACAATGGGTGACAAACCTTCCGAAACTTGGGGTACAACTGTAGATGTTATACAAGCAAGTGCGAAATAAGCAAATACGATAATTATTTATATCAGAAAAGCGAAAGTATAAACTTTCGCTTTTCTTTTTTTATATCTTTGTTTTTTAGCAAAATAGAATCTTAATAATCTAATCTGACCACTTTATGACTTCTGCGCTCACAGAAAAACCCAAACGTATAGCATCGATAGATGTATACAGAGCTTTAACAATGTTTTTTATGATTTTTGTGAACGACCTATGGAGTGTAAGCAATGTACCCCATTGGCTCGAACATGCGGCAGCGAATGAAGACATGCTCGGCTTTTCGGACATTGTTTTTCCTTCGTTTCTCTTCATTCTAGGAATGTCTATTCCTTTGGCTATTGAGATAAGGAAGAAGAAAGGTGATTCGAACAGTGGAATTTTGAAGCACATCATTATTCGTTCTATCGCTCTTTTGGTAATGGGTTTGTTTACCGTAAACCTTGAATCGGGCGTAGCGGCGAGCATAGGCATCAGCAAACCTATATTTACACTAATTATGCTTTTGGCTTTTTTCCTTATCTGGAATGTATACCCCAAAACAGAGAATAAAACAAGGCAGAATTTATATTCCGGATTGAAAATTATAGGTATAGTCATTCTGGCTATATTAGCTTTTATGTTTAGAGATGCAGAAGGAGGAGTTTTTCAACCTCGTTGGTGGGGCATACTGGGACTTATCGGATGGACATACCTGCTGTGTGCTATTTTGTATCTATTCCTAAACAAAAATAAAGGTTACCTCATTGTTGCCCTCTTTGCTTTTATACTACTATGCATTGGCGGGTCGAATCATTGGCTGGGTATCTTTGATGGAATTATCCCAGGCAATGGATGCTTTCATGCTTTTACGATGAGTGGGATGCTCATATCTCTGCTTTTCAATGAATCTGAACTGGGTATCGGCATAAAGAAAAAAATGCTAACATCGACCTTTATCGGTATTATATTCATTCTAGGCGGATTTGCAGCTCACAACTTTTGGATTATCTCCAAAATACAAGCGACACCTACATGGCTATTCTTGTGCACAGGAATTTCCATCCTTTTATACGTATTGATGTATTGGTTGACCGACATTCAGAACAAAGCATCTTGGTTTGGCATTATAAAACCGGCAGGGACTGCCACGCTTACCTGCTATCTGATCCCTTATTTTTTATATGCCATTTTCGTATTAACGTCATTTTCTCTTCCCGAATCGCTGACCACCTCTCCTATCGGATTAGTAAAATGTATCATTTTTTCATTTTTGACTATCGGGATTACAGCTCTATTGGGAAAAATACATATAAAATTAAAAATATAGTCATTCGTTGTATTTCTAGTAAATAATTGGAAAATAGAGCAATAAAAAGCAGCCTCTGAATAGCGCATCAAAATTTAGATACTTTTTCTAAAAAATGTATGGAAATTGTTTTGTAGAATAAAAAAATTGCATACCTTTGCCACGCATTTGAGAGAAAATGTAACCCTAACAAGGGCGTTTAGCTCAGCTGGTTCAGAGCATCTGCCTTACAAGCAGAGGGTCGGCGGTTCGAATCCGTCAACGCCCACCAAATGGCAAAAAGGTCAAAAGCCACAAAATGCCAAACAAAGACATAAAGTCTGTTAGTCAGTAAATTAGCAGACTTTTTTCTTTTTCACCGAAGCCAAGAAAAGTCACTAAAAGACAGTAGTAAAGTGAAAAATAAGTGAACAAAAATTTCAACTTCGTTTTGTTCACTTTCCGTCGAATTACTCGCTGGTTTTAAGTGACTTACAATGACCTAACTTGGCTTTATTCGGGGTGCTAAAACTCTAAGCGATAGTCAATAATTTTGTCTAATCGTGAAAATTTTGAGTTATGAACAGTACTTATCGAATCCTTTTTTTGACTAGGAAAAGAGTAAACAGCAACGGATTAGCCTCTATCAGTGTTAGAATTTCTATCAGTGGTGACAAGGCAGAGTTCAGTTCCTTACAATTTGTTAAACCCGAAATGTGGAGTCAAACAGGTCGTGCAATGGGCAGAACTAAAGAGGCTGTAACAATCAATGATGCTTTAGATAAAATAACTATTGCCTTAGACAAGCACTATAAAGCCATTCTTGAAAATGACGGCTATGTGACAGCCGATAAACTTCGTGACACCTACTTAGGTAAAGAGATAAGGAAAAATACCGTTCTAGCTTTATATGACATGAAGGTAGAGCAAAAAAGAAGTTTGGTAGGAAAAACAATCCGAAAAACAACCCTGTCGAAATATTTAGCTACACGAAAACGCGTAGCCGATTTTATCCTGTACAAATACAAAAAAGAAGACTTGCCCATTCGAAGTGTAGATTTTCAGTTCGTCACTGATTATGAAGTTTATCTGAAATCTGTTTGCGATTGCGGTCATAACTCAACAGTCAAACATTTACGATATCTAAAGCAAATTATAACCAACGCTCTAAAGAATAGGTATATAACTCATGATCCTTTCGATGAACTGGCTCTGTCATATAAGCCAGTCAAGAAACAATTCTTAATAGAACCTGAACTTAAGAAACTTCTATCAAAACAATTTGATTCTGAAAGATTAGAAGAGGTTAGAGATATATTTGCGTTCCAGTGCTTCACGGGTATTGCTTATATAGATGTTACGAACCTGACTACTGATAATATATATGAAGATGGCTTCGGACAAAAATGGTTACGCCTGAATAGACAAAAATCAGATGTAGAAGCCAATATCCCATTGTTAGAGGTTCCTTTGAGCATTATTCGCAAATACAGGAGGTTGGGAAGTGATAAACTTCTCCCTTTACACAGCAATCAAAAGATGAATGAATATTTGAAGGAAACAGCAGCCATTTAGAAAAGGGAGAGCAAAAGAATGTAATTAAAACTTAATCAACGGATTAAGCAAAACGGTTCTTTTAGCCAAAAGAGAATAAATGCACAAAAAAGCAAAGATGACGGTGAATTCAGTTACTAAATCGTTACCTGAGTAACTTTGTTCAACTGGAGTTTATTCGTCACTTATTCAATAGTTTGCGTAATTTTGCATAGCACCGGATAACTCTAAGTAAACTAAATTTGTAATTAAAAAATTAGAGTTATGGCAAGAAGTACATTCAAGGTTTTGTTTTACCTAAAAAAGAACAATTTAAAAGATGGTAAAGCTCCTATAATGGGAAGAATCACTGTAAACAGTACCATCTCGCAGTTTAGCTGTAAGCTAAGCATAAAGCCCGAGTTGTGGGATACCAAAGCAAACCGAGCATTAGGCAAAAGTCTTGAAGCACAGAAAATCAATCAGAAGTTAGACAACATCAAAACCCAAATCGGCAAGCAATATCAAAGCATCTGTGACAAGGATAATTTTGTTTCTGCTGAAAAAGTTAAAAACGCTTATCTCGGCTTTGGCGATGAGTTCCGAACTTTCTTCTCTATCGCCGATGAGTTCTACGAGCAATACAGCAGACGTGTAGGTAAGGATAGAACGGAAGGTTCATACGAGCAACTAATTATTAATCGCAGGAGAGTAGAGATGTTTCTTCGAGATAGATATAATCTTTCCGATATTCCGATTAAGGAAATAGAGCCACAATTTATAGAGGACTATTATGCCTATTTATTGGAAGAACGCAAGCTGGCGGGCAGTACTTTGCTTACATCCGTGACCAAACTGAAACAAATTATGTTGATCGCTCAACGCAAGGGGTATATCCATATCAATCCTTTTGCCAGCTTCCGATTCAAAGCACAAACTCGGGATAGAGGTTATTTGACCGAAGATGAACTTCGAAGGTTTATGACTGTAGAACTCAGAAGATACAAACAACGTCAGATTCGGGATATCTTCGTTTTTCAAGCATTTACGGGTTTGGCTTATGCAGATGTCAAAAAATTGACCTTTGATGATATTCAAACTTCTTTTGATGGCGAATTGTGGCTGATAGCTAAACGCAAGAAAACCAATGCTACGTTCTATGTCAAATTATTGCCAATAGCAAAGCAACTGATTGAACAATATCGTCTTGTGGCTAAAAATAATTTTGTATTTCCTGTACCAAGCCATAGCGATAATATGAATCGTTGCCTTCAACGTATAGCTAAATTATGCGGTGTGAATAAGCGAGTTACGTCGCATATGGGGCGCCATACAATGGCTACAACAGTGTGCCTCTCGCAAGGTGTACCCATCGAAACAGTCTCTCAAATGCTCGGGCACAGCTGCATAACTACGACTCAAATTTATGCCAAAATCACCAACGACAAGATAAGTAAAGATATGGCGGTATTGACAGATAAAATCGGGGATAAGTATAAATTGGAAACAGATCGACCTGAATCCGATTTCAGAAACATCAAACGAATCACTAAAAAGCAAAAAGAAATGTTGCCCCGAAAAAAGAGAGAAAATAACCCCGTTAATCCATCAACTTATATCATCCCCAAATGGGCTAAGGTGGAATAGAATAAGAACAATGATGGTCAGCTCAGTCCTTTTGTTGCAGGAGAAAGTCACTTCTTACAAGGCAAACTAGTCAAGCCCGAAGCCCTACAGGTCGGAAACAAAAATCTCCATCCTACGGATAGTATTTTCGCTCCGAGGCTTGCCTGTTTCCCTGCTCGAAGTGTAAAAGAATATCCTGCAACGAAAACGACTGACCTGACGATGACGCATATCTTCAAACTAAAACAAGCATCCCTGATTAATATCAAGAATGCTTGTTTTCATTTTATGCGTAAGTAGCAACTTCAACTCCCTCTCCTTAGAATCTGCATATTAAAAGGGTAATTCTGGCGATTGGTAGTTATTACACAATACCTCTTGAAGTTCTTTCTCGGGATAAAGTATTTTCCCTCCAATCATTGTATAACAGATCATTCGCTTATCTCGCAGATTTTGAAGCGTTCGAGGCGAGATATGGAGATATTCCATTAGTTCCTCTCCGCTCAGATAACGTTCGTCTGCCAATGTTGGGCGATGCTTGTCTCTAACATCCTGCACACCCTCAATGGATTGTTCTATCTGCTCCAAAAGTTCCTTGAACTCTTCGGTCTCGTAATTGATAAATTTATCCATAAGTTACTTCTTGGCTAGTTTAATTTCTGTTTGAAGTAGGCAATGAATATCCTCTTCTTTATAATAGACCTTGCCACCCAACATTGTAAATGGTATCTTCCCATTATTCCGCCAAGTTTGTAAAGTACGTTTCGAGATACTCAAAGCACGGCAGACATCTGCCGAATCCATTCATCCGTCTCTGGGATTGGAACAATAGACGGCTCTTAACGCAGCCATATCGGAAGTTAATCTATTGATCTGTCGTTTCAACAGTTCCCATGTATGTAAATCGATACAAACAATCTCCATAATGATTCAGTTTAGTTGTTATTTACTCTTTATCGTTATTAAATGTACTTGCCAGAGAACGTTTTAACCCTTCATTGGCAGCACGAGTTATCAGCTCTTTGTTTTGGAACAAGTGATCGGCAAGAATATTCGACAACAGCATAGTCGGAGTGATCTCGGGTACAATATGTTGCAACGAGGCAACTAGCATCTGGAGTTTCTCTTTCATCCGAACATCAATATAAACCGGAGTATAATCCTTGATTTTCCGTGTTGCCAAAAATCGGTTGGTATACTCTTCCTCGTCTTTTTTGCGAGAAAGCTTGCCTCTGGCTGAGCTAGCTACTCATGTGCTGTCCTCCCCTATAAATTGAGATATAAGTTCTTTATTATCCAAAGGCTGTTCTTTATTTTCAGACTCATCTTTCATACGATACTTGTTTTTTAATGTTTATAAATAGGATTCATTAAATTAGAATGATAATATTCATTCAAACATCTCTGATACGATTGGTCTTGCCCATGATTCTACATTTTCCGAAAGGATAAGCAGTATACGACTTTTTATATTGCTGTTTCCGAACTCAGGTGCAAGTATAGCACATTCTCAAGCCCTGCGCTGTGAGCATAATAGCCTTACCTAACAGGTTGGGGTTGTATAGTGTTTATTATAAGCCTGTTATGATTTAGGTGTGTACTTGGAAAGGAATAATCTGAGAATAGTAGGCAATCAACTATTTTATGTTAACATGCTCTATTTGAGTAGATAATATTAGTTCAGGTTGGGACATAAATATTTATAGGAAATACAGGATGGTAAGATTTTTTAACTATTGACGGCTATATTCCCCCAATTTCTCTATCAAGGTATCTATATCTTCAAGCCCAAATATCTGTTCCCGTTTGTTGCGGTTACGGCAGTTGAGTAGTTGTTGCATACCAATATAGTGTTTATTATCACCATATCTTTCTTTGTTGCCTTCTGTGCGAAAAGAAATAAAGTCTTTATTCCCATCGGCAACCGAAACCCATTGGGCTTTAATGTACTTGTGTTCGCTCAGTTGGTCAAGGAGATAGACCAATGTCTTTTGGTTGGTTACTTGTAGCGGTTCAGGTAGTTTTCCTGAAAGTAGTTTCTTTAGTTCAGCTACTTTAATTTTTGAGCGAAACAATTTGATAGTTTCTATGCAGTTGGCTAATAAAGCGTATTGCTCTTTGCTTAGTTTGGATTGGTAAGAACGTTTGGTAGATTTAGCTGTAGCTTTAGTCTCTTTGGCAATGGTAGTTTCTTGTATGGGTGTCTCTTCCTTAATGATCTCTACTTTAGGTTTTGGAAGAAGTTTCTCATATTTTATACATAATCGTTCTAAACTTACGAGGTCTACCAATTCTCGGAAATAGGGCAAATCAATTTTGATTAGCTCTGCGGTATAGTTGCTTGGAGTTATTGTATTTGTTGGTTTTATAAATGTACGATACTGATGATAAACATCTTTGCTTATCTCGTCGCAAAAGTCACTGTACCATAGATAATCCTCTCTATCGTCACGAAGGTATTTGGGCAAGCTTGCCAAAGGAGGATTGTTACGGATGATATCCAGCACTTTGCTTTTATAGTGGAGTAGTTCCGCCTCAGTGAGTTGTGGCTGTGAGACCAAACCAAGTGCCGTTTCATAGTTGATTGCTACAAAGTCATTGAGACTCTGCTGCACAGCCCGAAATACTTCAGGAACATTACTATCATAATCTATGTCTTGCTCACCATTATACATGTACTAAAGATAGTAATATTACCAATAAGAGCAATAACAGTGACTCAATTTTGTCTGGCAATATGGCAAATAAAAGCATGTTCAAGCAAAGCTATACACGTCATATTGTCAATGATATAACTATCGAATTAACAATCTATCTTTGCTACAGTGTCCATGTCGGATACATCTAAATTATACTGCTATATGAGAAATCCAATCCACTTTCTACTATTCATTTGCTCTGCCTACCCTTGAAGAGCAATAGGCAATACACTGACCGTATTGCTAAGTCCGGGCGTTTTGACTTTATGCTCAGACCTGAGTGCAAATGTTGCCACCGATTCAAAAAACAAAGAGACTACCGCCTCTTTATTTTTTTCTCGTCGTCAAAGGAGCAAGGTAATCGCACGGGTAACCCAAAATTCGACTAACGTCTCTTTGGGCTACTTCCGTGCATACCTTGCCCTTGCAGGGGGCTCAGCCCCGAACAGTCTGCTCCCGATGGTCACTTGACTGTCGTGGCTGTGGAGCAATCCTGCACTTCATCTCCCGATGGTCACTTTCGTTTCGGCTCGCCTGAGTGTTTGGAGACACTCAGTTTTCCATAACCTTAAACAAAGTAGTTATGGAAAATAAGAAGAGTGACAGCGCTAAAAGAGGTCGTCCAAAGAAAGAAAAAGTAAAACTTTCTACTTCGATTAATCTGAAATTGACCGAAGAAGATTTTAAAACCGTGAAGGAAAAAGCAGAGAAATTGGGAATGAAAGCAACTCAATATGCTCGGGAGATGACCTTGAAAGGAGGTGTCAAATCTCGTTTTACTTTGGAAGAACTTGACCTCATACGGAAGCTCGGTGGTATGGGGAATAATCTGAATCAGATAGCCAAACAGGCTAACAAATCGGGATTCGCTCAAGTTAGTGTAGAGATCGTAAATATTGCACTTCAAATCAAACAATTGTTGGATGATCGCTAAAAACATCAAAGGGAAATCATTTAAAGGCTGTGTGAATTATGTGATCAATGACACAGCCGAATTGCTCGAGGCCGAAGGAGTATGGGCGGATAGTGCGAAAGATATGATCCGCAGTTTTGCCATACAACGTTCGGGACGAAAAGAGATAAAGCAACCTGTTGGCCATATTCCAATATCCTTTTCTCCCGAAGATAAAGGAAAAATGACCAATGATTTTATGCTCCAACTAGCCAAAGAATATATGCAGGAAATGGGAATCAAAAATACGCAATATATCATTGTCCGACATCACAATACGGATAATGCCCACCTGCATATTGTCTATAACCGTATTGACAACAACTTAAAACTTATCTCCGTCAACAACGATTACAAACGAAACATCAAGGCTTGTAAGAAGCTAAAAGACAAGTATAATCTGACTTATGGTAAGGGTAAAGACAATGTAAAACGGCAGAAATTAGACAATCCCGACAAGACAAAATATCATATCTATGATGCTATAAAATCTGTTTTATCCAGTTGTAAGAATCCGGCAGATTTACGATTCGCTCTTCAAAAATTCAATATTGAGATTGATTACAAATTCAAACGAACGACCAGAGAGATTGAAGGAGTATCGTTTCGATACGACAATATTGCTTTCAAAGGCTCGGATATTGATCGGAAATTTAGTTTCGGAAATCTAAAAAAAGAGTTTGATAAGAATATTGAAGAAGCGAAGAAACGAGGTCGAGAGGAATTTCTGCGAGAACAGGCCGAACAAAAAGCTAAACACGAAGTACAGAAAAAGACAGAAATCCAACCTATATCCGTTAAACGAAATCTTGTTGTTTTGGGTGTTGAGCTATCAGACGAACAGGAAAAAGTATTGAGAGAAGGCGGTATTATCTTTGTTGAAAACATGATTCATCCCAATGACAACACTAAATTTTCTGCATATGCATTTGCCAATGATGATAAGGACAATATCTCATTTAGCAATAAAAACCCAGAAAAGTCCATAAAATATGGTAAATATGAGATGCGACTCAGAGATAAGATTTTGATAGAAAAGGGCTTTATAACTAAAGCTAAAGTGAAATGGTATGATGGTAGATTCGCTCATCCATATCTGTGGAAAGAGAAGAAAACTGATACGGAATATAAAGAGTCATGGGGCGATCCGAGAGTAGTAGAAGCTAAAGAGGAGGAAAAGAGGAAGCAAATCATAACACCTATAATAAAGAAGGATAAAGGAATGAAAATGTAAAACATTAAGAACATGACAGTATTTGGCAGTTATCAATTTTATTTTTGTCGGAGCAAATAATAGCAACAGCCCTTTTACTCGCCTCCGAAAATATTTACATATATTTGCCATCGGAAACGATAGGTTTTGCTAATGTATATTTGAAGAAGCGTAAAGTTTCGTCCTTTGTTTAGAAAATCGCCAATTGACTAATGTAGCAAGGATAAACATGATGTTCCTGTTTGATGATTGTACCTTTTGTACAGCATATCAGGCGTGGGCTGTTGTTTATTTGCTACAAGGTGTTTGGCGATACCTCTAAACAAAATAGGCATACAGTGCCACGCTTTTTCTTTAGTTTGGAACTTATTTGTAACTAAAATAATAGATATGATAAATACAAAACTAAATGCTCTTTTTCAATACTGGAAAGATGGAATGATGCAGAATGGTGATCATGGATTTTGTGAAGATGGACTGATTTACCGTAATGGAAAAGAAAGTTTATTGTGGCAGAACTCTAAAAGAAAAATATTGTTTCTGCTCAAAGAAAACAACGACAACGATGGACAAGATGTTCGAGAATGGACAGGTTCTATCAATGGGTATTCTCCCAATGGGTTATTTTATAATCGATTATCGGCTTGGCTATATGGGTTGACCAATTATACAGACACTAGCTATCCTGCTATTGAAGAAGCTTTTGATGCGAAGAATCAGATGAAAGCATTATCTGAATACTCCTATGCTTATGTGAACGTGAAGAAGAAATCGGGTGGTGCTACTGCTGACGATAGTATTGTATATGATTTTGGTAAGCGGTATGCACATTATTTACGTCAAGAATTGGATATTTTATCTCCCAATATTATTGTTTGTGGGGGGCAAGTAGTATTTAATGTTGCTACAGATATAATCTATAAAGAACTTACATTCATTCAGAAGAATAGTTGGGTATATTATAATAAAGAAAATAACATAGTATTAATAAATAGTTTTCATCCTACAGCTCGCAAATCGAATGTTGAAATGTATGAGTGGATGATGGAAAATGTGATAAAAGGATAAAATGGGACTGTCCATAGCTTTGTGTAAGCGTCAACTACAAGGTTGAAGATTTATCATATAAATTCTTTCAAATTCTCCCCCCTAAAAAGACGGGGGAGTTTGAAAGAATTTCTCTTTTTACAGGTTCACTCTTTCTCCAAAGATAACCAAAAATTGATTGAGTATCAGCCCCCAATTATGGATTGGCATTGTCCACTTTTTCTCAATCTCAGCAATAGACAGATATACCGACTTTTTCAAGGCATCATCCGTTGGGAATGAAAGTTTGTTTTTAGTGTATTTTCTTATTTTACCATTCAGGTTTTCAATTAGGTTCGTGGTATAGATTATCTTCCTGATTTCAAGTGGAAAATCAAAGAAGGAAGTCAATTCGTCCCAATTGTTTCTCCATGAGCGGATGGCATAGGGATATTTAGAACCCCATTTTTGTTCAAATACACCAAGTTCCCGACTGGCGGATTCTTTTGTTGGAGCGTTGTAAATGAGCTTCAAATCGGAAGTAAACTCTTTCTTCTCTTTCCATACCACATAACGACAGGAGTTGCGGATCTGATGTACGACGCATATCTGAGTGGTTGACTCAGGGAAAACAGCCTTGATGGTATCTGTAAATCCATTCAGATTATCGGTCACTGTCACAAGTATATCTTCTACTCCACGAGCTTTTAAATCAGTTAATACGCCCATCCAAAAAGAAGACGATTCTGTCTTGCCAACCCACATACCCAAGACCTCCTTAAAACCGTTTTTGTTGAGTCCTACGCAAAGATAAACAGTCTTATTGATAACCTTGCCATTGTCTCTGACTTTGAAGACAATACCATCCATCCAAACGATCAGATACAGATTATCCAAGGGACGGTTCTGCCACTCAATGGCCTGCCCTGTTACTTTATTGGTAATATGCGAGATTGCTGATGTGGATAGGTTAACTCCATAAATCTCATGCATTTCACTTTCAATATCTGATACGCTCATACCCTTGGCATATAATGAGATAACCAAACGCTCTATAGATAAGCCTCTACTTTGATGTTTCGGAACAACAACTGGTTCAAACTCCCCTTCACGATCACGAGGTACTTCTATTACAGCTTCTCCATGTTTGCCCTGAATCTTCTTCGCATAACTGCCATTACGAGAATTACCCGTATTAATACCTTCTTTTGAGCCTTTCTCATAACCTAAATGAGAATCCATCTCTGATTGAAGCATCTGCTCATAAACTTTCACATGGAGGTCACTCATGAAAGCTTCTACATCATCTTGTGTCTTAAATTGACTCAGGAACTCCTTACTTAAAAAATCTTTTGGGATATCCATAATAAACTCTTTTGATAAAATTATACATAAATGAAAAAACTACAAGTTTTCCAACCTGTAGTTTTCATTTACACAATATCTTGGACACTGTCCATGCTTAAAGTATTACTGGGCTATAAATCTAATATTAAATACCTGCAAATTTAGCCTAATCGACAATTTGTCAATCGACTCTTTTAATAACATTTCTTGCCACTTCTATCTTATACTTCTTACCCTTCATTTTTTCATCTCTGATATTGCTAAGAAGAGTTTTTATGGCAGAAAAACGAACAGCAACAAAAGAAATAAAATCTTTGACTTCAATCAGTCCCAAATCAGATTTATCCAGTTTTCCCTTTTGTAAAAAGAAGCCGACAATATCACTTTTATTCAACTTGTTTTTCTTACCTCCGCTTACATAAATTGTCTGATATTCTGGGCGGTTGGGTAATGGCTTTCCTGTTGCCACTCGCAACACATCTAAATTGTCAGAAATATAATCCGGAGTTTTATCCTCCTTGAATTGTATAATATATGCTGTTCCCGAAGCATGCATACGGGCTGTACGTCCATTGCGATGCACAAATTCACTTTCCTTAGAAGGAAGATGATAATGTATTACGTGATTCATTTCGGGAATATCCAATCCTCTGGCTGCCAAATCGGTGGTGACGAGATAATTTAAGCTTCCATTTCTGAATTGAACCAAAACTCTCTCTCTATCATCCTGATCCATTCCACCATGATAATATCCGGTCTGTATTCCTTTCTTATTCAATAAGTCGCTGATACGTTCGGTTACTTCTCTGTGATTACAAAAAATAAGGGCAGGTTCGGAATTGAGTGAACAGATAAGATGGAACAGAGATTCTATTTTATCTTTTTCGGGAGATAAAACAAGCTTGATCGAAAGGCTTTCGCTTTTCTCTTCTTCTATATAATCAAGCGTTACGGGAGATTCCATTTTTACAAAGTCCGGAATTTCCACATCGGATGTAGCTGACAGCAGAACTCTTTTTTGAAGATTGGGCAGTTGGCTGATGATTGTATTCATTTCGTCCTGAAAACCTAATTGCAGAGATTTGTCAAACTCGTCCAGCACTAAGGTTTTGATAGAATCAGTATCAAAAGATTTTCGATCCAGATGGTCTGTCAATCGTCCGGGTGTTCCGATAAGCAAAGCCGGAGGGCTGCTTAAATTCTTTAGTTCGGTATCAATAGCATGTCCGCCATAACAAACATTTACTTTAAACTTTGTTCCCATCTTTTTCCAGACCTGCTCTATTTGAAGAGCTAATTCTCTCGATGGTACAACTATCAAACATTGTACTTTTGTTATATTCTCATCCAATAATTGTAGAACCGGTAGGAGAAACGCAAGTGTTTTGCCGGAACCGGTAGGAGATAATAACAAAATATTTTGTTCTCTAAATATCGCCTTTTGGGCTGCTATCTGCATCTCATTCAGGTCTTCAATCCCGAGATTGGATAATATGCTTTTGTTCTGGTCTGCTACTTTCATGGAACAAAGGTAAGATATTATAGCTCACCGTTTTTCTTTTCTCCGCTTTTTACTACAACAAATATTCACTCCGGTAGATTTTAAAAATAGACATTTCCTGAAATCTTTCTTGGCTCTGATTATCAAAGAATTTCGTTAGTTATATAAGGCAATGTATGCTATGGAGTAATGGTGTATAATAGGAATTGCAGAAGTCTATAATGTTAAAAAAGTTAAATATGCTTATTCTTCTTGATTCGTCATGCAAGGTTTCAGAAAAGAGAGGATTTAATATATGAAAGTTCACAGGATGTAGTGAGTCCTGATAAAACAACGCTTAATATAATTATAAAAATGAAAAATCTACAAAAATTTTCTAGTTTATTTTTTCTGACTTTAGTAACCGTAACTACTATCGGTTTTACATCATGTGACAAAGATGACGACAAAAAAGCTCTGAAATTGAATCCGAGTAAAGTGGAAGCCGAAATTGGCAAGACAGTTACAGTAACAGTTAGTGGTGGTACAGCTCCTTATAACGTTGCATCAAAAGATCAAAAGATTGCTACCGTAAGTGTTGATAAGAGTACTGTTACTATTACCGGAGTAAGTAAAGGTGCTACATCCATTTCAGTAACTGATAAGGATAAAAAGAAAGGCACTATATCTGTGACAGTAAAAGAAGTTGGATTGGACTTTGATAAAAAAACACTTGAAGTAGCTGTTGGAAAAGAAGATGTTGTAACAATAAAAGGAGGAGTAGCCCCTTACCTAGCTACTGCTAAAGATGCAGCAATTGCTTCAGCAACAGTCAAGGATAATAAAGTTACAGTTAAAGGAGTGAAAGCTGGAACAACTACTATTACAGTGACTGATAAAGATAAAAAGAATAGTGGAACAATATCTGTTACTGTAAAATAATAAGGTTTTACTAAAAAAACAATTATAAGTTATACCTTTGATCAAAGGTATAACTTATGGCTTAAGGCACAATCTTTAATATTGATGAAAGAGTTCACATGTTCATAAATGATAGAAGACAAAGATAAGGAACAAGAGCTACTTGAAAAGATTATCTATGGAGATATCTCTGCAATGAGAGATTTTTATAACAATTATTCTGGATATTTTACAACAGTCTGCTCTCGTTATATCTCAAATCGGGATGATATTAAAGATGTTTTACAAGAAAGTTTTATTAAAATATTTAAATCGATTACTGGTTTTGAATACAAAGGGACGGGGTCTTTGAGAGCATGGTCTACCCGTATTGTAGTCAATGAATCGCTGAAGTTTCTTAAGAAAAGTGAGAAACTGAATATTGTGAATAGCCCAGCATGGAATTTGCCCGATATAGTAGAAGAGGAAGAAGAGGCCGACTTTGATGAAACTCCAACATCAGTCATATTAGAAATGATCCGCTCTCTTCCGATAGGATATAGAACAGTATTTAACCTTTATGTTTTTGAAAAAAAGACTCATAAAGAAATAGCTTCAATATTGAATATTACAGAAAATACTTCCGCATCTCAATTGCATAGAGCGAAGTCTCTTTTAGCAAAACAGATAAGTGGATATAGAAGATCAATCAAAAGGATGGAGTCATGAATAATCAATGGTCAGAAAACCTACGTAAACGGATGGAAATGCATGAAGAGCCATCCCCGGAAGGATTATGGGAGGATCTTGAACAGATTATACAAAAAGAGGATTTCGCAAAACCGTTATCAAAATCCAAGAAGATTTTGTTATGGAGCAAATGCATTGCTGCGGTGGCGGCCGTAGCAATAATTGCATTGGTGATTGGTTATAATATATCAAATCAAGAGCCGGAAGAGATACAACTTGCAATAGAAACACCTTCGCAGCAGGATACTCCTGAAGCAATTATAAGTGTTTCGGATGAGGGGGATAACTCTATGGTAAAAACCGGTAGTCAGTTGTTTATACAAAAGACAAACACAAAGAGATCAATATCAGCAATAGCAACACAAACAGAAACATTTCCTTCTATAGACACAGTTAATCTTACAATAAAAGAAGAGGCTAAAATAGCCCAAGAAATACTCAAAGAAGATACCCTTGAATCTAAGCCAAAGTCGGATAAAACTAAAAATAAACGTTTATACTCAAGTGATAGCAAGAGTTTAGACCTTGCATCCGAATTTGATTTCTATGAAAACAGACAAAGAAATACACCTGCAAGATGGGGTGCAAATCTTTATGCATCAAACTTATCGGCTAGTACAACAAACAACTATAATGGGTATGGCACGTTAGCCCCATGTAGTCCGCCAATAGATAACAGTGAAGCGGATCCCGACGCAAATGAGGATCCGTATGGAGATATTCTTGTTCAGAATAAACATAAGAGTGTCTATACTGATGTTAAGCATAGGCAACCGGTAACCGTCGGTGTGTCTGTGAATTACAATTTAGACGAAAACTGGAGTTTCACGACCGGATTGACTTATACCTTATTATCATCTCAACTTCGGTCGGGTAGTGATCGTTATTATTATAATAGTGAACAAAGCCTTCATTATATTGGTATTCCTTTAAAAATCAATTATAATATTTGGAGAAATAGAAAGTTATCCATCTATTTATCCGCAGGTGGGCAAGTTGAAAAGAATGTATCGGGGAAGCTAACCACAGATTATATTGTTGATAACAAGCTTGAATCCACTAAGAAAGATAATATATCAGTTGATCAGTTGCAATTATCTTTAAATACTGCGATAGGGATACAATACAATCTTTCGAAAAAGATAGGATTATATGCAGAACCTGGGGTAAGTTATTATTTTAAAAATAAGAGTGAAATTGAAACCATCTATAAAGAAAAACCTTTAAATATAGGTCTACACTTTGGTCTTAGTTTGTCTTTAGGTGGTGGATAAATTAATTCCAATCTGGAACATGCCGTTAACCAGATTGGAATAATTCTCAAAGCTTATTATAAATCCTCATTTGGTAAACATGCTTCTGTAAACTGACCAATGCGCAGATACTGATTATACAATGCCTTGTACTTCTCATGTTTCTCCATCTCGGGCATATATTCGCAGATAAACCCTTGTCCCATTCCCACTTGTGCTTCCTGTATATTACTATATCTTCCGGCAATCACTGCCGCGAACATAGCTGCACCCAGAGCGCAGGTTTGTTGCGATTTAGCAACCTTGATAGGCAGGCCGATTACATCCGAAAGGGTTTGCATTACAAAAGGTGATTTTTGCGAGATGCCTCCAATACCAATTACCTCTTTTATCTCTATTCCTGATTTTATGAAGCGGTCGATAATAGACTTGGAGCCAAAAGCCGTTGCTTCTACCAGTGCCCGGAAAATGAGTGGTGCCGAACTGCCTAGAGTCAAACCTGTTATCGATCCTGTTAATAACTGATTAGCATCAGGAGTGCGTCTACCATTCATCCAATCGGTAGCGATGATTGTACTTTGTTCGATAGGAATTTTTGTAGCCTCATCCGACAATTGTGGTATAATAGCTTCGCCGACTTCTTCTATCAGTTTTGTTTTTGCGTCTTTATCCAGTAATTCGCTCTTAAGTAATATGTTCTGTAACGGCCATTCCAGCACCTTGCGAAACCATGCGTACAAGTCGCCAAAGGCAGATTGTCCGGCTTCCAGCCCTACAAATCCGGGGATGACCGAACCGTCTACCTGCCCGCAAATACCGGGTATAAGCATATCTTTCATTTCGTCGTAAGGTACAGTCATAATGTCGCAGGTGGAGGTGCCCATCACACGGACAAAGGAACCGGGCTTGATCCCTGCTCCTACAGCACCCATGTGGCAGTCTATAGCACCTATTCCTACCTCTACATCGGTTGTAAGCCCCAATCGTGCTGCCCATTCGGAAGTAAGTTTTCCGGCAGAAGTATCTGATGTATATGTTTTTTCGTATAAATGTGCCCGGAATCCTGTCAGCAGAGGCGATAATCTGGTAAGGAATTCTTCGGAAGGAAGCCCTCCCCATTTTTCATGCCACATAGCTTTATGCCCTCCTGTGCAACGGCTTCTCATAACACTTTCGGGCTTTGTGTTTCCTGTCAGCAGAGCAGGCATCCAGTCGGTATGCTCTATCCACGAATAGGCTTGTGAACGTATGCTTTCATCCACCCGAAGCACGTGCAGTACTTTAGACCAGACCCATTCTGCCGAATAAATCCCTCCTTCGTAGGCAGTAAAATCTATATCCCACTTTTTAGCCAATTGATTTATCTCTATCGACTCCGAAATAGCCGTATGATCTTTCCATAGGATGAACATTGCATTCGGATTCTCTTTATATTCCTCCAGCAAAGCCAACGGTATTCCGTCTTTGTCTACCAATGCGGGAGTACTGGCTGTCATATCGAACGATATGGCGATTATCTGTTTTGAAACATCTACTCCTGCTTTTGCCAACGACTCTTTGATCGCAGTTTCGAGCGTATCAATATAGTCCTGCGGATGCTGCCTATACTGGTTTGCTTGCGGATTACAATACAATCCTTGTTTCCATCGGGGATAATATTGTACCGCTGAGGCTATTTCTTTTCCGTCGTCTGTATCAATTATCACAGCACGGCACGAATCTGTACCGTAGTCAACCCCAATAACATACTTTCTGCTCATAATATTTATATATTTTGTTATTTATTATATTCATCTCAATCGGGATTTTCCTCATTTGCCAGTTCGGCTTTCATCATAAACACACTGTATGGAAACCATAAAGACATATGGAAATATAAATTATCACCGTCGAGAGACAATGGATGTATATATGGTCCATAGAGTAGGGAGTATTCCTTTCCTGTGGCTAATAACTTAGGCTCACTCCATTCGCCTGTAATTTCATCTGCATCGCGCAAATTCATTTCATATCTCTCTTCGCAGAGGTAAGTCATTATCCATCTTTTATACTTGTTATGGAATACTATGGATAGTTCGCCTACAGCATCATCAAACAGATTCGTGGCTTTTGTTTCATCACCTTCGATCCATTTTTTCGCATCTTTGTTCCAGTATTCATATTTGGTTTGGTCTTCTATATCCGCTTCTCGAAAACGTGCTACGCGGGGACTGCTTTTGCGTCCGGTTTCTGTGCCGATCATATATACATAGCCGTCTTTCTTGAAATAACCCGCCTGACCAAAATTACTGTCCGAACCGAAATAAATATTCTCGCATTTCGCCCATGTTTGTCCGTTGTCAGTAGATTTATATATCCCCGAGTAATTGGTAATCCACCCATGCCACTTTTTCATATTGAAGTAATGCACATAGTCGGCACCATTGGCACGTATGGCAGCAGTGGGGATCGATGTCCAGTCTCCTTCTCCCGACATGTCTTTTGCTCCGTATACTATCTCACGAGCTTTACCCGTATCATTCACAGCCATTCCGTTTATGGTCATGCCATCTTCGAGGTTTTGATCGTCCGAAAAAGCCAGTACATTACATCTCCAATTACCGCCATTAGGCCCCGGAGCTTGAGGGTTGGGCTTGAAATCGCTACCGTAAGTATCGCCGAAAAATATTCCGTATTTTCCTTTTTCCATCTCCCATATTATCCCTAAATCTGTTCCGCCCACATCAAACATGCGGGGCGTATCGTTGGGGCTAAAAAGAGTTTCTCCTTCCATTGGAGTTCCTGTCACACGGGATATGCGTTCTACTTTTTTTATAACGATTCCGCTATTATTGCCTTTATTTTTATCTGGTCTCACCGATTGAGCCAAGCTATTATTTTGGCAGGCAAACAGAAAAAATAAAGCTGGTAATAGCCGGAATATAATATATCTTTTTTTCATGAATTTTATCGTTATTATGTTCTTATCAGTTAAAATGCAAGTTCGGCTTTCATCAGGAATACATTATAAGGTCGCCACAAAGACATCAGAAAATAGAGACTATCTCCGTCCAGTGCAGCCGGATGGATATACGATCCATATAGCTGAGGATAATCTTTCCCTGTAGCCAACGTTTTGGGTTCACTCCATTCGCCTGTAAGCTCGGCGGCAGCACGCATGGTTATTTCGTAACGCTTGCCACAGAAATAAGTTATTATCCAGCGCTGAAACTTTGTGTTGTATGCAAATGATAATTCTCCTACTGTATCTTCAAACAGATTAGTGGCCATAGTCTCATCGCCTCTTATCCATTTCTTCTGATCTCTGTTCCAATATTCGTAAAGCGACTGGTCTTCTATATCTTTTTCTGCGAACCGTGCTAATCTTGGATTGCTATCGCGTCCGGTCTCTGTACCGATCATATATACGTAACCGTCCTTTTTGAAATAGCCCGCCTGACCGAAATTACTATCGGAGGTGAAATTTACACTTTGGCATTTTTCCCAAGTCATACCGTTGTCTGTAGAGCGGTACATTCCCGAATAATTGGTAACCCATCCTGTCCAGTTTTTCATATTGAAATAATGTACATAGTCGATACCATTTGCACGGATGGCAGCTGTGGGGATAGATGTCCAGTTTCCATTTCCTGACTTATCTTTTCCTCCGTATATCAATTCCCGGGCTTTGCCTTTTTCATCAACAACCATTGCATCGATCGTCAATCCGTCCTCCAGATTTTTGTCGGAAGAAAAAGCCAGAACATTGCATCGCCAGTTATCGCCAAAGGCTGCCGGATCGTCCTGATCGGGGACGAAGGCTTTACCGAAAGTGTCGCCCAGAAATATTCCGTATTTACCTCGTTCCATTTCCCATACAATACCGAGGTCGGTTCCACCCACATCATACATGTCGGTAGTATTGTTAGGTGAAGCAAATTTTTCATTCTTCATGGGTGTTCCTGTCACACGGGCAAGGCATTCTACCTTTTTTATGTTCAAGGGTTTGTTCTCTCTTTTCTTTGTATTGTCTTTATTGTTACAAGGTTGTGTTTCCGGTATTATGTCATTGTTCTTTCCTGGCAAAATCAGAACAAACAATGATCCTGCTAGCAACAATAAGAATTTTACTCTAATTGATGATATCATTATTTTATTTTCGAATACAGGTTTATAATATTACTTATGGTTTTCATTTCCCCATAACTTAGGATTTTCTCCTCTGTTTTTTCTCCATTCGTGACGCCAGTAGTGCATATCTTGTACGTTGATAAATGGTTTTAATTTCCGTGTCTCCTTAGAAGGGGCAGGAGGTAATACACTCGCTTCTGTCTGATACCAGTAAGCCACTGTTGCCATATCGAGTGTCAGGTTATTGGCATGCCCATGCTCTATACTTGCTTTGAGGCTTTTTTCGAAAAAGACAGGGTCTTCGATGAAGAAACGGTAAACATGTGTCCGTCCCAGCCATCCCACATCGTTATTGACGCGAGGATATCCGAAATATGGATGAGAGTAAGGTTCTTTGGGGCACCATGATGTATTAAATAAATCTTCGGTTCCTGTTCCTAACAGTGATGCTTCTTTTTCGCCATCTATAAACCAAAAGTCATCACCTTCGCCGTACCAGATTGGGGAGGGACAGTGTACATAGTAATTAATTCCTACAAAATGTCCTTTGCCCTTGATGTCTGCAAAAACATAATTCCGGTCGCCCGATGTGTTTTTATCTTGCTTGCCTATTATCGCCCATTCTGTCTCTCCCTCCGGAGCGGCTTCGGTCAGCTCTTGATTGTACCAGGCATGAAAGCGTCCCAGATCGGGAGGAAGTTTCTTTGTCTCGTAGTAATCGACATAGAAATAAAACTTTTCAAGATTTACTTCCGATTGGTTTTCTATTTCTATCTTCGCACCTTTGGCAAACGGCATGGAAAAGTATGACACCATTGAAGTTCCATTTGCCGGACCTGCCGTTATAGGCAGAGCCGAATAATTGTAGCGCTCGTTCCATCCCTGCCCGAAGAAAGGGCCGATAGGCGACTCCACAGACGGATAACTATTTCCATCCCAATACATACGGATAATAATATCGCTACGGTTCAATATATGAGGCTCGGGAGCAATCGTAATCCATATATGATTTATTATTCCAGAACCCGGAATCTCTGCAACGATACGCTTTTCGCCTGGTTTTATATCCGACAGGTGATCTAATACGCCTCCTGTAGGATCATTACTACTGATGCGTCGGTTGCGCATTCCGTTTTTTATTTGCGATAGATCATACATTGTTCCCGGAACGGGATTTTGAGCCTCAATTTCAGGGCTATATAAAAAGGTAGCCACGAGGCATACTATTATAAGTTTCAAATAATCTTTTCTCATATTCTTGTGTATTCCAATCTTATTTGGTTTTAAAATACTTCTATAAGGAAACTGCAACTGCATAGAATTGCAGTTCCAAATAGAAGTTCCTCTAAAGCCTAATAAAAGGTTAATAATTGATTGATTCTCAAAACAACATTATTTATATAGAAACTATATCCAGCGTACTGGAATGCTAAAAATTTAAAGGATACGTCAGGTTATAGTCTTCGGGTACTATAATCATAGCTGTGATGCCGTAAAATTTAGCCCATTGTGTATTATCCGGCCCTGGTCCTAAGGTGATTTTTATTTTACCATCGTTGTCAGGCAGAATATTTTTTACTGTAGCTACATTCGATTGGTTATTCGATGTATATAAGAGAACTTTCTCTTCAGTATTACCTTTAACTATATATTCCGTTTGAGTAACATTGTTGTCTGCAATTGTTGCATAAAAAATGAGTGTATATTTTATGTTTGCTTTCAGCTTTGATAAGGTGAATCCGGCTGAAGCAATATTAATGCCGTCGTTGAAAAACATATCGAAAGCCACATTATCAGGAAATCCTAATGTATTGAAGTGGGTACTTCTGTCCAGAGTCAGGAATGAGCCGTTGACTTCAATTTCATATTTAGATGTAAAACCTTTTATATCTGTCAATCCTTGTAACTTCCCACTCGAAGAACTTAGTAAATTATTAAATGGATTTGGAGATTCTATAGTTCCAAAATCCATAAAAATCGGGTAGTTGAACTGAAAAGACTGGTTGATTTGCAGTGTTGAGGTATATTGCAGTTTTCCATTTTCAGATTCTACTTTTAAGTAAGTTTTCCCTGGTTTTAGTCCGGTAATGATAACTGAATTGTCTCCATTTTCAACGAGGCTTGCTAACTCTTGATTCGCAACACTCCATTTGTATTTTCCTGCGGCTGTCTGGTCGCTATCAAATTCCGGAGTTACGGTTATTGCATTATCTTTATCGGTTTCGATCACAAGATCACGGTTAGGAATCCTCACATAAGGTCTGGCTTCGCCTTTTTCGTAACCAACCTCTTCTGTACACGAACCAAGCACAAATGCGAATAAAAGGAAATAGACTAAATACTTAGTTGACTTCATATAACGAAAATTTAGATGTTAAATTCATAGTATAATTTGATTGATGAGGATGTCTTATGAGACATCCTCATACTGATAGAGTTAACCTTATTTATAAATAGGTCCATAAGCCTGACATGCCCTGTAGTCCGAACCTTCGGTATCGGAACCAAATGCAGCCCATGCAGAAGGACGGAATATCTTATCTTCTTCTATATTGTGCATACACACAGGTATGGATAGCATCGATGCCAACGATATCAGGTCGGCCCCGATATGTCCGTAGCTGATTGCACCATGATTAGCACCCCAGTAGTTCATTACCGAATATACGTCGCGGAAGTATCCCTTACCTGTTACACGAGGCACAAAGAATGTCGATGGCCATGTTTTATCGGTACGCTGGTCGATAACGTCAAACGCTTTGTCGGGGAAAGTTGCCGTCCAGCCTTCGGCTATCTGCAATACCAGTCCCAGACCTTTGACGAGGTTTAATCGGCACATAGTTACCGGCATACCGCCGTTGGTAAGAAACTTGGAAGAGTAGCCGCCCCCCCTGAAATATTCACGTGAAGATGGCCCCCATTGGGTGGCTTTGAGCATTTTGCCCACTTCTTCCTCTTTGATTTCCCAGAATGGTTTCATCACAGGGTTACCGTTTTTCTCTTGCTGACCTGTGCCGTCGAGTGTGCATGAGCCCGAATTGATAAGGTGTATGGCTCCGTCTTTCATAATGCCTTCAGGCTTCCAGCCTGTCACACGTTCGATAGATTGCGGACTCCAATAAGTACGTACATCGGCAAACATCTGTGCTGTGTTGGTCAGGTATTTACCCAACAACATCGACAAGCCGTTCAGGTGATCGTTTTCGGTAGCGAATGCAAATGGTTCGCGAATGCCGTTCCAGTCGAATGATGAGTTAAGCATTGCCTCAGAAAAGTCTCCGTTGGGCATAAAGTCTGTCCATTGGCGTTGTCCCTGAAATCCTCCGCAGATGGCATTATGTCCCATTGCTTCTTCTCCCCATCCTGTTTCAGCCAGTTTCTCGTTACCGGTCATCAGGTCACGGAAAATTAATGTCATTTTCACTACAAATTCCCAATCTTTGTCTTTTTGTTCGCGGGTGCTTACCAGATGTTGCGGGTTGTGGTCGGGCAGTTCGTTGGGTACACAATGTTTTTTAGTCCATGCCAATGCCTTTTGGTATTCTTCCTTATCATATATTTCTTGTTGTACACGGCGAAGTATCTCCGAACAGTCTACATATTCGGTACGCATGCCGAAGTATTCCTGAAGCATATCGGCGTTGACCATCGATCCGGCAATACCCATCGAAACAGTTCCGATAGACAGATACGATTTGCCACGCATCAGGGCAAGAGCCAATCCTGATTTGGCAAAGCGGAGTAGTTTTTCTTGTACATCAGCCGGAATAGAATTGTCGCCGATATCCTGCACATCACGCCCATAGATCCCGAAGGTGGGCAATCCCTTTTGGTTATGGGCTGCCAGAGCCGCTGCAAGATAAACCGCCCCGGGGCGTTGTGTTCCGTTGAATCCCCAGATCGCCTTTGGTATCAACGGGTTCATGTCTATCGTTTCCGAACCGTAGCACCAGCATGGGGTGACGGATAGAGACAAGCCTACATTCTCTTTTTCAAACTTTTCGGCACAATTGGCGGCTTCTTTTACACCTCCGATACAAGTGTCGGCAATAACGCATTCAATGGCTGAGCCGTCAGGGTATTTCAGGTTTTCACTGTAGAATTTGGCTACGTTTTTTGCCATGTTCATAGTTGTTTCTTCCAGTGACTCACGAATGCCCTTGCGGCGTCCATCAATGATAGGACGTATGCCTATCTTGGGATAATTTGTTTTGCGCATAATTTTTTTAGTTTTTGATATTAAACTTCAATTATTATTGTTTTTCTAAAGTCAGTACGTCAAAATGGAATTTTGATCCCTGCTCTGTTTTTTTTACTTTAATGGATATTGAATTAGTATGCCTTGTGAGTGTAAATGTTCCTAAATCGGCATTTTCAATTCTTACTTCATCTTTGCTGTAGACATTCTCCCACGACTTCAAAGGTTTCTGACGATTCCACACCTCAAAAGCACCACCATCAGGTGTCTTAAAGTAGGTCAGTTTTACTTTGTATACACCTTCGGGTATTTCATCCAGCATAATTCTTACCATCCCTTCATTTTCTGCTTCAGCGATTAAACGCCCTTTGTTTTGAATTTTTAGCCCATCGCCAATGGATAGGTTCATCAGTTGCGGAAAGAAAATGTGCGTTGTCGGATAATAAACCGTCCGCAGCTCTTCGGTGGGTTCTACCCCGCAGGTAGCAGGCTCGGATCCGTAATAGAATGCAACGGAGGTGTAGTCTACAGGGAAGAGATTTTTCTCAGGTCCGTGTTCTATCGTAACCAATAAGTTTTCATTGAAAGTAACTTTATCCGTCAGGAAGAAACGGTAAGCACCTGTACGAGCCATTGGCAACGAATAGTCGAGAGCTCCGTGTATGGGCAGGCTGACACCACGATCCCAACGGTCGAGTAATGCATACCAGCCTCCGTTGTAATAGTCTTCCGATCCTGTGCCGTGCATTCTCAGTTTATTGTCAACTATAGTTGAATCATCCCCTTCGAAAAATAAGGTCATGCCGGGTTGCAGTCCTTGTGCAATATGGGTGATGCCCATATAATGCCCTTTGCCTTTGATGTCGGCGAGGAGATAAGGTTCAAAATCTTTTGGTTTTATTTCCCTGCGCCAGATAGTATACAAACGACCTTCCTTTTCGGTGTCCTGAGCTTCTTTTGTATAGTATACCTTTGCCTTAACTTCTATCTTAGACTGATTGTCGCCTTGTCTTTTTTTGTAAACAAGACTCATTTCCGCCTTATTTTGGTAAGGCATCGGGATGTACGAATAATTCACTCCTTGATGGTAGCCCAGTAAAATGCTTTGCATCGCCGGTTTGCCATATGCGTAACCAAAATAGTCGGCAGCCGGGCTGTAGATTGCCGGTTTGGAATCATTGTCCCATAAGGCTTGCAATAGTATATCTTTGTTCGTGCCCTCGAGTGAAGAACCGAGTTCCAATTCGAATCCGGCTATGCGCCCACCTTCGTTTGCCGTGAAGAAAGGGAGAGTTTCGCCCGGAGCGATGAAGAATTGTTTTGTTTCGGTCAACGTCGTTGTTTTGTCAGGTACAGTTAGCGGCTCAACCTGACGTCCCCAAAATTCACAGGCCTTTGCTAAAGCGTCTTTTTGCGGTTGCTTCCAGTCCATAGTGAATGATTCTACCGTTGTATTTTTAGGGTAGGGGCGATACTGTATTTGGTGAAACATTATTTTCTCGCCGCAAAATACAATCTTGCATGATTTTGCAAACTGGATGGGTATGTAACAATAATATCCTCCTATCTCGTTTCCGCAAATTGGATTGATGAACGGAAACGTTTTACCCGAAAACAAATCAATAAAAGGAATGCTGATACGTGGTGTTTTTTCGCCATCGATATAAAACTGTATAGTGTCGTTTGTCGGCGTGGGTGTCCAGATACGGTTTATAACACCGGGCCCTTTATAATCGGCAAGTACCAGTTTATTATCTTCCTTGCGGATAAAGGAGTATTTGCCCGAAAAACCGTCATCATTATTTCCTGTACGGTCATAACTCGATTCCTGTTCCATCACTCCTTCGCGGTATAGGGGCAACAGAGCGGGGTTGTACAGATGTTCCAGTTCATCCGTTAAGGAAATGGCAACAGGCGTCTGTTTGGTCTTTCCCTTCTTCTGCGAATGGGCAGGAAGTACTAATAACAGGCACAAAACTGTAAAAAATAATTGTCTCATAATTTATTTATTATCAGGGTTATCTTATTCAAATATTGCTGCTCCAAATCTGTCTCTGATACGATTGTAGGCTTCGGCCGCAGCGCCATTTCCCCAGTCGTAGATCGTAAATTCGCCAATGCCAATTCCTTCTTTGCTGGTTTGACCTCCGTGTCCGTAGTTTTCCATGGTGAAGCCATAATCCTTTTCATTGAAAAACGGCCATACTTTTTCCCATTGTTCTTTTGCTGTCGGATTCTGAGGGCAATACATCATTGAGAATGAAGCGCGCAGGGCTGCCAATCCGCGTTCGGTATATTCTTTCTTTTTCAGCAATTTGCCATATTCCATTATGGTCTCGGCAAAAAGGCTTTGGCGCGAATCATTCCATTCTCCGTCAGCATTCATCACCCCGAATCCGCCTAATCCGTTGACATAGATATAAGGTGGTTGCCATGCACTTTGTGTCATCAGCATTTCGTCGAGTGTCCGTTGTCCGAGAGATAAGTATTTCTTGTCTTTTGTCAGCTTATAACATTCCAGTAAGGCTTCGGCAGTCCAGAATATGGAGAAGTTGCATTGCTTATACATGTTGTTTCTCTCTATCTTTTTACCTACCCAATCGCGGCTGCCCAACCGACTGCAAGACCAATAGGTTTCGAAGTCCTCCCAACGTCCTTCTTCAATGACATCTTTGCATACGGCATCCATAGCTTTGAGCGCTGCGGTGCGATATTTCTGATCTTTGGTCAGCTCCCACAATTTAAGGAGGAATGTTACGCTCATTGATGTTTCGGGCGAATCGTTTAAATGCTGCATCGGTTGAAGGGTTTCTACGTCGAGCCATCCCGGGAAAAAGCCCCGTACATCTTGTTTCTTTAATAATGCATCTGCATAGCTGCGTGCATAGTCGAGTAAGCGTTGATCTTTTTCTAACTCGTCGTACCAGCGAAGCATCAATGTGGCAGTCCAACTCATATCCAAAATATGGAAAGGAGCTTTACGTGCATCCGATGTATAAGGATTACGATTCGAATTGCCCCAATAATAGGTATCCCATCCTTTCGATCGGTTGTAAGACTTGCCATCGATCTTTACGGTTTCCATTTCGGTACCAATCAGACCATAGAAGAAACCATCTTTGGCTGGTGCTGCCAATACCAACTCTTTGGACAGATTGGCTTTTTCGAGCAAATCACTGTTACTCATACGACGTGCATAGCGGTACAATCCACTTGCCGAACGTAAGGAGCTGAACCAAGCCTGATTCCAGATGGAACGGAATTCGCGTTCGTTTACTGGCTCAGGGTAATTTGGACTTTGCGTTGTATTAACTATAAATACGGGGGCTCCAACCTTTTTTCCGTCGATGACAAATTCTTGCCATACGGCATGCTTCCAAGTGTTAAATGCCCAGTTATAGGTATGTTTTATATATGGTTCCAAATCTCCCTTTATGGGGTTGCCGTCTTCGAAAAGTTTATGCCCCCAGTTAGACCAATAAAAGTCTAGCGGCTTGCGAAAGGGATTATCCAAATCTGATTTCTGATTATAACTCATCAGGTAAAAGCCAAATTCGACTTTACCTTTAGGATATGTAGCACCGTTTGCTCGTTCGTAGATTACGTGATCCGAAACGAAGCTTTCGCTCATTCCCAATGTCAATATATTTTGAGGCGCATTCATATCCATATACCAGCGCACAGGTGTTCCGCCTTGCATGATTGCCACATCGGGCATAACCACTAATCCTTGCTTTGCGTCTGTAACAATCATTGCCGGTGCTCTGAAAACATGTTGGTCTATGATATTCTTTTCGTATGGACTTATATGTGGTGCCCAATTGAATATGGGGCTGAATGCTGGGAAAACTGTGAGTTGCCAGTCGTTTTGTTTTATTTCTTTTGGCAGGTCGAATATCAATTTTACATGTATCAGGTTATTTCCTACAATCTTGATTTCTTGTGAAGGCTGTATTGTTCCCAATGCCCCGAACTCTATCTTATTTATTATTTGTTTAAACTCTTTTGGGAAACCGCTTGTATCAAGTCTTAATCTTTCGGAAGCATTAATTTGAACCAGAGCTAAAAAACTTAGTATACTTCCTAATAGTGCTATATGAAATATTCTTTTTGTCATATCCAAATTATAAAGCATCGGGGCGGGAATACCCCGACGCTGATTTTGTATTGCTTTTTAGAACGAATTTATAATTTCTTCAATGGAAACTCCAAGCAGTTTTTTCGCTATCGGATTCAGGTCGGCAGCCTCACCTACAAAATGATACACATTGTGATTGTGTGACTGAGCCTCGCCCGATTTCAAAAATGCAGCAGGCGAGCAGCTTTCGACTTCGAGGAAGGGCCCCATTATACTACCGTCTTCCAGCGGGCCGTCATTGTAGGCATTCATCGCATCCCCTACAAGTGGGTTTTTGGTGGGGTTCCACTCCTGATTGAGGTATGTGGCTCCTTTCTCTACGCCGAACGTTGTAATGGTCAACCTCTTCGAGTCGGGATCATAGTTGCCTGCAATACCTGTTGTACGGAACGAATTCAATCCTAATTTGCCACGATGATTGCCATCGGTTTTGAAAAACAAGGTATTCCCCTTTACTGTCAACCGATCGGCAGGGATTTCGCCAAAGTAGTCGCTGGTAACGATTTTTCCCATTGCTCTTTCGTCTCCTGCATGGAATGGGATAACAGTGACGGCTTTAGGTGCAGGTATAAACATATCCAGCATCCATATACAAATGGTTCCTGTTTTTTTTGTCCACTCAAAGTTGTTTTTGTTTGTGATTACGTTCTGTGTACTATAAGCTACAGACTTAACCTTGTCACTTAACTCAACACCGAGCGAAGATTTGATTTTGTCAGGATTCAGAAATTCAATTGTACGATCCACATTCAGCTTGAGCTGTGTTCCTACATAGTTTTTCACTTCCATTTCCTTCCTCATCTCAACCTTTTGTCCTGTTGCCGAGACCAGTACCCACGGCTCAATATCGATCGGCTTTGGGGTATGCCAGTTGTCATATACCTGCTTTTTACCCGGTTCGAAATAAACTGAGTATTGTCCACCTTCGGGTCCTAGCCAAAAGCGGTTTTCGCCTCCAAAGCCATTCATGTGCTCGTCGGGAGTGGACAGCTCGAAAGCCTTATAGCCTATAAAGCCCATGCTTCGTCCCGATAGGCCATCGGCAGTACTGGTAAATACTTTTGCTTGATATTTGGGAGACACAATTACTTGGGCATTGTCGTTTTCTCCCTTGAGGACAATCAAACTGTCTTTCTTTGATAAATAATTCAGATCGTATCCGAATGTTCCTTTTTTGTAAGTTTCCATACTCATACTCTCATCTCCTTTTTTGGTGTTATTATTCCCACAGCTTAACAATAGGCTTGTTGCCAATGTTATGGTAACCAAATGATTGAAATTTTTCATAAGATTATTTTTTGATTTCTATTTCGCTCTCCTTGCCCGAAACCATACATTTCTGGATGTTGATTTCGCCTGATTTTATGTTTATGAAAGGTTTTCCTTTTTTCATGCCAACATTGGCAAATCCGGTATTAGTTGACAAGAAAGATACAAAATCATTTCCAATCTGGGAATTAAAATAGAGAGTTCTATCGACAGCATCGTAACGAATACCTGTTAAACCTTCTAATAAAGCATAGCTTGCCATAGCACGTGCATACCATGCTCCGCATTCATATTCGTTAAAAGGATTACGAAGCTTGCCATCATATCTATTGCGGCATGTACGGACGATTTCCAACCCTTTTTCTACTTCGCCCTCGAACATCAAATGTGCTGCAACCTGATACTCTATGCCTGTCCACACTTCGTCGCTATACACAAACGGCAATTGAAGTTTGCCTCCTTTGGGCCATGAACAAAGTAGCAAGCCGCCTTCGTTGCCTAAGGCATAGGTGGGTCGTTGCGGATTGGCGTGTTCACGAAGATCTTGTTTCAGATTGTATTTGTAGACAGCATTCAGGTGACTGGTAATCTTATTATTATCCACCACCTCAGGCATCCCGCATACCAGTGACATCCAAGAACCGAGTACTCCGTCGGACAAGCATCCTTTTCCGTATTGATATTTAGGGCCTTCCTTCTCTAATATCTCGAGTGCCTCAGCCGAATATCCCGAATTGAAAGCTTGTACTTTGGTTGGGTCTGCCGCATTTAGTCCTTGCCAACGTATATCCTGAATAAAATATTCGCCGTCGTAGAGCTTATTCTCCATATATCCTTTACTCTTAGTCAATAAGGTTTGGTATTGGCTGATATCCTGATTCAAGTGTTTTCCCATCAGGCATATTGCCTGCAATGCTCCTGCATAAAAACTGGTCATCATGCCATTAGGTCCCCAGAATTCAATATCGTAGGTGTTGTGGTGCGGTTCTTCCAAAGCTCCTACCTGACGAGGATCCCATACTCGGATGCAGTAGTCCATACTGGCTTTTACCGATGGATATATATCTTTCAGCCAGTTGTCATTGCCATAGATGCGCCATTCGCGATATACTTTCATGATGCCTCCGAGTTGTCCGTCGGCTGCTGAATGAAAATCGTGGATCAATGGTCTGATAGGCAAATTGGAACGGAATGCCTGATGCCCTTCTTTATTTTGATCGACATAGTATTCCACTTCGCGTAACGACCGTTCCATGTCAGGAAACAGATGAGGTACTGCCTGTGCATAATTCCACACATGGGTGCATGATCCGTGACATGATCCCCAATTATCTCCGCACCCTTCCCAATTCCACATACGCCCATCATACTGGCGAAAGACCGTCGGCGACTTCAATATGGTGAGGTTTGCGGCAATGGCTTCCGTTACTTCGGGTGGCAAGGTATTATTGTAGAATGTTTCGGAAAATAGTTTCGACTTGGCTTTCAGGTCTTCATAATTCTTTAACCAATATTCGGCTACGTCATTTATACTTGCAAATTTGCTGCTATACCATGGGCGATAGTTGCCTTCGCCTTTGTTGTCGTACGTATAGTTGTAAGGAATATCAGGCATATCACTCTCAGACTTTGGTTCACCGCCGAATCTTTGGTTCGAAAACGGTACATACCATGCCATATATAATCTTACGGTTTTTGATTCGCCCGGTTTCAGTTTCACTGGGACAAACAGCGATGCTCCTGTAGCACCTTCCAGTTCGGGAGGGTTATTTCCAATTGTACCACCGGCTATGTTATTCCAGCAAATAGTCAACGGGTCGAACCATCCTCCACGGAACCAGTTATGGTCTATTTTGGTTTCGGGATTGTCTGTGAATATGGCAAATTCGCCCTGATGAAACGGTTCGGTTTCTGTTCCCGACTGATAAAGAATAAAACCGTTCTTATGCGATTTAACACATGATGTACCTTTGCCATGTACATACATAAAGTTTCGGGTGCTGTATGAAAAAATTGCATCTACCTCAACGCCACTTGTATTCTTAAATTCGTATTCGAACCCTCCCACAGGCAGGCTCGAGTTGTCTGCATCGGTTGGGATGAATGGATTCCATGTGTTTATTTTTACCTCTACAGGCATTGTATTATCTTTCAGTTCTATTTCTGCAAAAGGGAAACGAGCTAGGAATGTATTCTCTTTGTATCGGGGTAAACCCCATGTTCCGCCACCGCCCAATGCGGAGTTTGGCATTCCAAATTTTTTCCAGTCGGGTACTTGTCCTTCGAGGACTCTGGTTGCATTATCAATTCCTTTTATATGGAGTGCCGCAAACATTGTTGGCTCATGAAAAACTTCAGGTCTATGCCTTAACGACATATTGGATATGGCACCGCTTCCTTCAACACAAAACATGCCGGTGCCCATTCCCCCTATCGGGAAAGCAACACGATTTGTATATTCTCCTGTGTACTTTTGATTATAGTCGTGACTGATTACACTCTCAGCATTCTTTTTGCTGCAAGAAAAACATATCACACACATCAATAATAGAGACAGAATAGTGAAGTCTATTTTTTTCATATCGTATTATTTTTGTTTAAAGGAAGGAATACGGAGTCCATAGTACATTTTGATCTACAGACTCCAAAGTATCCTTATCATAGTTTATTCATTCTTAGTCCAACCCGGATTCTGAACCAGAACACGTTCTGTCTTATTAATCTCATCCTGAGGGATTGGGAACCAATAATGTTTTGTTTTGTCAAATATGCGAGGCTCACATACTACTCTTTCGTAAAAAGCATTGTCTTGCAAATGTGTACCAGCCATGATATTCATAGAATGAATGGCGCGGTTGTCGGTGCTTTCGGCTATACCCCAACGGCGAACATCAAAATATCGATGGTTTTCGAAAGCTAATTCTATCCTACGCTCACGCCTGATAGCATCTCTCATCTGTGCCTGATTGAGACCGGTTGGAAGATTGGCTACGCCTGCCCTGCTTCTTATTCTGTTCACATACGGATATGCTTTGGCTGGTCCTTCGGCTTCGTTGATTGCTTCGGCATAGTTCAAATAGATTTCGGCTAATCTGAAAAAGACCCAGCAACGTTGTTCATAACCTGTTCCTGCAGCCGGATTTACATTCGGATTTACAACCTTGGCTATCAGATAGCCTGTTTTGCAATAGTCACTTCCAGCTCCTTTGCGTCCGTCTTTTCCTGTATACCAGAAATCGCAAGTAGTGCCTTGCCATTTTTGTCCGGCAAAATTGATAGAAGCATAGAACCGGGGCTCTCTGTTTGCATACATAGTGCGTACTCCGGCAGGGCTCCAGCCATTGTCGCCTACAGCAGCAGTATAACCGCTTTCCTGATATCCCGAAGCATTGTTGATGATTGGTGTTTTTCCATCCGCTCCATATCCGGTGATCGGTACTGTACCGTTGGCCATGTGGTAGGAGTCTACCATTTCCTGAGTTGGATTTAATATAGAAAATCCTCTTAGGCTGAGTATAGTGGCACAGTTATCGAAATGGTTATACCAGTTTACATTCCGCCAGAATATCCATTCGTCATTAAATCTGTCTAATAAGATGTCTCGATAGTTTTTTACATAATCGGGTAGCTTTGTTTCATATAACTTATGCATTGGAGAGGCACTCTCTAATGCCGTAAGGCATTCCATTGCAGCAGTAGCCGCCTTGCTCCATTTGGCAGGATCGTTTGTGGCGGGGAAGAGATTGACGCCATCATTGTCTTTGAAATCTTTGAAAGATTCGTGACCATTGTAGATTGGAGATGCGGCATAAAGCAACATGCGCGATTTCAAGGCTAAAGCGGCACCCGCAGTGGCACGTCCAAGTCTTCCATCAGTATAACGAATTGCTAAGAATGCTTTTGCCCGATCGCAATCATCAACAACAAATTGTATACATTCTTCCAGAGGGCTACGCTTGATACTACTATAATCAAGGTTGGTGGCAAGCGCATGATCTATGATAGGTACCGGACCATAAGTCCTTATTAGCTGGAAATAAGCAAAGGCACGCAAGAAGTATGCTTCACCTTTCCATTGATTGCGGCGTTCTTCTGTAAACAAGTCAGTGGATGCAGAACTTCCTGCTTCTACCAACGGAGTATTATCTATGTTCTCCAGAAAGATGTTAGCCTTACGGATACCCATGAAACATTCGTTCCATACAGGAGAAATATTGTGTGAGTTGTCCGCATTCAAGGCTCCACTATTCAGTAAATGTGAAGCTGCGCCTCCATAGGCGATTTCCATTTCGTCAGATCCTGCTGTAAAAGGATTTCTTGCCCAAGTATCACCTGTTCCGCACATAAAATTTATTTCGGCAGGCAAATGCATATAAGTATTCGCTAAAAATTTCTCAGCTTTCTTATAGTCTTTAAATACTTCTTCTACTGTTAAGTCTCCTTCGGGTAATTTGTCGAGATAGTCATTACATGAGGCCAAAGCTACAATAAGAAGAACTGCTGTATATTTTAATATTTTTGTTCTCATAATACGATAAAATTAGAAGTTAACCTGTGCTCCGAAATTAATAGTGCGTTGTAAAGGATAGGCATCACCCACATTCTGTTCCGGATCAATTATTTTGAGTTTGTCAAACGTTAAGAGATTGGAACCATTCAAGAATAGCCTGATTCCTTCAATTTTCATTTTCTTCAGCCATAGTTTAGGCAATGAATATCCGATCTCTGCATTCTGAAGCTTTACGTAACTGGCACTACGCATATAAAGCGTGGAATTCCTGTTGTTGTGTTCATTCTTTCCGGCAATAACTGTCGGGTATTTGGCATTTGAGTTGTCAGCACCCGGAACCCAACGATTGTCATAATATTCTCTCAATACATTATAGTTTGGATATTCCAGCATAAAAGGATACATTCCTTCTTGTGTGAGGAAGGTGGTGCGATTAGCAACTCCTGAAAATTGCACAGATGCATCAATATTTTTATAGACCACAGCACCTCCAAAACCGAACATGATTTCGGGTATTTGCGGATGTCCTATAAATACCCTGTCTTTGTCGTTGATTACTCCGTCGCCGTTAGTATCCTGATATTTTATATCTCCGGGTAATATTGTAGTCTGATATTCAGACTTTGCCCAATTATCGATTTCTTCCTGATCATTAAATAATCCGAGTGCAACCAATGCAAATGCCTGTTCGAGAGATGTACCTTTTGTCCGTTGATAAAGTTCTGCCGGCTCTGCCTTATCGTCTTCTATAATTTTGTTGCGTGCAAAAGTAAAGTTGCCTCTTAGGGAATATGTCAGACCATAGGCTGTTGTATTTTTAAATTCGATAGAAGCATCAAATCCTTTATTGTCAACAATCCCCACATTACCATAAGGAGTACCATGCGGAACCAAACCTAAAAATGCAGGTATTTTTTGCCTTTTCAATAAGATATCTTCGCGACGTTCTTTGAATGCATCGAACTGGAGATTAAACTTATCCAATATGCCTATATCGAATCCTGCGTTATATTTTGTTGCTGTTTCCCATGTGAGAGCCAATCCGAATTTCTTTTCTTCTATCCCGCCTAGATAGTTTTGTCCCGATCCATAATAGTATCCAGTGGCCGAAGAATTTACGGCTGTAATATACAAGAAACGGTCTCCGATCACTTTGTCGTTACCGACCTGCCCGACAGATCCTCTTATTTTCAGATGGTTTACTACCGACTGATTCCAGAAGCTTTCGCCCGATACAACCCAACCTACAGATAGTGACGGGAAAAACCCATACCTGTTTCCTTTGGGAAATTGTTCGGAACCGTTGTATCCGAAATTCACTTCTGCTAAATAACGGCTTGCATAGTTGTATGAGAATCTTCCTGCCAATCCCTGATGACGGTAGGGTAGGTTGTCTAATGATGTGCCTGCTGTCAGGTTTTTATATTCTCTTCTGTTTACAAGTAGCATAGCACCCACATCGTGCATTCCGAAACTGCGTCCATAGTTGATGGCAGCTTCTCCATACATGGAATAATTAGAGTCCTGTATGTCGACCTTATATCCCATCGTACCTTGTTCACGCCATGTTTCATAGGTATAATCGCCATCAGCATCTATACCTGTAACTTGTTTCACTCCGAAGTCGACCCTGCGAGCCACTTCGTTCTTGTAATAATGGTCGAATGAGAATTTAGCTCCTATCGACAAACCTTTTGTTATCAGCTTGGATAAGTCCCAGCGTGCAGATAAGTTACCTTGATTGTTACCAATATACATTTGTGTATATCCTGTTTGTGTAGCCAATCCGTATGGATTCCCCAGCAGGTAAGCCGTTGCACCTCCTCCGGCTATTGATCCGTCCGGATTTGTAACGGGATATATTAATGGTGATGTCTGGCGTATGGCTTGCCATATATCACCCGAACTGGTACCCTGATAGCTCCTGTCCTGAATAGTTGTAGCTAATCCCAACTCAAGGGTCAATTCTTTGGTTATATTCACATCTATATTAGACCGCAGGTTGTAACGGCGAAATTTTCCTCCGCGGGTTTTCCAATCATACGACTTATCTTCCCTATATAGACCATCTTTACCGACATATCCGAGATTCACATAATAACGCACAACTTCATCTCCTCCCGAAACATTGAGATTGTGTGTTGTTTGCCAAGTGTCTGTTTTGAATACTTCGTCTATCCAGTTTACGTTAGGGTGTAAGTATGGGTCTGATCCATCCTTAAATTTTTGAATATCATCGGCAGTCCAGGGTAATGACGACAGCTTGGAATTGTATGATGCTTCGTTCATTAGTGTTGCAAATTCATAAGCTTCTATATATTTTGGAAACCTCTGTCCTGTGAGGACTGCATATTCGCCTCGATAAGTTACTTTGGGTTTTCCTTTCACTCCTTTTTTTGTAGTGATCAGTATGACTCCATTAGCACCTCTTACACCGTAAACGGCTGTTGCCGAAGCGTCTTTGAGTATAGTGAAGCTTTCTATTTCCTGTGAATTTACCAGATTGATATCACGTTCTACACCATCCACTAAAACGAGTGGAGCAGTAAAGCCCTGATCGGTATTGAGGGTAGCCATACCACGTATATAAAGAGCTGCTCCGTCGAATCCGGGTTCACCACTGGATTGACGCGTAATGATTCCGGGTATTTGTCCGCCCAGCGCATTTGATAAGGATGCTGCCGGAACCGACTGTAGTTGTTTGACCTCGGCATTGGTAACGGCTCCTGTCACCGATATTTTCTTTTGAGTACCATACCCCACTACCACCACATCGTCGAGTTGCAAGGTTGCTTCACGCATTACCAGATTGATTGCGGTATTTTCTCCGACAGGGATTTCCTGTGATTGGAATCCCAAATAAGTAAAGACTATAATATCAGTGGCTTTAGCTTTGATAGTAAATTTTCCATTAACATCGGTCATAGATCCCGTGGTAGTACCTTTAACGGCTACTGTCACGCCAGTAAGAGGGTCGCTATTTACATCTAGCACAACCCCTGAAATGTTTTTTTCTGAAGGAGTTTGTTTTGTTTCGGCTAGCAAAGGGCTTATTTGCAAAAATAGCATTACAAAAAAGAGACTTGCGGCATAAAAAAATCCTTTTTGACATTTTTTCTTTTTCATAAAATTGGATTTAAGTCATTCTTAAGGAATAAAAATTAAACGATTAACTAATAATTCATACTCTTTTTAAGCATAAAAGATTTATCACAATCAAGAGGGTTATATTCTTTCTTGATGAGAAGAATATGAATGAAGGATCTAAGGTGTAGACAAGAGGGATTATTGGAGAGATATTCCCTCTTATTTACTTTTTACATATATTTTTGATTTCAACAGTTTTGGTAAATCAGTTTACTTCTAAATCCTGCCATGCCGGTATTTTGGGGAATCTGGCATGCGGCTCGCTCTGATACCAATATACAACTGACGAAATATCAGATTTTTGAGGTAAATAGCGGCCTCCAACTCTCCATCCGAGATCTTGTATTGTTACTCGCAGGTCTTTATCGAAGCGTACAGGATCGGTGATGTGCCATCTGTACATTCCGAAACGTTCTTGCGAACGATAAGTCCCGTCGGGACGTATCACCTGATGTAATCCGGCATAAGGAGTGCAGAATTCGACATATTTTCCTCCTCTGTCGAAATTGTAAGAGCCACAGAAATAATCTTCTGCTCCTGTTCCGCAGATTGTAGGGAATTTGGAATCTCCGTCCATGAAGAACTTGATTTCTCCTTCGCCCCACCATCCGTTGTTATGAACACCGCAAGCCATATACGTACCCACATAGTGACCTTTGCCCTTTATCCCATCAACCAAGGTATAGTCCGACGATTCATTATAATGTGTACGGCGAAACTGAGCATGGAAATAAGCAGCATCGGCAGGAACTTCTGTCAATGTATAATCTACCTGATAATACAGAATCATAGCATCCTGAGGATTTACATTTTCCATCGTAATGCGGCATTTCTTACGGAACGGCATAGTCCAGTAGCAATTGAATGCACTGCCGGGATTGACACACACGGCAAGCGACGACAGTGGAGCATATTCTCCCCAAGCCATTCCGAAGAAGTCGCCTACAGGACATTCTACTGATGGCTCTTTCTCATCATCCCAATAGAATCGAAGGATAGAAAAACGCCAGTTTCCGGTTGGGGTCATCCATATATGCTGGATGGCTCCCGGTCCTTCGATCTCAGCCAAAGTAAAGGTTTCTCCCGGAGCGATATGTACATAGGGATTCACTTTCCATGTTTGTCCCAGATCGCGGGCTGCATGATGTGCATTGGCTATATTGCGTTTTTCGCCTTGCATATTTGGATCGGCCATTCCCCCTTTACCTTTTTCTCCGGTAAAGTTCTCGGGGCTGATAGAGCGTGTTTTAGCGTCGGATAACCGATATAGATTACCCATATTAGCATCGAGTCCGTTGTATTTAGCCTGACTAAATACCGTTAATGAAAAAAGAAATGTAATAAGAATAAGAATGTTTTTTTTCATGATAAGATGTTATTTAGTTTTATTTAGTGTAGGACGAATTCGGTTATCGTACTTTGTAGCCTTTAAGTCCAAAGAATGATATATATACGAAGCATATCAGAGGAATGATAAATCCTATAGCCATATTTTCTTCTCCTACGGCACCCATTATTATCGCCGAAAAAGCACCTCCTGCTACAGCCATCGTGAGAAATGACGCAGCTTTTTTGGTATGGGTGCCCATTCCTGCAAGCCCTAAAGCATAAATAGTAGGAAACATGATGGACATAAAGAAGAAGCAAACACACAAAGCCACCAGTGATATAAGACCTATATTCATTACCACAAGTACCATGCAGATCACGCAGGCAATAGCATATACCGCTAATAATTTATTTGCTTCGAACCTAGCCATCAGAAAACTGCCACTGAGGCGTCCAACCATAAACAATGCCATTCCTCCAAAAGCCAGATACCTCGATGCATCCACCTTTGATATAGAACTGTCCAGCTCCATCACATAATTGATGAATAGGGCAAATATTCCTGTTTGTGCTATCATGTACATGATTTGTGCTATGAAAGCCAAAACAAAATGCTTATGTTTCCAGAGCGATTTTTGAGGAAATATTTCGGCTGTTGGAGCAGCATCTTGAATTTTCTCAGAACCCTCTTTTGTATCGGGGAGCTTAACGAAGAAAAAAAGGATAGTGATAATCAACACACATGATCCTATAAGAATATAAGGTTTAGTCAAGGCTGTAGTGTCTCCCGCCTCTGCTCCCAGTATCAGATGTCCCCCGATAAGCGGACCTAATACCCAACCCAGACCATTGAGAGACTGGGATAGATTTAATCTTCGTGATGAACTTTCCTTTGGACCTAAGACTGTCGAGTAAGGGTTTGCAGCCGTTTCCAGAACACATAAACCACATGCTACAATAAATAAAGCAACAAGAAAAGGTGCCGGAGATGTGCCGTATGCTGCGGGAATAAAACTGAATGCCCCTATTGCATATACAATGAGTCCTAATATAATACCTTTCTGATATCCGTATTTTCGCATGAATATTCCTGCGGGAAAGGCTATCAGACCGTAGGCTATGTAAGTAGAAAATTGTACCAGACCCGATTCTGCTTTACTCATTGTGAATGCTTCCTGAAAGTGCTTATTGAGAACATCCAGTAAGCCATGAGCAAATCCCCACATCAGAAATAATGAACTGATGAGGATAAATGGAAATAAATAGCTTCCGCCTTCCGGACTTGAAAAAATACCACGTTTCTTTTCTTTGTTTTTCATGGGTTAAATATTAATGTTGCAATACCTGCTAATTCGATTAACTTCTTTGTGGGTAAGATTCTATCGGTTACTTGTGGAAACAAAATCATAAATTATTCAATTCGTTGATTCTAGCTTGTAATACTACAGACTCCACTTCATCAAAAGACGGATCTTCTATCTGTCTGAATAAGATTTCGAAAGCCCTGCGCCCCAAGCCTTCAATAGGCTGTTCTATGCATGTGATAGGCAATCTCGAAACTTTGTATTCATCAGGATTATCGATACTTCCATATTTCAGATCCAGATATTTCTCGTGCTTTTGCAAGGTGAGTAGTGACTGGATTCCCACTCTATTGGTAGAGAAAACCATTGAATCAGCTCCCTCTTTTATTAGTTTTTCTATGCCCTGTTCTACAGCCTGTTCAAAGTTTTCGAACGAAACAGAGCAAACAATTTCTTTATTCAGGGAGATCCCGCTATTCTCCAATGCTTTTTTATAGCCTTCATACCGCTTACTGATATTGGGCAAGCCGATGTTACATGCTATGAAACCAATATGCTTACAGCCTCGTTTTATTAATGAATCGGTAAGGGAATAAGCTGCTCCGAAATTGTCTATCTGAACCGAACTTATCGGCAGTCCCTCTATGCATCTGTCTATCAATACTGTCGGGATGTTTCTGTATATCAGCTGCATTATGGTATCTTCGGAGTCCTGAGGAGGGGCTAATATCATACCATCCACATTTTTTTCGATAAACAGATTGACCAGCTTTTGAAACTTTATACTCGATTCATCCGAGCTTCCAAACATCACCTGATAATCTTTCTTATCAGCTATGTTTTCTATATGTCGTGCCAGTTTGGCAAAAAAAGGATTCGAGATATCTGCAACAATCAGTCCTAATGTTTTCGTCTTACCTGTGCGTAGACTTCGTGCCGACATATTAGGGCGATAATTCATTTCTTTGGCGGCGTCTTTAACTTTTATTGCCACTTCTTTGCTTATCCGTCCCTTTTTATCCTTACTGTTAAGTACCAATGAAACTGTAGCAGTAGATACTCCTACATGCTCTGCAATATCTTTAATTGAGACATTCGCCTCTTTTGCCTTATTTTGAGTTCTATTTTTTTTTTGCATACACAATCTGAATAAATTCAATGTAAACACCTGTATGATAGATGTTAGTAGGGTTGAAATTTTTAATATCAATTTCTGTCATTTCCTAAGTGACAGAAAAGGAAAGTAAAGAGACATCACAAAAGTATACTTTATTTAATCCATTTAGCATATACATTTTTACCTTTTTTGTTCACTTTTTTACCTATTTGAGTGTTTTGTTCTTATTTTTCCTTGCTTCCTTAATTCTGTAGGGGTCAATCCATAGTGTTTTTTACAGAAGGTATAGAAATAAGATTGTGATGTAAATCCATATCTATCAGATATTTCACAAAAGTAATCCTGAGTAAAACATATGTCTTGCATAATCCTTTTAGCTTTAAATTTCGTTATCCACTGATAAGGAGCTTCATTGAAGCATTTTTGAAATTTTTTTATAAAGCCTGATGAGCTATAATTTGCAAGTTGAGCCAATTCAGAAATAGAATTTACCCTTAAACAGTTGTTTTTAACCAAGTCTGCGAACAATATATTCTCATCTAATAGAGGATGGAGAAACACACTTATCTCCTTCATCGAGTAATATTCTTTAATCAACATAAACAACTGATCCTCTATTAATTGATCTATACCATTCATGTCTATACCATCCTTAAGATATAGAAATATTAGCCTCCAGAACTCATGGAAGTGACCTCTCGCTTTCAGTATATTCCACTCCTCACCCTCCGAAATTTCTATAAGACTCTTTATTGAAGTCTGTGAAAAATGTCTGACAATATTTTCCAGTTTCAGAAATATCAAGACAGCCTTGTCTATTATCTCAAATTGTATAAACGTATCTTTTGTTATAAGGAGCGTCTCTCCTGTGGCTAGATTCCTTCGTCTATTTCTTTCGTAAGACACTGTTATGTTACCATTTAGTATATACACAAAGCTATCACTCGCTTCATATAATTTTCTACAAATGCCATTGTCTAATTCAATATACCTGAAGATACCGGAGTTGCTCATTTGCTAAATGTTTTTCTGTCACTTAGGAAATGACAGAAATTGATATTAGATTAAATTCAATTTTGAACTTATCGGGTCAGGCGTAAAAATATAAATGCTGTATCGATTAACCAAGAAATATTTGTTAAAAGTGAATTGGTTTATAATTCAAGAAAAAATATCCCTGCTTTAATTCAAATAGAAGAAATTACTTTCATATTTGCCTTATGGAGTGTTGCACTGTTGAATGAAGCTAAATATATCTGTGTTGTTTGCACAGAATTATGCCCAAACTTTCACTTATTACAGGTAAAGGAATATTTTTATTTTTGGCTATGGTAGCCCAACTATGGCGTGCAACGTAGCTAGTCAATATATTGTCCAATCCCAATAATATAGATATTTTGGCAAGTCTGTTATTATAAGTGCGCAAGGCGCTCTCATATTGAAGCCTGTCTTCTATCTTTTTACTTAATATAATGGGTAATAGATATTCCGAACCTTCTGTCTTGCTCTCATTCCGTTTTATAATGGAGATAATTTTGTCAGTAAGTCTGATTTTTAATAATTGTCCTGTTTTGTGGCGACGATACGCAATGTGCCCATCCTTGATGTTTTTCTTTTTCAGGTAGGCTATATCTACAAATGACATTCCTCTGGCATAGAAACTGAACATAAATAGTTGTTGAGCAAACTCCAACCCTGCGTCGTGCTTAAGATCCAGATTAGCAATCTTTTTTATAATATGTTCCTGCACTGCTCTTTTGGTAGTTCGTTCTATTCCGATAAAAGTATTATCGAACGGATTGGCTACAGGACGAGGAACAAGTAATTCTTTACAGGCTTTATTATATACAGCTCTCAGGTTTCTTATATAAAAAGATATTGTGTTTAAGGATTTACCCTCTTTCTTTAAGAACATTTCGAAACGCTTTACCATTGCATTATCAATTTTCGCAAGCAATATATCATCGCCTTTGTTGAACGCCACAAAGCAATTGAGCATACTACGATATGCCCTTGCTGTACGATATTGCCTATTAATTTGTAATTCCTGAGTTTGTATTTCAACATAATCGCTCAATAATAGCGATTCATTTTTCTTGTGAAAAAAGACATTCTTTAGTTTATCTAACATTTCAATTTAGGATAATTATCAATACTAGTTAACAAAGTGCTAAAATAACGATAAATATTAGCAAAAGATAGAAATGGCATCAGAAGCTTATAAGAATAGCGTCTTGTAGTTATATAAGGAAGGTGATACAAATTAAATGGCTTTATATGCTAGGGGAGTTAATCCGGTATGTTTCTTGAAAAATTTGGAAAAGAAAGAAGAATTAGAAAAATTTAGATCTTCCGATATTTGAACCACAGTGAGTTCTGTAGATTTCAGCATAACCTTTATTTTCATAATCACGATCTTATCTATCCATGTACTTGTCGATTGGCCGGTTGTTTTTTTCAATATTCTGCACAGATACCTCGATGTGATACATAGTTTATTGGCATAAAATAAGGCTGTTCTCTCCTTGATGTAGTGTTCAAATAACAGTCTGAAAAACTGTTCAGCTATAATTTCATTACGAGAAAAGGCTTTGGTATGTTCCTTTAATCTTTCATTTGAATATACTGAAACTGTTTCTTTAACTAAAGCCAAGAGTAAGTTTCTGGTTACTTCTTCCGTATATATATGCTTCTCCTTATTTATATTGTCTACAATAAACGAGTGTAATTGCAGTAGATAATCTACGTGATCAACCGACAGATCGATACATGGATGATAAATAATCTTATCTACAATATTAAAATTTTTGAGTAGAGGCTCACCAACAAAAAAGTCATTTGAAAAAATCAGAACGCCGATAAATAAGTCATCAGTTTTTTCAGTAGTTTCCATTATTTGGTTAGGAAGTACTGTAAATACTGTGTTTTCTTTGATTTTATATTCTCTGAAATTAATTTTTATTGTAGCATTACCTTTAAGGCATAGCCCCATAAGGATGCCTTCAATAGCGCAAGGGTAGTTGATTGATATCTTTGGCGGAACTTGTGTAGAGTTAACCGAAACAAAGTTAAGAACGGTAAAGTCTTCATTCTTTTTTGCGATTTCGGCAAAAGAAAATGTCGTAAGAGTGTTATTACTCATGGTATTAGCAATTCACTTTCTGCAATATTGCCAATTATTTTAAGAAAAGCAAACATTTACCATGAAAAATAAGCCGCCTCTTTGCTCTTTTCGTTAGATGATAACAAGTTTATTTTATAATATCTGTTCATATAATATATTAACTTATAACTGTATAGCTGCTATAACAATAGGAAATACAATTTTTCCTGTAACCCAATAGAACACATTTCTATACCTTAATATACATTAAATAAGCCAAAAAGTCCCTTTTGGAACATAACTGGGTAATATTGGAACTGCAAACCTCGCGATCTTCTATCGACATTTGTACTAGTATTAATTGGGATATTAAAGATGGTAAGGATTACAAGTTGCAGATTAAATCAGGCTAGAATAAAGTAAGTTTTTATTGTCATAAGTGTCCATATAATAAAAGAGGGAGATATGAAACACACAAGAGTATATCAAGAGTCACCAGATAAGCTTGAAATCTTGACGTGCAAGGTATCCAAGATGTTACATAAAAAAAGAAATCGGCTTTTGAGGGCTCTTTCCTAAAAGTTGTGGAGATATAATTTTTCCTAACTTTGTTTAATGGAAAGTGGCTATGAATTATTATTACCCGAAGGTTTGTTGGACTACTTTGAAGTAGTTGAAGTTGAGACATTCGAAAAAGTTATCATCCTTCATCTGGATGAAAATGTTTTGTCCTTGGAAGAAAACAAGGATAATCAATTTATTTCCAAAGGCTTTTATCCCCCTACCGATATTCACGATTTTCCTCTTCGCGGTAAGAGTTTAATTCTTCGAGTACGTCGTCGTCGCTGGCAGGATAAACACTCGGGGCATCCCTATATGCGAGAATGGTCTACAGTAGCCGGCGGCACCCATTTAACAGCGGAGTTCGCTGCTTTTTTAAAAGCATTATCTTGATAGCGAACCCGTCAACTGTTCTACCTTAGGTAAGTTCTTTAATATCAATGGTAAAAAGTTGGAAGAGTGGTATCGTTGCCATTTATCTGGTTTTCATGATTGGATAGAGCGAGAACATGCCGATAAATACTTGATTTTTCCTGATAATATTGGCACACATTTAAGTATTGATGAAACCTGTTTAAGCTATGATGAACTTTATACTATCGTCACCAACAAATCCGCCAAAGGACGTAAAGGAGCTATTGTGGCTATTATTAAAGGTACATCAGCAGAAACAGTCATTACTCATCTGCAAAAGATCTCCTTATCCAAACGACAGCAAGTCAAAGAAATCACCCTGGATATGGCTGCCAATATGGAACTTATAGCCAAGCGATGTTTCCCAAAAGCCAGCCTGGTTACAGATAGGTTCCATGTACAAAAGCTAGCTATCGAAGCCTTACAGGATATGCGTATCGCTTATCGTTGGCAAGCACTTGAGGGTGAAAATAAAGAAATGGAATTGGCTAAAGAAACGGGGAAATCTTATAAACCGGAAGTTCTTGAAAATGGTGATACCCATAAACAACTGCTTGTGCGTAGCCGATATCTGTTATTCAAGAATGAGAATAAGTGGACCCCCAATCAACATCTTAGAGCTGATACTTTGTTCAAATATTATCCTAATCTGGAAACTGCTTATAGGTTAACAATGCATCTGAAAGGCATTTACGAAAAAACAAAAGATAAAACTGCTGCTTTGACTCGATTAGCTAGATGGTATGAACAAGTAGAACAATCCGGATTTAAAACTTTTGCAACAGTAAAAAGAAGTATAGCCGCTCACTACAGAACAATACTGAATTACTTTGACAATCGTTCAACGAATGCTTCTGCGGAATCTTTCAATGCCAAGATTAAAGCATTTAGAGCTACGCTCAGAGGAGTAAAGCATATACCCTATTTTTTATTTAGATTAACGAATATTTATGCCTAGTCCACAACTTTTAGGGAAGAGCCCTTTTGAGTAGTTTTGAATTAACAGGTCCACAGTTCGATATTCTATCTGCAATTTATCAATTTTCAATTCAGAAGAGAGAAATCATTCAAATAGACCTTTCAAACACAACCGAAATAGATCCGATGACTACTTCGACAATATTACGCAATCTACAAAGAAAAGGCTTAATAACAAGAAGTCGCGGTGTTATTAACACTCGAACTGTAGAGATAGAATTTACTCCCAAAGGATTCGAGTTGTATAAAAAAGCTTCTGTCAAGATTAAATCAATGAATGAGTCTCTTTTTCAAAATATTGATAAAGAACATCTGGTATCCATCTTAGATATACTATTAGAGAGGCTGGTATAGAACAAATTAAATTATTAATTATATGAAGCTCACTAAAATTACAACAGGAATACTTATTCTAGTCCTATTTTCTTCATGCGGGAAGAGGCAAAACCCATTCGGAGAGGAAGCGGAAGTGCGGACATATTCAACTTTAGTTATGCAAAAGCAAGATGCAGAATTATTGTCTGTTTATCCGGCTACAATAAGAGGGCAGGAAGATATTGAGATCCGTCCCCGGATCGATGGTTTTATAGAAGCCATTTACGTTGATGAAGGTTCTGTAGTAAGAAAAGGGCAGTCTTTATTTAAAATTAACTCCCCGCAATCCGAACAGGCTTTAACTACAGCAAAAGCTCAGGTGAGTAGTGCAACTGCTCAGGTAAATACGGCTAAGATAAACGTAAACAGGGTAAGACCTTTAGCCGAAAAGGGGATTGTCGGAACGGTACAGTTAGAGACGGCAGAGAACTCTTATGAGACAGCTTTGGCGGCTTTGGAGCAGGCTAACGCGGCTTTAAAAAATGCACAGGCAACCATTAGCTGGACAAATGTAACAAGCCCTGTAAATGGTATTGTAGAATCTATTCCATTTCGTAATGGAAGTCTGGTAAATCCTGCAAATGTATTGACTACCGTTGCTAATACAGAAAATGTGTATGTCTATTTTTCGCTAAACGAAAAAGCATTGAGTGAGTTTTTGAATACATTGGAGGGAAAGACACAAGCCGAAAAAATCAAAAATGCGCCTAAAGTTATATTAACCTTAGCCAATGGCACTGAGTATGAAGAAAGAGGAAAACTCGAAACCATAACAGGAATTGTAAACATAACTACCGGATCAGCAACATTCAGAGCCGAGTTTCCGAACAAGGATGGGGTGTTAAGAAGTGGGACGAGTGGAAAAATAGGTATTCCCCGAACACTTCAGGATGTGTTTGTAATATCTCAAAAATGCACATTCACCCAACAAGACAAAACTTTGGTATATAAGGTGCTGGGAGACTCCGTTGTGCAAACCATTGTATCGGTTATATCTACACCGGATGGAAAAGATTATGCAGTAACTCAAGGTCTGAATGTAAATGACCGGATTATTGCAGACGGTGTTGCCACCTTAAGCAACAAACAGAAAATAAAGATACAATAATAGCTCATAATATTAAAAAGAAAATATAATGTTAAAAACATTTATAGAAAGGCCTGTATTGTCCACCGTTATTTCTATCATATTTGTAGTATTGGGAATAATAGGATTGGCAACATTGCCGGTAGAACAATATCCGGACATTGCCCCACCCACAGTTCAGGTAGTGACAATATATCCGGGCGCGAATGCAGAGGTTGTAATGAATAGTGTTATTATACCTCTCGAAGAACAGATAAACGGAGTAGAAGGGATGACTTACATGACATCTTCGGCATCGAATAATGGTATGGCAAATATCCGTATCTTTTTCAAGCAAGGTGTAAATCCCGATATTGCAGCTGTAAATGTACAAAACAAGGTAGCCAGAGCAACTCCTGTTTTGCCTCAAGAGGTGAATCAGAATGGGGTTATTGTAGCTAAACAGCAGAATAGTACGATTCTGGGGCTTACCATATCCACCAGCAATAAAGAATATGACGGGCAATTTCTGCAAAATTATGCCAACATCAATATACTGCCTCAAATCAAACGTGTGTATGGGGTGGGGGATGCCGGAGTATATGGTGCGCAAGACTACTCGATGCGTATCTGGCTAAAACCCGATGTTATGGCATCATATAAGCTATCTGTGCAGGAAGTTATCGGAGCGCTACAAGATCAGAATATAGAAGCTGCTCCCGGAGAACTGGGGCAAAACAGCGATCAGTCGTTTCAGTATACCTTGAAATATACAGGCAGGCTAAAGTCACCCGAACAGTTTGGTGATATTATTATCCGTTCCATCAAGGGACAGATATTAAGGGTAAAAGATGTTGCCGACGTCGAACTGGGATCAGAGAATTATACGGTTACTTCCATGGTAAATAAAACAGAAGAAGGTGTTTTTATATCCATTAGTCAAACCGCAGGATCTAATGCTCAGGAGGTTATTGAAAACGTAAAAGCGGTACTCAATGAAGCGGAAAAATCATTTCCGGAGGGAGTAAAGATCAATTATTTTATGGATTCGAGTGAATTCTTAAACGAGTCTATCAAAAAAGTAGTAACCACTTTGCTTGAGGCATTCGTATTGGTTTTCTTGGTTGTCTTTGTTTTCTTGCAGGATTTCCGTTCCACTGTCATTCCGGCTATTGCTGTGCCGGTGGCTATTATCGGCACATTTTTCTTCTTGCAGTTGTTCGGATTCTCCATCAACCTACTCACGTTATTTGCTTTAGTTTTAGCTATCGGTATAGTGGTAGACGATGCCATTGTGGTGGTTGAAGCCGTTCATGCTCAGATGGAAAATGGAGAGACAGATCCTAAGGTTGCAACACTAACCGCAATGAAAGAGATCGCTCCTGCTATTGTATCCATCACGTTGGCAATGGCCGCAGTGTTCATCCCGGTTAGTTTCATCGGTGGGTCGTCCGGTATTTTCTTCAAGCAATTTGGGCTCACCCTTTGTGTGGCTATTCTTATATCGGCGGTTAATGCCCTTACACTAAGCCCGGCTTTGTGTGCGATGTTTCTAAAAGTAAATAATCATGATGATGAGAGGGGAAAGAAAAGTCTTTTCCGCCGTTTCACTTATACATTTAATACCGCATTCAACTTCGGGACTCAAAAATATAAATCGGCATTGCATTTCTTAGGAAAGAGGGGACATCGCTGGATAACTGTTACCATTATCCTCGTGGCTTCAGCAATTTTATTCGGATTGATGAAAGTTATCCCAACAGGATTTGTGCCTCAGGAAGATAGCGGGGTAGTAATGGCTTTCGTAACCTTACCTCCGGGATCATCGCTCGAGAGAACCGATTCTTTAGTTAACGAACTTGTAGATATAGCTAACGAGATTGAAAGTATAGATAACATAACCAATATAACAGGGGTTAATTTTATTGGCGGCCTGGGTAGTTCTTATGGTACTGTTATATTAAAAATGGATCCGTGGAGCGAACGTAAAATATCTACCAATCAGGTGGTTAGTATCTTGGAGGAAAAAACAAAGAATATCAATAATGCAGAATTTTTCTTCATGGCAACTCCTACTCTTCAGGGATTTGGCTTAGGTGCCGGAGTTGAGATGCAGCTTCAGGACAGAATGGGTGGAGACATTCATGCCTTCTATGATGTAACAACTAATTTCATATCCAAATTAGAGGAGAGGGACGAAGTGATGATGGCCATGACCAATTTCAACCCCAACTTTCCTCAAAAAGAAATTGAAGCGGATGTTGCAAAAATAAAAGAAGCGGGACTTACTCTCAATCAGGTGATGGGGACATTGCAAGCCTATATCGGAAGTGCTTATATCTCAAATTTCAACCTGTACGGAAAACAATTTAAGGTGATGTTGCAGTCCAGCCCTGAATATAGGAGTAAGTTAGATGACCTCGATGGTTTGTTTGTCCAGACAGGGTCGGGAGAGATGGCTCCTATCACCGGGTTTATAAATATCAAAGACGTAACAGCACCTCAGATGCTCAATCGCTTCAATATGTTCCAATCGATGAATGTTATCATCGTTCCTAACATGATTGACGGATACAGTTCGGGCGATGTGATGAGGGTCATTGAAGAAATGAGTGAGGATAAAACTATATTCCCAAGCGGATATAGCTATGAATATTCGGGAATGACACGGCAGGAAGCCGAATCGGCTAGTCAGATAATACTCATATTCGGCATTTCGTTGATTTTCGTATACTTACTTTTAGCAGCTCTGTACGAAAGCTATATTCTGCCGTTTGCCGTATTGCTGTCATTGCCTGTCGGTTTGGCCGGAGTATTTATATTCCTCGTACTCTTTGGGGTATCTAACGGTATAGTAAACAATATATATGTACAGATATCGCTGGTTATGCTTATCGGTCTGTTAGCCAAAAATGCAATCTTGATTGTAGAATATGGTATACAACGGCGTCAGCAGGGAATGTCTATTGTGGAAGCTGCTATTAATGGGGCAGTAGCCCGTCTGCGTCCTATTCTGATGACATCTTTTGCATTCATCTTCGGGTTGCTTCCATTGGCTTTTGCCTCGGGAGCAGGAGCAATCGGAAACCAGTCTATCGGGATCAGTGCAATAGGCGGGATGCTTTTCGGAACATTGATAGGTATATTGGTGATACCGACATTATACATTGTATTCCAGAGCTTACAAGAACGATTTAGTGGAAAAATGCAGATGTCAGAAACAAATAAATCAGTAAAGCAATGAAAAGTAGATATGTAAAAATAGTATTACTGGGATTAATCATCCCGGTAATATTAACATCTTGCCAAGTGTTCAATAAATATAAAGCTCCGGAAGTAGATACCGAGAATTTATTTAGAGACAGAGCCGTTGAGGATTCTACTACAATTGCCAATATCCCTTGGCGGGAATATTTTAAAGATCCTATATTACAATCTCTTATAGATGAGGGTCTCGGTAATAATTTCGATTTGCAGATTGCAACTACAAGAATCCGTCAGGCAGAAGCTGCGCTGGGCATGGCAAAGGCGGCATATTTTCCCGATGTGGCATTGGTAGGACAGGTCGACCATAAGCGTCAGAGTGTAGATCAGACAGGCAAGAATAAAGATGTTCTTGGGTATCATCAGGAAGTTTATAGCTTGGGAGTTGCTGTGAGTTGGGAAGCAGACCTTTGGGGTAAGATGAATCGGCAGTCGAAGGCAAGGTATGCACAATTCCTCTCAAGTCAATCGTATCGGAATCTGGTACAAACTTCGCTGATTTCCAACATCGCCACTTCGTATTATTCGTTATTGGCTCTGGACGAACAGCTCAAGGTTACAAACGAAACTATCGCTTTGCTGGAAGAAAGTACCGCAACCATGGAAGCTCTGAAAGAAGCAGGGATGCTCAATGGTGCAGCGGTAGAACAAAGTAAAGCGATGCTATACAATACACAAATAAGTGTTCCTGATTTGGAAATTCAAATCCAGCAATTAGAGAATTCGCTTTGTTTGATGTTGGGAAGGAAGTCGGGTAGTATTCAAAGATCGAGTTTTGCAGAGCAAAGTACCTCAGATATGAGTTATGGTGTTCCTGTACAAATGCTGGCAAAACGTCCTGATGTGCAACAGGCCGAACTGGGATTTAGGAGTGCATTTGAACTGAAAAATGCTGCACAGGCAAGCTTTTATCCGTCTATTACATTAAGTTCGGGAATGATTGGGTATGGCGCGTCGTCTTTGTCTGGCTTTTTCAAGTCTGAGAATATCTTTGCCAATATCATAGGAGGTCTTACTCAACCATTATTTGCAAGAAAACAACTTATCTCAAATCTAAGAATAACGAAGGCGCAACAAGAAGAGGCATTGCTAAACTTCGAAAAAATAGTGCTTTCTGCAAGTAAAGAGGTCTCCGATATCCTTTTCGGCTACGAATCGTCTCTCAAGAAAAATGAAACACGTAAGATGCAGGTAAGATCTTTATTAACAGCTGTTGATTTTACACAGGAATTACTGAAATCCGGTGAAGCAAATTACATAGAAGTGCTTAATGCTGAACAAAACTTACTTCAAGCACAACTTGGACAGGTGGGAGACAAATTAGAACAATTACAATATTGTGTATCTCTTTACAGAGCACTAGGCGGAGGATCTGAGTAAGCCGCTTTTTCAAATTTGTACCTAAATGAGAAACTACAGGTTGTGAAACCTGTAGTTTTTTTGTCTCAACAATGTTATAGATCGGTTGATTATTTACTGATAGTATAGCCTTTCTTGTTTGCAAAAGCAAGGATAGATTCGTTGATAGCTTTGCCCAGATCGTCGCCTGTGGTATTGTCCTTTTTTGCTTGCTGGTCGATATATTCCTGACGTTTTTTTGCAAGGTCGGATATCTCTTTCTGTATCGTGGCGCGTTCGGCTTCTTTCTCTGTGATTGCCTTTTTAATTTCAGCTTTCGATTTGTTTTGTAATTCCTTAGGCAATTCCGATTGCTTGATTTCATTCAATGCATTCTGGTCTTCTTTTACTTTGTCTACCAAGTCCCACGAACTATTGTTATAGACCTGTTTGGATTTGCTAACAGCACGTTCGGCAAAGTTAGATTTAGATATACCCATTGCATTTCTATCCTGACGCATTTGATTCTCTGCATTTGCAGATCCTTGTAATCCATAGCTGATGTATGTTTTATTGAGGCGCTCGTTACATGCGCTGATACGGTCGTCGTAAGGAGTATCGTAGTAACGGACACGTGCATTGTGGTCTATGTTGAAGAATTTTCCCTGACCTTTTACAGCTCCGTCGCGCCACATGCCTCTAATGCCGCTTTCTGCATCTCCGCAGTGAATTGTATTTACGTAAATTCCTTTAGCCAAAGCCCTTTCTATAGCTGTTCTGTATGTCACACGTCCTTGAGTGAACGGTTCATTTCCGGCAATGTATATCAGTTTCATGTCAGATGAATTAGTTCCCCAATTGAGCATCTCCACAGCTTTGCTGATTACCGTACCGCAATATTCGTCTCCTCCGTAAGTGGTTAATGCAAACAGCCTTTCGGAGATATTATCAAGGTTGGTCGTTAATGGGGTAACCTGTCTGATATATCCATCCGACTTGCGCAGATTGTCGTTTCCGTATTCGAAGATGGCTATTTCGATTTTTGGCGAACGTCCGTTATACTTTAGTGTAGTCAGTGTGTTTACAATATTCCATAGGCGCGACTTGGCTTGTTCGATAAGCCCGTCCATACTGCTCGATGTATCCAGAAGGATAGCGACTTGGATTTTTGTCTCGCGGTTCATTTCATCATTGGTTGTGTTAGTGTTGCAAAGTGTAATTGCCGAAAAAGCTAACAACATTGTGGTTAATAGTATAAACTTTTTCATATCATTGTAATTTAGTTGGTTGTGATGTTCAAATGTATAATGTTCAGAAATAGTATTTTGGGCAGAATGGGTGAACTCAGACTTTGAGTTGGTAAAACATAGTCTATAAATGTTTTAAAAGTATTTACTTTACAATCAGAAGTTAAGCAATATAAAAAGGCTGATATGTTTCTAAAATACATCATCATACTACTTTTTGGGTTGTCTACAGTAATCTGTCAGGCACAGACTCCCGTAAGCAAAGAAGTCGAGCAGAAATCAAAAGGGAAGGCTTCGAAAGAACAGGTTTCGGGTAGTTCTGTTCTTATGGAAGTGTCGAAAGCTATAGAAGAAGGCAGATCCGACGAGGAAGTAGCTCAAAGCTATGAAAAGCTAGCAAAGGAATTGGCCGATAAGAAGGAATATGCCAAGGCCGAAGATTACTTGACCCGCGCTAAGAAACTTTATGAAAAAGCAAAGAATAAAGAAAAAATTGCCGCTGTAGATAGAGAGCTGGCAAAAGTACAGGAAGCCCAGAACAAAACAAGTGCGGCTATTTCGAGCTTGAATTTCGCGCGGAGGAACACATCCAGCAAAAAACAACAAAAAATAGATGATCATAATATAAGCAGGCTATCTAATCAGGGCAGCCCTCAGACGCAGGCATACTATATACAGCAAAATCTCGATTTGGTCACAGAGCCGGAAGAAAGAGCGCTTGGTTATCAGCAGTTGGCCGAAGTTAATATGAAAATGGATAATGCCCCCGAGGCTATAAAGAATCTGGAAAGAGCCTTGGTAACGGTCAAAGATCAGCCTGAGGAGGCTTTTAAGATAAAGAAGGGTATAGCCAGTGCCCTCGTTGCGGACAATCAGACTGAGAAGGCGATAGAGGTAAATAAACAACTGGTAGCCGAGGCACGTAATGTGAATACACGTGCAGAGGTACAACAACTGCAAACACTTTCTAATGCCTTGCTCGAAGCCAATAAGAAAGAAGAGGGTATAAAAACATTGAAGGAAGCTTATGAGTTAGCGATAGATAACGGACAAACTATAGATGCTAAAAATAGTCTCGAACTTCTGGTGCAACAGTATAAGAAAGATAAGCAGCCACAAAAAGCATTGGAGGTCTATGCCGACTTTATGAATAAGCTCGAACCGCTGGTAAGAGCAGACAGTACACTGATTGATGAAAAATTCTTTCAAGTGCAGGAAGATAAAATCCTGCAATTGGAAAAAGAGCGTGAACTCAAAGATGCACTTATTGTAAAACAGAATAAATTCAACTATGTCCTTTCGGGCGTCGTGGTGCTTATCTTCATATTCTTACTTTTTATAGCAAAAGCGCTATATTCGATAAAGAAAAAGAACAAGCGCATTGCATTACAGTCGTTGCGAAGGGAAATGAACCCGCATTTTATTTTCAATAGCCTGAATAGTGTGAATCAGTTTATTGCACAAAACAACGAGTTGGAAGCCAACAAATATCTTTCATCCTATTCCAAGCTGATGCGTAATATTATGGAGAACTCCAATAAAGATTTTATTTCCCTCACAACGGAAATAGAGCAAATGAAAGAATATCTCGATCTTGAATATATGCGTTTCCACGATAAATTTGAGTACAAAATAGAGGTGGATGAGGGGATAGACAGTGATGCTCTCTTCATACCAAATATGCTGATACAGCCACAACTCGAAAATGCTATTTGGCACGGTTTGCGTTACAAGGAAGGGATAGGCTTGCTGACCTTGAAGGTCGTACAAGGGAATAACTGCCTTTATGCCATTGTTGAGGATAATGGTATAGGTCTCACAAGGAGCAAAGAACTGAAAACGAAGCATCAGCGGGAACATAATTCGCGTGGATTGACTAATACATATGAGCGTATCAACCTGCTAAACAGCCTCTACAGTACAAATATATCGATAGACATAACCGAAAAAGAAGGGGAGGAGACAGGTGTAATTGTCTCCCTGCGTTTTCCTATAATGAATAAGAATAAGCAATGAATACCTTACAAAAAATAAGAAGTGTAATTGTTGAGGACGAGCCCGCCGCACGTGAAGCCCTGAAAAACTATTTAGGCAAATATTGCCCTCAGGTAGAAATAGTAGGGGAGGCGCATAACGGAAAAGATGCCATTCCTTTGCTGCATGAGTTGGAGCCCCAACTTGTATTTCTGGATGTGGAAATGCCATTCGGAAATGCTTTTGATGTATTGGAGGCTTGTAAGAATTTGTACTTTGAGACAATCTTTGTTACAGCATTTTCCGAATATTCGTTGCGTGCGCTCAATCAGAGTGCCGCGTACTATCTGCTCAAACCGGTGAGTATTGAGGAGCTCATTATTGCCGTAAATAAAGTGCAGCAGCATATTATAAACAAGGAAATATTTAACCGGAACAAAATCCTTGTTGAAAATTTCCGCGAGCCCAAACCCGAAAAACAACAAGTGATCCTGCCCACTCTCGAAGGCTTCGAAGTAGTGAAAATGGAAGATATAATCCGCTTGCAGGGTAATGGTAATTTTACGGATATCTACCTCAACAACAAGACTAAGAAGATGGTATGCCGTTTTCTCAAGCACTTTCATGAGATATTGCCCTACCCATTTATACGTGTGCATAAGTCACACATTATAAACTTCAACTATGTGAAATCTTATCATAAAAATTCAGGTGGATACGTAACTCTTTCGGACGAAACAGAAATAGAAATCTCAACCACTTACAAGGAAGAATTTCTTAGAATATTCAAAGCCTGATGGAGACTAGGGTTTGGGAATTATCTTACAGGTTATTGATTCTGATGTTTTTGTATACTTTTTTTGCTAAATATTACGTTATATTACAACGTAAAACTTAATTTATTGTTCCCATGAAAAAGTATTTATTTTCTATTCTGATTGGTATTTCGTTCCTCATAGCCTGTACTCCTGCTTCTCAACAAAAAGCTGTACTGGAAGCAACAATAGAAAATTCGCCAACCGATACCGTTACTATATACTACCGTACATTAGAAAACAATCAATGGATAAGTTTTTCGGATACATGCCGGATTGTAGACGGGCACTTTTCATTCGATCTGCATATAAATGATCTGACCAAAGCCTATATTAAGTTTGATAACTCTAATGTAATAGAAGTATATGTAGAACCTAAGCAAATGAAGATGGACTTTTTCGGTGTAAGTGTTTTTAATTACAATTTGGAAGGTACAGATTCGGAGAAAATATATAAACCACTGAGAAAACAATTGGCAAACTTCGAAGATAGCATTCAGATACAATTTACCGATATTATAGATCCTCTTATGAAAAAATTCAACCAAAATCAAAATGAGGAGACTTACCGGACTTTAAAAGAAAAATATTGACAGACTGAGACCTATTAGTGTACATTTTAGAAATAAGATAAGGAGGCTTAAGATAGATTATATTCAAGATAATCCTAACTCTTTGATAGCTGCGGGACAATTGTTAGATATAATAAGATGGGCTGAGCTTGAATCTTATCCGTTGGACAGTACTAAGATGCTATATACCCACCTTTCCGATGAAGTGAAAAGTTCGCAATTAGGACTACTCGCAAAAAAAATAATACAAGATGTTGATGACGAAAAGGCTCTGGCACAAAAAACAGAAGTTGGGCAAAAAGCGTCGGACTTTTCTACTTATAGCCTTGTTAGTGGCGATACTATAAGGTTGTCAGACTATAAAGGGAAATCTTATGTTCTGCTCGATTTCTGGTCTAGCACATGTGGAAATTGTATCAAAGGTTTTCCATCTCTAAAGGAACTGTATAAAAAGTATAGAGATAAAGGATTCATGATTATCGGTATATCTTCCGATTCGGACAAAAAAAGGTATATGTCTGCTATAGAAAAATATAACCTGAAAGAATGGCCTCAGGTATTGGATGTTCAGGATTTGGAAAAGGCACGGCAAGAAATAGCAAATCAGGAAGATATAAAAAAGAAGTATTATATTGAGGGTGAATCGAAAGATACTAGTTTCTTGGGAGGTGTAAAAAGATTTGGTAAGAATGTTATTACCGGAGGGAAGTCTTCTAAATTGGAGAAGAAGATGGATCGGTTACGATGTCTTTCTGCTTCTTGTTCTGATCTAAAGGAAAATCTAAAAATTTTAGCAGATTTTAACAAGAGATTAAGTGACTATCTGGAAACTGCCAGAATAACATCTTATAGAAACTTATTCCTTGCTAAAGAATTGATTTTTATAGGGAAGAAAAAAGTAGAGGGCAAAAAGCAAGTGGTTCTAGTAGACAAAAGTCACGAAATAGCTGAAGTGATGGATCTTAAAGTAGATAAGGTTGAAGATGTTAATTATCAGTCAGATTTGTTCTTTTCAAATATGGGATTAAGTTTAAGCAATTCTTTGGATAAACTTAATAAATCTATTGAAATTAAGGGCGGAGTCTCTAAAGGGGACTTAACCGATGTAGCGATAGATTTTGCCATAGATGCTCTTTTTCATTCGATAGAACAGATTATTGATGTAAATAAAGAAATGAAAGAGGCATTAATCAAAGCAGAATATGGTATTAATAGTGCTATAAAATATATAGATCAGAGTATTCATGCTATTCTGATATATAAAGCAAGTTTATTAAGGCAGTCAGAGATATTAGTAGCTCTGGTTGTTTGTAACAAAGCCTTTATTGCAGCTTATGAACCACTAAGAGAAAAAATATTTGGGGAACCTAGTCTAAGTAGATATATATTCAAAAATAAAGCAGAGGAAGATTTCATACAATCAATACAATTTAAGGAAGATATTAAACATTTAATGATATTGTGTTCGGAATATAATAAAATCAATCAATCAAAAGTAATAGAATAATATGAGTGACGATTCAAAAAAAAACACTTTAAAAAAGGCGAGCCTTGTAGTTGCTACAAGGTTAGAGAATCATTTAAAAGACAACCCTGATGCTCTAAATAAAATACAAGAAGCTTGGAGAGAACATAATCGAATGTCATTTCAGCTAAAAGCATTAGAAAAGCAGAATGATAAAGAGATTCGATTAATGACAATGAAATATGAACAAACAAGGGAAATACTACAAATGGTATTTGGGGAGCGTCAAACTGCTCTGAATGCACATTATGCTGCTCTTGACGATGCACTAAAGAGTGATGATAGGGAAATAATTTTAGCATCTCTTCGAGGAATAAGTTCCATTGTCTCACAAAATCCATTAGAAAGTTTCTCCGAGTTTTGCAAAGTTTGGGATAATAAAGATGAAACTTTATATCTCGATTTTTAAAAAAACAACACATTCTTCCTTCACTGACAGCTCTTGGCAACAAGGGCTGTTATTTTTGCCATATCATTCATTATAAATAAAAATCAAAAAGCAGAATGTTATGGAAAAAATTAAAGTATCCGAAATTAGAAAAGAATTGGTTTGGAAATTCGAAAAAAATCGGATATCTGTACTCGCAGACAAAGACAACCTTATTATCACAGTATCCCAAAAGACTTTCCTCGCAACTATACCTATTTGCAACATTGTAGAGAAAATAATAGGCGATACAGAACTGTCTGTTACCGAAGCTGGCTCTGCATTTATCCTGACATACAACAACGAGCAAAAGAGTCTGAGTATAAAGGACGACAAAGTCTATCTACTCAACACTACAGATGATTCTGGTATTCAAATAGAGATAGTATAATGGATAAGAAAAATATAGCAAGTTGGATATCCATAGTGATATGCCTTCTATCTTATTCAATCCCATCTATTTTTGCACTCTCAGGTTTAGCCGGATTACGAGAATCGATAGGTCTTATCGGGGCTATATTGGTTGTCGTTATTATCGGATTTACCTTGTTCTATCTTACATATTTAGTTTTAAAATATATTGTTTATTTTATCATAAAATAGAGTCTTATGAAAGGAATTATTACATTTATCATATTTTGCTTAGTATTGACTGGCGGTTCGGCAATTCTTTTTTTTATACCTATGCTTCTATTAATTCTATTAGAAGGGAGTGGTGCAACAACAGCTACAACGCCTCTTGAACTTGAATGGTATTGGATTGTGGGTATTATAATTTATTTTATACTAAGTTTAAAACTGATTTACAAAGCGAGCAAATTATTAACTAATAAGATTTTTGAATTTTTCAAAATAGATTGACTGTATGAACTTTAAATATAAATTCTGCATTTGGTTAATAGATACCTTATTGCTAAACAAACAAGGACTAACCATTGACGAAATTCAACATAAATGGAGAATTTCTTCTTACAATCCTGATGGAGGTTTGTTAACCGAGCGAAGCTTCCACCGTTACAGAAACGAAACAGAATCACTCTTTAACATTGATATTGTATGCGAGAAAAGCAATGGAGGTATCTATAAAATATCTTCAACGGAAGAATTGGATAGAAATACAGCTATTCAATGGATGCTAAGTGGTTTACGCATTTCTAACTTGGGAGAATTATGCCAAAAACATCAGAATCTAATTTTAGAAAATGCTCCTTTGGGATTAGAGCGAATTCAGATCATAATGGATAGCATAGAGCAGAATAAATCTTTAAGTTTGACCTATAAGTCTCACTACAAAGCCTCAAAGAATTATACCTTTCAACCTGTCTTTATCCGTCTGTTTAAGCAACGTTGGTATGTAATTGGTGCAGATATAGAACAGAATAGGTGTACGACATTCGCTCTTGAAAGAATTCTTGACGCGTCTATTATAGAAGATCAACATAAATTACCGAAAGAATTGAAACGAACTCTTAATCCTAATACATATTTTGCTCATTGTTACGGTATAATCCGTCAGTATGATCCTATCTCAATCCGATTTAGGGCTTTCTTTCCTCAGAATTTATACCTAACAGATGTACCAATGCATGAGTCTCAGGAATTGATCAATGAAACAGAAGATTATACTGATTTCGAAATATTTGTCAGACCCACTTATGACCTTAAACAAGAGTTCTTATGGAATAGAGATAAACTAGCTGTATTATCACCTGAGTCGTTCCGTTTAGATATGATTAAGGTTCTAGAAGCAACACTAAACGGATATAAAACAGGAGAGAGCTTTGCGATAGACGAATAAAAGAGGAAAGGTTGTTAGTTTTCAAATATTCCTTTGTGAAAAAACAGAATAGAAAATATAATTTTTACCTTTGTAATCGTTATCTGGCACTATGCAAAGTAACGAAAATTTCAGTCAAAAGAACCGTTGCCAAATCGTTACCTCTCTTAAATCCACTCTTTGTAATCGATTGATAAAGAGTTAGTAAGTCTAATAATGCTGCTATCTGAAGGAAATTGCTACGCTGTGTGGCATCAATAAGAAGCTGACAACGCATTGTGGCAGACATACATTTTCGACCATTATGCTGACCAAAGGCGTTTCGATAGAAAGTGTTTCCAAAATGCTCGGTCATACAAATATCACTACTACTCAAATCTATGCTAAGATATTGAATGAGAAAATCTATGTCGAAGTAAACAAAGTTCGGAGCGAGTTTGATGCTTTTCAAGAATATTACAAACAAGCCAAATAAGTTTTCTTTCACCTGACCACGAAGATATAAGCAAGAGAATAACTAAATCAAGGTCGAGCCCTTCGGGTTTGTACAAATAATCTTCCTCTACGAGCGTATTATTTGACAAAACCTTGCTTTTATTATTCTCTTTCTAGATGGATTGTTTATCAGTTGAAAAGAAAAAAAATTGTATTATAAGTCCTATTTTTCAGATTATATCAAACCTAATTTGCGAGCATAATTTAAAGCCTCAGGAGTATTATCCGCATCCATTTTTTGTAGTATATTTTGTCTGTGTCCATTCACTGTGTGAACGCTGATGAATAACTTATTAGATATTTCTTTGCTTAGAAGTCCTTCATCCATCAACTTCAGTATCTCTTTTTCTCTTTTGGAAAGATTAATTTCTGAATCTAAAGATGGAATATTTACAATCTCCCCTGTACTTGTATTAATCAATCTAAATTTTACACTTTCGCTTGGGGATTGATCCGGAGAAATATCAATTATTCCTAAAACATACTTAGGAGAGCCTTCTTCATCAATTTCTATTATCTGATGCTGACTAATAACACGCACAATATATCCTCCTTTTTTAATGGCACGAAATTCATATATGTGCTTAAAATTTTGCAGGTCTATTCTTGGCTGCCGTAGAAGATAATTTTTAAGTCTCTCCTGAAAAATTTTGAATGATATATAATCAGTAGGATGTATTTGTTTGTTCAAAAAATCGGGATCTAAGTTTGGATAATTTATTTCCTGAGATTCATATCCGAAAAATGTGGTGAAATTTGGTGATAAATATATAAATTCAGAGTTTTGAGTCCCTTCCGGATGTTTGATTAGAAAAATACAGCTATTATTGACCCGAGATAATAGGTCTAAATACAATTTATGTTTTTCCAAATCAGAAAAAAGCTTATTGTTACAACTATTCATATTTTTCATTTTTATAAAAACAGTGATAAATCACTATTGAAGATGTATCATGGCTTGGTTACCTTTGCACCCCATTACAATGATAAGGATATGTTTTTAACTGAAAAAGAATTTGCTTCTGAAAATAGCGTTCGGAAGAAAGAAATTTAAAGTGATACAAAACCTTTATTAAAGGTATCTGAACATATTAACTTCTATTTTAAAGGATTACGATACTAACTGATTCGAAAATATATTTTACCTTTATGAAATCAAGAAAAAGAGCAATGGATATAATTTCTAAAATTATAACAAATGGGTATATTTTGATGATACCTATCCTTTTGTGGAATATCATTTTTACATCAAAGCTACCATCATGCTATAGTCCTGATACCTTTAACAATAACATCCCATCCTCAATTCTTATTTGTGAGAATATATTTAGAATAATTGTATTTATATTCCCGCTTTTTCTCTCATTTAATTTTGCTACGGAAATAGGGAAAAAAGGCTTAATTATTTATTGTATTGGGTGTCTTTTATATTTTTCCTCATGGCTGATACTTATTTATTTACCTAATTCTATGTGGAGCAAAAGTATTTTCGGATTTGCAGCTCCAGCTTATACACCAATTATATGGTTGATAGGGATAGCATTTCTTCTTGATAACTACTATTTCAACCTTAAATACAATGCTTGGCATTTAATAATACCATCTATTGGCTTTAGCTTTTTTCATATACTTCACACCATAACTGTATATTTGAGATGTACTGTATAGTTAAATTCTAATTGAATATTTGACTTCTTCTTTTCATCCCTTATAATATAAAATCAATTACCCTTCCAAGACTAATTGTGTAATCCTGTTCAGGCTCTGCAAATCGTAAATAGTGAAATTTCACCATTGCTGTATATCTTATGGCAAGATACCTTTACATCCCAAAGAGATAGGAAATTATCTCTGAATTTAGCAATCATAATAGCATAAGGACAGTACCAAAATAAAATCCTGTTTATTATCCAACTATTAAATCTATGCCTATGAATGATTTGACTGAAACAGAGCTTTTTGTTTTAATAAACAAAGATTCGCAAAAGATTACAAACGAAGAAATGCAATGTGCTTATGGAAAATTTATCGAACACATAGACATCGTTAATCAAGTTGAAGGTGAGCTGATAAGTGCCATCAAAAAACTGAACCTACTTCGTATCGAGTTTATATCCCTACAATTACATTCTCAGTACGAGCAGGAAAAAAAATGCCCTTAAATTTATATATTTACAAAAAGCAATCCTCTTTCTCGAATCAGAAATCGAGCTTCTAAAACTAATGTGGCAAACTCGTCCATTTGTTAAAGAGAATAATCAATCTATAGAATCCAAAGTATATTTTATCCCTAAACCTAAAGAAGGTTTAGGGATTGATAGTATGGGCGAGGTTGCTGTTTCGTTTGAATTGTCCCACCAGTTTACAGATGAAGAAGGTAATCCTGCACCATTCATACATATTGCCCAAGCTTTAGAAATTGCTTTTAATTTTAGTTTCGGAGATGCTTATAGATCTAAAGGAAGGGTATTTAAGCGAAAAGCTTACAATCTAACCAAAGCACTAGATTATTTAAAGAATCTTATTGTTAAGAGAGATAAAAAGAACAAGATGAAAAAAGATGCATTTGTTAATTGTTGATATTTAACGCCTTACAATTTCATTTAGGGGGAGTGCATGGGTATTCCCCTATTTTTTTGTCTCTAATTGTCAGTTCTTTGCTTTACCAATCGATTGGAATTAACAGAGGTTTAATTTCAAATATAGTGAAAACCGAGTGCAATATAAGCTTGCTTAAATATTGCCGAGGTGCATCCTATATTATTTAAAAACAAAAAATTATGTACTTAGACAATAATGATTTTGTTCTATGGATGGAAAAGCTATCCAAGAAACTCAGTGATATAGGCCAAGATCTGAAAACAGTAATAACCACAGGGGAAGCATTTGCCAATGATGACAAGCTACTCGATAATCAAGACTTGGCTTTTCTGTTAAAGGTCAGTTATAGGACTTTGCAACGTTATCGGAACAGTGGCAAGCTTCGTTACTTCCTAGTCAGGCACAAGACCTTTTATCGCATGGCTGATGTGAAAGATTTTATCCAATCCTATGCCTCAAAGAAAGAGATCGTGATGTTCAACAAGGGCATAGAGGAGGGGAAGATCCTAAAATGATTATGCATTTACTATCTAGCAGAATAGTGCAAAAGGGTGAGGGTTGTGTTTAGTCCATCGCCCTCCCTTAAGACTCCGTATTTACCTCAAACACCCTCGCTCTTCCGCTTCGGATTGTTTGGGTAAATTAAGCAAGAGGGAACTGGACTCTTGTCCTGTTCTCCTCTTGCCCTGCGGGGCAAAGCCTTCGGCTTTAGTGCTTTATCTGAAAGCACTGTAATTACACTCACAATTAGTGTAATCTTTTAAACTCTTAGAATCAATCGTTTAAATGTATGATTTTCTATTAAATAGTAATTACTATGCAAAATCAGAATAGAAATATAGTTTATACAACCATATCCATAGATAAAGAAGCAAGTCGTTTAGTAGATAAAATCTGCAAACGTTATTCACTGAAAAAGAGTGAAGCGATAAAATTGGCTTTTCTGTATATGGATAAGGCAAATATCAATCCGAGCGAAGCACCTGAATCTACAAAAGCAGAACTTCGGAAGATTAACAAACGGCAGGATGATCTGATCCGTTTTATCCGACACTATGAAGAAGAACAGCTTAATCCAATGATACGAACAACTCACTCTATCGCTAGTCGATTTGATAATATAGTCAAGTCAATGGAAGATGTTATTATCTCTCGATTACAAGCAAATCAAGAGGCACAGAATAATTTACTAAAGATACTAAGTGAGAAATTTACAGGACACGCAGATGCAATTAATAATCAGGCGAAACAAATATCAGCCATACACAAAACACAACAGAAGGATAGCCAAAAACTATTACAACTAATCTCCCTCTATTCTGACCTAGCGAATTGTGGAGTAATGGAATCCAAGAAGAAAGAAAATCTAAGAGCAGAAATAACCAACCTGATAAACAGCCAATAAAATGAATATAGATTTTCCTCCACCATCAAACGGAGTATATAATAATGCAGGCAGTAGCAGTAGGCTCGCTCGGTATTTAGAGCACGAAGACAATGAACGGATGGAGAAAGGTATTTATACGGAGGGTTTCTTCAATCTGACAGAAGAAAATTTATACAAATCACAGGTTGTAAAAAATATAGATAACAATAAAGCTCAACTGTTAAAAACGGATGCCAAATTTTATGCTATTCATATCAGTCCATCGGCTAAGGAATTGACAGTAATGGGAACAACCGAGCAAGAACAAACCGAAGCCATGAGAAGATATGTTCGGGAAGTTTTTATTCCTGAGTATGCCAAGAATTTTAATAAAGGATTATCGGCTAAGGATATTAAGTTTTATGGGAAGATACACTTTGACAGGGATAGATCAGAGAACAGCGAGGGTAATATGCATTGTCATTTGATTGTCAGTCGAAAAGATCAATGCAACAAAATCAAACTTTCTCCACTAACCAACCATCGTAATACCAAGAAAGGGGCTATCAAAGGAGGCTTTGATAGAACCAACCTTTTTCAACAGACAGAGCAAGGTTTTGATAAACTATTCGACTATATCCGACCATTACATGAAAGCTTTGAGTATTACAATACGATGAAGAATGGGAATATCTCCGAGCAACTCAGGATGGAAGAACGAATGAGTGAATTAACTAATTCATTACAACATGACGACATGAACTCAGTAAATCAATCATTCAAACAATCAGTCACACAGAAAAAAAAAGAGGAGAAGATACAGAATAGAGGAATGAGAAGATAATTTTTGCTCGCTTTAACGATAAATTCGGATTGCAATTCTTAAAAGTGGCGATATTTTGGAATAGACATCTTGGGGCAGTACAGTTATAGGAATAGAAAATCGATAACAATAAGAAAAAATTATATTCTTATAAGTGGGATAGAACGTGTAGCACGAGAAATTTCTCTAGTTTCGGGCAAGACAGAATTTTGACTATGGGTAAGTAATTCCTTGCCTGTTTTTGCCGTTTGGACTGTATATTTTAAATCAAATGTATACAAATCGAAATCCCGATAAATATCTTTTATTTCATCCACATTATCATAAGATAATATCCATTTCAAGATAGTGGTAGCTCTTAATCTATTTGCTAGTATTTGATGGTCATCATGAATGTAGGAGTTCATATAAAGCTCTGAGCCATGCACATAGTATGGAGGGTCAAGATAAATCAATAAACTTTCTTTATCCTCATTATTTAAATTTTGACATTGTTCTAGAAAGTCAATGGCGTCCAAATTACTGATTGTAATACTATCCCTTAAATTCGTAATTACTTCTAACTTTGGCCTTAAAGACTCCTTATTAAAACGAGCATCTATTTTATATTTAGCCTGCTGCTGCTTTTCTACAGAGTTTCCACCTATAGCCCCTGCTTTTAGTATTCCTGATCTATTGCATCTATTTAGATAAAATGTAGCAAATCCCAGTTCTACAGAGAATTGAGCATCATTATTAAAGAATATGTTTCTTTGTCTTTCCCATTCTTCTATACTAATAGGTGTATTGTCAAATAAATACAGAAACTCTTCGCTATGATTTACTATACTTTCCCAGAAAGAGTATACAGGAATGTTTGCATCATTTATTAAGATTCTATCAACACTTCTGTTTATTAAAAGATTCAGAGCTGCTCCCGCTCCTCCTGCAAACGGTTCAGCATAACAAACATTCTCCATGTTGTTTGCTGTAATGAAATTTTTTAAAAAAGTAGTCATTACTGATTTACCACCAGGGTATCTTAAAGGAGTAGCTATAGACATCTATTACTATTTTATTGATTCATTACTTCTAATAGAGGATAAATTCCACTAAAAGTAGTACAAATATCTGTAGGTAAAACCGAAAAATTAGGATTATGAACCAACTGATTCATTGAAGTTACAGATAAGATACTTTCAGCTTTTGATATTTCAATTATTGAGGCATGAAGTTTCTTCTCCATTTCTTTATCTTTTCTATTATTTGTTAAATGATCTACAACTTCATTAAGCAACTTTGCTAACGGTTTATGTTTAATTCCATTGTTCCCTGTAGGAATTGTAGTTTCAATACTGTTATCGTTTGCATATGCAACAGCTGAGATTTCAAACATACTTCGTAATAAAAAGCAAAAAGCTAGAGGGTTTTTATTAATTGCAAGTATTTTCATTTCATCCCTAAGGGTTACTACTTTTTGCCTATTTTCTCCGCAAGGTTGAAAATTCTTTAATAATCTAGCAACATGCTTAGGACTATTCATTGGGTAGGCCACTGGTTTCTTCTTAGGGATCGGCTTAGGAGGATTTGTCTCAGATGGATTACCTTTCTCTGGCTGATTATTTTCTCCAGAGCCTTCATTCGGATTTAAGTCACTCCCCTTTCCATTATTAGAAGCATTGTCATCTTTGCCATTCCCATTATTAGGGATATCTACTTGAAGTTCAGGGAAACCGTACTTTATAGCAAAATCATTTTGCTTATCTCTCAGTATATTAAAGGTTAAATCTCCATCTCCTATTGCCTTCATCATATTATCCAAGCTATTCTTCCATTTTGTAGATGGATAATCATCAACAAGTTCTTTTACTGAATTATAGTTTAATCTAGAGAATATAACCCGAATTGCTTCATCTAATATAGTTATTGAAAAATCTCCACTCCATACCTCTTTCTCTATTGGAGTCAAATTTTTACCTTCTAATAAATATTTTTCTAGGAGGGTTAGCCCAAATTCAGGAGCATTATTCTTATCCCTATTATGTCTTGCTTTTGCAACAGATGTCCAAGGATCACGGCTTGCAACCTCTCCCTTCCCATGTGTTTGATTTATTATTTTATCAACAGCATCACTTTGGTCTAACTCATATATCACACATGGAATATCTTTGTTGTTATCAAGCCATAACGCATCCATTTTTTTTATTTTTTCTAGGATATTGTCTGGTATAGGGAATTTATTTGGATCATAAATCCCATGAATAAGCTTCAATGCAGCAATCCTTCGGTTGCCTTCTTTTACGATATACTCGTTATCTTTCTGTAGAATTATCAAAAGTTCTCGAACAACATAGCCATCATCGATAATACTTTCTAATATGCCAAAAAACTTATTCGGTTTAATAGCAATCATTGTATTAATAGAATCAATTTCAGTCTTTTGTGGCAAAGTTCTGTAATTGAATAAATCTAATTTTAAATCTTTGAGATCTATATTTCTTAACTCTGACATAATAACATTTTTAAATCTAATTTAACTTTAAGCAAATATATAAAAAGATATTTATCCCTGCATCTAGTTATCTTATTATTAGATAAACTAAAATAATTTAGCTTACTATTCGAATTTATCCTTATCGATTAGAGCTGTTGCTAGCTCTGCTTCAAATAAGTTTAACACCTGATTGACCTTATCCATTCGCAAGGTTTGTTTGCCTTGTTTCAGTTCCCGAACAAATCGGAGTCCTACCCCAGCTTTTTGGGAGAGGTCTATTTAAGTTAAACGGTATTGCTTTCGCATTTGCTTAACGTAATCTGGCAATGACTATTTTTTATAATTATACCCTTTAGGTGCTAATTTTAAAAAAAGAACATAAAATACACCCTTAAGGGTATAAAATAATAAATAAACCCATAGTAAAAATTACTACTATTGGCTTAATATCTCCACAAAATCCAACTTTATCAACTCCCATTCTTTTCCTTTCAGGCAGATGGGATCAATATCTTCATCGGCAGAAGCGAAGTCTGTAAAATTAGTGATAATCTGATCCCGCTCATGAGTATATTCATGTCGTTGTTTATGTAGTTCTAGCATTTGAGGAATAGAATAAGTATTTAAAAGTTCGTGTAAGTCCCAAAAATCTTTTTTGCGACCACCACGAGAAATAACATCTACTTTCATTGCAACAACATCGTCAAGACTAGCAATTCGAATATTATCTATCACATCACAAGGATTAATAATCTCATCATGGTAATATAAATCAATTTTTATATTTTCATCTGCTGATTCTCCGACATAGTATGAACGACCAAAACCGACAATATTTGATGTGTCTGTACAATAATAATATTTATAGTTGTCTTGAAAGAATTTCTCATAAACAGAGAAGTCCAAACTACCATAAGGAGCATTGGTAAACAAATCAATGTCAACCGAAATTCTATGACCTAAACGTAAACTAAGGGAAGTTCCACCAACCAAATAGAAAGGTTCAAATATAGGGTTATCCATAATTTCTTTGAGAATCTTTCTCAACAAAGGGGTAACCGTTTCATAATGCAGTTTGATAGCCATTGTTCAATGCTTTATTTAGTTGATAGATTATAATATCGAGTAATTTCTTCTATTTCGTCTTTGCTTCCTCTTTCAAAAACACGTTTGATAACAGCATTCTTATATTTCGCCCAATTAATTTTATTGAAATCAGCATCCCAAAACAAAGATTTGCGAATGTGGGGAGCTTCTGTATAAATACTGGCTAATTCTTTTTCTTTATACTGCTTAATATCATAGTGAGTTTGAAGAATAGCAAAAAAGCCTTCCTCATATCCTAATATCTGATCTATTTTTAAGGCTTGTTCAGTAGTCAAATTACGTCTACCTGCAATTATAGCATTAATAGTTTGGAATGGAATACCTGTCTCCTCAGCCAACGCACGTTGAGTAAGGTTCTTCTTTTTCAATTCCCTCTCAATGAATTTACCAGGATGAATGCCTTTTATTATGTCGGTAAGATTATTCATAAACAACTCTTTTTACAAAGATAAACAATTTTGTTTACATTAAGTTTGTTATATCAAAATAATTCTTACCTTTACTTCATCGCTTAGAGAGGAAAAGTCCTCTAAAAATCACTTTCAAAACGAAGTGAGAACCGAGTGAAAAAGGAAAAACACAATATAGTTAATGCACTGACAGCATACAGGTTAGATGGGTGAAAATGAGTCCGTCAACGCCCACCAAAACAAAAAAGACTTACGAGAAATTGTAAGTCTTTTTTGTTTTTATTCGTCTCTATTCCTCGATGGTTTTTAAAGTCAGACTTAAACCAAGACTTAAACCGAAAAAACATTATGAATACTGCTGTTAATGGAGTTTGTTACAAGTCTAAGACATTAAAAAATGGTGAATATCCTATTATGTTACGTATTTGCAAGCAAGGAAAGGAATATTCTTAAAAAGGGAAAAAGCCTAATTTCTAACATCAATCCCTTTTCTGGCAAAACCAACCATGTATAAATGCCATCTGATAAAACTGTACAGGTCTTTCAAAGCCTGCTGATTGTATAATTTTTGCAACTTCTTCTTGAGCCAATAATGAAACTCCTTCCTTATGACTTTGGCGAATTTTTTCAATGCTTTGCGGAACACCTCCCTCCGACATCATTTTTGACCAGACATCCAATATATGCTCATATTCATAAGAACCTATTTCATTCGACAGGTCGGCATTTATGAGAATTCCTTTACTTTTAAGATGTCTTTGAATATTTCTAAAAAAGTCAATACGAGAATCTTTTTCATCTATAAATTGTGAAACAAGAATAGAGGTTGCTGCATCATAAGTATCGGGTAATGATAGATTCTCTAAATAATCGGCATAAAATTCACATCGATCTTCCATTCCTAACTCAGATAAACGTGTACGGCAAACATCAAGCATAGCAGAAGAGGGATCAACAGCAATAAAGTTCCAAGTTGAAAACCTTTTAGCCAGATAGATTATTTCAGCTCCCGTACCTGCTCCGACACAAAGTATTTTCGCTTTTTCAGGCAACTCAGAAAATATCGCCCCCATCAACAGATGTAGAGAGTTACTAATGGCGCTAAGCTTCTCCCATGTTTTATCGTAAGAATCAGCTGTAGTATCGAAAATCTCTTTTACTTTATCTTTCTTCATTATCTCTTTATACTTTATTTTTCATGATAAGTGCAGGTTCAATATCAAAAGGCTACACTACAATTTTCTTAGCTGATCAACCCCAATGCTGAAGCATATTTAACAGCTTCCATAGAATTATTTACATCTAACTTTTCCAATATCCTTTGTCGATGCGTATTAACGGTGTGGACACTAATAAATAACTGTTCTGAAATTTCCTTGCTCAGTAAGCCTTCTTTTATTAACTGTAAAACAGCGATCTCTCTAGTGGTAAGATCCGATGCTTTTGGAGACAATAGGTTTTCAATAGGGAAAAACGTATTTTCTTTTACATTTAAGATATGTCCTCTCACCGTTTTAAATGCGCTCTGGTCTGGTGATAAATCCAAAACACTTAACGATAACCATGCATTTCCCGATTTATCTTTTTCCAATAAGGTGTATTGTTCCACCACTCTCACATACTGACCGATAGCGTTGCAAATACGAAACTCTGAGATCATTTTATAATCCTGTAAGTTTTCTTTATTCGCATGTAAAAATTTGAGCGCTGCAATACCGTTTCTAATTAAAGAACGTAAATCGTCAGGATGCACACGTTCATCTATACCTTCTTTACAATCGCCAAATATTCCTCCAAAATTGAACGATGTATATACGTGCTTCCTCTTATACATATCAAAAACCGTTATCCCGCTATTGGAGACTTTAGCCAAATGAGAGAGCATTTGCTTATGATATTCGAGTAGAGAGTAGTCAAGATCAGCTTCATTAAAACTCTGCAATGATAAAAGCCGTGCATGTTCCTTCTGTAAATCTTCCATACGGGCAATATAATGATAAATCAGTATTGATCTCCTAGGGGACAGTTTCTTACTTTGTACAAAACAAAAGTAGGTAAAATCATGAACAAAACGTTATTATTTCTTTTATTAAACGTCCTGTCGTTAGGTATATTATATGCACAATCATCTCAGAATATACGAGGTGTGGTATATGACAAAGAATCGAATAACCCTATTGAATACGCAACGGTAGCTGTACTAAATAGCAAAATCCCCTTAGGTGTAAGTACAGATAGCTTAGGACAATTTAAAATACAAAATGTTCCGATAGGACGCTATGATATTCAAGTGACATTAATCGGCTATAATCCTATTATAATAAAAGAGCAACTATTGTCTTCGTCTAAAGAATTGTATCTGGAAATTGCAATGGTCGAAAACTCGAAACAACTTGATGAGATTGTTGTCACTCCTCAGATAAATAAATCACAACCCTTAAATAATATGGCATTAGGCAGTGCCCGTATGTTGAGTGTAGAAGAAGCAAGCCGGTACGCAGGAGGTTTCGATGATCCGCCTAGATTAGCAACATCTTTTGCAGGTGTAACAAGCAGTGTAGGGAATAATGGTATTGTTGTCAGAGGAAATGCACCTAAATTTCTACAATGGAGAATGGAAGATGTTGAAATCCCCAATCCGAACCACTTTGCAGAAGTAACGACATTCGGAGGTGGAGGGCTATCGGCATTAAGCAGTTTTGTACTAGGCAATTCTGATTTTATGACAGGTGCATTCCCTGCCGAATACTCAAATGCTTTATCAGGGGTATTGGATATGAATTTACGTACAGGAAACAACCAGAAACGAGAAAATACAGTACAACTCGGTTTAGTGGGAATAGATGTTGCTTCCGAAGGCCCATTCAAGAAAGGGAGCAATTCTTCTTATATATTCAATTACCGGTATTCAACACTAGGACTGCTTTCTTCTATGCTACCCGAAGATGCAGAGAACACAAAATATCAGGACTTATCTTTCAAGCTTAACTTCCCAACCAAAAGTACCGGTGTATTTTCCATCTGGGGAGTAGGCTTGATTGATCGCTCGGGGCAAAAGGCAGAAACTGACCCTAGTAAATGGGAATATATGCAGGATAAAGAAGATCAGGATGTAAAACAATATATGGGAGCTTTTGGTCTGAATCACAAACTAAGAGTGTGGAACAATGCAACCCTTAAAACAACTTTGGCTACTACAGTGAGTGGACTTGATATGCATACTGAAAGAATGGATGCGAATGTAAAACCTATTCCACAAAACTTAATCAAATCTACCAATTGGAACTTTGTATTCGCTTCATCGCTAAATAAGAAATACAGTAGGATACATACCAATAAAACAGGAATAAGGGCTACAGGGCTTAAATATAATCTACTCTTAAAAGAAGCGACACATCAACAACCAATGAATACGATAACCGATGAATCAGGTTTCAGCTCTCTATTGTCTGCATATACGAACTCATCGTTCCAATTTTCAGATAAATGGACGCTTAATCTTGGTATAAATACGCAATTATTCACACTCAATAATAACTATACGATAGAGCCCAGAGCAGCATTATCATGGAAATTTAGACCAAATCAATCTTTAGCTCTTTCATATGGGCTACATAGCAGGCTCGAAATGTTGAATTATTACTTTACCAGATCGAAAGAGGGTGAACTTATTAACAAAAACATGGATTTTACAAAAGCTCATCATATAGTCCTGTCTTATGATCTTAATATTGGAAATGATTATCATCTAAAAATCGAACCTTATTTTCAACAACTATACAGTGTTCCTATTATAAGTGATAGTACATTTTCGTTTATAAACCTTCAAAATGATTGGTTCATAACCAATAAGCTTTCGAATAAGGGAAAAGGAGTCAATTATGGTATTGATATAACCTTTGAACGGTATATGTCAGATGGTTATTACTATATGTTCACCGGATCTCTCTTTGATTCTCGTTACAAAGCAGGAGATAACAAATGGAGAAATACAAGGTATAACCGAAACTTTGTATTCAATGCATTAGCAGGAAAAGAGTGGATGGTAGGACGCAGTAAACAAAATATATTCAATGCTAATATTCGATTATCTTATCAAGGCGGAGACAGATACTCGCCTGTTAATCTGGATGCATCTCAGAAAGAGGAAGATGCTATTTATGATGAGAGCAAAGCCTTTTCGAAACAATTACCCCCGGCATTTCTGTTGCACTTTAATGTAAGCTACAAAATCAACAAGAAGAGTTTATCTCATGAATTTGCTATTAAAGTACTAAATGCAACTAGTTACAAAGACTATCAAGGTCATCGCTACAACTTTAATACACATTTGGTAGATCCCGAAAGAGAGGCTGTTATTATCCCAAACATTAGTTATAAGATTGAATTTTAGGCTATCCCTTTCATTGAGCATAGTTTGTTTTATTGAGCGATGTAGAATTGTTAAATAAAACAAACTATGTAGATTATACCAGAAACTCTGACATATCTTCCTCACACATCAGCCTTAATCGGTGCATAGTTCGTGTAAGAGCAACACAAAACGTGCTGCGATCTATTTCTGTTTGGTAATTCGATTTGTTTACAAAAGGGGCAATTACTTCGTCAAAGCCTAATCCTTTGACTATATGTGCCGAAGTGATAAATCCTGATTAATTAGTCCTCTAAAATTCACTTTGAAAATCAAGTGAAAGAAGGAAAATAAAACCGTAAGTCTTTTTTGTTTTTACATATACCTATTTCGATGAGAAACATTGTCTAAAATTATACAAAAGCTTAACTTTACAACAAATTCACAACAACAGTTCTATAAATGTGCTTCACTCTGCATTCACATTATGAATTATCTACCGGAAAAAATCAGAAAAGCCTGTTGTGTATTTACACTCTTAAAAATATATCAGGAGTCGGTTTTATCAGTATCAATTATCGTATCGTTGATGTATAATTTAAATTCTAACCTTGTTTAGCCATATGAGAAACAGATTGAGTTTTCCCTCTCTATTTCTATTCTTTGTATTAACCTTTTTTCAAACTCTTTCTGCTCAAATGCAAAAGGTGGATAGCCTTGAGAATGTATTGAGACAGTACTCTTCAAATAATCGGGAGAAGGTAGACATAATGAATGAAATAGGTTACATTATATATTCGAAAGATACCCAAAAAGCAATGAAATATGCCTCCGAATCAGCCCTGATATCAGATCGTTTGAATTACACTAAGGGGAAGGCCGTCAGCCTGTGGGTAACCGGATTAGCTTATATTAAAAGCGACAAACAATCCTCTCTCAATTATTTTCGACAAAGCCTTGTGATGGCAGAAGTCATCAAAGAACAAACGGTAATATGCAATTGTCTGATTGCAATAGGAAACGTATACAAGGAACTTGGTGACATCCCCAAAAGTGATGAATCATACGAACGTGCTCTTAAAATAGCGAATGAAATAAATGATAAGAGCCTTTTACTGAAATGCCTCGTTAATGCAGCACGAAGCCATAGTACAAAAGGAGAATATATAAAAGCTATCGAAATACTCGAAAGAGCCATTCTCTTGGCCGAAGAACTAAAGGATTATCCCGTTCTGTCAAAAGCTTTAAACAATTTAGCGTGGATCTATGGCACTCAAAGTAACTATGCGGTAGCACTCGAATGTCATTTGAAGGCTCTGAAGATTAACGAGCAGCTCCGTGATAAATCAGCAATGGTAGCCAATTTTGTTAATATTGCCGGAATCCAATCCGACCAAAGAGAATATAAAGACGCCCTCAATTATCTTCAAAAAGCATTAAAGATTTCCGAAGAAATAAAAGATAATTTTAAGATATCCTCATGTTTGGCTAACATAGGTCATATATATATGAACATGAATGATCCTCGCGCGTTGGAATACTACGAAAAATCTTTAAAAATTGGAGGTAATAGTAAGCTAAGCTTGACTATTAACATTTTAGTCAACATGGGTACTATATATACCCGAGAGAAAGAATTTACTAAAGCACTTGATCATCTCAATGAAGCATTTCATCTTGCCGAAAAAATAGATTTAAAGCGAGCAAAAGCTGAGATATGGGTAAAAATGGGATTGATCTATATTCAAGAAAAACGTTATGCCGAAGCATTAGACTATTCCCAAAAAGGGCTGAAGATAGCCAATGATTTGAAATTACTGAATCTTCAAAAAGAGATTTATGGACAGCTATCGGAGATTTATGCCGCAACAAATAATTATCAGGCAGCATATCAGAATCATATGCTATATAAATTATACAACGACAGTATATTCAACGAAAATAATATAAAGAAACTTGCAGACTTAGAGAGTGCTTATAAATACGATAAGGCAAAACAAGTCTACGAAATAGAAGCGCAGAATAAAGGATTAAAAATAAAAAGCCAACGGGCTGTCATTCTCTTCTTGATTGTAGCCTTCGTTCTTTTATTGTTACTCGTTATAATGACTACCCGTTCGTATAGGCTGAAAAAGCAGCTTCTTCGGTTAGAGTTGGAAGAGATCAATGCCGAACTAGAGAAAAATCAAAAGGAAATGACCTCAGCAACCCTTAAACTTGTACAAACTGCCGAGCGTGACGTGCGCAGCATAAAGATGCTAGAGAATATTGAGAAGAACACGACCCCTGAAGTAAGAGACGATATAAAATCTTTGATTTTCGATTATAGGTCACAGACATATAATTCTAACTGGGAAGAGTTTGAGATTTTATTTCAAAAGGTGCATCCTTCATTTTATAAAAATCTTAATGACCATTTTCCAATGCTGACTCAGAACGAACGTAAGCTATGCGTATTTCTGAAATTGAATATGACGAACAAACAAATAGCACAAATAACATTCCAATCGGAGGAAGCACTCAAAAAAGCACGGCAGCGTTTACGAAAGAAACTCGAGATTGAACGAGATACGAACCTAGTATCATTTATTCAAAATATATAGATTAACTGGACGAAGAATAGAATAAAAAAACGAAAGAGCGGGGTTATCCAAACATTGGGTAACCCTGTTCTTTTATTAAAAATGTATTATTAGATAGAGCATCCTTATTCATCCGCCTCTCTTTTCCCCTTTCCATATACATATATTAATCAGACACATACAGCGATTGTACAATAATATTTTTAATTGTCCCCTTTTTGTCCCACTCCCTTTTTTAGATCCACTACATGATTATACTCTAATTTAGTGCTAGCAATTCTTTGTCCGGGGAGCATCCCTATTCTTTATATATACGAAGATAAGTGAATAGTATATCATGATAAAAAAACAAACTCAAAGAAACGATCAACCGGATGATCTAGCCTCATTAATGCCGACAGTAATTTGTGAAAGCTTTACTCTTCGAGGTAATATCAAGCAAACCCGAGCGATTCGTATCGAAGGTACTATAATAGGAAACATTGAGCAAGCTGAAACGGTGGTGATAGGAATGACAGGGACAATAAGAGGAAATGTGAATACAAAAAAACTCATTGTCTTTGGACATATCGAAGGAGACATATCAGCTTCCGAAGCTGTAGTAATAAAGTGTTCGGGACAAATAACAGGGAGACTCAATACAGAAAATCTGAGTATGGACGAGGGGGGTATATATGAAGGCGAAATAATAATGAAGCCATCCTCACTATAAGAAATATATAAAACATATAATGCTATTATTCTAATTTTTAATTGTTAAACACTTTTTTGAAAAAAACCTATGTATGAAATTCAATCCTTTCCGAGTTTAATTGAGATCAACAACACAGTTTTGTCCCAAACCTCTAAAGATTTGCTTCATGGTCTGAAGATTCAGCACAATGACAAATGGTATATCTGTGGTGATCTAGCCTTGAACGAAGGACAGTTACCTCATAAACTGATAAACTCCTCTCCTGATGATATCGATTATCAGCTTCTTGCCAAAGCGTCAATCCTGCTGGCACAGGACAAGATAGAACAACCGCTAACAATTACAACAGGCTTCCCCTACTCAACCTATTATATTTATAGAGATAGAGCCGTTGAATTCTTCAAAAAAACGCACTTACTCGACTATGATGCATCAACCCACAATGCAGGAAATAAAAAGAAAATTGTGCTGGATGTGCAAAAAGTTGAAGTCATTCCCGAAATTGTAGGATGCACAATTGCAATACGCAAAGGAGAGCCCAATGTTTCGGGTAGTTTTTTTGTATTTAGTTGCGGCTTTGGCACTTTCGAATCTATCTTAAGCACCGATTCGGGAATCGTAGAACAGGCAATGGTAAGTACACACGGAATCCGCTATGCTGTAAATCTAATGATTAACGAACTGAGGAGTAAATATTATCTCGAGTTGAGAAATGTAAATCAGCTGGACGATGCTTTTCAGCGAGGATATATCTTCTTAAATCGTCAGAATGTTGATTTAAGAGAGATCCGTAAAAATGTTATCCAGACCTACTATCAGGAAGTGATATCGCCCAATCTACGGAGCATTATCAATGACTCCAACCTTGTGAAAACAAATCGGATATACTTATGTGGGGGCGCAATGTATTATCAGGAGTTAGTAGACTGTTTTATTGCAGAATTTGGACATTTCACAGAGATAACGGTATTGGATAATCCGGAAACACTGGCAAGCAAAGGATATGCTCTCAACTCTTTACGTGTAAGCGGCAGGCCAAAATCGGCCCTTGGTATTGATATAGGCAATGCAACAACTGTAGTGACAAATTTCGCAGGAGAATAGTATTAATAGAGAATAAAAGAATGTTTTTCATCAAACGAAAAAAAGCCAAACCTATAGAAAAAGAAACAGCAGAAGAAATAGCTGTATCAAATCAGGACAAAGTTGTTTTAGGTGGATTTTGCTTTACAGGAATGCAAAAAGGGAACTTTTTTGTAAAAGATAGGGCCATAGTAGATCCTACTGCGACTATTGATGGAAACATAACTGCTACCGATTGTACAATCGGGGGGTTAGTTAAAGGGAATGTGTTTTGCACGAACACCATACAAATTAGTAGTTCGGCTGTTATAGAAGGCTCAATTATGGCAAAAAAGGCTATTATGGAAACAGGATGCAGAATTAATGGGTCGGTATCATTCACTCCAAAAGTAGAAGTTTCAATGTTAGCTATAAAGCTTATAGAAGCTGAAAAAATTATAGGAGACAAAAAGATTTCTAAAACCCGAGAGCTTCTTACTGAAGAGACGAATATACCCCCAAAAAGCTCTCCTATACCTGGAGCAAAGACAGTATACAAAGAACAGAAAAAAATAAATACACAAAAGCCTGAATCAACAATAGCTCAATCCGTAGATAACGGTAATAATTGGTGGTAAGTGAATTTTTAGTAAACATTAGACGAAAAACTTTGTTCCGGAGTGATTTTATATCAAATCATCACTTCCGGAACAGTTTTTTTATTTATAATTGAATATTTATATATCTTTGTCGGATGACTAAGATTTTACATAAATCGGATTTGGTATTGTAAACAATCTGTACTTTCAAAACAGATTGTCCTTTCGTTTACTCTCAAATAAACCTTTTTGAGAGGAATATTCATATTATTATAATTTAATTTTAATCTGCGTACAATAGTGCTATAGCATTGTCATGCTTGCATATGTGCGCTAATACAAATAACGAAATGAATAACGAAAATAAAACAATTCACGATTTCGATTTTAATTTAATCTGCGAATTTTTCTCTAGCATGGAACGTCAGGGACCCGGTAGTACCGATGCAACACTAACAGCCCTTCGCTTTATTGATAACCTAACCGACAAATCCCTTATTGCCGACATTGGCTGTGGTACAGGAGGGCAGACCATGACACTTGCCAAGCATGTTGAAGGAAAGATTACTGCACTGGATTTATTTCCCGACTTTATCAATATTCTGAATCGCAATGCAAAGCAGCTAGGCATGCAAGACAGAGTGAAAGGGATTGTAGGCTCAATGGATAATCTTCCTTTTCAGAATGAGGAGTTAGACCTGATTTGGTCAGAAGGAGCCATTTATAATATTGGCTTTGAACGAGGGTTGAACGAATGGCGTAAATATTTGAAAACAGGTGGATATTTGGCTATCTCTGAGAGTTCATGGTTTACAGACGAACGTCCGGCCGAAATAAATGATTTCTGGATGAATTCATATCCTGAAATAGATACGATTCCTAATCAGGTAGCCAAAATACACCGGGCAGGATATCTCCCTGTGGCTACATTTATTTTACCCGAAACGTGTTGGACAAAGTATTATTTTGCTCCTAAAGCTAATGCTGAAGAAGTTTTCCTGAATAAATATGCAGGAAATAAAGCTGCTGAAGACCTGGTTGCATCTCAACGCTACGAAGCAGAATTATACAGCAAGTATAAAGAATTCTATGGCTATACATTTTTCATTGCAAAAAAGATAAAGCTATGATTGATCTAAATACTCATGGCTGGAGCGATAAATTAAGCCAACTAAAACAAGAATCAGTCCATAAAGCGTTGCCTCACGGACGGGTATCTATAGTCCATCGGACATGCTATGAGGTTATCTCTGAGAATGGGATGTTCCAATGTGAACTGACAGGAAATATGATGTTTGGTAGATCAACTTTCGATTTGCCTTGTGTGGGCGATTGGGTAATTTTTCAACCGTTCGATGACCAGAAAGGGATTATAGTTGATATGCTACCACGAGAACGAACCTTGTTTCGAAAGAAAAGTGGAACAGCATCTGACAAACAAGCCATTGCGGCGTACGTTGACAAAGCTTTTATTGTACAAAGTTTGGATGATAATTTCAATGTCCGTCGGGCTGAACGTTTTATGGCTCAGATAGTGGAGGGAAACATCAGCCCGGTATTGGTACTCAACAAAGCTGATTTAGAGTTTGAGAAAGAGAATATAAGCAACGCTATCAAACACATTGCCGATCGGATGCCTGTATTGTTTACAAGTATCCACCAACCTCAAACAATTATTCAGCTACGTGAGTTCATAGCAGCAGGTGAAACAGTTGTTTTTGTCGGCTCTTCGGGTGTTGGTAAAAGTTCTCTGGTGAATGCACTTTGCGAAGAATCAATATTGCTAACATCCGATATAAGTTCGTCAACAGGAAAAGGAAGGCACACTTCAACACGTCGGGAAATGGTATTGATGAAAGGATCAGGGGTACTAATTGATACTCCGGGTGTTCGAGAATTTGGATTGGCTATTGAAAATCCGGACTCACTTTCGGGAATGCTTGAAATTTCTGACTATGAAGGGCTGTGTCGTTTTAAAGACTGTGAGCATACAAACGAACCCGGCTGTGCAGTTTTAGAAGCAGTAAATAATGGGACATTAGACCGTAAAGTTTATGAGAGCTATCTGAAACTAAGGAGAGAAGCTTGGCATTTTTCTACTTCGGAACATGAAAGACGTAAAAGGGATAAATCTTTTTCGAAACTAGTAGACGAAGTTAAGAAGCATAAAGAAAAGTTCTAATATTCAATTTAAAAAATGCAGGCATTTTACAATGCCTGCATTTTTTTATGACTATTGAACCATTGCAAGAGTCTATATCGTATAAATCAAACAATGGAATTGTTACACTATACTCATATTACATTATAACCTCCCATTCCTCAACGTCTCCATCTATCGTTTTAAACAAAGGATGTGGATTTAAGTTAGCCAATGTTGGTAATTTATCGAATAACTCAGGGTTTCGTTTTTGAAGTTTTCTTCTCAGATGTTCAAATTCATATTCTAACTGTCCTTTTGTTACAGAGATTGGTCGTATATTTTCAATGAGACGGATCTTTTCCTTACTGTAATTATAGTTTCGTCTTACAGCCTCTTTATATATTTCAGTAAGGAAGGCATCAATATAAAGATTGGGATCGGGGCTATTCTTAAAACGAATCAACTGAGGATGATTCGTATAACCTTTTGTATTCCCTAAAAGCACATTCTTAGCTAATAAGCCCTCACGCCAGGAGGCATTAAGCCCTGCCGAATCAAGATACATAGGATGTAAAGACCATAATCGCATATATTATTTTTCTAATAGTTTTTCGATCGTGCCTGAGATTTTTGATGGATTGGTTATTGGAGCATAACGATCAACGATATTCCCTTCCCTATCAATCAGGAATTTAGTAAAATTCCATTTTATAGAATCGCCTAAAAATCCTTTACTATTTTCCTTCAGATATTTATACAGAGGATCGGCATTCTCTCCATTTACGTCAATCTTTCCAAAAGTGGTAAATGTCGTTTTATACTTCATCTCACAAAACGAGGTAATCTCTTCATTTGTTCCCGGAGCCTGTTTCCCGAACTGATTGCAGGGAAAGTCCAATATTTCGAACCCCTGATCTTTATACTTAAGGTATAAGTCCTGCAAATCTTTATACTGTGGGGTGAAACCACATGCTGTTGCAGTATTAACTATTAGCAGCACCTTCCCTTTATAGTTGGATAAAGGAACATCATTCCCTTTACTATCCTTTACGGTAAAATTGTATATACTCATATTTATTGCTTTTACCATATACAACAATCTCGACCGATTTTAGATTAAATTATAACAAGTTTTATTATATAATTACTTTAATAATCTTTCTCTTTCTTCCCACATATACAACAAAGCCGATTTCAAAGCTTGCTTAGAAGACTTCGGACTAAAACCGAGCTCTCTTCGGGATTTAGATATATCAAAATCCTGTACCAACCCATAAAACATATTCACTTCTTTGGTAGTCATAGCAGGAGCTTTCCCAGATATTTTAGCACCAAATCCTAACAGAGCACCGAATAAATAAAGGACAAACCGAGGAACAGGTATCGGCTTTTTAAGCCTCAGTTGCGGAAACAATTCATCAGCCAATTTGATTGACTCAGTAATAGTCATACATTTTTCATTCGCCAAGATATATCGTTCTTCCGACTTACCCTTCGTTGCAGCCAAAACACAACCTTCTGCCACGTCATTTACATCTATCCAGTTGAGGGTTATCTTGGTTTCGATAGGCAATTTATTGTTCAATATCGCCTTTAATATTTCATTCGAATTACTCAAGCGGTCTGCTATCACGCCCCCTATCATGGCTGAAGGTAATACAGCAACCAATTCTATATCATGCTTCTTTGCTAATTCGAAAGCGAGTTTCTCCGCATCATTTTTTGAGTTATAATACATATCCCTACGGTCGGGATTGTAACCTGATTCTTCATTGATTGGTATTCCTTTTGTGTAATCTAATGCGGCAATGGAACTGACATACACAATTCGCTTTACTCCGGCTCGGGCTGCTGCTTCTATCATGACTTTGCAGCCATTCATATTCACATCGTAAATTTCTTTTTGCGGATCTTTTGCCCACAGCTTAAAGACGGCTCCTACCGCATAAAAAGTATCAACGCCACGCAAAGCCTGAAGCATTGAGTTCTTATCGGTTATATCTGCCTGTACCACTTCGCAATCAAGCCCCTCGAATGGTTTTGTATTCTTGATATTGCGGACAGATGCTCTTACTTGATATCCTTTGGCAATTAAAAGTCTTACTAAGTTATTTCCTAAATGTCCGTTTGCTCCGGTAACTAAAACGATATTCTTCTGTGTCATTGTTTTATATTTAATAATTATGACACAAAATTCGGAATCGTAAAATCAATTACACTTGACTTTTGTTAGTTAATCAGATTTCGTCTTATACGGCTAAGACTTTCCGGTTTTATACCAAGGAAGGAGGCGATATATTGCAATGGAACATTCTGAATAATGTTCGGATAAGATTTCATTAGTTTAAGATAACGTTGTTCGGCTGATAAGGTTGCCAAATCTTTAGACCGCTCTTCATTATAGACTACCGACTCCTGCAAAACCTGCATCCCATAATCTTTCCAAAACGTACTTATACTTATCAATTTATCATAATCCGGTTTAGTTATACGAAGTAGTTCGCATTCGGTAACAGTCTCTACATTTACCGAAGCTTTTGTTTGGTTTATAAAATCTGAAAAGGCAGTGAAGAAACCGTGAGGACAATTGAGATGCGTAGTAACTTCATCTCCATTATCGTTATAATAAAACAGGCGCATAAATCCCGATATGATATAATATAAATGCTGAGGAATTTTTCCTTCTTCTTCCAAAATTCTGTTCTTTGGCATCAATACTAGCTGAAAAAGTGTTTTACACAGTTCTATGTCTTGTGATTGTATTTTATACCTAATTGAAATATCATTGATCAGTTGTTCATGCATAGCCCAGAATCATTTCAATAATAAAATAATAATTGCAATCAGAGCAGGTACTGCCTGCTTGAAAAAGATCGATTTTTGAGCAGTGACAGCGCCATAAATGCCTGCAATAGCAACACAACTAAGAAAGAACAATGCTATATTATGACTCCAATCAGAATCTCCAATCAACAGTGACCAGATAAGCCCGGCGACAAGAAAACCATTGTATAGACCTTGATTAGCAGCCAATCCTTTTGTTTTCTCGAACAATTCATCGGGAATACTTTTGAAAGTTGAACGACCTTTTGTTGTCCATGCAAACATCTCGATCCAAAGAATATAGATATGTTCAAGAGCTACAAGACCTATTAATATTTTAGATAATATTTCCATCTTTTCTTCTTTAAGAGTATTACCTTACGAAGTAAAGATTTATTTTTCAAGATAGTTATTACAATCTTTACTTTTTATTATCTAATGCTATTTTTTCGATTCTTTATATATATTACAAAGTAAATAATAATTGATTTGATCTAAAAACAAAACACTCGTAGCGCATAAATCACTACGAGTGTTTTTTAGTTACAACTAAAACTACCAAAAAATCCTTTATAAAGCCTGAGCCCTAGTCCACTCAGATGTGCCGTTCTCATTGATAGCCTCTATCGCAAAATAATAAGGCTTTGTTTTATCCATACCCGGATAATAGTATTCATTTACATTATATACCATTACACAGTTATAGAGTTTATCTGGCTCTTGCCCGATGTATATATTATAAGCATAAGCTCCGTCTACAGGTTTCCACTTCAGCCACCCGTTACGTTTGTCTGTCATATCTGAACGTAAAACAATGAAGTCTTCCACTGCTTTGGGCTTATCACCTTTTCCCAATCCAAAAGCTCTGAATCCTGATATTGCAAATTTACCGGTCGGCATATGTATATTTTCAAGTTTCAGATAACGAGCCTCAACAGGCTTTGTCAACTCCACATAATCGTGAGGCACATCTTTCTGATTTTTACTTTTATCAATCAGCACGCTCCACTTCTTCCCATCCAAAGAATAATAAACCATATACTGGTGATATGTTCCTATTTGCTTGCCCATAAGCTCTACATCCTGATCGGCATAATTAATCTGTATAGCATGTACAGTAGAAATTTGCCCCAGATCGGAGATCAGCCATTCTCCTTTGTTCGCTGTCTGAGCACTCCAATATGTTTTGACGTTTTCGTCGACTATGTTATTTGCATAAAAAGCCCCAAGGGTAGATGACACTCGCACCGGCTTATTATAGTTCAACAGCATCCAACCTGTAAATCGGCTCTGCAAATGATCTGCTTCACTATTTGGCAAATAGTGAGGATAGTCTCCAAATGCAGTATTACAATACATGACATCATCTTTATCGAATCCGGCAGGCCAGATACCGATGCGACGCTCAAAATTATTTTTTACATTAATCACCATTGTGGAGGTATGCCAGTAATTCTTCCAATTGTCCTGAAATGTAGCTCCATGTCCCGCACCTCTTATAAAACCTCCGGCCTTCATACTTAGCGGGAGAGATACATGCTCAAAGTAGCCTAGAGGACTGTCACTGACTGCTACACCATCTCCATAGTGACTAAATTCTGTCCCCGGACCACCCCATTGCAGGTAATATTTTCCATTATGCTTTGTCATCCATGCACCTTCCATAAACGGCTTTAGGAAAGTATTATCCATATGTTCTCCAAACCGATGCCAACCGATGCGCTCATCATCAAGCAGCAAGAGTTCTTTGCGTGTTCCTATGGGTTGAAAATTACTGCGTTTGAGTTCTATGCCATACAATGGATATACGTTGCTACTCCCGTTATACATATAAAGACGCTCGTCGTCGTCAACAAAGAAAGCCGGATCCCAGCCCCCGATATCGAATCGCTCTACGGCTTTACTCCACTCATTTCCTTTGGGATTGGTACTCACCCAAATAGGAAAAAGGCGAGAATAAGTAGAACCGAACACACAGAGCGAGTCGCCTTGTACCCATGCTGCTGGGGCACAAAGATCGTCCCACTTGTTTGGCGTATTGTCAATAGCCTCTTGTGTAAGAAAATGACGTGACACAAAATGCCAGTCAGACATATCGCTACTCCACCAATACCCTGTTTGATTGGTAGAAAACAGATAGTAATCTCCTTTATAATTCACAATTGCAGGATCTGCCGTGGCACGATGCTTTCCCCAAGTCAGAAAGTTGGGAATAGGGCCATATCCATAATCAATATTGATAGGATTACAATATGTTTTTTGCTGCGCCGACAGCCAGAAAGTCGATGTAATAAATAACAATAATATACTTAATCTTTTCATATCTTAAAATAACACATTACTTCAAATGAGGGGATTCATATCCCAGTTTCTTCAGTCCGTTTTGAACATCCGGATGACTCATAAACAGATTCCACAATAATCCTGTTCGGTAATTTTCGAGCATTACCACAGTTGTACCCTGATCTATTGCCAAATACTTCTGGGGATACCAGTTGTCAGTTTCACTAAAGGCGTCATAAAAACCGTAAGGCCCCATCAATTTATCTCGCATGCCATAGAGCTTCCTCATCACTTTCATCGACTCTTCGGGAGTGTAAACAATAGAAGATAGTGCGGCAGTAGGCGTTATCACGCCAAGATCTCCTCTTTCGGTTGGCTCATGAGCCGCATATCCTTTTACCGAATAGCTGGCAGTCAGCCCCCAACAGTCATCACCATAACCTTTATATCCTTTCGGATTTCGGATGCAATACGCCCTGTTTATCAGCGTATAATTTTTCATTTCTTCAAAATAATCTGCATACTTATCCTTTAGTCCTCTTGGGTCTAAGCCTAAGAAAGAATAATGTGCCCAGAACAAAGGCCCTACCTCTGTACCTTGATAACGCATATTCAACTTGTAACCTTCTACCTCATGCGGGCCGATAATCTTTCCATTCTCTCCCCATCCTTGCTCATACACACTTGCAGGAACACCATGAGTAGGAGATGAAGCGGCAAGAATAAATGTTATAAGACATTCATTATAACCATGTATAGAGAAATTCATTTCCCAAGAATGCTCAGGACTCCAATGCCAGTACAATTGGTTTGTACCATTGCGATGCCAATTCCAGTCTACAGCCTTCCAAAGCTTATCGATACGTGCGGCTAGAGATTTTTCTTCATCTGTTCCGTTTATATAGTATTGATGTACAGCAAGAAGACCTTGAAAAAGGAATGATGTTTCCACCAAATCTCCACCATTGTCTTTATCACTGAACCCTACTACTTTACCTGTTTCTCCATTCCACCAGTGAGGAAATACACCTTGAAATGAGTCAGCTTTTTCGAGAAAACCAATTATCTTATTAAATCTTTCTAAGCCTTGTGCTCTGGTGATATATCCTCGCTCTATGCCGGAGATAATAGCCATTATCCCAAAACCACTACCACCTGATGTCACCGTATTTTTGTCATATTTGCCATAGTCTCCATCGACATGGAAACGTTCACGAGCCATACCGCTCATAGGCTCTGCCCCATCCCAGAAATATTGGAATGTCTTCCGCTGTACCGTATCTATTAATGCTTCATCAGATATTGCAGAAGCTTCCTCTGCGACACTTTTATCTTTATTATTAGCACAGTTTAATAGACAGAGAGCAAGTCCGGAGACAAAAATAGCCTGTATTATTTTCATAAGATTCATTATTTCAACGTAAATCTTGCATTTTTCACATCACGGCTATTGCCCCCAATCATTACATCAAAGTCTCCGGGTTCGAAAACAAAGTTAAGATCATAGTTATAGAACTTCAACATTTCGGGTGTTATCTTAAAATCGACTGTCTTAGATTCTCCCGCTTTGATGAAAACTTTCTCAAAACCTTTTAGTTCTTTTACCGGACGGGTTACACTTCCCACAACATCGCGAATATAGAGTTGCACTACTTCCGCTCCGTCTACTTTAGTCTTATTCGTTACTGTCACACTCGCCGTTAATTCTCCATTTGCATCTATCTGTGTCGAACTAAGTTTCACATCACTATAGTCGAATTTACTGTAGCTAAGTCCAAACCCGAACGGATACAAAGGATCATTTGATACGTCGAGATAATTGCTGCGGAATTTTTCGAACCATTTACCGTCGGCTAATGGGCGACCTGTATTTTTATGATTGTAATATAATGGTATTTGTCCTACATTCTGAGGAAATGTGGTAGTAAGCTTTCCACTCGGATTTACATCTCCAAACAGAACATCTCCAATTGCATAAGCTGCTTCGGTTCCGCCAAACCACACATTGAGTATTGCAGGAACATTTTCTTTTTCCCATGTAAGAGTCAACGGACGACCTGTAAACAATACTAAAATGACAGGTTTTCCTGTTTTCAATAATTCCTTTAACAAGCGTTGTTGAATATCAGGAATACCAATTTCGGAACGACTGCTCGACTCGCCGCTATATTCTGACGATTCGCCCAATGCAGCTATAATTACATCCGCGTTCTTTGCAATTTGTAATGCTTCATTTCTTAATTCTTCTTCTGTACGTCCATCACGCTGCAAGTCCCTTCCAAAAAGAGTTGCTCTCTGCTCCAGTACGGGGTCGGTAGTTAAATTACTACCCTTTGCATATACTACATTCGCTTTGTTGCCAACCACCGCTTTTAGTCCGTCAACTACTGTTGTCGCTTTATTGAAATCTGCCGCTACACTCCATGTCCCGGGCATATTTTCACGGGTATTTCCTAATGGCCCAACAACAGCAATCGTGCCCTTTTTACTCAAAGGCAACACATTGTCATTTTTGAGCAAAACAAAGCTTTCTGCTGCTATCTTACGGGCAAGAGCACGATGTTCGGGTGTATATATTTCTTTCTTTACCCTGCTCACATCGCAATATTTATAAGGGTCGGTAAATAATCCTAACTTATATTTTGCTTCAAGGATAAGACGACATGCCCTATTTATATCTGCTTCGGTTATCTTCCCATCATCTAACGACTTCTTCAAAGTTGTAAGAAAACCTTCACCAACCATATCCATGTCGATACCTGCACGAAGTGCACGAGCCGATACGGTTTGCAAATCGCCGATACCATGATCTACCATTTCGTTGATCCCTGTAAAGTCTGTTACCACAAACCCATTGAATCCCCATTGTTTGCGCAACACGTCTGTCATCAGCCATTTGTTGCCTGTAGCCGGAACTCCGTCTACTTCGTTGAATGATGCCATTACGCTACCTACTCCCGCATCTACTGCTGCCTGATATGGATAGAAATATTCATTATACATGCGTTGGCGACTCATGTCTACCGTATTATAATCACGTCCGGCTTCTCCCGCTCCATACAGAGCATAATGCTTTACACACGACATAATCTGATTGTTAGTCGTAAACGTTTTGTCTCCTACTCCCTGATAACCTCTTACCATAGCTTTGGCTATTTGTCCTCCCAAATAAGGGTCTTCGCCATTGCCTTCGGATACACGTCCCCAGCGAGGATCTCTCGATATATCCACCATCGGGCTAAATGTCCAGCAGATACCATCGGCACTGGCCTCGATCGCTGCTATACGTGCTGATTTTTCAACAGCATCCATGTCCCAAGAACAAGACAACCCCAATGGAATTGGAAACACCGTTTCGTATCCGTGAATAACATCCATCCCAAAAATAAGAGGAATCCCTAAACGGCTTTCTTCGACGGCAACTCGTTGCACATCTTTTATTTTTTCAACACCTTTTATATTGAAAAGGCCTCCAACAAGTCCTTTTTTAATCTTGCCTGCAATATCGCTATTCTTTGCCTGTCCTGTTACAATATCTCCCGAACCGGGCAAGTTGAGCTGACCTATTTTCTCCTCAATAGTCATTTTGCTCATCAGATCATCTACAAAACGATCCATTTTTGTGTTTTGGTTCTGCTGTGCATTAGCGATCAGGGTACACCCAAGCAAAACAGTTGTAATAAGTTTCTTCATATTGCTATTTTAATGTAAATTCTGTTTTTAATTTCGTATCCGAACTTCCGCCCACAAAAAGATGGAAGTCTCCCGGCTCGTAGACATACTCAAGCTGTGAGTTATAGAATCTCAAATCATTCACAGATAAGGTAAAGTCTATTACTTTCGACTCGCCGGCTTTCAAGAATACTTTTTTGAATCCTTTCAATTCTTTCACAGGGCGCGTAACGCTTCCTACCAGATCACGCGTGTAAAGCTGTACAACTTCCTCTCCGTCATATTCGCCCGAGTTGGTAAGTTTTACACTTACTTTAAGCGGACTGTCTCTTGTTATCTCTTTTGACGCTAACGTTAAGTCTGAATAGGTAAATGTTGTATAGCTCAGTCCATATCCAAATGGATAAAGAGGCTCGTTAGAAACATCCCAATAACGAGATCCATACGCAAACTGAGCGACATTGGGATCATAAGGACGACCCGTATTCTTGTGATTATAGAATAAAGGTATTTGTCCTACATTCTGAGGGAATGTCATTGTTAGCTTTCCTGACGGATTATATTTCCCTGTGAGCACATCAGCAATAGCTGCGCCTCCCATTGTACCGGGAAACCAAGCCTCTAAGATTGCATCCAGATTATCCTTTTCCCAGTTTATAGTCAACGGTCGTCCATTCATCAATACAAGAACCACAGGCTTTCCGGTCTTTTTTATCGCTTTGAGTAAATCCAATTGAACACCGGGAAGTGATAAGTTTGTGCGGGAATTATTTTCTCCCGACATATTATGAAACTCGCCCATCACCATCACCACAACATCAGAAGCGGAAGCTACTCTAACAGCTTCGGCAAACCCTTTCGTATCATCACTCTGTATATCGCAGCCTTTGGCATAAGAGATTTTGTCTTTACCGATGGCTTCAACCAAACCATCATACACACTTACAGGAATCGTATCACGATTTCCCATTGCAGACCAACAACCCAATATTTCATACTTATCTTTCGCCAAAGGGCCAATCAGTGCTATTCTCTTATTTTCTTTCAATGGTAAAGTTTGCTTGTCATTCTTTAAGAGAACCATCGATTTGCGTGCCATGTCCCGGACAGCCTCTTTATTTGCAGGTGTGAGAATATCGGTCTTCTCTCTGTTGGCATCACAATATCGATACGGATCTTCAAACAGTCCTAACTTATATTTTATTTTCAGAATTGCCCGAGCCGCCTCGGTTACATCTTTCTCCGAAACTTTTCCTTCATCTATAAGAGTTTTCAGATGATTCATATACACACCTCCCTGCATGTCCATATCTACACCGGCATTCATCGCTATTTCAGCAGAATGCTTCTCGTCTTTAGCATATCCGTGCGGTATCATTTCATTGATAGAGGTATAGTCTGTAACTACAAATCCATTGAAATTCCATTTATCATGAAGAATGTCCTTCAGCAAGTATTTATTCCCTGTGGCTGGTATTCCGTTCAAATCATTGAATGAGGTCATTATCGTACCACATCCGGCATCGAGTGCAGCCTTGAATGGAGGAAGATATGTATTCCACAGTTCATTGAGAGACATATCCACCGTATTGTAATCTCTCCCTGCCATAGTCGCCCCATAAGCAGCATAATGCTTCACACAGGCAACTACAGTATTTACAGCCGATAGATTATCCCCTTGAAACCCTTTTACACGTGCTGCTGCAATTAACGAGCCTAAATAAACATCCTCACCCGCACCTTCGGCTACACGTCCCCAACGAGGATCACGAGAGATATCGACCATCGGAGCGTATATCCAGTTTATACCTTCGGCTGTAGCCTCGGAAGCGGCAATTCTAGCAGAACGTTCCATAGCTTCGAGATCCCAACTGCATGATTCGGCAAAAGGAATAGGAAAGATAGTTCGCTGTCCATGGATCACATCGTAACCAAAGATGAGAGGAATACCTAAACGGGTTTCTTCGACAGCTATTTTTTGCAGACTACGTGTATAGTCCGCACCAACAGCATTAAAGATACCTCCAACCATTCCTTTCTTGAGGTATTCTTTGTAGTTTGGGTCAACTGTGGGGCCTGTTATAACATCATAACCGCTGGTATATAAAACCGTTTGCCCGATTTTTTCTTCCAAAGTCATTCGGCTAAGCAAGTCATCAACAAATTTATCCACCTCAGCATCCCTCTGATCTTTGTCTTTACCACAGCCCGTAAATATAAGCAGACAGAGCAAAGCAAAAGATGTAATCCAATTCAATCTCATCTTCAATTTATTTAATAAACACTTCTTTTACCATTCGCTGAACATCGGGATCTTTCATAAACAAATTCCAAATAAGTCCTGTACGGTAATTCTCTATCATCACCGTTACCGGAGCTTGGTTAAGCCCCATATAAATGTTAGCACACCAATTCTCGTTCAGATTGAACGCATCACGGAAACCATATTCACCCCACAAGAAAGAACCATAATTACGATAATAATTCTTCAATGCCGCCATCGATTGCTCTGGCAGATAAGGGAATGAAGCCAAAGCCCCTGTCGGTGCCATCGTTCCCACATCCTGATGATCTACCGGTTCGGCGGCACGATAACCCCAAGGTCCGTCACTCGCCGTAAGACCCCAATTATCTGCTCCATATCCGATATTCTTTTTAGGATTCTCTACACAGTAACGGTAGTTTATAAGAGCTATATTCCGAAAGTTCTCGAAGTAATTTTCAGAAACATATTTATCTTTTATCTTGTGCGGATCAAGCCCCAAGTATGAATAGTGAATGAAAAACAATGGCCCACCATTAGACACTCCCACATCGAGCTTTACTCCGAAATATGTATTTCCGTTAGAGTACATTGCCCCATCACGTGTTTGTCCCCAGTCGACACGATAATCCTGCGCCAGCTTTTCCTGACTAGCCCATCCCGAATAATACATGTCTTTGCCTATACCGTGGGTTGGTGAGGCTATTGCCAGCAAATAAGTTATCATTGTCTCGTTCCAGCCGATAAGATTGTGGTTTATCACCCATTCCTGGTCGGGAGACCAGTGCCAATACAAATATTTACTATCTTTTGTCTTTTTGAACCAATCCCATTCTATATTTTTCCACAGTTTGGTGATTGTATTTCTAATGTATTTCTCATCATCACTGTTCTTGTCAAAGTATTGACGGGCTGTTAATAGCCCTTGAAACAAAAAGGATGTTTCTACCATATCGGCTCCATTGTCACGCATTCCGAAAAATGGTTCCACTTTACCTGTTGTTCCATCTATAAAATGAGCATAACCTCCATGAAAAGTTTCGGCTTTGTCGAGAAATGCGACTATTTTTTTGAACCGTTGTATGGCTTCCTCCCGAGTGATATATCCTCTCTCTACACCGGTTACAATTGCCATCATCCCAAAACCCGAAGCTCCTGTTGCAATCATATTTCTGCGTCCCGGAATATTTTCGAGGGCTAGCCCTGAATTTGGTTCTGCACCATCCCAATAATATCTGAACGAGGCTTCCTGCACCATATCCAAGAGTTGCTCGTCAGTCATATAGCGGGTTGTTGCTTCTACGATATTAGATAGTTGTGATTCGGAGTAGTCATAATTTACACAAGCAATGCGGTAGCTGAATGTCTTATTAGGTTCGTTTGTGAAATCTGCATAACGTCCTGTATAAGGATATTGTATGCCTACCTGCTTGAACTCTCTCCCATCTTCGGAGCGATATATTTTTATATATTTTATATTTTTCAACCCTGATTTATCCCACCACAAGTCTACATGACGCTCATAGGCCTTTGCTTTTATCGCCGGGACTATCACGTTTGAAACAGGTTTTTGGATAGGACTTAATTCTACCTGATCTATATATAAAGTATGCTCTTTTCCGTCTTGTGAATTTTGTTTGAAAAGAACTTCTTTTATTTCTTTTGTATTTGTGTAGCTTAAATTTTTAAATTCAGATAGAGGGATGGATACTGATACCCATTCCTCTTGTTTGAATTGAGATATATAGTCGTTAAAGTTGATAAAGGACGATGTAGTTGTTTCTTTCTTGTTAATAGCACCTATGGCAATAAGAGGTAATTCTTCTGCTTCTGTTCCCGATTTGACAAATAATTTAAAGTCCAGAGATTTACCCTCTTTCACAAAGTCTTTTCCCCGCCAATCATGATAAAGAATCGACGCCGACCAGCTTCCATTAGGTGCAGACACATAGTTTAATAGCAGTGAGTTTTTTGCTGTAAAGTATTCCTTTTCGGATACAGGTAGTTTATTTTCTATATTCTGGATATAGCTAGGAGATGTATAATCGGCTCTACTGTAATAGTAACGCCCTGTCATCAAACCATTGTCAAAAAAAATGTGATCGTATTCCGGTTCTTGCGCGGGAGCAGATAAACATCTTATAACTAACAGACAGAAAATAATTCTTAATTTCATGATATGGCATTTACGTTGATAATAAAAACTTACACATTACAATATATTCAGTACAAGAAGAGACGAATACCCAGCACCTTTTCAAGTACTGAGTATCCTCTCCTGATAGTTTCTTATTTAAGATTTGGATTCAAATCTTTTTGAGCTTGAGGTATCGGATAAAATTCGGACTTACCTTCGGTAAATCCAGGAAGTGTTCCGGCAGCCTTACCTGTACGAACAAGATCGAAGAATCGTTCGCCCCATTCGCACGCTAATTCAACTCGTCTTTCTTCCAAAATCTGATCCAATGTAACATTAGTCAATGTTGGCATTTTTGCTCTGGTTCTCACCAAGTTGAAAGGAGCATCCCCATTTTCATTTTTACGAACTTTTGCTTCGGCATTCAATAGAAGGATGTCTGCATATCTCATCACACGGATGTTATTACCAAATCCATACCCTGTTCTTCCTTCCGGAAGCTGAGTGCTAGGCAGATACACTTTTCCATTAAATACTCTATCGTTTCCGTCTGCTGCTGTACTTGGTTTTAGCACATCCCCTTCCTTGGTTGTAGATCCCGCATACAAGAAAGTAGTTTCTTTACGTACGGTCTCACCCCTGTCTTGGAATAGTTTTTCTAAAGAAGCACTAGGAACCATGAAGCCCCAGCCCCCTTCAATATTTGTTCCTACAAATCCATTTCTTGGACCTTGGAATGCAAACCACGCATCAGACTCTATTGCTGTGCTACCAACCAAACCGTATTGTAGTTCGAATAGATTTTCGTTTGATAAGCATCCCGGCTTTTTGAAATAATCATAAAAATCGGGATAGAGCTCAAACTTGTTACTGTTGATAATCTCATTTGTTGCAGATAGTACAGCATCCCAATTGTTGATATCAGAGTTTGCTTTTGCCCTCAGTGCCAGAGCTGTATATTTAGTAACCTGACCTTTCAGAGGCATTTCGTTAGGACGTAAAGCCGGAAGATTGGCTTCACAGAAATCCATCTCATCATTAATAAACTTGTAGATATCAGCCCGAGGGGTAACATTAAGTGTACCTAATACTTCTTTGTTATCGGTAACAAGCAATGCATCGCCCCAGAATCTGGTTATCTGAAAATAAGCAAAAGCTCTGATAAAACGTACCTCTGCCTGATATTGAGTATTCAGTTTTTTATCCGCCTCAGTTGTTGTATACTCGTTATATCTATTCAGGTCTACCAAAGCAGAGTTACAACTCAACACCAAATTGTATAATCCTGTCCATGATGAGTTTAATGCCCAATATCCACCAAGCTGATTGTATTCGAATGACTTTGCATAGTTTAACTCTCCCTGATCGGAAGGTGAAGAACCTTTATTTATATCATCACCTCTTACGCTCAGTAGGCCAAGTCTTCCCCAGAAACTAAGTCCACTTCCTCCACGCATACGTGCATAGATACCGATTAGCGGCTGGTTCATATTTTCGGTCAGAGTATAATCAAGCCCCTCGACATCTAATACATTTTCGGGTTCCTTATTTAGCCAGTCGCTACAACTGCTTAATAACAATAATGCTGATATAATGTATATATAAAATTTCATAACTATAATTTCTTATTTCTTTAATTAATATACCAATCTGAAACCAATACTGTAAGTTGAGGTTAAAGGATAAACATCGTTATCTATTCCATCAGCCACGTCTGTAGTAAATCCATTATAGGAGAAGAAGTTGAATGGTCTTTCTGCCGTAAAACTTACTCTTAAGCTAGATTTGTTTCCACTCTGAGGGAAAATATTCTGGAAAGTATATCCCAACTGTATATTCTGAATCGTAAATGTATTGGCACTTTCAACAAAGAATGAGTTGAAGCGGCTATATGTCCATGTATGTCCCAAAGCTGCGCCTGATACATATTTGTTTGTAGAGCCTTCACCTGTCCAACGGTTTTTAACGATATCTTCGTCGAAATTTATATCAGTTTGTTTTTGTCTTAAGAACCGTTTCTGATTCAGGATCTTATGACCAAACTGTCCTTGGAATGCAGTACTAAAGTCAAAAGCCTTGTAGGTGAACCCGAGATTACCACCCAAGAAGAACTTAGGCAGTGGAGAACCGAGCAATGTTCTGTCTTGGTCTGTCAGTTTTCCGTCGCCATCTATGTCTTTAAACTTAATATCTCCCGGAACCGGTTTGCTGGCAATATCTGTTAAAGTTTTATCATTATCAATTTCTGCCTGATTCTGATAAATACCTTCCATTACATATCCATAGTAAGAGTCTACTGTCTGACCAATCTGTCTGATACGTCCATAGTCCCCGGATGTAATTATGCGATCCAAACCATCAAGGTGAGTGACCTTATTTTTCAAAGTCGACATATTTACACCAACATTATAAGTAAAATCACGCCCGATCTTATCATCCCAGTTTAGAGATACTTCTACACCCGAGTTTTGGATCTCACCGTTATTCATTAATAATGATCCGGCTCCTGCCTGAAGGCTTTTCAAGAACACGGCATCTTTTGTTATACGTTTGTAATAATCAAGTTCTCCCGATAAACGGTTATTCAGGATAGTAAAGTCCAAACCAAAATCCAATTCTTCTACTTGTTCCCATTTCAGAGAAGAGAAAAACGAAAGGCTGGATGTACCAGGCATAAGTTGTCCGTTGAAATATCCTGTTTCTTGAGTAATGGAAGCAAATCCATCATTTCGTTGTATCTTATCGTTACCCAGCATCCCCCAGCTTCCTCTTAATTTCAGGAAGTCAAATACTTTCTGATTCTTCATAAAGTTTTCTTCCGAAAGTACCCATCCAAGACCTACAGAAGGGAAATACCCCCACGTCTCTTGATACTTTGAGCTGCCATCGGCACGGATTGTAGCAGATAATAAATATTTGCCTGCATAGTCATACATCAAACGTCCGAAAAACGAAGCGCCTCTATTTTCTTCTGCATTGTCGTACCAAGTATCGGCATCTGCTCCTTGCTCGATAATAGAACCGTTGTGTAAGTACCAGTACTCGTCTCTTCCATCAGGGATACCTTCGCCTTGCAAGCGCATTCTTTCCCATCTCTCTTTTCTTATAGAATTACCTGCCATCAGAGTCACATTGTGTTTCTCAGCAAAAGTATCTCTATACGTCAGGATATTATCTATCAACCAATTGTTTGTATATTTCTGAGATTTAGTCAACTGCGTTTTCTTATTTTGTTGACTGGCCGAAACGGTGTATATCGGCAAGAATAAACGATTGCGTTGGAAAGACAAATCCTGATTGTAAGAAGTTCTGAATGTCAACTTATTTTCTAAGAAAGACAACTCCATGTAAAGTGCCGGAAGAACTTCTGTCACCCCCACTTTGTTGTTATAATAATCAGCAATAGCCACCGGATTCCAAAAGTAGTTTGTTAGCCCGACATCTTGTGCCGATCCATATTTGGTAGGCGATGCAATGCTATTATTCGCATCATAAGCCGGATATATAGAAGGTGATGTATACGCATTACCAAAAGCACTGTTATTTGCAAGCTTTTGATCACTGTTTACAACAATAAAGCTACCTCCTACTTTCAACCAGTTGGTGATACCTATATCTACCTTAGAACGCATATTTAATCTCTCATAACCATTGTCGCTATCCAAGATACCTTTCTGGTTCAAGTAACTAATACCGATTGAATACGTTGTTTTTTCTCCACCTCCGTTAACATTTATAGCATGGCTATGCATAGGTGCTACTCTCAATATTTCGTCATACCAATCGGTATTTACAGCGGGAATACCATTAGTACCACCAAACTTAGCGATAGACTGATCGATAGTATTTGTATTACCTATTTCTTTCATCACTGTCGCATATTGCTGAGAGTTAGCCATCTTTACCAGGTTAGAAGCTTTTTGCAAACCAAAGTAACCATCGTAAGTAACCTGAGGTTTTCTGTCTGTCAAGCCTTTTTTAGTTGTCACAATGATAACTCCATTCGCTGCACGTACTCCATAAATAGCAGCAGAAGAAGCGTCTTTGAGTACGCTCATGTTTTCGATATCACTGTTATTCAAGAAGTCGATATTATCGAAGAACATACCATCTACAACATACAAGGGTCCGGTTTTAGAATCATCATAGTTTCCGACACCACGAATACGTACTTTAGGCGAACTTCCCGGTTGACCGGTATTGATTACCTGTAGTCCGGGTACTTTACCCTGCATTGCTTGCATCGGCGATGCTGTAAGATGCCTGTTGACATCATCCCCTTTGATAGTAGCAATAGGAGATGTCAAGTCTTTTGCTTTTGCACTACCATAACCGATCACGACTGTTTCGGCAAGCATCCGGCTGTCGTTTTTCATAACTACATCGATACTTGCTTGTGAGCCAACAGTTACTTCTTGTGTTTGCATTCCCACATACGTAAATACTAAAACATTGCCTGTAGCAGCTGCAATAGTATATCTACCATCGATATCGGTAATAGTACCATTGTTTGTTCCCTTTATTTGTACAGTAACGCCAATCAGCGGTTCATTGGCTTCGTCCTTTATAATTCCTGAAATAGTTTTCGTTTGAGCATAAATATTTCCTGTGGTTAATAGGAAACAAAACAGGAATAATAAATACCGCAAAATCAGTGAATTCAGATTCCCTGAAATAAAGTCTTTTTTGGATTTTTTCATAGTTCAAATTACTTTAATTAACTGTTAACCAATTAATCTAAATAATAAGGCAGGAGTAATGTTTACAATAGCCAACCGGCTATAGAGTGAGGTGACTCTTTCCATGATATTTAGATTTATGCCAAAATTAAAGCACACAGACAAAATGATATAAAAGGAGGGTTCACATCAAATACGCACACGCTCTATTTAACGTACATTAACAATGCACACTTTCCACTCTAACATACATAAATACATGTATTACAGAATATTATTTTAAATTAATCGAGATTTAAAATAAAATCATTTAGATTCTGTGTAGACCTGAGGTTAAGTTTCTTCCTTAATCTATAACGATTGTTTTCGACCGATCTGGTCGATAAGTTCATAAGAGAGGCAATGTCTTTTGTCTCGAGATTTAGCTTCAAACATGCGCAAAGTTTAAGGTCGTTCGGGGTGAGTTCGGGATATAGAATCTTCAATTTCTTGAAGAAATTAGTGTGTTTCTGTTCAAATTTTATTAGTAAGATTTTCCAGTCATTATCATCCTCCAAATTATTGTTTAAGATAGGCAATACCTTCTGATATAAAAGCTTCAAAGTTTTATTATCACTTGAAAGACAAAACTCATCAATCACTTCTTTTATAGACAGTATAATCTCATTCTTTTGGATAGTAAATGAAGTCTGGTCGAAGATTTCCGCATCTTTTTTCTCTATTTCACTTTGCAATTCCTGATTTATGGTTTGTAGTCTTTCGGCTTCTCTCTGTCTTATTTTTTGCAGGTGTTTATTCTTATATCTCCTTAGGATGATAACCCATACGATATATGCAACAAACATAATAAGTAATATATAGATCAGGTAAGCCCACAAAGATAAATACCAAGGAGACAATACAACAAACTGAGATGTAGTAATCTCAGATGTGTAGCCAATATTGTCTGTAGTACGAAGCATGAACGTATATTTTCCGGCAGATAAACGGTCATAGGTTACTTTATCTATCTTCTGCGGTTTCGACCATTCATTATCGATTCCTACCAGCTTGTACTGGAATAAAAGATTCCGGCTTAATACCTGATCGGATATAAAACTAAAAGTAACCGAATTATATTCGTAAGGAACCTCAGACAATGTTGCCGGATCTCTAAAATCGAACTTTCCTTTCGTTGACTTTATCTCTAAGGTTTCCAGATATGGTCTATCCTGAACGGACTTATATTTCTTTGCAGGAATTTTGTCATTATAGAGTAGGAAGCCATTATCTAAACAAATGAAGTTTATTGAATCATTCAAGATAGAAATATTCTCGTATCCTTCTACTAACGACAGTTTGTGAACACCAATATTATATCTTTCTTCAATTTTGGCATCACTTCCATCGTAACTGAATTTGAAAAGGCTCTTATCCGTTATAGCCCAAAAAGAATTATCTTTGATATGAATAATCTTCTTTATTTTATTAATAGACTTAAAGCAGTTGTTCAGCTTCTCGTTTGGCTTGATCGTATTATCTATTTCGTCATACGTCAGAAAATTATTATCCCCGAATAAGATTATACGCCCTCCCACTTTAAACATGGATAATTTATGAGGAAGATTTTCTTGTGTATTATCTCCATAATAACTCCAACTCTTTACACCCATCACATCCTCATTGAATAGGTATCTGTAAGTCCCTTTGTATGGATGCTGAACCCATATATTTCCCAGATGATCGAGTTCACTCTTGAAGACAGGTCCTCGGCTATCGTCTATATCATACACCTTATTTGTTCCTTTATGAACTATCTTCAGGTGATTGTAAGTTGATACAGCCAATATTTCAGCTTTATTTACCGTATATTCTTTTATGTCATAGATGCCAGACATTATAAAAGGCAGGTAAGGATATGACTTATCATCCTCGATAATCATCGCACCACGATTGTGGCAACATATCAGTTTATTGTCTATAACACGCAAGCTCCATACTTGTCCTTGCGTTCCGTTTACCAATCTAAGGTTTTCTAGAGAGTTTACTGATTGCAGTTTACCCTCAGGCATATAAAACAGCCCCTGATTAGTTCCTATATAGAGTTTATTTTTCCAATAAAAAGCATCATATACAGCCCCTATATTTCCATTCGGGTCAGTATAATAGCTCATGTTGTCGAGATACTGTATATATGCTATCCCCCTATCTAATCCGGCCCAAAAATTTCCGTTTTTGTCTTCGCGCAACGATAATACCGTATTGTTGTTAAGCTCTGTGGCTGTAGAAAAATGATTTAATATATTGCCGTTTCCGTCAACCTCATATATACCGTTAAGGATAGAACCAAAGAAATATGTCCCTCGTGAAGTGAGTAATCCACAATTAAGTTCATTTAGCTTCAACGCTGATGAAATGGGAGTATTCCAAGGGGAGATTTTCACCCCATCATAGATATAAAGACCGTTAGTTGCAGTACAGATCAAATATTGATCTTTTTTGTAAGGTAAAATCGTTCTGACATCTTTCCCTGTGAAAAACGCTCCATCGTTTATTTTTGTAAGCTTATCGTCTATCAATCGGAACAATTCGCCTTGCATTTCTTGTACCCAAAATTGTCCACGTACTTTCAGCAAAAAAAGAATATTCTTATTTATCTTTATTTGCTTAACAGTTTTATAATCATATATGAAAATGGAATTAAAAGATTGAAAGTACACCTTATTATCATTAAACCATATCTTCCAGAAATCATTTTCCTGCATCGATTTCTGATCAACCAAAGATTTTAATGATGTATATTTCAATTGCCCGGAAATGTCCCTTTTCCAAAGGCCAAATTCTTCATAACCGCCGGTAAATATCGTTTGATGATCGAGTACTGCCACACTCCTTACCACAGACCTGTTGGCCATCTGAAAAAGCTTCCACTCTACGCCATTAAATTGTAGCAACCCGATATCATTTCCAAAATAGGTACACCCTCTTTCATCCTGATCTATAGACCAGTTTTTGTTTGCTGCACCGTATGTGTTTCTATCAAAGTTTACAATATATGGATTATTTGCTTTTGCAAAAGAGGAATATAAACAAAGCAATAGGATACATAATAAATAACTAGCATAACTCTTTTTCATGTGATATCTTGTGTTACATATTTGTCTATATTACTACTTCTACGAACTTGTACAAAAATAACAACATAATTTCAAATAAATAAGATGATATATGACTTAAACTTTTTGGATAGAGAGTATACTGTGGTTAAAAGCCTTTCATTCGGTAGACAGTAGAGATTGTACTCCTTTTAAATAAAAAAGAAATGCTTGTGTTTTTATTTAACACAAGCATTTCATAAGTATTATCTTTTTTATAAGTTACTTCTCAAGGCTTATCGTAAAGTTGTAACTATATTCTTTATCAGTAAAACTATACTTGCTTAAAGGTCTTGCACCCCACGAATCTAAGCCGGCTACACCGCGTTGAAACAAATCAACACAAAGCACGACTTCATTTCGAGGCAATACATCCGACCAGTGCTGTTGCTTTTTGGTTCTACCCGGATCCAGATCTTCCGGCTTATAATTAGTTGCACCTACAGACAAAGGTTGTCCTCCTTCAACACGAATGCCCTTATTCTGGACATTTGTGAGAGTCAACCAACGCACATCAGTTTTATTTCCTGTTTCTTGTGGACGATAATAACTAAATGCCTGATCTTCTACTTTTCCTTTCCAAACACCCATGAATGTATCATGTTTGCGATCTATATAATTTTCATGAGGACCACGTCCATACCATGCAAAGTCATTGTATTCTCTAGGCAAAGTCATTATCATTCCAAATCGCATCATATCCGGCAAATTATCTGACAATGCCTTATAATCAGCTTTTATATTCAGGCTTCCATCTTTATTCACGGTATACGTCAGGTCTACTTTTGCTTCTATGGCAGACAGTTTGCATTCATATTTTATAGCAATATTTCCGTCTTTCTCTTCACTGCCCAAATAGCTGTAACGCGTATTATCTCCTGCCACTTCCCACAAGCGAAGATTAATCTGATCGTTTGCTCCAAAGTCATTATCGGTAGGCCCCCTCCAGAAGTTGAGACGAGGCAATTCGCGCATTACAGGTCTTCCGTCGCTCTCAAACCGGGTAAGTCCACGACGAATGTCTTTTGTCGCAAACTGATATTTCAGAGTGCCTGCTGTTACGATTATCTGATCCTGCTCTTTAGAAATATTTAATGAGCCTGACTTTCCTTTTTCAGTAAAATAGTTGTTTGTATCGTATGCAAATTCTTCTTTTGCTACTTCAAATCCGGCCTTTAGGAAAGCTGTTTCTTTCTTATTGTAAGCGTAAACTTGCAAGAAATGCTCTACTCCCGGCTCAGCCTTTATTTGCGGTATATTTAGTTTCACATCTTTCTGAGAGTCGGCAGGGACGGATACGTCAAATATTCCTTTCGATTCCACGTTGCCATTCTTCAACAACACCCATTCGTAAGAGTAATTGTCATTTGTAAGATCAGTGAATTTATAATCATTTATCACTGTTATGATACCATTATTCAAGTCTTTCACTTTGAATAGTATATTCTGATACACTTTCTTTACAATGTGAGTATGTGGCAAATAATTCTGATCGGGGCTAATCATACCATCCATACAGAAATTTCCATCATTGACAAGGTTATATCCTCCCAGATCGCCACCATACGCCCAGAAGAATCTGCCCTGATCATCTTTTGCAGGGAAACCATGATTGTACCATTCCCAAATAAAACCTCCTTGCATATTCTTGCTGCTACGCATAACGTCCCAGTATTCTTGCATATTACCCATACTATTTCCCATAGCATGTGCATATTCACACATAATATAAGGTTTCTCCAAATCTCTGGCAGCATCACGCTTCATAGACTCCCATGATGGATACATAGGGCAGAATATATCAGTATTCCTGTCTCTTTGATGTGCTTGTTCGTATTGCACAGGGCGACTCTTATCTCTTCCTTTTGCCCAATCATAAGTATCGAAAAATGCTTTGCCATTGCCGGACTCATTCCCTAACGACCAGAAAATAACAGACGCATGATTTTTATCTCTTTCCACCACGTTCTTTATTCTGTCCATATGAGTGGCATTCCATTCAGGAAGGTTAGATACATTGCTCGGACCATATCCCAATCCATGCGACTCTTGATTTGCCTCATCCACCAAATAGATTCCGTATTGATCGCACAGCTTATACCACAATGTAGGCTGAGGATAGTGAGATGTACGCACGGCATTAATATTCAATTCTTTCATCAACTGTATATTGCGCATCATCACCTCGCGGTTTACAACCTGCCCTGTCTTATAATTATATTCGTGCAGATTGACTCCTTTAAAGTACACCTTTTTGCCATTAATAAGGACTTGCGCATTTTTGATTTCTATTTTACGGAAACCTATTTTACTAGATGTAACCTCTACAATATTGTTTTTCTCATCTTTGAGAGAGATCAGCAAAGTATATAAGTTAGGCGTTTCGGCTGTCCATTTTAACGGGTTAGACACTGTACCGCTAAAAGTTGTTTCTTTCAAACCATTAGAAGGAACCGTTACTTTTTGAGATTTACTAAATACGCTTTTTCCTGCACCATCGAGCAAAGTAACTTCTACTGTTTGGTTTTTATTCTGGGTAGCATAATTTTTCAATTCCACATCAAGACTAAACAACCCATTCTTGTAATTAGCATCCAAGTCAGGATGTGCAAAAAAGTCTGATATACGTGTCTCTGCTGTGCTATAGAGATAAACACTGCGGTTGATACCTCCCAATCGCCACATATCCTGATCTTCAATGTACGACCCATCACTATATTTATAAACCTGACAAGCCAAAGTATTTTTTCCTTTTCGCACATAAGGAGTAATATCAAATTCAGCCGGGCTCTTCGCATTCTCGGTATACCCTACCTTCTGGCCATTTATCCACAGATACATAGCGGTAGTTCCTCCTTCAAAGTGAATGAACACTTTGCGTCCGTCCCATGTCTGAGGGAGATCAAATTGATGCTTATACGAACCTACAGGATTATCGTTATCATTTACATAAGGGGGATTTGTTGGGAATGGGTAAATTACATTGGTGTAAATAGGAATACCAAATCCGTTAAACTCCCAATTTCCCGGTACAGGCATATCTGTCCATTTGCTTACATCATAGTTTTCTTTATAAAAATCAGCAGGAGCTTCGGATGGCTTAGCCACCCAATGAAACTTCCAGGTACCATCTAACGACATAAAGTAAGGTGATGCCGAATAGTCATCTTGAGCTGCAAGCTTTGCATCGGGATAGGGCAAGAACGTGGCTCTGGGTTTTTCTTTATTGATAGCAAAAACTTCGGGATTCTCCCAATCTCTTGTTTGAGATGTTGCCATAACAGCAACCAAAAGGAATGCTAAGATCAAGTTTAATTTCATGAATTTTTATGATATAAAATTAACAATTAAATAATTTACACTGGCATTTGACTTAAAGATGTTAAATATAGTCATTTTCAACCATCCTTGCAAAATGTTTCTATGCTTTTGTATTCGGTTGTTATACAACAATAGCGGCTATAAGCATTCTATAAGCCGCTATCTGAAATCAAATGGGTAAAACTTAGGAGGAACTCATTCTCTAATGATCTACCAAAAGATATTTATTTTCTTTGAGGCAGAGAGGTTGTCAACTCTCTTTCTTTGCGAAGCATTTTACCTGCTTCCCCTACCAACCATAAATAATGATCACTCTGCAATCCTTCTTCGATAGGAACAAAGGTACTTCCCGATATGCCAACAGGAACTTGTGTTGCACATTTGAAGATGGCTGTTCCCTCATCAATTTCATCAAACATTGCTATATATAGAGACTTTGCACCTGCTTTTATCGACTCACTCATCTGTTTCCACAAGAATGAACCTCTATTGCGAGGTATCTGCAAGGTATTATCACCTTTCAGATTTTTCCAAGAGAAGCCGGGGAAGGCCAAAGGAACATAATCTACTTTATTTTCTTTACACCAGGCTATGTCTTCAGATATAAGCTTGGCAAAAAGATGATATGAAGCCTCATTGTAACGCCCTACAAACCAAGGCATAATTATATCACTTTTTCTTATCAACTCATGGAGCTTCGAATCTTCCATAGTATCTGAAGTAAGAGTACGCCAGTATGTAGGGACTCCCAGCATAATACTAAATCCGCTTTCTTTAAGTTTATCCACCATGATTTCTATATCAGATAATCCGTATGCTCTATTATCATTAAATCCTACGCCCCATATCACCACCAATGGTTTTCCATTGTGATGGAGATAAGACGGATTTTTCTTTTGATCTTTGATGTCATAAGCTTTTACCAACTCGTCAAAATCGTCCAGCAAAACTTTTTCATCACCCGAGCGCATGCCACTCAGGTCGTACATCACACATATAGCCCGTTGATATTTCTGCGCTGCCTTCATTGCCGAGGTCAGCACTTTGTTGAAATGATTCTTGCCGCTCGGATTCTTTATTTCATTCACAAACCGTTGCATAAATACACCATCGAGTCCATATTCTTTCATCCATCGAAAATGAGTATCAACAGTAGACTCGTCATACGAACTAAAGGTATATGCAGGACTTCCATCGGGAAAAACAAACTCTGTCTTATACGTCTTCTCATATTCCGATACATCAGGCCAATAGTCCACTGAGCTCGATCCGGGACAGAATCCTTTTTTCCCTTTGTAATGATACCAACCCCTGTTAGCACCATCATCCGGGGCATTGAACCAACCCTGATAGCCCGCCATTACCAAACCATTATACGAATCGTACTTATAGTTCTTATCATTCTCTTTCGAAGTGCTATTTTGTTTCTGTCCACAAGAGACTATACAAGTCAATATGAAAAAGGATAATAATATCGATTTTATTTTCATGTCTTATTCTTTCTTTATTTCACGTTATCTTACTACAGACGATAATATCTGCTTCATAAAGTTTTTATCTGCCGAGTTGAAACGGATGTTCGTTTTTATCTGGGAATTATTCCTCGGATTCACCAATTTTATAACCATATGATTCCATCCTTTATCCAGCATTATATTAGGAACCTTAGTCTCTGCCTGCCCAACGCTTTCTTTTGAAAATACTTTATTCTTGTTCAAGTAAACTGCAAATCCACCTTCAAAGTCTAAAAACATATCCAAACTCGGCATATCAGGCTCAGCCAGCAGATTACTCAATGAGCGTGGGCTATATATCCAAAAACTCATATAAGCCACAGCCGTTCTGTCTCTTTCGGGCTTTGCCAATGAAAACAATCCATTTTCGGCAATTGCTACTGCCCACGATTGATTGTCAGATATTGTATTCAGTTGAGGAATAATATCCGCCTCACCCTTCAGAAAATCGGTTGACAATAAATCTTCTACCGAATCAGCATCTTTACTTAAGGATACAACTAGTGACTTTTGTAACTGCGCCTTAGTATCTAATGCCTGCATGCTTTTTATATTATCATTGGAAATAGCAGCTCCCAGATTCAACAGCATTTTGGTAAGCAAAGACTGAGTCTCCAAGGCTATTTCTGAAAGGTCGAGTGTAGAAAGAATTATTTCAGCATTCCCCTGTTTGAGAGAGGCTATTACCACATCTGCTCCTTTAGATTCTCGCTCGCTACGGAAGACATTTCCGGTCTTCGATGTCTCAGCCTGATAATTCCAACGTTGCCAATCGGTATTGCATGATCTCAATAATACATCCGATTTCATTACAAAATCTCCTGACATACCATAATGCATTGCCGTTTTGCCTCGTGGAATAAGTTCTGAGAAATAAAAATCAGCATGATTTAATCCTTGCAACAAAACAGGTGTTCCCTCTTTCAGAAATGAAGTAGCTTTTCTGCCTTCCAACGATACAGAATAAGGAAGGATAGCATTGATGAAATCTCTTGATTGTGGATTTACTCCCATTACGAGAATTTTTGCTCCGGCTTCAATCGCCTTCTGTATTTTTAACTGTTGTTCTTTAGTGTTTGTCGGAGGATTATTTCCGTCTATTATTACCAAAGTTTTATTTGTGATCTTTGCATCAGTGAGGATTTTCAATCCTAAATTTTCAAGATTTTCCTTTAGTTTCGAATCTGCCGAGGCATATAATACAATAGCATCGACGGCTGGGACTACTTTTTCTATTTCTTTTTTATCCTTTATCTTTCCGCTATACGGCAGCATCGGCGTTGCATTAGCTTTACGCACAGCGTCTAGCAAAGGCCATTCTCTATAAAGCGGCAGCGACATATCATATCCCGGATTGAGAGTAGTAGTATATGGGCCTAAGCGCTCCGGCTGCATTCCATATCCGCCTTCTTCGAAGTCGAAGAAGATACCATCATCTGCAACAGGAGGGCGTGTTGTATCTTTCATTCCCAGCTCAAGAGGTTGTAATCCATACCATACCAGATTGAATATACTGCTATACGAAGCATTCAGCTCACGTTGAGTTTTTATAAGTTCATAGCTTTCTATTGCTACACCCTCCATCCTACCGAGCATACTCTCGTAAGATCTATTACCGTTATACTCTGACGATTGTTTAGGAGTTCCGTAATATGCCATACTCTGCTCTCCTATCCCCCACGGTTTTCCTTCCGATGCCCATTTCCGCATACCGCCCATACCACCGTAATGACCGATAACAGTAGGCAGATCGGTTGGTCGGTCGGTTTCTCCATCGCCCGATATCCAAGGTCGGGTAGGGTCTAGTTCGGCTGTCACCTTTACCCATCGATTTATCTCATCTAGTTGTTTTTGAATGAGCTCTTCAGGTGCTTTAAATACATGTACCGCTACAGGAACTGTTTCGTTGCAAACACTCCAGCCGAACACCGATGCATGGTTCTTATCTCTTTTTATAAGACGGCGAATATGCTCTACACAACTCTCCCAATAATCGTCGCTATCGATCTTCGGTCCTCCGTCGCTCGACCAGATACCCGTTTCATCCAGTATGCAGATACCCATTTCGTCGGCAACATCCAGATAAAAACGAGGGAAAGGCTGAGCATGTAAACGAACTGCGTTTGCATTCACGTCTTTAAGCATACTAAACCACGCCCAAGGGTAGCGGCGCGTCATCTGAGGTACTCCCATAAAGTGCCATGAGTCGCCTCTTAAGGATATCTGTTTGCCATTCAGCAACAACCTATCTCCTGAAATTGTAAACTGACGCCAACCAAAACGGTTATACTTCTTATCTATTGTTTTATTGTTTTCGGTCAGATTTACGACCAAGCCATAAAGATTTGGTGTTTCGGGTGTCCAATATTCGAGTTCTCCGTTTACAGCCTTTTCGATTGTAACTTTTGTAGTTGAGTTGGGTTGTAATACAATCTTTTTTTCTGTAGGAAAAGTCAATGAAGCGAGAGAAGCGACCTCTCCTTTCTGTTCGGGACTTTCATTAATTGTACGTCCAGCCAGATTGTACCATTTTTTTACCTCTGCATCCAAGGTTACAGTTCGCTTCTGCGAAGATGCGTTTTTTATATCGAGCTCTATTCTTAATTTTTTATTCTGTACATCGGGCTGAATAAACAAGTCTTCTACATACACCGGATTATAGGCAAACATATATACATCTTGCCATATCCCTGCCATTTCGATACCCCACATAGACCCTCCTACGTAGGTTCTACGCCCATATTTTCCATGATTATCAAACAAGCTGCCTTTGGCTACACCCACAAGTATTTCATTTTCTTGTCCGGGCTTTATGAAAGATGTTATATCAGCTTCGAAGGGTAGGAATAATTCAAAGTTTTCAGCCACTTTCTGACCATTTACATACACCTCGGTTTTTCCCATCACAGCTTCAAAATGAAGAATAACCTGTTTACCGCTCCAATCTGAGGGTACAGACACATTCTTCCGCATCCACCCTATCTCGGCTTTTTCCCACTCTTTGGGATAACTTCGATAAGCGGTAAAGTCTCCCCCCTGTCCGTCTGTAAAATGATTTACATTCCATGGTGACGGTATCTTTATAGCAACGTTTTCTTTTTTGAAAGTCACAGGCTTCTTAAAGTCTGACGCTTTCGCTCCGTATATCGGCATAAAGTCCCATTTACCATTCAAGCATAATTCTTGTCGGTATGGCTTTTCCACATCATTTACCAACCCCTGCATAGGGTTGAACGGGTAAGGATATTTTATTCTTTCCGTTGCATACATACTAATGGAAAGGGCAATCAGAACAGTTAGTATAAAATACTTTCTCATTTTTATTTTGTTTGGCATTTATTCAGGTTGCAGAAGCATTAACCTTTTAAATTTATAAAATTATCTCAGTTATTTTTCGTATAAAATCAATATAATAATACACCATAAAGTATTATTCAAGAATATTAATTATTCTCTTTTCGGCATTTTGATACTCAATGGTTTTTCTTTACGCATCATTTTTGTTGCTTCTCCTGTAAGCCACAAATAGTGGTCGGATGGCATACCGTCCATACCTACAAACTTGGCTATATCACTTACCGGAGGATTGTCGCTGCATTTAAATATGGCTGTGCCTTCGTTTACCTCATCAAACATAGCTACATAAAGCATACTAGCCCCTGCATTAATAGCCGTGGATATCTGTTGCCAGTAAAAACGCCCGCCCTGACGCGGTATCGACCCGGAGGGTTTAATATCATCAGGGAACTCGAACCTACTGAGATTATGCCAGCTAAAACCCGGTGTAACACAAGGCACATAATCTATTTTGTTTTGTCTGCACCACTCTATATCTCCGATTATTAAGTCACGATAGCGATCCATATCATTGTGCAATAGAGGAGAAAAACGCTGTACAGTCCACGGAAGAACAATATCTGCCTTGCGTATAATTGTATGCAAGTAAGGATCGGGAAGGCAGTCTGCATTGAGTTCGCGCCAGAAGGTAGGAACTCCAAGCATTACACTACAGCCTCCATATTCAGGATCATTTTTGAGAAAATCGATAAAACGATCAATACCGATATCACGAGTATTATAAGGCCTGTCGGGAAATCCGATACCCCATATCGCAACAAGCGGCTTACCATTAAAAAACAAGTATGTTTTATTTCCTTTCTGGTTTGTCACCTTTATAGAGTCAACCAAGTATTTCCAGTCTTCTATGAGGCTTGAGCAGTCTTCTCCCGACTTGCTGAGTCCCGAAAGATCGTACATGATAGCGATAGCACGCTGATACTTAGACGCTGCGTCAAATGCATTCTTGATAACTGCCGTTTGACCGCCTTGCCGTGCTTTAGCCTGAGCAGCACTGAAGAAGCGTTGCATAAAAACACCATCAACTCCATACTCCTGCATCCATTTGAAATGCAGATCAACTGTACTCTTATCTGTAGAACTGAAAAAGCGTGCAGTAGACCCATCGGCTAGTTTAAGCCCCGTGGGATATGTTTTCTCGTATTCTCGCACATCGGGCCACATGTCTATGCGTACTTGTTTTTCGTCGGGATACATAACTCCATCCGCTGGAGCCCGAAACCACCCTTGGTACCCAGCCATGATCATTCCTTTGTAGCTGGGATATGCTGTTGTTGGCGCATGCTTTCGCCCTTGCGCCAATATTCTACCCGAGGGCAGCATTAATATTATTGCGGCAAGCACAAAAAAGATTCCTTTAAAATTCATTTGGTATTTTATTTAATTAATTGTTTCGTCTTTCTTTGCGATATCACTTAGCTACGACAATTCGTTAGGCGAATACATCTCCCCAATCAAGAGAAGAGATGAAGGCATATTTCATGATATTTTTTACTTTACTACAAAAAAAAAGGGAGATACTTAAATTTACATAAACACGCCTATTAATTAAGAATTAAAATTCAGTTAAAATGCTCTTTAAAGATAAAAGCTATAAAAACTCCCGTATTCCTTTATTTTTTAAATCACTTATTATAAAGTTCTCATAACTTATCATGAAAAAAATCATTAATTTTGTATGTTACTTATTGGTTGTATTGTTCACACAAAGACCTTTTTAAATAAAAGCTTCCATGAAATACACACTCGCCCTATTTCTCCTGTTATTCAATATTGTCGAACCCTGCATATCAGATAATTCTGAGTACGGATTAAGATTTAAATCGTACGAGGTATTAGCAGCAGATCGGACAGGATTGCTTTTGGAAAACGGAAACTATATCGACATCAAAGACGAATTGACTCTGGAGTTTGATTTGAAATATGAGAATACATCTATATTATATGGCTCCACTGTAAAAATAATCAGTGAATCGAAATCCTCAGTAACTCTCGGATTTAGTTCGGGCAATAGTGGAAATTTTCCAATCATGGTAATTAATGATGAAATTATCCCCATACTAACAGATCTCAAACTAAACGAATGGTTTCACGTAGCAATAACGATATCAAACAAAGATCAATCACTAAAAATAAAGTATAAAGATTTTTCCAAAACTTTGACATTAAAGAAAGGAGATTGGAAGGAAGCCATTATCTGTTTCGGGAAGTCAAACCTTACAGGTTTTTCAACAGAAGAAGTTCCGCCGATGATCATAAAGGATATTAAGCTATCGCATGGAGATAAATTATTCAGGCATTGGATTCTAAAGCAGCACAATAAGACCGAATGCTATGATGATCTGAAACAAGCCCAAGCCACAGTAATGAGCCCCGACTGGATAATAGACTCTTACGCCAACTGGACCAAGCATTTTTCATTATCTACAAATAATAAAACATATATACAGTATGCATTCGATGCAGGAAGAGGTATTATATATTTTATTCCTGACAATAAACAGATTATTTCTTACAATGTAATCACCAACCAGCAAGATACTATATATGTAAAATCTGGAAGGCCTGCAAATATAAATACGAATCATGTTGTTTTTAACCCTAAAAAGAATGAACTGATTTCGTATAATCTGGAGGAAAAGTTTATATCTGTTTTTTCTTTCGAAAATAAAACATGGAGCAGCAACCGTGCACCTGCTTTAGAGCCGTCGTATTGGCATCACACGTCCGCTTTGTGGAATTCAAATTCCTCAATAATTACATTCGGCGGCTATGGGTTCTATCGATATAAAAACGATTTGACCGTGATCAATCCCGCCACCAATGAATGGAATACCCAACAACTAAATGTAATTTCCCCTCGCTATTCGTCGGCATCGGCAATCGTTGGCGATACATTGTACATTTATGGAGGAGAAGGAAACCAAAGCGGAAAACAGGAATTGACTTCTATCATTACCGCCGACCTTTATGCTATCGACCTGAAAACAATGAAAGTATCTCTATGCTGGGAATATAATAATTCTAATCATTTTCTGCCATGTGGAAATATGATCTATAACAAGGAAGAGGATTCATTTTTGGTTATATCAAAAGCTCTTGGAAAACAAATATTGCTAAAGGTGGCCAGAAAAAAACCTGTAATTGAAGAATTGGCCTATATAGACTCTTTGGAATTGAATGCTGATTACAATTTTTCGACTCTGATGAAGCCCGAAAAAGAAAACAAACTGTACGCTCTATTCTGTAAAGATTACAAAAGAGGCAATTCGGAAATCGATCTGTATAGCATAGCATATCCGCCTATAGCATCTGGCCAAATATTGCAATCGGCTAAAACCTCCGAGTCAAATGAGTCTAAAACAATATATATTGCAGCAGCTTTCGCTGTGATATGCTTAGTCGCAGGATACACCATTTATAGAAGAAAGAGAAAGAAGAAAGAGAAATCTATTCATTCCGCTTTCTCATTAACGGATGATCTTACAGAAGATGAATCCCTGATAAATAACGATGAAATATATTACGATCGTTCTCGTCAGGCTATTTCCCTACTCGGTTTTTTCAACGTAAAAGACTCTGAGGGTAAAGACATTACAGATCTCTTCACTCCAACACTAAAAAGTCTGGTACTTGCTATAATCTTAAATAGTGAAAATGGTCCCGGCATAAACAGTAAAGTGATAGATAGCCTGATATGGCCCGACAAAGATGAAAAATCGGCAAGAAACAACAGAAATGTATCCATGAACCGACTCAATCAGGTGCTAGAAAAGATTGGGAATGTGCAAGTACAAAACAACAATAGCTTCTGGAAGATAGCCATTGAAGACAACTCTATTTGCGATTATCTTGAGGTACTTAAATACATGAGGCTACCTCAAAAGGCAATAATGGAAGATACAGATTCCGAGTCCAAGCTATTGGAACTATTAGGTTATGGACAGCTCTTACCTTTCACTCAAGAAGAATGGCTGGACTCTTATAAAGCCACATATTCAGATTTTGCAATCGACTTCTTATTGGGCATACTTCTGCGTGAAATTAATTCAGGAAAAGCCAACGCTATTCTTAAGGCATCCAACCTGATTTTCTTATTTGACACACTCAATGAGGAAGCTCTTTTTGCGAAATGCAGGGTGTATTACAAACAAGGTAAAAAAAGTCTCGCTAAAAGTACATATAACAGTTTTTGCAAAGAGTATGCAACGCTGTTAGGCGAAAAATATCAAGTATCTCTGGCTCAGATTATCAGCAGTAATTAGTGTAAGGATAGAAATACTATAAAGAAAAGGCTGCCTGAAAATTACTTCTCAGGCAGCCTCTTTTACATTTATGAACATTAATAAGCAAATGCTAACTTTAATTTCACCCCAATAGATATTGGATACATTTTTTCGGTAAGCGCTTTTGTACCCTCTGCTTTAAGATACTTTGATGCAGTTATACTATTTACTTCGAAATCGGATGGATGTTGCTTATTATACCCCAACAAAGAACCCTTTTCTTTGTTTTTCCGCACATCGTTAAGTCCGTAATCACAGTATACACCCGAGTAAAGAGCTAGCTTATCGGTAAGCCTCCATTTATTTCCAACCTCGGCAGATAACATAAAAGACAGCTTCATATCCAAATCAGCTTTCTTCTCTGCCCCTGCAAAATGACCTATACCATTTACTTCATTATCTTTATCGATAAGAAGATCAATGTCGGCATAATAAGCAGTAGTAGACAAATTGGAAAGAGTAGTTGTATATTTTCCACTGACCGGTATTCCTATTTTCCCTCCAACGGCAGCATAAAAACCTTTCGATACAGATTGTTGGAATTGAACCATAAGAGGTATATTCAGGAATATAGCATTCTGCTTCTCTTCAACCGAATGAATGGAATATGCAAATCGAAATTCATCGTTATTGGCATCTATAGCATTATACTCATCAGAGATATTATCCATAAGTCCTTTCGAGTTCATAAAAGATAATTCGAGCCCGGTATTCAACGCCCAGTTTTCTGAGAGAAAGTAATTGTAACCCACCCCAACAGAAGAACCAAACGCCAGCTTATTATCTCCTTCATTTATTTTATATTTCAATGAAGATATTCCTCCAGTTGCAGAGAAAAACACTTCATGTTTGTTATCCTGCGAGCGTATGGCAAAACTGGTAAGTAATGCCATAGCCAACAGAATTGTAATTTTCTTGATTTTCATATATTATACTTATTTTGCTATTATCTTAAACTCTTCTTCAAAGCCACTCTTTGTTCGAAGTTTTACTATAAATGTTCCTGCTTTGGATAGTGTAAACTGTGTTACTTTACCTACCACAGGAATTGATTTTTCTAAACTTCCCGCAATAGTGTATACTTGTAGTTTTGCCCCTTTCAACATATCCTCATCCAAATCTGTTTCCAAACTGATTACTTCTAAAGCATTTACCGGATTAGGATATACCTTTGTTGACGAACTCTTAAGGAGTGCACTTCCCTGGCAGGTAGAAAAGCTTTTCCCGTCTGCTGTCGTCATCCTTACAGAATACAAAGCAGCTTTATCGAGAATGTCGGTTTCTTTACCTCCGGCAGAATAATATTGTTTGTTGGTTCCAATCTTTTCTCCATTTCTAAACCATTGGTAATCTTTGAAAACGTAACCTCCATTTGTAGCCGCATTATTATTAACAGCTAAGATATTGTTCCACTTCTGTACTACTATACTATTGAAAGGAATTGGCACTTCTACTTTCAGCGTATAGCTTTTGCTTGCTATACCATCTGCGGCAGTTACTGTGATAACCTTCTCATACAAACCCGGCTTTTTCACATCCATAGAGAAAGACTTGCCTCCACTTACTGTGGCTCCGATAGCAGGAATAACGGCCACATCGATCTTATCCGCTGAAGAACCACAATCTAAAACATAAGTATTCTCAATATTCCAATCATCACCATTTACCTTCAGCGAGCTTATGTCGGTATCTGAATACATATCACTCAGGTTAGGAACAATATATTTATCCTTGTCTGCATCTAACTTGTAGTAGAAAGCAACACTAAAATTATATAATGGATAATGTTTTCCATCAATAACATTCCCTGAAGCATCCATTGGTTCTCCGCTTGTAGTAGGAGAATTGTTCCATGTTTTATGTTCGTAATTGAAGAATGCCTGATAGTCATCGCTATCGCGCAGATTCCCATGTCCTCGCAAGTTTCGCCCCGACAATGTAGCATCTACACCCGCATAAGTAACCTCGATAGCTCCATCCAGGTTATTGGCACAAGTAATAAGAACACAATCCTGTTCCGATCCGTCTATCACTACGTTCTGAATGCTTTGCTCTACATCGTTCAGATAAACGTTAAATCCATAATTAGGCATTTCTAACAAGGTTTTGGTATCAAGCACCAATGGCAGCTTCGGAGCAATGTATTTTATGCGCACTTGCTTTTGATTTCCTTCAACACGAGAAATTTCTATTGGTTGCAGTGGTGTAAAAGTTTCACCTAAAACCTTCGTTTTATATATCACCTTCCCTATCATTTCACCGTACCAACGGTAACCATTTGCATCCAAGTGCCCTCCAACGTCTGTCATCGGATAAATGGGTCCAACACATATAATATCACTATTTGCATTCGCAGCTTCCAGTTGTGCCATTCCTATTTCTAAGCTTCTACCTTTTGTATATTGAGCTCCTGCCTGATAGGTATAGAAAACCGGATTGTCAGCCTGCTGGTACTGTGCTTTAGCATCTGCTTGCATATTATTTTTTAGCGTCATAAGCAAATTCTTATATGTCGCTTTATCTCCCGATGCAGTTCCCTCGTGTCCATCAAGTCCTGTACCATACTCGTTGTAATAATTGAATTCTCCTTGCATGAATATGATAGCCGGACAAGAAATAGTACTGTTGGTTCTATGAACAATCGTTTTTGCTTTTTCCAGAGCTGTGATATAATTATTATATAATACTTCCGAGCCTTGGTATTCTTTCGAAAGCTCTTCTATATTCTTTCCACTTGTTCCACTCGATGTTGCCAAAATACGATTCTCTTTACCCGTAGCATCATGTATTAACGGAATTTGCTTACGTAAATGATTGACAGCACCGTGCAACGGACTCTCACCCAAAGCTGTACCATATTCAGTAGCTACTAAAGGGCTCAATGTGTTCAGTGCCTGATTTCCATAATTTATCCAGACTTGGCTTCCTATCATATAGTTTCCATCAAGATTATCGGTAGACAGCTTATCCGATTCATGCCCTGTAGACAAGCTTTGTCCGTACATGATGTAATGCTCATAGTTGTGAGAGTTGGAGATCGGAGTCGTTGCATTTGTGTTATATACCCTAAATTCATGTATCGACCAGTAACCACCCGGATTAGTTCCTGTCTGAACAATGCGGATATATCTGTACTTCTGCGACTCAAACTTTATAATAAAGCTATTCGGGCTGCCATTACCTGTATGTATAGGGCTTCCCCATGTTGTACCGTCATTAGAGACATATACTTCGTAAGAAACAGGAAAATCATTCGGACTTTTGGTACAGTCCAACACCAATTTATCAAACTCCTGTTCTTTTCTCATATCTACCATAAACCACTGTCCCGGAGCTTGAAGAGCTTCTGTATCCCATCGGGTTTCATCATTATAATCTATTGCATTCTGAGCCGCATTCGTATTATTCGATGCAGAAGCAATCCATCCTGTCATATCCAGAGGAACTTCCTCGGCTACTTCTTCAGACTTATAAACATAAAATTCGTGGATTGACCAGTACAAGTCTTTCGATCCGGTCTGGTTTATTTTTATATATCGTCCTTTTACTGTTTGGTCTAAGATAACAAACAACATGTTGCTATTCCCTTTTCCTGTAGCTACACTATTCCACGAAGCCCCATCGCTTGACACGAGAATCTCATAACCTACAGGATAATCTCCCGAGCTGGCTGAATAATCAAGAATAATAGCATCAATATCTTTTTCTTCGTTCATATCTACCAAGAACCATTGCCCCGGAGCTTGAACCGCTTCAGTATCCCATCGGGTAGCAGGATTGCCATCCAATGCGTTTCTTGCGCCATTTGTATTATTCGATGCAGAAGCCGACCAGCCTGTACGGTCGTAAACATTTTCGCCTGACAGCTTTGGAGAATGGGCAAGGTTATTTTTCCAAAGTTTCACATTGGCAGTATTAATTCCCGAAGAGTTTGTTATCGACGAAACGACTGACAATCCCGCTTCTCCTCCACCTATCAAAAGGTTGTTGACAGGCATAACAGATGAAGCCTGAAGGCTCAACTCTGAGCCGGAAGCTAATGATGCCAATCCTGTTTGTCCGGGGTGATGGAAATGTGCCGTTTGCATTTCTACCTTTCCTCCCGACAATGCAAGTCCTTTTGTTGGATTTCCCCAATAGTCAGAATTAAAGAAAGTAACCTTTCCTGTAAAGTTCGGGCTTGTTTCAATATATCGGCTATCGCTACCAAAAGCAACGATCTGGGTATTGATAAGATCAAAAGACTCGATTCCGCTTCCAACTACCTTGAATGCACTTATACTACCGTCTATGCCCAATCCTAAAGATGAGCCTTTGGCATTGTTATTCAGTATAAAACCATTATGCCCTCCAAAGATAAAGTCGTTATATAAGCGTAAGTTTTCACACGAACCTACCTCTAAAAACTGAAGATGATTTGTTCCATGCACGTAAGAAGCGTCGATGAGATTTCCTTCACTACTCGGATTAGGCGAATTTGGCCAGCTTCCCCATTTCGATTCGCCACCGTAGGCATAAGCGTTTACATTCACATGCACATTTTGTACAATCCCGTCTTTGGAGTTGCCACCGATCTTTACACCGGATGTAAACACATGTCCCATGACATAGTCTACAAAATGATTATCGCATTTGTAAGTAAACATATCGAGAAATTTATCTGTAGCCCTTACCCCTATATTTATAACATACGTATTAGCTCCTGTAGCCTGGATACAATAAGGATATGATGGCATATTAGGTAGTAAACGTGCATCCTGTTCGGGATAATTAAACGCCAGTGCACGAATACCGCTATTTGAAGACAACTTAATAAATGGAGTTCCGTTCGGATTGCCTTTGTCTGCATAAACTTCTATAATACTACCTTTGCCAAGTGGAGAAGAAGGTATATCAGACGCCCCTCTTAGTTCTACCCCCGAAGGAATTGTCAGGTGTCCCAAGACTTTATACTTACCCGGAGGAAGAAAAACAATCCCTCCGCCATCAGTTCCGGCCTGATTCAAGGCTGTTTGTATGGCATTCGTATTATCAGTTGTCCCGTTTCCTATAGCATTGTATGGTGCAGCCGCAGCATTGTAAAGCACTTCTCTCGATGGCTTTCTGCTCTGATCCTGTATTTTATCAAAGCTTGGTACTTGTGCCATAGAAACAGGTGTATGGTCTATTACATTTTCGAGAATAGATTTATTCTTGATATCAACCCCTTTCGAGAAACGATTTCCATTTAAAATAGACCTTGCAGCAATACCAATAGTTATCTGCGGCTTATCATTGTTGAAATCATTATTATTGGCAACAAGCGAACCTCCGCCGATGTTGATTGCACCTTTGCTTACTAACGACTGATTCAACAAAATTTTTGTACCCGATGATTTATCCACTGAAATAGCCTCGGAGGTAGCTTCAATCTGAGAAGCTTGTATCTGAAATACTCCGCCTGTATTCGGTCTGAAAGAAAATCCGGTTTCACAATTTTGTATTTTCAGATTAGAACACAAGAGACCTACATCATTCACCGCTTCGGCATAGACTGCTGTCTTACAATCCTTAAACGTCAAATCATAATAATGCCCGTTTGGAGTAAAACCTTCGCTGCCTGCCGACATCGAATAGCCCAATAGTATTCCTTTATTGTATTGTTCTATATGAACATACGTAGTATACGACCAGTCGTTCCTGCGCATTACTATTCCTGTCCCATGCTCGTATATCCAGTTGGCAAAAGCACTTCCGGCAGCAGGAGAGCCTGTCAGCCCTGATGAAGCCCAATAACTTGGTGAGAAATCGATATTCTCAATTCGCCCTACATCACCTATATTATCTATTTCTACACCTACCGAAAGCGGTGTTCCATACATTCCGTTTACAATAGGGCAGCCGCCTGTATTTGTTCTCGAATACATGAGCCCGATATATGAATTTACAAATGTCACGTTCTTTGCATTCGCAAAGTCATTACCCCAATAGCCGGGTTTTCCGAACAAAATAGATGGAGGATATGCAACTATATTATCGGGGTTCTGTTCGGGATACCAAATAGCGATATCCATAACAGCCGATGCAGATTCGAGAGTGAGCAAAGGCGAGCCATTCACATCGCCCCTACCGGCAAATCCCATAAGGATCGTACCACCTATCGGCTCTCCTTTCACAGGCTTTTTCCAATCGCCACGGAGAATAACTCCTTTAGGAATTATCAGTCCGCCATTGATTACATATTTGCCATCGGGCAGATAAAGAGCACCTCCACCCCATGTTGCTATGTCGTTTAAAGCTGTTTGCATCGCAGCTGTATTATCGGTGACTCCGTCGCCCACAATGCCCCTATCGGTAGCCGATAAGGCGGAAACAAAAGTTTCTAATTTAGGATACTGATCCGATCCCGAAGCCTTCCACGATTGTCCGTACAATGGACTATACACTCCAAGAATAAAGAGTATAATCCAAACAAGAGATTGTCTTGTAAACACTCTGTAATGTGAAGAATTTTCCATGATTGATAATGTTTTTGATAAAAAATTAGATTATATAGGTATATAAAGAGCGTGTAGACGGCTCTAACGGTTACGTTTCGAGCCGACCACTTTAATTGTTTACGACAATAAGCTCTTCAACAGTTTTTCTAAGAAATCAGTGCTTTCTGAAGATGAAAAGAAGCTACTGAAATCTATTTCGCTGGCATTAGATTATACTTTTCAGATAACTTGATATCGGAAGAAGACGCTCCAACCATAAATTCATATACTCCTTCAGGAACTACAAATTTTCCCAACTCTTCATTCCAATATCTCAACTGTTCTTTTTTGATTTCAATTTCAATTCTCTTTGTTTCTCCTTTCTTTATAAAGCTTCTTTTAAAACCTTTCAATTCTTTAATAGGCATTATTACTCCTGTTTCGGGTAACTTTACATATACCTGCGAAACTTCATCACCATCCATCTTACCGGCATTCTTCAGGTCGAAAACCAGATTTACGAATTCGTTATTTTCGGTCAGTCTAAGATTCTTATATACGAAAGATGTATAACTTAGACCATATCCGAAAGGATATAAGGGTTTCTCCTTGAAGTACTGATAGCCCCGTCCTTTGGTTACATCATAATCATCAAAAGCAGGAACTTCATTCAAGCTGCTATAATATGTAAGAGGTAGTCTTCCGGCAGGATTATAACGACCAAATAATACCTCGGCTACAGCCTTTCCTCCCTGTTCGCCGGGATACCAAGCATTAACAATCGCCGGAATTTTGTCTTCCATCCAATTGATTGCAAGAGAACTTCCCGCAACCAATACAACCGTAATATTTGGATTCACTTTATAGATTTCCTGTATAAATTCCATCTGATCAGCAGGCAAGTGTATATCGTATCGGTCTTGTCCTTCCCTTTCTATCGTTTTATTGATACCTAATACAGCAACTACCTGCTCACACTCGCGAACAGCTTTACCCGCTTCGCCATACATATCAAGTCGCTGTTGTGTTCCTATAGTTGGTATTTTCCAGTAAAGCTTAGCAACAGAATTATCCCGATTATTAAAATATTCGGCTCTAAGATCATACTCCTTCCCTGCTTCAAAATAGTAAGTAACTGAATCTGTAGCAATGCTCCTTTCTTGCCAAGCATCTATGAGTTTTTCGCCATTGATGAAAAGACGAGAACCATCATCGGCAGTATAGTACAACGTATAATTTCCCGACACGGTGGGTTTGAGTTTCCCTGTCCAACGGATAGATAAAGGAAAAGGCGGAATAAAGGGATCGGGAGCCTGATTAGCAGGCTCAAAGTTTACCCACTCCTCGGTGCGCACCTTCGGTGTACCCGATAGTTCCATATTTGTAAAATATTCCGATTTCAATCCTTGTGGAAAATAAGACGCAGATATCATTTCTTTTCCATCGGCAGCAGATTTCCATGGTGCATATACGACTTTCACATCCTTCCCTACCTGATCTTTTATTCCTTGCAGTATAGAGATGGGGGCATTGGCGGGAATACCGCTATAATCTCCGAACACACTATTACCGGCATTTATACCTACAACTGCTATTGATTTTATCTTTTTAGGATTTAATGGTAATGCCTTGTCTTTGTTTTTCAACAAGACAATACTCTGACGTGCCGATTCGAGAGCCAGCTCTTTGTGCTTTTCTGCCCCTATCACCAAAGGCGATATTTTGCTGTACGGGTTATGGTCAGGATCATCAAATAATCCTAATTTCATCCGTGCCCGCAGCACTCTGTATGCAGCAGAATCGATGTCAGCTTGCGAAACCATATACTGATTGTATGCATTCAAAAGAGGTTGCATATATACATCATCGCCACACTCGAGATCAAGTCCGGCTTTGATTGAAAGTGTTGCTGCGGCTTCTTTTGTCTTTACATATTTCATCGCCGAAACCAGAAGACTTGGACCTCCACAGTCTGAAACAACATATCCGTTAAATCCCCAATCGTTCCTTAAAACTTTGGTCAACAACCAAGGGTTTGCCGTACACGGAACATCATTAATGGCATTGTAAGCCGACATGATGGACGCTGACTTCCCTTCTCTTACACACATTTCGAAGGCAGGAAGATAATATTCCCTCAATTGCCTTTCCGATATCTGAGGATTCGCCGTAAAACGATTATGTTCTTCATTATTTGCAGCAAAATGTTTTGGAGTAGCTACTATTTTCAGATAAGTGGGATCGTCTCCCTGCAAACCTTTTACAAATGCAGTACCTAAAACGCCCGACAAATAAGGATCTTCACCATAGGTTTCGGGAGTACGCCCCCAACGTGGGTCACGAGCCATGTTCACGGTAGGAGACCAAAATGTAAGAAGGTCTGTAAAGCGTTCTTTTTGAAGCCTACCTTGCTCCAGTTGATTCCATCTCGCACGTGCTTCGTCAGAAATGGCTGTTGCTATCTGATAATGCAACTCCGGATTCCACATGCTGGCAAGTCCTATAGCTTGCGGAAATACAGTGAACCGTCCGGGGCGTACTACTCCATGCAGAGCCTCATTTCCATGATAGTATTTAGGAATTTCTAAACGCGGAATACCGGGCGAAGTGGCGGTAAGAAGGCTTATTTTTTCTTCTATCGTTAGTTTTGACAATAAGTCTATGATACGATCGTGCATAGGAGCTCTTTCGTCTCTGAATAATTGCTCTTGCTGTGCACATAATGGGATATGACTAACAAGTACAAACCACATGATAAACAGCAGTTTACCATAACGTTTTCTAAAAAATATCATGCTTTATAATGTTGAATTATTTGTTAAATAGTTTTATAAACAGAGAGTATCAGAGCTTGTTCGGTTTCGGTCTATTTATTTGATTAAAACAACGATACAGAGAAAATATATTTTGTATACTTCTGTACCGTTGTTACTTCAACCTTTTTTACCTAAATCTACATCATTATATACATCGACTCCCATCTATAACTTTTTCTATCTTTTTAAGGCTGCCTGAGAAGTGATTTTTGAACTTCTCATGATAGCCTCTTAATCATTATGGTATTGTTATTTCTTTAATCTCAAAATAATTATATCCCTTTACGATAGGATCTGCAACACGTGCTCCGGCTCTGAGGTAGAATTTGCGCCCCGACTTAAGCCCGTCGATAGTCATAGAATGCTCGGTTGCATAGATCGTAGCATTAGTCATACCTTTCAGGTCTAATTCGTTTCGTCCGTAATCGCTTATGTATGCACCATTACCCACAAAGGATGTATTGTTTACAAAAACCTTCGCATCGGTAACCTGATACATATCCACCTCGCTCGAAATCTTGAACTTGACAGTAGCAGAAGTTCCGTTCTGAATGATATCTGTTATTTCGAGATGTAAATATGGTTCAACAGTGAAATCTTGAGTTACTGTACCTTTGATATCTATTTCTACCGGATCGATGGGAACAAAAGGTCCATTTTCTAAAGTGACTCTGTAGTGTCCTTTGAAAATCATGGAATTGAAATATGTCCCATCCTGCTTATTCCCAAAGTATTGAGGGGTTGGAGTATCACTCCAGCTCAATTCTTCGAGCTTAATACGCATATGCCCTGTTTCGGTCATCATCGGTTTTCCCGTAAATTTGTCATAAACAGTCCCTTTGAGCGTTTCTTTCGGTGAATCAAAATCATCAATATCTGTCATACAAGATGTAACAGTGAATGCGATTGTGATAAAGAATAAATATTTAAATATCTTTTTCATAACTCCTGATTTTTAATATAGTGGATTATTAGGTAATAGATTAGGGTTCTTACCTATTTCACCACCAGGTATAGGTTCGTAATATTGTATTATATTGAATGTGTACCCTGTACGATGAGGCTCTTCCGCCTTCTTAAATATCCATTTATTCTCATTGATGATATAATATGGATAAAGGGCATGGTAGCGTTTCTCTCTTATTTGTTCACCTATTCTCCAACGACGCAAATCCCACCAAGTCTGGTTTTCGAAGGCTAATTCACATTGACGCTCTGTTCTGATTTTATCTATTGTCAATTCAGAAAGGTTTAACGAGTTGTCGCCCCCCCTGCTTCTTATCTTGTTGATCTGAGCCAAAGCATCTGCTTTCATTTCGCCTGTTCCCAATTCAAATGCAGCTTCTGCCCTATTAAGGAGTACCTCTGCATAGCGGATATCAATCCATGCCTGAGTAGATTTCCAAAGATTTGCTTCAGCAACACTTACTTTGTAATTGTTGTACTTCCTCATGTGCAAACCAGTAGGACTGGATGGCGATGCAGCTGTACCAATACCATCATAACCTATAATGTTGTATTCTTTACCATTGGTCGCTTTATATTTTGCATAAATATCATTGGTTCTTATCGGCTCTGCTGTAAGGCTATAATTCTCATAGAGTCCTGCCTGGACATCAACCACTTTTCCTCTGAAAACTTCTCCCGGGAAGAGGGCTATTGCTCTCTGACGTGGAGCTAAAGTAGTCAACAGGTCTTCTCTTGCATTGAATTTTATAGGATTGCCTTGCGTGTCGTTTACCTTTACTTCTCCAAGCATTTCAACAACATCTAATGTAGGGCAAAGAGCACCCGCATAGCTACTCGAACTAGACCGTGGTGAAGCAAATGCATCCCAGCTGTGACGTGATCCCTCTACATTGTCCATATAAACGAAGTCTTTTATAAACACGTTTTCGGGGCTATTCGTATCCAAGAATACATCTACATAGTTTTGCACCAAATCCGAATTTTTTTGATACAGATCATAATGACCTTCAAGCAACTTAGCGGCATCGTAACTCTGCTTAAAATAATCTGTAGCTCTACCTTCAGGTATACCAACCAATCCGGCATCGTGAGCAGGAGTTCCTACAAAGTAATCTTTGCCATATTTGGCGATAGAACCCGCAAACAACATGGCTCTGGATTTCAATGCAGCTGCAACATATTTATTAGCTCTGCCGGATACGCTTCTCTCGGGTAAGTGATCGACAGCCCATTGCAAGTCTTCGCTAATAAAATCATAGACAGCTTCTTCCTTATCTCTCGGAACTCTCAGCTCCTCAATGGATTGTTCAGGATATGATTGCAATTCTTTTACGATAGGCACTCCACCATAGCGTTTTACCATTCCAAAGTAATAATATGCCCGACAAAAACGAGCCTCAGCCAACCATGCATTCACTTGCTCTTCGGTATACTTTGAAGCATATTCTCCCAAGTATTTAAGAAAATAATTTGCATTACGAATATCTGAATAAGGCCAGTAACCAAAACCATTTCCATTTATATCCCACTGTCTGAAATCATTTGCCTGAAGCCATTCTCCTGTATTTGCTCCTAATCCCCAGAAAGCTGTAAACTTATTAAAGCCTTCTGTTCTGTTATATTTGAAGTCCTCAATGGGCAACTCACTATACAAACGTGTCAAGTAGGCTGTTACACCCGATTCTGAGTTGAAGATATCTTTATCAGTCAATATATTAGGGGGATCAACTTCGAGATCGTTACAAGCAAAGAATCCTCCAACAACCAAAGCCAATAATAAATATTTTAATTTTTTCATAATAGTATATCTTTAAAAAGTAAGACTAAAGCCGACATTATATGTACGAGTTAATGGATACATATAGCCATATAAGTCATTTTCGGGTTTATCATTAGCATCTGCTCCTCCGCCCGGATGCTCCGGATCGATATATTTCAACCCTGTAAGAGTAAACAGGTTATAAGCATTTACATAGATGCGGGCATTGCTTACCCCAACCTTTGTTGTCAGTTTTTTAGGCAATGTATAGCCAAGCTCTATAGACTTCAGACGCAAATATGCCGCATTCTGAACTGCTCTTGTACCTTCGCCCCATGCCGACCCGTTACCTGTCATCGGGAAGAATCCAGAAGTCCATTCCGTATTCGGATCATAAACATCGGCATTAGGATCTGTCGGATGCCAACGATCCATAAAGAAATCTAAGGTGTTCTTATCAAACGCTAATGGCACATTTAACATTTCGTAATATCTTGTCCACGACTTAGCTGTTCCCTGAAATAGCATATTTATGTCTATCCCTTTATATTCAGCAGCCAGAGTAATACCATAATTTATATAAGGCAATTCTCTTGTGGCAATAGGAGTTTCGTCCCAACCATCAATAACACCGTCTCCATTCAGATCTTTATAGTAATAATCTCCCGGCAATGTAGCATGATTTCCTCCGCCTGCATTGACGTCATAATTAAGGATCTGGTCGTAAGAGGTAAATTGTCCGCCATAGGTTTGTCCCCACCAGATGTTTTTGTAACGATTGTTGTAATTGCCTTTCCAATGTTCGTATGAGTTACCTGCACGTCCTTGCTCGAAATAGTCGTTTTTGGTACGAGTAAGCGACATGTTTGCAGACACATTATAAACAAAATCACTAACTTTATTTCTGTGAGTCAAAACAACCTCATATCCCATTGTTTTATCACTATTCAGGTTCTCCTGAGGAAGTTTAGCTCCATAAGTTCCCGGTAGTGAAAGTAGACGGTCTGTAAACAGCCCTTCTCTTTTTCTGATAAAATAGTCATATTGGAAACCAAGTAAACCATCCCATAGGTCGATATCTACTCCAATATTAAATGTCTTAGAGGTGTACCATGTAAGGTATGTATTGGCTATACCACGGAATCCAATACCATTAATAAACTCACCTCCAAATACAGCACCTCCCGAAGGATAATCATATCCGGTAAGGAATTGATAGTTTAATGCTCCGTCATCACCCATTTCACCATAGCTGGATCTGATCTTCAGATTATTAATAAATGATAGTGGCTCAAACTCCTTCACAAACTTTTCTTCCGAAATTCTCCAACCGGCAGACGCAGATGGGAACCATCCCCAACGACCATTTGAACTAAATTTGGATGAACCGTCACGTCTGAAGCTGAATTCGAGTAAATATTTTGACGCATAATCATAGTTAATACGACCTACAAAACTTTTTCGCTGCTGATCATAAAGTCCTCCTGCATCCATACCTGCAATCTGACCGTCTGCATCACCCGCAAACAGGTGCAAAACCTCTAAGGAAAGATTACGTTGTGCATTGAAGTTGTCTCCTTCATTACCACTTTCTTCATAAAGGAACAACGCCTTCACATTGTGTTTTTCGAAGAATGTACGATCATAATTTAAAGACAGCTGCATCAAATTTGAAATATTTTTGCCAAATCCACGTGCAACTTTAGACGGTGTATTTTTCACATACTCATTATATGTATCATTTCCTGTATCATATTTGTAAAGAGAGTATGTTCTCACATAGTTCTTCCAGTCATTATCTTTATAGTCGTAGCTATACATTGCTTTTGCCGAAAGACCTTTCACACCGGGTACATCAAAGATCAAAGCCAAAGATGACTGAAAAGAACGTCCTTTATTATTAAAGTATCCCGACTTGTTAGGGTCCATCAACAACAACGGGTTTTCGTCTGTTTCGGCTGTGGGATACAATGGATTGTTATTGGCATACATCGATTCTGTTGATTTTGCCAACCATGTATTCTTAATCAGGTTCCAAGACCCGCCATTGATATCGTTGCGTTCGTCCATCATACCCGCTACCCTGAATTCACTTCTCAAAAAGCTTGTAATCTTAGCATCAACATTGGCTCTTACATTCCACTTATCATAATTCGGATATTTAGTCTTGGTTATACCATCTTGTTTCATATATCCAAGATTAAAGAAGTATGATATATTTTTAGAAGATCCGGCCATATTCAACGAATGTTGAGACTGTGGAGTTATATCTCTCATAACAGCACCTCTCCAATCAGATGAAACACGAGTACCATTATTGAAAGCTTCAAACTCACTCTCTCCATAAGGAAGAGGTACAGGGTTAACATAGTTATTGTTGAAATTTCTTCTTGATGCCTCGTTCTTCAATGTCATATATTGAATTGCATCAGTACTGTTAGGAAAGCCAATAGGTTGCTGGAATCCGAAGTTAGCCGAATATGTTATATCAAACTTACTGCCTTCCGAGTTTCCTTTTCTTGTAGTGATAAGGATTACACCGTTAGCTGCACGTACACCATAAATAGCGGCAGACGCATCTTTAAGTACCGATATACTCTCTATTTCGTTCGGGTCCATTCGGGCAAAGTCGTCACGCGGCACGCCATCTATTACTACCAAAGGATTTCCTAAGCCTCGAATATCGAAACGGTTATTAAAGCTACCGGGCTCGGAACTTCTCTGAACAACCCTCACTCCGGGAATTTTCCCGGTCATCATGTTCACTAAGCTCTCATTTTTTGTTGTACTTATTTCTTTATTATTTATTGCAGAAACAGCACCTGTGAGGGTCGTCTTTTTTTGAGTTCCGTAACCAACCACTACAACCTCATCTAAAACCTGACGATTTTCTTCTAGTATTATAGACAGATTATTCTGATTATTTACAGGCACTTCTTTCTTACTGAATCCTATATATGATACAATTAGTACATCATTTCGGGAAGTTTCGATACTAAACTTACCATCAACATCTGTCATTGTTGCTTTTGTAGTACCTTTGATGGTAACCGATGCTCCTATGATCGGATCATTTGATGAATCATATACAGTACCCTTTGTTATCTGGGTTTGTGAATATGCCAAAAGCGACATAAACATAAATAAGAGAAGAAATAGAAACCGTGTATGCAAGTTCCTGAATCTTTCTTTCGGAATTGATTTTTCTTGATATTTTTTCATAATCTATTTATTGTTTTTCAAAAAAACGGTTAAACAATTTTCATTACAATTTTAAGGCTCAGTCAGGAGGTGTTTAATAAGAACATACTAAAAGGAAATTTTTAAGGTTATAAAAATATGATTAGTCGTTAACGTTCGTCAAAGTAAAAGAGGAGTACTTAAAAAAGCAGAAGAATAAATGTTAGTTCTGTATTAAATATTTATTAAAATGCATTTAATTAGAATTAAGCATCCTTTTATGATTGTATCTCTCTCATTAGTAACCAATACCAAAACCGACCAATTTTCTCAAACCAGTCTATTTTATTATTAAGTATAGTCTCTTGCTATCATATACGAGAGGAACATCCGAGCATTTTAATTCAATAAAGGCATTTATCTCTTCTAACTTCTTATTTATAGAGACAAAAATAATCAAATGCTTCATAGAATAACTTCTTTTGAGAAATTAAAGAATGTAAAGCAGATACTATGAATTCTTTCCTGATAACAAAAAATATAATATCTTAGAACCTAATTAACGACATATTGATGAATATAGAGAAGATATCGGAAGAAAGGCTTTTTCAGAACAATACAAAAGAAGAAATAACTCGCTGGTGCCGCCAATTGCAGTTTTTCCATTACATGCGTTCGCGTGGAGGACACAACTGTGAGGGCGATTCGTTCTGTGTTTACTTCCAATATGACAACAGAGAAGACTTAATTGCTAAACTTTCGCGGATAGGAATAACCTTAAATGCCTTGCCAGAAGGAGCTATTGCTTTCGATCCGTTAGAATCGTACTCTATCGATGACCTGGACAAACTTAGAATAGTAATACCACACTTCTGTGATTTGGAACAGCCTCAATACGTAGAGATATACGGATACAAAGCGCATGTGTGGGTAATGAACAACCGTTTCGAAATTTCGGTATCAGGGAATAAAGACGGACAAACATATAAAGTCTCAGAAAAAGACTTCGAAGTATGCCTTGCTCTGGAAAAAGAATTTGACAAACTGGGATGGGGATCAATCTTAGACGAAGAGATCAAAAATCAAACTCATTGCATATCCAAAGAGAAGTATCCTGAATTATTCGAATAAACATCTAATATTTTACGTACACCATATTCTACGGAGGAGTGCGATATAAATGTTTTAAAACATTTTTCAGCCATCAAAAACTTTATAACAATCTATTATATTGATATTTACCCTACACTACATAAAATATGTGTGCGCACACATATTGATTAGTTATCATTAATAGTTATATTTGCAATAATTTGTGTGTGCGCACACAATTGATAAATGAAGTTAACTGGCAAACCTGATTCAAGAAAATAAAACCATAAAGCTCATGAAACACTTTCTAGATGACAATTTTGTATTGCAAAATGAAACAGCTCAGCAGTTATATCACGAGCATGCTAAATCCTTGCCTATTATAGACTACCATTGTCACCTCGATCCTAAAATGATTGCAGAAGATTATCAATTCGACAATCTGGGAGAGATCTGGTTGAGTGGAGATCACTACAAATGGCGTGCAATGCGTACAAATGGCATTAGCGAAAGATTTTGTACAGGAAAAGACACCAGCGATTGGGAAAAGTTTGAGAAATGGGCAGAAACTGTACCCTACACCATGCGTAACCCTCTATATCACTGGACACACCTGGAATTAAAGACAGCTTTTGGTATTACCAAGTTGCTAAAACCTGAGACAGCAAAAGAGATATATGATGAGTGCACAGCAAAACTTCGCACACCCGAATTCTCAGCTCGGGGATTGATGAAGCATTACAACGTTGAGACTGTATGCACCACGGATGATCCTGTAGATTCATTGGAATATCATGTAGCCTTAAAAAATGAAGGCTTTCCTATAAAAGTACTCCCCACATGGCGTCCCGATAAAGTAATGGCAGTAGAAGTGCCTCATGTATTTCGTACCTATGTGGAGAAGCTATCTCAAGTTTCGGGGATATCTATCAGTAACTTTACTGACTTAATTACAGCTCTCCGCAAACGCCACGACTTCTTTGCCGGTGTAGGCTGCAAGCTCTCCGATCACGGTATGGAAGAGTTTTATGCCGAAGACTATACTCAGAGGGAAATAGAGGCTATTTTCAACAAAGTATATGGAGGCAAAGAGCTATCACGGGAAGAGATCATCAAATTCAAATCTGCCATACTTGTAGAAGGCGCAATCATGGATTGGGAAAAAGGTTGGACTCAGCAGTTTCATTATGGTGTCATCCGAAACAATAATACGCGCCTGTTTAAGCAAGCAGGAGCAGATACAGGGTTCGACTCCATGGGCGATTTCACAGTAGCTAAAGCATTGTCAAAGTTTCTTGACAGACTGGACGTTGACAACAAATTGACTAAAACAATCATATATAACCTAAACCCGCGCGATAATGATATGATTGCAACCATGATTGGCAACTTTCAGGATGGTTCTGTTGCAGGAAAAATACAGTTCGGATCGGGCTGGTGGTTCCTTGATCAAAAAGCAGGGATGGAAGCTCAAATAAATTCTCTATCAAATCTTGGACTACTGAGCCGCTTTGTAGGCATGTTAACAGACTCCCGAAGCTTTTTGTCGTACCCTCGTCACGAGTATTTCCGTCGTATACTATGCAACCTCATCGGAACAGATGTTGAACAAGGGTTACTCCCTTATTCCGAATTGCCGTTTCTGGGCAAATTGGTTGAGGACGTGTCGTATTACAATGCTAAAAACTTCTTTAAGTTCTAAAGATCAATCTTAAAATATAAAATCGGACTGATGACGATATGGGCACTTTCTCTACTGACAAGTTACATTAAACCTTAAGCAGATATTGTAAACTCAAAAAACAATAGAAATGAAGAAATTATATCTCATAATACTATCTACGATATTCTTATTAGCCTGTTCCGAAAAGGATGTTATAATCACGATCGAAAACCCGACGGATTTTGATCGGATGACAGAATTGGTAGAAATACCCATCGATAGCATCAAGAATAGGATTGTGGTATCAGATAGTCTGGTTTATATCATTAAAACGACCGAAGGTGAAATTATACCTTCGCAAGTGACATACGACCGCAAAATTATTTTTCAACCACAACTAAAAGCAAACGAATCAAAGTCATTTATGATAGAAACAGGCGAGGTTCAGCACTTTACACCAAAAACATTCGGACGGCTTCTTTCGGGACATAAAGATGGCTTCGTTTGGGAAAACGACCGTGTGGCGTTCCGGATGTATGGTCCTGCCGGTATTGAAACAGATAGTCCCGGGAACGGTATAAATATCTGGTATAAACGCACCAATAACCTTATCATAGACAAATGGTATAAAGAAGATACCTCTGGAACAATATCTTATCAAGAAGATCCAAGCGAGGGGCTCAATGATTACAAGACAGGATATAGCCTTGGAGCAGGTGCTATGTCTCCTTATGTAGACAGCAAACTTTGGCTGAACGAAAACTTTGTATCAGAAGAACTGCTTGATAATGGGCCTTTGCGCACAACATTCAAATTGACTTATAATAACTTGAATATAAACGGACAATCAGTCGCCGAAAGCAGAACAATATCTTTAGATGCAGGCTCTCAATTATCAAAAGTTATTCAGGCATACACCATAAAAGAAACAATGCCTGTAGCTGCGGGCTTTGTTAAACGAGAGAAGGGAGATTCAATTGTCAGCTCTTTAGACAAGAACTATATTATTTACGCCGAACCAACAACGCCCAAAACGTCCGGCGTATATCTAGGACTTGTTTTTCTTCAAGGTATGACAGAAAGCAAGATAGACACGTATGAGATAATTAATCCTGTAACAAACAAAAAAGAAAGACAAACCCATGTTCTGGGAGTTACAGCCCAACAACCCAACATTCCGGTAACATATTATACAGGTTACGGTTGGTCTGAATTTGGATTCCCTATGTTGAGTGATTTTGAGCGATATATCCAAACCTTTTCGGAAGGGTTAAAACATCCATTGATAATTAAATATAACTAAACGCTAGAATATTATTAGAATCATAACAATGAAGAAAGTTGTAACATTCGGGGAAATCATGTTACGCCTTAGTGCTCCCGGATATCAAAGATTTATACAGTCAACAAGCCTGAATGCTACATTTGGAGGCGGAGAGGCCAACGTAGCCGTATCACTATCCAACTATGGTATTCCTACCGACTATGTAACCCGCCTACCTGAGAATGATATAGCAGAATGGTGCATCTCTGATCTGAGGAAATACAATGTAGGTGTTCAGAATATTATACGAGGTGGTGACCGTGTCGGCATTTATTATCTGGAGACAGGCGCAGTTGCCCGTGCTTCGAAAGTTATTTACGACAGGGCCAATTCTGCTATGGCAGACATAAAACCGGGAATGATAAACTGGGAAGAAGTATTTAAAGATGCCCAATGGTTTCACTGGACAGGCATCACACCGGCTCTATCGCAAGGAGCGGCAGACGCATGCTTGGAAGCGATCAAAATAGCAAACAAAAAAGGCATTACAGTTTCTACAGACCTCAACTACAGAAAAAATCTCTGGAAATATGGCAAGTCAGCCTCTGATATTATGCCGGCCTTGGTTGAAGGTTGTGATATCATTTTAGGCAATGAGGAAGATGCTGAAAAGGTTTTCGGTATCAAACCCGAAGGTTTTGACGTAGCACATACCGCAGGAGATGTGGATGCCGCAGAATTTGAGTCGGTATGCACTCAGTTGAAGAAACGCTTTCCACGTGCTAAGAAAGTGATTATCACATTGCGTGGATCGATTAATGCAAACCATAATACATGGGGAGGTTGCTTGTATTCCGATAAGCTTTATCAATCGAAAAGATACGACATTACACACATCGTTGATCGTGTGGGCGGAGGAGACTCTTTTATGGGTGGCCTTATCTACGGACTTATCACCTACCCTGCTGACGACCAGAAAGCACTCGATTTCGCGGTTGCAGCATCATGTCTGAAACATACAATATATGCCGATTATAACCTTGTAACAGTAGCCGAAGTAGAGAACCTGATGAAAGGGGATGGCTCGGGTCGTGTTTCAAGATAAAGATTGAAAAAATAGTAAACAACTAAAATATGAACAGCAAGCGGGTATGATAACTCGATCCATTGTTTTTATTGATATATATGTAAAACATACCTGCTTGTTCGTTCATGCTCTTTGATACAATACCTTTTAATTCTAAAATAAAACGACTATAGATGGCACGATTTTCAAGAATAAAAGCCTGTCAGGTAATGGCAGAGACAGGAATGGTTCCTGTTTTTTATCATAACGACCTCGAAACCTCCAAACAAGTACTCAAAGCCTGTTATGAAGGAGGTGTAAGAGTATTCGAGTTCACCAATCGAGGTGATTTTGCGCATGAAATATTCGGAGAGCTTAATAAGTGGGCAGCTAAAGAATGCCCCGAAATGATATTGGGTATCGGATCGGTTGTCGATGCCGGTACAGCATCTTTGTTTTTACAGCTTGGAGCCAACTTTGTGGTAGGCCCATTATTAAATCCCGACATCTTCAAAGTGTGCAACCGCAGGCAAGTAGCGTATATTCCCGGTTGCGGATCGGTATCCGAAGTTGGTTATGCACAAGAGTTGGGTGCAGAAGTGGTAAAAATATTTCCGGCAGGCGATGTGGGAGGTCCTTCTTTCGTGAAGAACCTAAAAGCTCCGATGCCATGGTCGAATATTATGGTGACAGGCGGAGTAGAACCCTCTGAAGAAAATCTGACGAAATGGTTTAAAGCCGGTGTTACTTGTGTGGGTATGGGCTCAAACCTATTCCCGAAAGAGATTATCGCAGCAAAAGATTGGAGTAAAATAACGCAAATGTGTAAGATGGCTCTTGAGATAATAGCTAAAGCAAAAACAATATAAAAACACCTTATGAATACCGGAAAAACAAAAATGACAAATTACAGGTGGACCATCTGCCTGATGCTTTTCTTTGCTACTACGATCAACTATCTCGACAGACAAGTACTATCCCTTACTTGGGACGAATTCATAAAACCTGAATTTCATTGGGATGAAAACCACTATGGAACAATCACTTCCATGTTTTCTTTTATATATGCAGTCTGTATGCTGTTTGCAGGTCGCTTTATAGACTGGATGGGCAGCAAAAAAGGATTCCTTTGGGCTATCGGAGTATGGTCGGTAGGAGCATGCCTTCATGCTGTCTGCGGACTTGTAACTGAAGCACATGTCGGTCTGCATAGTGCAGCAGAATTGGCTGCGGCAACAGGCGATGTTGCTGTTGTAATCGCCACATTCAGCATGTATTGTTTCTTACTTGCCCGCTGCATTCTGGCCTTGGGCGAGGCAGGTAACTTCCCGGCTGCAATCAAGGTAACGGCGGAATACTTCCCGAAGAAAGACCGAGCTTATGCAACCAGCATCTTTAATGCCGGAGCATCTATTGGCGCATTAGTCGCACCACTGAGTATCCCTTTGCTGGCAAAGTGTTGGGGATGGGAAATGGCTTTTATCGTAATCGGAGCATTAGGCTTTATTTGGATGGGGTTTTGGATATTTATATATGACGCACCGGCAAAGAGCAAGCATGTAAATGAAGCTGAGCTGACATATATAGAACAAGACCGAAATGAAGAAGGTATTATAGATACCGGAAAAGTGGAGGATGAGAAAAAGATACCTTTCTGGAAGTGCTTCTCATACAAGCAGACATGGGCTTTTGCCGCAGGCAAATTTATGACCGACGGGGTATGGTGGTTCTTCCTTTTCTGGACACCTTCATATCTGAATACACAGTTTGGCATAAAGACCTCCGAAGGATTGGGTATTGCATTGATATTTACGCTATATGCAATCACCATGCTTTCTGTTTTGGGAGGAAAATTACCAACCATCATTATGAACAGGACAGGAATGAATCCATACGCCGCACGCATGAGAGCGATGCTTATCTTTGCTTTCTTCCCGCTGGTTGTATTATTTGCACAACCGCTGGGTACTATTTCGCCGTGGCTACCTGTCATAACCATTGGTATAGGCTGTGCAGCACATCAATCGTGGTCGGCTAATATTTTCTCTACCATAGGAGATATGTTCCCAAAAGGAGCTATCGCATCCATCACAGGGATAGGCGGTATGGCCGGAGGAATAAGCTCTATGATCTTGCAAAAGTCTGCCGGAAAGCTCTTTGTCTACTCAGACGAAGTACAGCTTACATTTATGGGATTTGAAGGAAAGCCGGCAGGATACTTTATTATATTCTGTATATGTGCTTTTGCCTATCTTATAGGTTGGGTTATAATGAAGAGCTTAGTTCCTCATTACAAACCAATCACTGATTTATAAGGTTTTAATTTTTACACACTAGGTCGATTAATAAAATGAGGCTATTCTAAAAAGAGGAAGAGGCTGTCCCCCAGAAAAAAGGACAGCCTCTTTAGTTTTGTTGTCTCACTAGGATTCGAACCTAGACAGGCAGATCCAGAATCTGCAGTGCTACCATTACACCATGAGACAATATTACTTTTGCGAGTACAAAAGTAATAATTATTTTATTTTGCGATCAACAGGAAGTAATTTTTCTTCCCTTTTTGTGCTATTATATATTTTCCGGCTATAAGAGATGAAGCATCAATAGCATCGTCAAAGTTTTCCAGCTTCTCTTTATTGATCATTACACCTCCCGCTTGCACAGTCTTACGCATTTCTCCCTTCGACGGAAAAACAGCAGCTTTCTCTGTCAACAGATCAACAGCCTTGATTCCTCCTGCAAGCTCATCTTTCGAAATATCAAATGTGGGAACACCTTCAAACACCTGAAGGAAAGTTTCCTCGTCCAGCTTCTTCAAAGCATCAGCAGTAGCATTCCCAAATAGTATGTTTGAAGCTTCCACTGCTTGATTGTAATCCTCCTCAGAGTGAACCATTATAGTTATTTCTTTAGCAAGACGCTTTTGCAATGCTCTGAGATGAGGGGCTGCTTTTTGCTCAACAACCAAACCTTCTATCTCTTCTTTATCGAGTGCTGTAAATATCTTGATATATTTCTCTGCGTCTTCATCGCTTACATTCAACCAAAACTGGTAAAATTTATAAGGAGATGTATATCTTCTGTCGAGCCATACATTGCCCGATTCTGTCTTACCGAATTTAGTACCATCGGCTTTAGTTATCAGAGGACAAACAAGGGCAAAAGCCTCTCCTCCCGCTTTACGGCGAATAAGCTCTGTTCCTGTGGTGATATTTCCCCACTGATCGGAACCTCCCATCTGAATACGACAACCTAATTCCTGATATAAGTGAAGAAAGTCGTAACCTTGCATCAACTGGTATGAAAACTCAGTAAAAGACATTCCTTCCGAAGACTCTCCGTTAAGACGTTTCTTAACAGAATCTTTAGACATCATATAGTTCACTGTGATATGCTTTCCTATGTCGCGGATAAAGTTCAGGAAAGAGAAATCTTTCATCCAGTCATAGTTATTTACCAATAAGGCTGCATTGGGTTTGTCAGACTCGAAATCGAGAAACTTAGCAAGTTGCTTTTTCAACGATTCCTGATTATGGCGGAGAGTTGCTTCGTCCAATAGGTTACGTTCGGCTGACTTCATAGAAGGGTCACCGATCATACCTGTAGCTCCTCCGATGAGAGCTATCGGGCGATGTCCTGCACGTTGAAAATGCTTCAAAATCATTACGCCCACCAAGTGTCCGATGTGCAATGAGTCGGCTGTAGGGTCGATACCCACATAGCCCGAAGTTAATTCTTTTTGCAGTTGCTCTTCCGTACCCGGCATGATTTCATGGATCATACCTCTCCATCTTAATTCTTCAACAAAATTCATCGAATCAGTTTTATTAATGTACTATGTAGCTAAATTTTAGTTAGTGTGCAAAAATACGACCTTATTCCGAATAGAAAAAAAGTTATTACAAATAATTTAGTATCCATACTTTACTTCTTTTTATTTAATAATCATATTTCTAAGATCAGTGAGGAACAAAAGGTGACAATTTTCAAAAACCACATCAAGCTATACAACAGTACCTTAACCCTAAAAAGGTGACAAAAGTGACACTTTTTATCTCATTTATTTCTGTCACCTTTTTATTGAACCTCTGTTCTTATATAGATAATTTTTTAGGATACTTGATAATAACGAACTCCAACAAAAAAAAGAAGGCTCACAAATAATTTGTGAACCCCCTTCCATGAAATAGTTGCCTAAAACCTATTTACTTCCTTTTAATTTTTCTTCCAGCATTTTGATATAATAGCCTCCGACTACCGAACGGGCCTTAAACCCTCTGTAGTTTGGCTTATCTGTAAATACCCAGTCGGACATCGGTATTCTGTCTACTGTTTCGTTCATAAACAAATGCAAAGGATCTATAAACTTCTCGAATGTCGCTTTATCATCAGCAAGCGTAGCAGTCCATATTATCCAGTCTGTCTTGGTATATGTTTCACGATTGTCGAGAGGTAGTCCGTATTTGTTTTGTTTGCCTAAATAGTAAGCGATTTCTTTCTGAGCCACTTCGTCAGGGAATATATTCATCTTTAGAAGCTTATTCCATACCAGATTATACTTCTGGCTCCATGTTCCCGGTTTGTCGAATGTAAGGCGATAATGATCTCCATCATCGGCCATCTTCATCCATTCCTGTGCCATTTCTTTAGCCTTAGCGGTATACTTTTCGGCAACATCTTTTTTCCCGAGCATATCCGCAAGCTTGCCATACGAAGCAACACCCATAATGGCCTTCACCGACAAATTCACATTGTGAGCAAAGTGACCGGCAAAGTCGTCTGTACACAACTGGTTCTCAGGATCGAGACCGTATTCCACAAGGTAATCTGTCCATGTAGTCAGTACATCCCAATGTTTCTCCGCATACTTGGCGTTGCCTTCCATTGCAGCGATAGCAGCTGTAAGAGCGAGCATATTACCTCCTTCTTCTATCGGCATGTCTCCCCCGTAGGTTTGTCCGTTAGCCAATGGATAAGTACCAACATCATGAGCAGGGAAAGGTTTTGTCCATTTACCGCTTTCGCTATAATAGAATATATGGTTCAATAGACCTTTAGCCAGTTCAGGATTGTAATACAAGAACAACGGCGCTGACGGATACGTTACATCCACTGTACCAATAGAGCCATTACTGTTGTTTTCTTTCGACAAGAATAGTAAATCACCATTCGGTGCTTTAACCAATTTGTGAGCTGTAATAGCTTGACGATATGCCAAAGCACAAAGCTCCGCATATTTCTTCCCTCCCGCCAGAGATGCTTTATCCATTAGCTCTTTGTCAAACGCATAACATTTCTCTATCAGTTTGTCGTATTCTTTATTTGCCGCGTGAAATTGTCCTGCGATAGTCTGATTGCCGTCCTGATTCCAATATGGACGAAGGTTATCTCCAAAGTATTGTATCGAATAAATATCATCATAACCAATCATTACTTTTCCTGAAAAGCTTTCGACAGAGCCCAGATTATGAGTCAAAGACATTTTCGACTTTTCATTTTCTCCTGTGGTTACTTGCCCGTCCTGAACGTTGTTGACGAAATTAGTTCTCAAAGTATTACTCTCTCCAATATTAACCGATACATTATTTTTTTCGGCTACCAAATAGAAATACCCCCAGTCGATGCGCAGATCGTCGCCTTTTTTAGCGAGTATATTCTGTTCCTTGCTTCCCGATTTAAGGAATAACAGGCCGTTATCTTCAAAGATCTGGCTTACAGACTCCTGATAAGGTTGATCAAGAGCCCAGCGTGGAGAAGCTTCGAAGTATACTTGTACATCATGAGCCTTTCCATCATTAGCCACAACCTGATAGGTAATGTAATTTACAGGACGAGTCAGTAGGTTCAAATCATCCATAAACAGAGGAGCAGAGAAAGTCAATTTCAGATCAACCTCGCCACAAACAAATGTGTAATGCGTCTGCGTGGCTTGCACATCTACAGACTTTTGCACAGCAGTTTTTTCGAGAGCTGTATGCATCTCTTTCTGTACCAGTAAACCAAAATCTAACAGACCGTTACCCACAGGGTTCTTACACTGAGCAGCTATCAAGTTATCCCCTTTCTTTAGTGCATTCACAACATCTGCCGACAATTTAATCATTGCATTTTTGTTGCATGTCGAACCTGTATTATGTACTTCAATACCATTGATGTAAAAAACGGCATCGTCATCATTCGAAAACTCCAGATAGATTTGTTTTCCTTGTACATCCTCATCTAAAACGATATGTCTTCTGACCCAGATATTTTCGGTTGTCCAATCTGTTTTAGCTGTAGGCTCATTTATTTTTGTACCGAATGCACCTTTATCTTTTTTCCAAGACGAATCGTTGAAATTATTATCTTTCCAGTTTGCTGCCGGTTGGGTAGTCGTATAGCTTCCATACCATTCGCCTTGCTCCGATGTTGGTACAAGGGGATCCAACTCTACATCTTCAGTACCCATAAAACGATAGGCAACGCCATCCACCTTTATGGCTCCTATAAGCGGAAAGTCTTTTCCTGTCCAGTGCTTTACAGCTCCATCGTACAGATTATCTGTCATAGACCACGCACTGGTGTATGGGTCTATTGTAACCAAAGGGTACGCTGGTGCTCTTAATTCATTTTTAACCACTTCATAATCTTTCACACCACTGCTTTTACATGCGAGTAAGCCAAACAGCGGAAGAAGATATAACACAATGCTCTTCATGCGATTTTCTTTTTGTTTTGTATATAATTTACCATTTAATATTAACAGATACTCCCTCAGGATTATTCTCAAATTCTAATAAATAAGTCTTGGTCTGCTGATCCCATGCATTAGCCAAGAATTCTTCTTTGCCGTTTACGGATACGCTCACAGGTTTTCGGGGTAATAAAACACGAGATGCATTCGTAGTATTTATAGGACTTTTTGCAACAAACGAATAAGAACCTTTACCTACCTTTTCTTCATATACACGGCATGCAGCGGCAAGCACCTGAGGACGTTGTTTGTTTGGCACCCTGTCTATATTCAGCAAGAACGCTTGTTCTCCCGGATTTACAGTCTTAGATTGGTATACAGGTAGCTTCGGATCAAATAAGTCAATGAAATTCCCTTTTATTATATAAGGCTCATTGCTCACGCTTTCGTCGAGCACGGCAACCAGATCATACGCTCCTCTTTGGAGATAGAAATTGTTTTTAAAGATCAGCTTCCCTGCATTTGCCTTTTGTTCGTACATTTTTTTCACTACATCGAGCAATTGCTTATCGTTATCGGCTTTTAGAACAAAGTCTTTCGGATCGGTTCTGATAATATAAACAGTTCCTTTTCCATAACTATATTCACCTTCTTTAGGCGACACGGCAATATTCATTTGCTCGAACAGATGGTTAGACGGAGCAGTATATTTATTGCCTCCTGTATTCCACCATTCCTGTACAGTCTGAAACGGATCGCTATCGAGCCCGCTATAAACCAACACACCTCCGGCCTTCACCCACTGAGCTATATATGTATGAGCTTCGGGAGACAAAGGTTTCATATTCGAATAAGACATAAGCAATACTTTCGTATCGGCTAATGCTTCTTTATAGCCTAAGTTTTCTATATGGGCTGTTTTCACAGGTATTCCTCGTTTAAGAAAAGGTAACGCTTGTCCGTAGAAATTTGCCAACTGAGGGTCTTCATATCCTGCGTGTGTAGGAAATCGCTGAAACATCAGTGAGTTGGCCATCAGCACGCTTATACCTCGCGAGCCTGTCACCTTATTATCAGACAAAGGCATGCTGTTCAGCGAGTTTACCATTATTTGCATTTGTGTAGAATAGTGCCTTGGTATTCTTTCCTTTTTGTCACTATTCGCACTTGTTCTGTAAAGTCCTTCATAAATACGTTCGGGCCAAGGCATTATTTCATAATCTGCAATATTGGGGTATAGCAATTGAGCGGTAAAGGTTGCCTGATAGTTCTTTTTGTAATCAGCCCAGTCTCTCGGCCAGTCTTCGATCGGATCGGTGAGGAAGAACATCTTTCTACCTGTGGGAGCAGTCATCGACTCCATCGAGCCATATTCGAGAAACGCTGTTTCGAAGACTCTCTCTTTTACTTTTCCATCAAAGTAGTTTGGTTCTCTTGACGTACCCGTCCATACTTGGGCTATATATCCGTCTACACAATCAAGAGACGCCAAACTTGCTTCAGGGCTAACTATCATCCATTGCGAATAATTAACCAGTGAGTGTGTGGGCACATAACACTTCACATCTATTCCCCGACTCTTACCATATTCTTTAGCGTATGTAAACACTTCTTTGAGTGCATTGTAATACAATTGATATTTTAGTTTATTGGCTAAGTATGTGTTTTCGGGAGACTCGTGTTGTGGTCTCCAGTCAAAACCATAATAGCTTTTCCATTCTCGTTTGAAGGCTTCACTATAGCCTGCACGAGCCCAGAATTCGGGTTCTTCCATAAATATGGCGTCAATGCCTGCATCGATCACCCGCTTTACATGTCTTTCTTTTATATATTTCAGGTAGTTCTGCGTAGGAACGATATAAGGAACCATATGTCCATGCCATATCGTATCTCCATTTTGCTGCACCTGACCTTCGTCCAGATGCATTTTGCCATCCCATTGTCCTGTAAAGTAGTCTTGGTATTCGCCCCAAGCTATGCCTGTCATGAAGTGAGCAATATAACCTCTGTCGCGCCACGATTGTACACGTTCTTCAAACGGTATTCTTTTCGATTTATCAGAAGGGTTTCCACCTACTCCATATACCATCACCGCATCGGCTCGGGTATCTATTGTTGGTCTCCACTCTCGTGAAGTCTGGAATGTGGTTTTAACATTGTCTTTGGTTTGAGCCCCCAGCTGAAGGCCAAGCCCCAAAAGGCATAAGATTAATACATTCTTTTTCATAATAAGGTAATAGCCAAGTTAATTTAATTTGTTTAAGATCAGTATCAAGTTACATAGAAGATAACTTTTTGCATAGAGAGCAAAGGCTTGTCAAAGGGCATTTTCTTTATATATTACAAACCTCATTAGTATACATCTGCAAATATAACCTGATTTAGGATAATAAATAAAAATTTAAGGTTTAAAGCCTAACCGGCAGGTCAATTACTTTAAACCTTAAATCTAATTTACTTTCTCTACATTATGGAATCATCACCTCCATTGGCTCATTATAATTCCATCTGCGTGTTCCACTTCCTTTCGGTGTATCGTAATTGATACGTGCAGCAGCACGAATAAATACAGTTCTTCCGGAAGGAATAGGCTTTTTGGGATTAGATTCGATCGTAATCGTTTGACCAAACAAAGAGTTAAAAGCTGAACCTGTATATTCTATTTGGTTCGACCATCTCTCGTCACGGGCACGGTATCCTACTGTTGACGAATAGCTGACGAACAACTGAATATCAGTCATATTCAAAAAGCTATTATTATAACTTCCCATCGGTTCTATTTTTGCACGGAAGTCTTCTTCAGACACAGCGCGCGTAACCTTAACCTTGGCTTTAATTATACCATTTGTAACAGTAGGCTCTTCTACCCATTCTACTTTGAGAAAAGGTTGAACTTCAAACTTAACCTTAGTTTTGCCCTTTATATCCATTGTTTTGGTATCGTCTGCCAAAAGAATGCCATCGGCTTCGCGGATGAGAGGAATAAAAGGTCCATCGATACGGATATTATAATTTCCTTTAAACAATTTTGTATTTCTAAACGATCCGTCAGGCATACAATAAAAATAAGGATTATGTAAAACATTATCGCCCCAACTAAGTTCTGTTAAACTCACACGGATACCTTCGCTACCTTGATCGGTAAGCACACGCTCGCCGGTAGCCACGTCTACTACTTCTCCTTCCAGTGTTTCGGCCGGCTCATCGTAATTGTCCATCTTGAACAAATCGCAGGAACTGAAAGATAGCAGTACGCATATTAAAGAATAAAATACTATTTTTTTCATATTCTGTGTTTTATTATTGCTCATTATCTATTTGGCTGTTGATCAATCACTAAGCTCTTAGCAACTTCTCCATTAGGGATTTCGAAATAATAATCGATCGGATTATACTCGAATGTTCTCAAACCTACCATTTGGAAATGGGCATCGAAGAAATATTTACCTGTTTGAGTAGAAAGGAACGGATACAATCCACGGAAACGATAACGAGAGTTATTGCTGTAAGCATCCTTATTCCGTGTTTCACCCCAAAAGCCATCACGTCCATCGTAATGTTGTACACGCCAGCGTCTCAAGTCCCATTTAGTCTTATGCTCAAATGCAAGTTCCTTACGTCTCTCTTTGCGCACAGTGTTGCGTCCTTCTACAGATGAAGTAAGGTTAGAAGTAAGCTTGGTTGCTCCTGCGCGTTCACGAATCTCGTTTACTGCATCTGTTGCTACTTTCAACAAGTCTGATCCGTCAGGAGACGGCTCTCCTGCCAATGACAATTCTACAGCAGCCTCTGCGGCATTGAGCAATACATCAGCATAACGCATCAGGATAAATGGTTGCTCCGATTTTCCTTCTGCTGCCACAAAAGCAGGGTCAGGATTTAGCCATTTACGTCCATAAAGCCCTGCCATTGCAGATTCTCCCTGATCGTAGAACGGACCATTTGCTCCGGAAGCTGTTATTGTTTGCCCATTGAATTCTACCTTTTCAGGATTTTCTGATTTTGGACTCAGATACAATGTCTTAGGTTTCTGTGTATAAACATCCAAATGCTGGTAATACGTTTCGGCATTAGCATACGAATAATCCTTGAACAAAGGCTTAACCGGTGTTGAGCCTGTGTATACTCCCGCACGAATTTCAATTTCTTTGCCCTTAAACATATCTCCCGGGAATATTACATAAGCACGTAATCTTGGCTCTGCATTTTTGAAGAAGTCCATTGGCTTGTCATACAATATATAATCACCGTTTGTATTCGATGTTCCTGTTGTTACCTTAACTGTTCCATCAGCGTAGCGAGCAAATCCGTCAAACAACTCAAGGAAGTCAAGAGTAGGACATGTTCCAGACGACAACGGCGCACGAAATATAAATGGTGCACTATAAGCATCATACCCGTGAGTTAGAGTTGGATACATATATTTTCTCACATAAATATTTTCTGGGCTTGAAAGGTCACTAAACATATCCACCATATTCTGGTATTGTGCTTCACGATCTGTAGCCGACCATTTTTTCTTATAGAGAGAATAGCCTCCGGTCTGCATTACTTCACGTGCGGCTTTATATGCTTCTTTGAAATATCTCTTGGATGCACTTTGCCATGTATCTTCACCGAAACCAATTACACGAACACCGGTCTTCTGACCAAAGCCGGTAAGGCGTCCTGTTACATTTTCGTTGTATTTAGCTACGCTCCCTGCATACAACATTGCTTCCGATTTGAAAGACAGAGCTACGTATTTGTTAGCATATCCGGACTTTGGACTGGTTGGGCTCAACAATGAAGCTGCCTGATCGAAGTCTGCTAGAATCTGATCCCATGTTTCCTCTTCGCTGGCACGTGGTACTTCGAGTGCCTCTTTATCATTCGGATACTGAATCACCTTTGTTACCAATGGAATTCCTCCAAAACGACGAGCCATAGCATAAAATACAAAGGCACGTACAAAGTATCCTTCTCCTAAATAATGATTGTATGTCTGTTCCTGAAACGAATCCTTATATTTAGGTAGTGTCTCAAGCAAATAATTGGCTTTGCGCAACAACGAAAATGCATTTCCCCAATAGGCTGTGCGTTCACCTGTGAAAGTCTTACATATACCGTCACGATTAAGGGCTTCTCCTGTTCCTTCTATACCCATAGATCCCAGCCATGAGTTGAATTCTACACCCCATTCGCCCATATATTTAAAATCCTCAAAAGGCATGTTGCTGTACATAGTCGCCATGTAAATATCCATACCCGATTCATTGGTAAGAAGGTCTTCGTCGGTTATCAGATTTTTTGGCGGAATATCTAGATCGTTGCAAGCAGCAAAGAATAACATGCTTAGCAAAGACAGTATTAATATTTTTTTCATATCTATCAAATTTATTATTTCGTTACTAATACAAGTTTTTAGAACGTAAGAGACATACCGACGGTGTACGTTTTATTGAGTGGATACAAACGTCCCAATTCATCATCCGGGTGCTCAGGGTCAACAAATTTCACTCCTGTTATAGTAAATAGGTTGTAAGCATTGGCAAACATGCGCAATCTCATAGACGACAATGCCTTTATCTTAGGCAATGTATACCCTAGTTCGATACTCTTTAGACGCAGATAAGCTGTGCTTACACGGTTGAACTCAGAATCTGGGTCAGGATAATGTCCTGTATAGCCATAGTAACCCGATACCCATTGTGTTGCCGGATCGTAAGGATCTGCAAACGGATCTACCGGATGCCAACGATCAAGGAACTGAGTAAGTGTACCACCACCATTGCTACCCCATATAGCATACAATGGTTCTTGGTATTTCATAGAACCAAGTGCTGATCCTTGCAACAATATATTCAGGTCGAAATTCTTGTATTCGAAATCAAAGTTGAAACTGTAATTCAACCACGGTGTTTGGTCATACGCATAAGGGTGTTTATCTAAATCACTTATTTCACCATCACCATTCCAGTCTACATATTTATAGTCGCCCGGTAAAAGTCCACGATCTTTATAGATCGGATAAGACCAGATATCTTTCCAGTTCTGATAACGTCCGGCAGAAGTATAACCGAACTGTACTCCCTGATAACGATTAGTCAAGTTGTCGCTACGCCATCTGTCGTACGAGTTTGCCCAAGGTCCTTTTTCGGAAGCGATCATGTGTTTTTGACGGGTAATTGTACTAATCGCTTTTACACGATATGAAAAATCATTTATCTTGTTACGGTGCGATAGTTCAAGATCTATACCGAAATGACGGTCACTGTCCAGATTTTCATTTGGAGCCTCAGCACCTACTACGGTAGGCAGATCTCCTTTGCGACGGGCAAACATACCTTCGCGACGACGATCAAAATAATCGGCGGCAAAACCAAACAATCCGTTCCATCCTTCAAAGTCTACCCCAACATCGAATGTGCGAGACTCGTACCAAGAAATGCCTACATTAGGAAGTGGCTTGGTAGATGCGGCAGAAATATATTTATCTCCGATGATGAATCCCGGTGCATACTGATTGTAATATCCCGATGCTGAGTTAGAGTTTGTAGCAGGATAGTTATATCCATTTGCCCACTCATAATTCCAATTACTAGACAAGTCATCTCCTAACACCCCGTAGCTAGCACGCAGTTTCAACTGATTTATAAATGACAAGGCAGAAACTGACTTGAAGAAAGGCTCTTCAGAGATACGCCATCCTGCCGATACAGAAGGGAAGAATCCCCATTGGTGTCCTTTTGCAAATTTAGAAGATCCATCGTAACGAAATTGGGCTTCGAGAATATAGCGGCTGCCATAAGCATAATTTATCCTACCTATCATTGCAGCATTAGCTTCTTCATAAAGGTCATTGTTGCCAATATTCATACCGCCCAACTGGTTTTCGTCAACACCTGCAAAAAGATAATCTGTAGAAAATGCAAGCTCACGCTGTGCATAGAAATTATCACCGGTACGCTTTTGTGTTTCCATACCAACTACTCCACCAAAAGTGTGCTCACCGAAAGTACGGTTGTAGTTCAATAATAGCTGGCTCAATATCTGTTGCTTATTATATGATTCGCGGCGAAGACGGCTTGGCGAACTGGCATTGAACAATGCCTGATCATAAGAACCGGTAACCTCATTGTATGCATACTGATAGTATTCTTTACGATATGCCTTATTGTTATCCATACGGTAATTGAAGCTCACTAACGCTTTTGCCGATAATCCTTTCAATACGGGAGCAACAACACCTAAATCGTAATTAAGCGATGCCGAAGATTGAAAATATTTTTGTTGATATTTTCTATATCCCGATATATCGGAAGTCATTTGTGCTACGGCATTTTCCTGCATTTCCAACCCTTGATAATTTAGCATTGTGTTTTCAGGGTCAGCATACGCCGGATTCAAAACACCTTGTCTCCAATAAGTACGAATGATATTTACAGCATCTGTATATGGATTGTTGCGCTCATCGGCAACACCGCTTAAATTAATATCAAAAGTTAATCCGTCAAGAATCTTAGTAGTAACGTTAGCTCGAAGATTATATTTATTATAATTAAGGTCGCCCGACTTAAAGAACCCTTCCTGATAGAAGTAACCCATACCTACATAGAACTGAGTTTTGTCATTACCACCGGTGATGCTTAGGTCATGTTGCGTTTGCGGTGCATAATTAGAGAATAATAAGTCTGTCCAATTCGTTGTGCGGCGAGTACCGTTGCGAAAAGCTTCAAAATCTTCCTCCTTATAGATGATGCTTCCTCCATTGATATTGTTCATCGACCTTTCGTTGTACAATGTCATAGTTTGGTAAGGGTCAGCAAGAACCGGCATACCCGATGGTTTTTGGAAAGTATATGTTCCATTGTAAGAAACTGATGTTTTTCCATCTTTCGATCCTTTTTTGGTAGTTACCAATACAACTCCATTTGCCGAACGAACCCCATATATAGCCGCCGAAGCATCTTTCAGAACAGAGATATCGTCAATATCATTTGCATTCAAACGTTGAAATTCTTCTGTAGTACTCGGAATACCATCAATAACCACCAATGGTGAACCTAGTCCGCGAATGTCAAAGTTGTTATTGAATGTACCCGGCTCAGCACTCTTTTGCCATACACGCACCCCGGCAATTTTACCGGTAAGCATATTCTGAGGGTTTTCGTTCTTGGTTTTCAACATCTCGTTCCCTTTGATGCCTGCCACAGCTCCGGTTAAAGTAACCTTCTTCTGTACGCCATAACCCACAACCACAACATCTTCGAGTGTGGTTTCGTCAACGGTCATTGCCACATTGATCAGGCTACGTCCGTTCACCTTCTCTTCTTTCGTTCCATATCCTAAGAACTTAAACACCAAAGTAGCATTTGCAGGGGCATCGATCGTATATTTACCATCTATATCTGTGATTGTACCAACAGTCGTATTCTTAATTGCTACACTCGCTCCGGTTACAGGCTCATTGTTTTCATCTGTAACTATACCCGATATGGTCTTGTTTTGAGCCCATAGCGAAGGCGCAAAGACAAGAAAGAGCATCATTAAAATGCAGGAACACAAAAATTGCATCCTTCTGGCATGATGTGTTTTTATCATAACAATATAAATTTAAGTTAGTTAATTTTTCTCCAATTCGTATCGTGCTAAGGTTGCGTATTCGGCAGCAAAAGCGAATGTAAACATCCCTTCGAGTCTGTTATTTACATTTTCGCGACTCCAACCAACCAGCAGATTTGCAGGAAGTAATCCTCTATAGAAGAAGTTATCGTATCCGTAATCCAAATTCTTCTGGAAGGTATCGATATATTGCGATGCGTTTTTGTAAGATGAGTATGCATCTACATATCCACGCATCAGTACGCCATTAAACCAGTTCTTGAAACCAATCAGGTCGTAGGTATAGTATCCCGGAACATTAAGACCAAGTTTTGCAAAATATTTGAAACTTGCATCCGATAGTTTTTTTCCATCTTCCAGATATACATTTTCCCCTGTTGCACGATACAGATCGGCTGCGCCTGAAATCATCGAACCGCAATTGTACGAATAAGGAGTCCCTGTACGATCGCGCAGATTGGTGTGCTTGCGATATTTTACCCCATTTACGGTTTCGTATGCCACATCACAGTTAGGGTCGCAACCACCCATCATATCATGGTATACACCATCTTCACGCAAGAGGTTTGTTTTTTGCCAGTCATAAACTGCTTTAGCAAATTTCAGATAGTAGTCGCTCTTTTTCACAGTTGCTGATTTACGGCTATTATCTGTAGCAATATACTTATAGGTAATTTCATCATTCTTACCTTTATAGAGCTCCGACAGCCAAACTAACGGACTAACCACAGGACCGTTGCTACACGAGTGTTTTGTTACATAACCGGGACCCCAAGGGATACCACCATATTCTTTACCATTGCTGTCGAGAACACAGTCCCAACCATCGAGCACGTATTCTGTCAGATACTCGGCTTCTGTGAGATAAGTATTATTTCCGGTAAGCTTATATGCTTCCAGTAATTCACGTATCAGCCACTGCTGGTCGTCATATACGTTGTGTATACCCTCTACCAGTGCCGTTCCTTTGGCATTGCCTCTATCTACGCCGTATACAGACCAGTCTTTAGTCTGCGTATATGAAGTTAGACTAAATGTTCCTTTATAATACGCGGCATTGGTATACAGCTTGTTCAACAATTCGGTATAGCGGTTGAAATTCTTATCATAAAGTTCGGCTTTGCCTTTCTCCTTGTGAGCTTTCAACCCATGTAATATTGCATTCACAGCCTCGATAGAGCTGGTGTACATCCATACACTTCCCTTTTCGTCAGAGCCGTCTCTATTCGCATTGGATTTAGTATAAGGATTATAAAATCTCGACATTGCCATTCCTTCGCCTTTGAAATGATAAAGCATTGCACTATCTACCATTTGCATAGCACGAAGGATGTTCTGCTCAGCAAGATTATCGGAAGTAATAGTTCCCGGTTTTTTGCCTCCTCCATTGTCTATTTCGGGATTATCGCTGCATGCAACGGTTATTACCAACAAAGAACAAAGAATAGTTGTTACTATTTTTTTCATTTTTTCTATTTTTCTTGTATCTCAGTGTACTCTCTGCATAGACAATACTTTTTATAGTACTGCCTTACGCAGAGGATTCACTAAGGCCACAACATTTTTATTAATTTAGATTGATACTATAGAATACCAGCTTGCTTTCGTCACCGTTGCTTTCACCTTTGTATACGCCGAACACCAATACTACATTGTTGCCGTTGAACTGTGACAGATCGTATACAAATGAAGCATAAGCTTCAGGTTCACCGGCTCCACCCGCACCGTGTTTGAATTTCCAACAGCCATCTGCGGCAGCGGAAGCTTCTTGAGCGGTATTAGATTTTGGAGCGACATGCACAACTGTTCCGTCTTCTTTGATTGCAGTCAGCTTAAAGAATGTATAGTTACTTCCAAAGTTACGAGTCTTCAATGTCAGCTGATTATTACCTGCTCCTATCGCAAACTTAGAATAGAAGTATGCTTCGGGCTCTTTGGTATTAACAGCAGTGCCTGAACCTCTGGTCTTAATCAAGTAACCTTCGGAAGGGAATACTTCAGGATCTTTATGAAGAGGAACAAAAGCCCATTCAAACGCTATATGAGAATTTTCGCGCCATGAACGATAAGCAGCTTTATAGTTATCTCTACCACCACTTACTTTACTTATTCCACTAAATGATTTCTTTGGATGTACCATCGTAGAGCGTACCATTTCCTGAGTAAGCTTCCATCCATCTACGACATCTGTTCCCGGTAACCAATCCCAGTTTTCTACTTTTTTATCAGCAAAACGGATAGCACGAAGAACTAATTGTTTCCAATAATCACCTGTTTTTTGTCTATAGATACCAACAGCCACGATCACTTCTTTACCGACATATGCACTCAAATCGAAATCATAGTCAGCATAATTACCAGAGCCATGAGTCTTTGTATCTCCTATTTTCACATTAGTAGGTTCTGCTGCCGAAAGATCGATAACCTGTACTCCAAAATAGGCTGGAGAAGCCTCATCAGCATCATGGGTACGTACTCTAAGAGAAAGTATTTTATTATCCTCTGTTATTTTTTTACTACCGTATACAAAAGAGTCAAAAACATCAAGATTAGCCGGATTGTTTCGCTCATCACCAGAATTTCGGATTTGTAATGTTGTCCCCTCATTCTGCTCATCCCAAGCTCCTCTTAAGTCAAGGGCACACATGTAATCGCCAGACCAATCCCAGTGAGGATATGCATCGCCATTACGTCCACCACGATATTCATTGTAATACCACTTATCGGCAGTTGCCAAATCTTCAGCGGTTAAACCTCGCAGTAATTCAACACCGCCCATTCTGAGGTCTACAGTTGCTACTCCATCAACGAAATCACTTTCGTTTAGTGTTTTGGTTATTGTTACATAGTCTGTTTTGGTAAATGTTACTGTATAAGTTCCTTTTACCAAATCTTCGATAACAAACTTACCATCACTCCCCGATGTTGCAGAAACATCAGCACTTATGCTAACAACAACTCCGGCAAGAGGTGCACCACCATTTTTAGCATCAGTAAGCGTACCTACTATTTTAGAATCCGCATTTACCATTTTCACACTTGTAGATGCTACTTTGTTGGCATCGAATTTACCGGCAGTAATAGTTACACTAATTGTTTGAAATCCCTTCTTTGAGAATTTTACCGAATGGGAATCAATAGATACGTTCTGGGCAGTATATTTGCCGTCACTTCCTGTTGTCACCGTTTCCTCTACACCCGATATGGTAACAGTAACACCACTAATAGGAGCATCCATCTCATCTAATACAATCCCCGTAACAGTGCCATAATCGACATGTTCCGATTCATCATCATTACATGAGGTTGCTATAGATACTACGCCGCCAAGCATAGCTACGAACAGAAATGTTCGCAAAATTTTCTTCATTAAAATCATGTTATAAAAGTTAAGAGTTAACATTAATTAGAAACATCAATGTACATAGGCTGATTTTTGGTTGGTTGATTAATAGATTTTGGTTATTAAATTATTTTTCTTTCATGATATGGCTCGACATACGTATTGCCCGCTATCATTTTTACCAAAGATTGGCGCTCGAAGGTTAATTATTGGGTTAAATTTGGGTTATTAAGTAAAAAAAAACATTAATCTTATGCTTTTTACCTTATTATGTGCACATTATAAGAAATCTTAAAAAACCAGTTAAAACGGTATTAAAAGGGAATCTCTTTCTATTAAAAAGATTTTAATATCTTTATATCTTGATAAGACACCTCTACCCCTTCTCCATTTATCACAAAACAGAGTATTACAATAGAGGTCACCCGGAAACAATCTTATTAACTTGAAAATTGTATTTTCTATCCCATGAAACTGTATCTATATATATTTTTCATACTTAGTTGTTTTTATTCACAAACAGCCTTATCTCAAGGTCTAAAATTTTGTGGAGGGGAACAATCTATAGATAAAAGAACCTCTTACGATGTTTTCAAAAATTCATCCGTTGCCTTTTCCAACTATTTCAATATTGACTTTAAGATAGCCCTTTATCCTGCAAAAGAAATTGGATACATTCTTCGTATAAAAAATGAGAAATCCGATAAAATCTATAATTTATTTTATGACGGACAAGGCAGTAGTTTTGTATTCAAATTCAATGAAGAAGGGCGAAGCAGCTTGATCACAGCCGAACTAAATAAAGAAGAACAGCTTGATAAGCATTGGCTCAGAATGATAATATCATTTGATCTAAAGAGTGATTCGATAAGATTAACTGTAAATGACAGAGTATTTAGAGCTGTAGCCTCAGGGCTTCCGGAAAAATACTATCCGATTATTCTCTTTGGTAAAAGCGACCACATTATCGATACTCCTTCTTTTGCAATCAAAGAGCTCTCGGTTGGGAATAATGAGAAATATATATTCCCTTTAAGAGAGAATGAGGGAAGTATAGTACACGATTCGAAGGGGAAGGCATTGGGAGAAGTATTAAATCCACAATGGCTGATAAATGATGCTTATCACTGGAGCTTTAAGACTTCATTCAAATCCGAAACTGTAGCCGGAGCAAACTACAACGTAAGAAAGAAAGAAATATATTATTTCAACAGGGATGCGATATCTATATATAATGTAAGATCGGGCGAAACAAGAACAAAAGTCTTCGATGAAAAATGTCCGGTAAACCTTGCTTTGGGTACAAACTTCATAGACACGAAAAACAATAGACTATATGCATATGAGGTGTATCACAATATAACGGATGAACAGCCCATGATTGCCAGTTTGAATCTGGATACCTATCAATGGACAACAGAAAGTACTGAGCGACTTCCCAGACAACTACATCATCATGGGGCTTACTACGATTCTTCAACGGATAAATACACCATATTTGGAGGATTCGGCAATATGTATTATAGTAAGAACTTTTATTGTTTCGACCTAAACGAGAGAAAATGGTCAACACTCGATGGCTTTAGCGGAGATACAATACTTCCTCGTTACTTTTCGTCAGTAGGATATCTGAAGAAAACAAATTCCATATATGTATTCGGAGGGATGGGCAACGAATCGGGCGAACAGGTGGTAGGACGAAAATATTTCTATGATCTGCATAAAGTTGATTTAAATACAAAACATATTACAAAGCTCTGGGAAATTCCATGGGATAAAAACAATGTAGTACCTGTACGGGGAATGGTTATCCTTGATGATTCTTGTTTTTATACATTGTGCTACCCGGAGCATTTTTCGAAGTCATTTCTACAATTATACCGCTTCTCGCTGAAAGACGGGAGTTATGAAATACTAGGAGACTCGATTCCGATATATTCAGATAAGATTACAACAAATGCTAATTTGTATTACGACCATCAGCTAAACAACCTGTATGCAATTGTACAGGAGTTTGCCGATGATGTATCTTCCGATCTTAAGGTTTATTCGTTAGCATTCCCACCCATTACAGCAGACGATCTTACCAATTATCCCAAAGAAGAATCAGGTATTATTGTTTTAATAATTATCGGCCTAACTTGTATATGTATCTCTATTATAGGGTATCTTATATATCGGAGGTTTGTTCAGAAAAATAAGAACAGCAGAAACAGCAGCCAAACATTAAGAATGCTGAACAACGATAAAGAAAGAATTGATAAGCCTAATTCCATTTATCTATTCGGTGAGTTTACTGTACGCGATAGAAACAATAAAGATATTACCTATATGTTCAGTACAAAGCTAAGGCAAATGTTCTTTCTTGTTCTGCAATATAGTATCGAAGACGGTATCACCTCTCAACGACTTAGCAACCTCATATGGCCCGACAAACCCGAAGATAAAGTAAAAAATTCAAGAGGAGTTACTATCAATCATTTAAGGAAAGCACTAGGTGAATTGGATGGAATTGAGTTTGTATATGACAAAGGCTATTTTAAAATAGTATTAACCGACGAATGTTATTGCGACTTTGTAAGATGCATTCAAATCATATCTACCGGTATAGAAGAAAACAGAGAAGAATTAATAGAGATATTAACACGTGGAAAATTCCTAAGATCTTCAGATCAGGCTCTTTTTGATACATTCAAGATAGATATGGAACATAAACTGGAACCTGTATTATTAATAGAAATCGAAAAAAGCTTTACCACGGAGGCCTACCAGACAACGATAAATCTAACAGAGGCATTGTTCAATATAGACCCGTTGAACGACGAGGCCTTAGTTTTCCAGACCAAAGCTTTACAAAGATTAAAGCTAAATGAAGAGGCTCGCATCCGCTATCAGGCATTTGTGGTAGAATATAAGAAAACAATGGGTAGTGACTATCCTCATCCTTATAAGGATTTGATTTAAGATACTCAAACTCTATTCTGTTCAAAAAATCAATCAAGTATATAAATAGAAAAAGATCCCCAAATGAGGATCTTTTTCTATTATATTATATTATCTTTTTATAGCATGTCAATACATTTCTCAAGTTGTACTCCCCTCGAGCCTTTGAGTAATATGTAACTATCTTCAACCGGATCTTTTTCGAGATATTCTTTCAGGTGGTCAAGATTTTTAAATCTCGGATACTTTGTTTTTACCCTGCTGAAATTATCTCCGATAAACATAACCCTGTCAAAGTTATGATCGCTTATATAATCTGCAATCTTCTGATGCTCCATATCTGTATCAGGTCCCAGCTCCTTCATATCTCCAAGGATAAGAACCTTATGATTTACATCCATATGGTCAAAATTTTCGAGAGCGGCATGCATACTTGTCGGATTGGCATTGTATGCATCTATTATAAGCATGTTTTTTTCTGTCTTTTTTAGTTGCGAGCGGTTATTAGTCGGCACATACTCCTCTATCGCTTTACATATCAAAGAAGCCTTTACCCCAAGATACTTGCCAATAGTTATTGCAGCCAATGCATTAGAGAGATTGTACTCTCCTATCATATTTGTTTGCACCTTATTCCGTTTATTCCCAAATTTCCATTCCAATGCAAGGAAAGGACTGATAGATGTTACTTTTCCTGAAATAAATAAATCTTCCTCCAATCCGTAATATATAGACGTTATCCCTTCCGACATTTCACGTAAGAGCAAATTGCTGTAGTCTATAAATATCTTCCCATCTTTGGTACTGCGGATAAATTCATACAACTCCCCTTTGGCCTTCACCACATTTTCGAACGAACCAAACCCCTCGATATGTGCATGTCCCAGATTGGTAATGAGCCCATAGTTAGGCAAAGCCATCTCGGCAAGAAAGCGGATTTCACCTACATGGCTCGCTCCCATTTCCACAATCACAATCTCGTGTTCTTTTTTTATCCTCAGCAAGGTTAGCGGGACTCCGATATGATTATTCAGGTTTCCCTGAGTTGCCAATACATTATACTCCTGAGACAAAACAGAATAAATCAACTCTTTTGTAGTTGTTTTTCCGTTTGTTCCGGTGATAGCGATAATTGGCTTTTTTATAAATTGTTTCCGGTGATGGCGGGCTAATTCTTGTAGTGTTTCCAGACTGTCTTTTACCAATATTATATTCGGTCTGGTTGCGTATCTCTCTTCATCAACAACAGCATAGGCACAGCCCTGATCGATTGCTTTTTCAGCGTATTCATTCCCGTTAAAATTTGCACCTTTTAATGCAAAAAATATTGAATCTTTAGGACTATTACGTGTATCAGTTGAAATTTCCGGGTATTTCTTATATATATTATATAGATCTGATATCTCCATAGCGTTTATACAAATTTATTGTTTCCTTTCAAACGTTTATTAATGTATTACTTTTTAGATTTGTAAAGTTCCACAAGATTTGCTTAAAGCACTACGAATATACGTTAATAATTTCTATCAAACATTCTTCTTAACGTTTTTTACTTTATCAAATATCTCAGCAAAATATACCATAAACATGGTATCAAAATACCTTACTTTAGCGATTTTATATGTACCTCAAAGTATGTACCTTTGTATCAATAATTAAACAAACAAATCAACGGTTATGGGAAAAATTGCAAAAAAATTAACTGATCTTATCGGAAACACTCCGCTATTGGAGCTATCGAATTATAATAAGAAACATGGAGTAGATGCTCATGTAATTGCTAAATTGGAATATTTCAATCCGGCATCGAGCGTCAAAGACCGTATTGCAAATGCGATGATAGAAGATGCAGAGGCATCGGGACTACTTCACCCCGACAGCGAACTGATAGAACCAACCAGCGGAAACACAGGGATAGGGCTTGCTTTTGTAGCTGCGGCAAAAGGCTATAAGCTTACATTAACAATGCCTGAAACTATGAGTATAGAGCGTAGGAATCTACTTAAAGCACTTGGTGCAAATATTGTTCTTACTCCGGGCCCCGATGGCATGAAAGGTGCTATAGCAAAAGCCGAAGAACTACAAAGACAAAACCCGAAAGGAGTTCTTCTTCAACAATTTGCGAATCCTGCAAACCCTGCAATACATAAAAAAACGACTGCTGAAGAAGTCTGGCGTGACACCGATGGTAAGGTCGACATCTTTGTAGCGGGAGTTGGTACAGGCGGAACTGTAAGCGGTGTAGGTGAAGTTTTGAAAAAATACAATCCAAATGTGCAAATAGTGGCTGTAGAGCCAACAGACTCACCTGTATTATCAGGAGGTAAACCCGGCCCGCACAAAATACAAGGTATAGGAGCAGGCTTTGTTCCAAAAACATACAATGACTCTGTTGTAGATGAAATCATTCAGGTAAGTAATGACGATGCCATCCGCACAAGCCGTGAACTGGCTCGCGAAGAAGGTCTATTGGTAGGTATATCTTCGGGCGCAGCAGCGTATGCAGCTACACTGTTAGCGAAAAAGCCTGAAAACAAAGGTAAGAATATCGTTGTAATCCTTCCCGATACAGGAGAGCGTTATCTGTCTACAGTATTGTATGCTTTCGAAGAATATCCACTTTAATCAACATAATACGATCTTAAAGGTTATCTTTATTTAGTTATGAGTAATTGATTTTAAAATCAATTACTCTCATTTTATAAAAACAAAAAAATATGAGCAACTATAAATTTGAAACGTTACAAGTACATGCCGGACAAGAGGTAGATCCGGTTACACGATCACGTGCTGTACCTATTTATCAAACAACGTCATACACTTTTGATGACGCACAACATGGAGCCGATTTGTTTGGACTTCGTAAATTCGGGAATATATACATTCGTCTGATGAATCCGACTACAGATGTATTTGAAAAACGTATAGCTGCTCTTGAAGGCGGAACATCTGCTCTGGCAACAGCATCAGGTCACTCCGCTCAATTTTTGGCGCTTAACAACATATTGTCACAGGGAGACAACTTTGTTACTACTTCCCATCTGTATGGTGGTACACACAATCAGTTCAAGTCACAGTTCAAACGTTTGGGAGTAGAAGCACGCTTTACACCGGATGACGAACCGGCTTCGTTTGAAAGGCTTATTGATGACAGGACAAAAGCTCTTTATCTGGAGACAATCGGAAATCCCGATCTGAATATCCCTGATTTTGAAGCTATCGCTGCTGTAGCCGACAAATACGAAATACCACTAATTGTAGATAATACGTTCGGTGCAGGAGGTGCACTCTTCCGCCCGATAGAACACGGGGCTACCATTGTAGTAGAAAGTGCTACCAAATGGATAGGCGGACATGGAACATCTCTTGGCGGGGTGATTGTAGATAGCGGTAAGTTCAACTGGGGCAATGGTAAGTTCCCTGAATTTACAGAGCCATCCGACAGCTATCACGGACTCGTATTCTGGGATGTATTTGGAGCAAATGGTCCATTCGGCAATATAGCATTTACGATACGTGCCCGCGTAGAAGGACTTAGAGACTGGGGTAGTACCATCAGCCCGTTCAACTCATTCCTTCTCTTGCAAGGACTGGAAACACTTTCTCTTCGGGTAGAACGTCATGTGGAAAACACATTGGCTGTTGCTAAATGGTTGGAGAAACACCCTAAAGTAGAGTATGTAAACTATCCGGGACTAGAAAGCAGCCCATACCATGCATTGGCTAAAAAATACTTCAAAAAGGGAGCTGGTGGTGTACTTTCTTTCAAAGTAAAAGGATCGGGAGAGAATGCCGACAAAGTGATAAATTCACTCCAACTGATAAGCCACTTGGCAAATGTAGGTGATGCCAAATCTCTCATAATTCACCCTGCAACTACAACTCACGAACAACTTTCGGACGAAGAAAGAGTTTTGGCAGGTGCTATTCCGGGATTGCTACGCTTGTCTGTGGGTATCGAAAACATTGACGATATCATCGCTGATCTGGATCAGGCGCTGAACAATATATAAAATAAAGCCGTGATTATTTTTTTATAAAAGAGGCTGTCTCACAAAATAGTTGAGACAGCCTCTTTTTTTATAATAGAAGAATAATTATTTTTATTTCTTTGTTATTTTCACAACATAACCTCCACCCGGAGCCATTGATATTGGAAGCTTCCGATCGGCAGGAATATCTATTATTTCTTTTTTGTAGTCTTTAGCAACACGATCGGCGTTTATACCGTCTTTAAACACTTCTCCTTTAAAGTTTCCTTCGCCCAAGAATGACAAATCCAGTTCCATAGTACGGGCATCCCAGTTTGTCAATGCACCCACATACCATGCATCTCCCTTTTGACGGGCGATAGCTACATATTTTGCAATTTCGCCATTCAAAGCAACTGTATTATCCCAAACGGTAGGTACAGCAGCGATAAACTCAGTACACTCCTGTTCTGCCATATAGTTTGACGGGCTGTCGCAAAGCATATTCAACGGTGATTCGAAAATAACATATTCAGCGAGCTGACGGCAACGTGTACCTTGGCTCATGGCTTCGTTATTCACGCTTCTGTAATTCCCCTTTGTAGCATTGCGCATCGCACCTTGCGTGTAATCCATAGGCCCTGCTACCTGACGAATAAACGGAATAGTAACATCATAGGTAACCTGATCGAGGTTTTCTGCCCATTTCATTTGCTCCAATCCATTTACGCCCTCGAAGTTAATCACATTAGGATATGTTCGTTGCAAACCTGTAGGCTTGTAAGTACCGTGGTAGTCTAACATCATCTTATATTTAGCAGCCGTTTCTGCACCACGACGGTGAAAATCAACCACAACCTGATCGTCTCTATCCATAAAGTCTACTTTAAAACCTTTGATTCCCATCTCGCTATAATGCTTGCAAACGGCTTCCATATCACGATCGAAAGCATGAAACCCTGCCCAAAGGATAAGACCTACATTCTTCGATTTAGCATAAGCAACCAGTTCGGGCAAATTAATTTCGGGAACAACCTGAAACAGATCGGCTTTCAGGTTCACAGCCCATCCCTCATCCAGAATCACATATTCTATACCATATTTAGATGCGAAGTCTATATAATATTTATACGTCTGATTGTTCACTCCTGTCTTGAAATCTACATTATAAAGGGTCCAATCGTTCCACCAGTCCCATGCTACCTTACCCGGTTTTACCCAAGAGTAGTCACCCTGAGACGGTGTTGCCAGCTTGTACACCATATCGCTATCTGCCAGATCTGAATCTTTTTCAGAAATTATTACTACACGCCAAGGGAAATTAGTAGCACCATCAAATTTTGCAAGGAAATTCTCACGAGATTTTACAACCATCTGCAGATTGTTGTGTCCCCCTTGTTCTACATCTTTCGGAAACGGTGCAAAAATCCCTTTCAGAATATTGGCTTTATCTCCCGGATATAAGAACATTCCCGGATAGTTAAGAAGGTCAGCTTCTACAATGCAAACCTTTTTACCCTTTACTCCCTCTACTACCAAAGGGCTTATGGCAAGTCTTTTCTTATTCCACTCAGACAAAAGATTATGAACATACGGTTGTTCGAATGAATTAAAGAATTGTTCTTCAAAAGACGCCGATTCATATTTATTCGTATAATTGATAAAAGCTTTGCTGTCTGGAGGAAAATTAAACTCAACCTGTTCGCCTTGTACCGCAAATGGCTTCTTAGACGCAGACACAAAACGGTAAGCAATACCATCGTCGTATGCTCTAAAGAGAATACTGTGATCTTTAAATTTGAGCGTAAGCTCATTATAATTATCTTTTATTTGCTTACGTTTATATACATGAGCACTAATTGTCTGATTTACGGTCTTTGTCGATGACCCCGACAACTTCGCGTCTTTTCCATAGAAAGTTCCGTCACTGAGTGACATGGAAATTGTAGACTTGTCGAGCATAAGATCGCCGTTATGCAAAACAGAATAATCGATTGTTTTACCTACATTAATTACAGCTTCCAGCTTACCATTCGGAGATTTAAGATTAAATAACTTCTGGGCTGATACTGTCATTGAAAACAGAGCCGTGCAGAATACGGCTAAAATAATCAAGTAATTTTTTTTCATAAGTATATTTAAGTTTAGAATATAGAGAGTATCACTCCCTTTTGCTAAAATAATTCTTTTTCAAATTTATCCCTACCCCTTTTCACTAAAATGAATACCGACAACTCCTTTTCCTTTATCCTTTTATAAAGGTCTACGAAGGGGATTACTGAGCAAATTTCAATCCTTTTATTTTATTCCACCCTCCACGTGTGAAGTCGGGAATCTCTACAGGAGCTGAATTATTGTCGAGCGAAATTTCCGTTAATGGTATCAGGCTGCACCATTCGGCAAGGTCATACACATCCATATCAAGCGGAAGCCCCCTTTGAAGACAATATATGAGACGATAGTCCATTATGAAGTCCATTCCTCCGTGTCCTCCGACTTTCTTAGCCTGATCTTCTATATCTTTTGCTATAGGGTGTTTATATTTCTCCATCAATGCCACTTGCACATCTTCGGGTACGAAGCTGTGAGCCGTCAAGTTTTCATGATTCTTGGTCAATGCAGGGTCAAGCTCTTCACTGTCTAATGCATATCCTTCTATCGGGTATCTGTTCGCAAATCCCTTTGTCCCGGTAAGCTGATACATACGGTTGTATGGACGAGGTGATGTTACATTATGCTCTATCAATATAGATTTCCCATTCTCTGTTCCAATCATAGTGGTGGTATGATCTCCATTGCGAAAGCCTTTTACTTCTTCATTTCTATTCTTTTTCAAAAATTCAGGATTGCCTATCGCCTTCGTATCCATCGCAACCAAATAGTTCAGTTTATCACCACGATGTATATTCATTGCCTGACATACAGGCCCAAGTCCGTGCGTAGGATACACATCACCTCGGTGAGCTTTATTAAAGTCCATGCGCCAGTCGTTCCAGTACTCATCCCAATATGGTTGTAAACCATGAATATATGCACCTTCGCCATGAATCACTTCACCCAACAATCCTTGCTGTACCATATTTAGGGTTGTGAGTTCGAAGAAATCATATACGCAATTTTCTAATTGCATGCAATGCTTTCTGGTTTGCTCGGAGGTGTTGATCAATCCCCATATTTCATCCATTGTTACAGCAGCGGGAACTTCAATTGCCACATGCTTGCCGTCTTTCATCGCCTGAATACCTATTTTTGCATGCGACAACCAGTCTGTTGCCACATAAACAAGATCTACATTGGGAAGGGCTGTAACCTTACGCCACACAGAGGTGTCTCCATAAAACTCCTGAGCTTTAGGAAGGCCTTTTTCTTGTAGCATTTTATTTACTTTCTCTGTATTTTTTTGCTCTACATCACACAATGCAACAACCTCCACTCCCGGAATATAAGTCATTCGGTTCACAGCTCCGGGGCCTCGCATGCCTAAGCCGATGAATGCTACACGCACCACATGTAAGGGTTCGGTTCTCAACTCGAGTACATCTGTTTGTCCTGCCGGACGCTCTTGAACAGGAGTTTTCAATAAGAGAGATTGTTCTTTTGGTTGCTGAGCTCCACAGTTAAACGTTAACAAACATGAAGAAAATAAAATAATGAATTTTTTCATGGTGAATATTTTATGTTTAAAATATTTTACTTCAAGGTCTATATTTACAGATTAAAGATTAATCTTCTATTTTCTGAATATAAGGAAGGTATAAAGATAAGGGAAATCTTACATATTATTTTCTTAATTAACATTTAAGCCTGAAAATATATCATACATTTGCAGGATGTTTGTTATATATCAGTTTTCGAATGGAGAGGGAAAACACATATGATAGATTGTTTGATCTGATAAAAGAAGATGATCACAATGCCTTCGACAGGCTATATAATCTTTTTTATGCACCATTATGCGTATTTGCAAACAGATACATATCCGACCAAGACTCTGTTAGAGATTGCATACACGATGTGTTCTTAAAAATGTGGAGAGACCGAAAAAATATATTTATCAATACCTCTGTCCGTTCCTACCTTCTTACTGCAACACGAAATCACTGCCTCAATTTGATAGAAAAGCAAAAAACACAAATGACATACGAGCAGTATATATTGAATACGTACGACCCCTACACTTCTGACGATTTATATTCTGTTGAGGAACTGGAAAATTTGATTGAAAAAGCAATAAATGAACTTCCCGAAAAATACAGGGAAGTATTCAGAATGAGCCGATTTGAACATCTTACTTATAAAGAAATAGCCGAAAGAAAAAATATTTCGATAAAAACAGTAGAAGCATACATGCATAAATCGCTGATTATATTATCGGTATCATTAAAAGATTTCCTACCTTACGTTCTCCTTTTCCTTTTCTTCAACAAAAATTAATTTTTTTCATAGGGTGACCTATGAGTTATCTGTCTTATATATAGAAGCCACTAAATTCTATTATGGATAAAGAAAAATTTGAAAAGTTAATATTCAAGTTTCACAACAAAGAACTAAGCTCTGAAGAAAAAGTAGAGTTTGAGTCTTTTTTGTCGTCTTCTGACGAAGCTCGTAAGATATTCCATCAATGGAACCTTGTGTATAAGGCTTCGCAAGCACTGTCTATAAACAAAGAGATTCCTGAAATACCGTTCTCTTTGGCGGAAAAGAAAACAATCAACTGGCGTCGCTGGCTAGCCAATTCGGCTGCAATCATCACAATTCCTTTGATATTAGGCTTCACATACCTGCTGATAGATAAATACAAGACAGGCCCTGTGGTCTATAACGAAGTAGCTGCAACAAATGCCAAAGTAGTAAATATCTCTCTACCCGACGGGTCGAAAGTATCTCTGTATGCAGGGTCAACACTCAAATATCCTGATCGGTTTTCTGATGAAGAGCGGCTTGTTATTTTAGACGGTGAAGGAACTTTTGAGGTGAAATCAAACCCAAAGAATCCTTTCTATGTAGAAACGACAGACGGAACAAGGGTAAAAGCATACGGGACTAAGTTCTCGGTAAGAGATTATGATGCAGATAATACAATACAGGTATATCTGGAACGAGGTATTGTAGACTTCAATTCGCCAAGGCTGAATCACCCGATAACAATGAAGCCTGATACCCGATTGGTGTTTAACAAAACAGATAGAAAATATACAATATCAAACAGTACACCGAACGAGTATGACGCTTACGAACAGGGGATTTTATTATTCAACAATAGGCCGCTCGAGGAAGTCGTACAAAAGTTGAATAGGGTTTATGGGGTAGATATTGTGATACAAGATGAGAGCTTGAAAGAATATCGCTTTACGGCGACGATCAAAGATGAATCAATATATCAGATAATGAACATGCTATCATTGAGTACACCTCAGTTGGAATGGAAAAGACAAGGACAAAAAATAATATTAACTCAGAAACTTAAATCTAAAATTTAAAACCTAAAATCGAACCAGTATGAACAAAATGTGTTATTCCTTTTAATTAAAACTTAATATCGTCGAAGTGATTCCTTAAGAATAAGGATATTCATTTGTATGATGTTTTTTAAAACAAGAAAATTTATGAAAAGACATTACCACTTACTTCTAAGGGGGCTGGATTTTTTTGCTCCATCTGAACCCGTATTTTTCAACATTAACCTTAAAAAAAATATACCATGACATTAATGAAATTTATTTTAGGAGGGAAAAGCAAATATCTCTTATTTTTAGGGCTATTTTTAATGTCCTTCACCGTCCAATCGAAACGGATAGACAGCATTTCCATCAATAGAACTGGAGCTATCCGCTCTGTACTAAAAGAAATAGAAAAAGCGTCTTCTTACCACTTTATGTATAACGACAAACTTATCAACACAGATAAGATTGTATCGATAAATGTAAAAGACAGACCGGTAAATGAAATACTAAATTCACTATTCGAAGATTCGAACATCACTTATACCATAGTAGATGATCAGATTATATTATCTGTTGCCGGAACAAACGAAGTAAAAGATAGTAGACAATCTACACAACCTATTAAAGGTACGATAAAAGATGCTACAACCAACGAACCAATGATTGGAGTTTCTGTTGTGGAAAAAGGAACCACCAACGGTACAATTACAGACATAGATGGTGCATATACTTTAAGCGTAAAAGAGAATTCAACTCTAATATTTTCATTCCTTGGGTATAAACAGCAGAGCATAGCTATAGGTAATAGAAGCACTATAGACGTATTATTAGAAGAGGATGTACATCAACTATCTGAGGTTGTAGCTATAGGTTATGGATCTGCACGCAAGCAAGATTTATCAATGGCTGTTTCAACTATACAGATTGATGAATCTATGAAAAGTCGCCCTTCTGACTTTAATACACTTTTGCAAGGTAGAGTTTCAGGTCTTACTATACAATCGGCTGGAGGAGATCCTCTAAAAGCCGGAACTATTTCTATCCGTGGACGTGGATCGAGAGGTAATGATGGAGATCCAAGCAGTGGTGACGGAATCTTATATGTTGTAGATGGGGTACCGAATGCTCCTTTTAATATGGCAGATGTAGAATCTGTAACTGTATTAAAGGATGCTGCTTCTGCCGCTATCTATGGTGCATCAGTCGGATCTGGAGGTGTGATCATTATCACAACAAAACAAGCGCAGGCCGGCAAAGCAAAAGTTAGCTTGAATATTTACCAAGGTATTCAAAACGTATCTAAAATCCCAGATGTACTTTCTGCAGAACAATATAATCAAGTATGGGCTAAAGCCATTGCTGACAAGTCTCCAGGAAGCTCATCGGTATTACCCACGGTTGCTAATCCACAAATATATCCCTATGGAAATGTAACTCGGACAAAATGGCTTGATGAAGTATTCCGAACTGCATATCAACAACACTATGATCTGAATATAACAGGAGGTACTGATATTATTAAAGCTTTAACTTCTGTTTCATACGATCGTAACGAAGGTATTCTTCTAAATACGTATAAAGAAAGTCTGAATGCAAAGATGAATTTGGATTTTCAGTTAACAAAATGGATGAAAGCTACTCAACGTGCAACATTCCAATATACAAATGGACAAGGAGATGTAAATACCAGTAGCCATCAAGGTGTTCTTATAGGATCGGTATTTTACCCTAGTTCGGCAACGATCTACGAATATAGTGAAGATGGAGAACTTGTATACGACAGTTATGGAAAACCATTATACGGAGGCACTATTCCTAAGTGGGCCGCCGCAACAGGTATCTCCGGATATGGAGAAATAAGAAATCCTGTAGCAACACTTGAACGTCTTAGACAGAATAGGCCATCTTCAACAATATATTCAACTACTAGCATAGAGATAAAGCCAATTAGTCGTTTGACTATCAAATCGGACTTTACAGCAGGCCTAAGATCCGATCGGTATGAATATTTTAGTTCAAGAGTACCTGAAATAGGACTTATTATTGACGATAATTCACGCGGCATATCCACCTCATGGCATACAAACTGGGTATGGGAAACTACCGCAACCTACGCTCAATCATTCAACGACAAACATAACATCAGTTTATTAGGTGGGTATACAATGAGTAAAGATAATGATAGATGGACTAGAACAGTAGTTACAGACTTTGACAAAGAAGATGAACATTCTACGGTTTTTCCTAGCGGAAACAATTGGACAAAAAACAAACCGGAAGAGACAATATGGGATGAGTCTTTGATATCCATGTTTGGACGTGTCGGCTACTCTTTTGACGACAAGTACTTTGCAACAGCGAGCATACGTCGCGATGCGACATCAAAACTCTATAAAGATAATAACTCAGGAGTATTTCCTGCATTTTCTGCATCATGGAAAATTTCATCCGAACCGTTCTTCCATGGATTAAAGCAACATATTGATCTGCTAAAGATAAGAGGGAGCTGGGGACAGGTCGGTAACGTTAAATTGGTACCTCGATACTCTTCAGACGTACCACTATCTTATGTTCAATATCCTCTTATATACGGAGAAAACCTTGATCAAGTTTATTATGGAGTTTACTCAAGTTCTTTATCCAACAAAAACCTGAAGTGGGAGACTACCGAACAAACAGGTATAGGATTAGATCTTACAATGTTGAAAAAATCTTTAGATATCACTGTTGACTACTTTCACAAAACGACAAAAGACCTGATTGAATATATGGCTGTACCTTCTGTCGCTGGGGTCGAAACAGCCCCTTTCGGAAATGTAGGTAAGGTTGTAAATAAAGGTTGGGAATTTGCTGCTACATATAGAAAGACAATAAATGATATAAACTTTAACATATGGGGAAATCTTAGTAGTGTAACAAGCGAAGTAAAAGATCTTGGAGATCTACCTTTCTTACAACACAGTACAACAATGAATAGTATGCAACCTCTACGCTCTGCTGTTGGTGAACCGTGGTATTCTTATTATCTAATAAAAACAGATGGTATTTTCCAAAATCAGGCAGAGATAGATAATTATACAAAAGATGGTAAAAAAATACAACCTAATGCAGTTCCTGGAGATATCAAATTTATAGATTTCAATAATGATGGAACCATTTCAGATAATGATAAACAATATCTAGGGAGTTATTTACCTAAAATCACTTACTCATTCGGTGGTGGTTTCAATATGAAAGGATTTGACTTTAGTTTTATGTTTCAGGGAATATCCAATGTGGAAATTTTTAATGGATTCAAACAGATGGGAATGACTGGAAGGGATGTTGGTAACAATATGTTAGCTGATGTATTGAATTCATGGAATTATAATCCGAATTCAGGAATTCCTCGCCTTTCTATAGCCGGAGATAGTAACGGGAACTATTCTAAAGTATCTGATTTCTTCCTTGAAAGCGGATCATACCTACGCCTCAAAAATATAACATTGGGATATACATTACCCGTAAAAACAATGACCTCTCTAGGCTTAGCAAAAAGTAGCGTACGGTTCTATATAAGCGGAGATAATTTAGCAACTTTTACAAACTACAGTGGTTTTGACCCTGAAGTTGGCAATTTCGGTCTTGATGGAGGTAACTATCCTGTTGCCAGATCATTCAGACTTGGATTAAATGTAAATTTCTAACATAGCATTTTTCAAAAAAAATTACAATTATGAATATATTAAAATATAGCAGAATAAGTATCATTTTAGCAGTTATGTTCATTACTGCTAGTTGTAGCGACTTTCTTCAACCCGATCCATATGGAGCAGGAACAACTGGTAATTTCTGGAAAACTGAAGACGATGTAAAACAGGCTATAAATGCTTTTGCCAGTAGATATGCATATTGGGAAGGTACAGCGGGCCGTGGAATAATGTGGTTTGAGAATTGTAGTGATAACATGGTAACAGGCCGTAATAGCTCGGGAGGTGACGCCATTAAAAATTTTGAAATGGTAGCAGGCAACGACCGTGATGTAAAACAATTATGGCCTCGTATGTACCAACTAATAGCTATGACAAACGATGTATTCCGTTATGTGCCGGGAATGAATATATCAGAGGCTCTAAAAAGTAATGCTCTAGGTCAAGCTCACTTTTATAGAGGATTTGCCTACCTATGGTTATCTCCGTACTATGGCGACAATGGAACTAATGGAGGAATTCCTATTATGACAGAAAACACACCTTTAGATAATTTAGATCAGCCTCGTCCTGCTTCTGTCCTCGAAAACTACGATATGATAATAGATGACTTATATAAAGCAGGAGATCTGCTCCCTCTCTTCTCTCAATTAAGCTCTAATGACTATGGGCGTCCCCACAAAGCTGCAGCTTGGGCTTTCGGAGCACGCGCAGCACTATATGCAGCCCAGTATGATGCAAAATACTACGATACTGTAATCGATTTTTGTAATAAAATTATGGCTCTAACAGGGGAAGATAAGCGTGAATTATTTGATGACGGATCAGCTAATCCTTTTGCAAAATTGTTTACAAAAGAGAATAATTTTTGCAAAGAGTATTTATTCTCTATATTGGGAAATGAGATAGAGGGGCCTAAATTCCATGGAATGTCTTTCCAAAATGGAGGTTTTGGGTATTACAATACATGGGGATACTTCCAACCAACTAAGGAGCTGTATGATGCTTTTGAACCAAATGATGTCCGTCGCGAATCTACAATATTGTCTCCAGGTGAAGAAATCACATTCATTGGTCATAAAATTACATGGGCTGTTAATCCTGCAAATATATCAAGCCCTACTGGTATGACCTTCCGTAAATTTATGTCCATATTTGAAGCTGCTGACTGTATTGGAAAAGATGTAAGTACAAATGGAGATAATCAAAGTAATAGATTAGGGCAGGTACTTATCCGCTATGCTGATGTATTATTAATGAAGGCTGAAGCTCTTATTTGGAAAAACGGTGAAGGTGATGCAGAAGCGAAAGCCCTTCTCAATCAAATTCGCAAACGAGCCAGAATACCAGAGAATAGTACAGCAACCAAAACAGAATTAAAAAATCAACGTCGTTGCGAACTAGCGTTCGAGTTCATGCCTAGTCGTCATTTAGATTTAGTTCGCTGGGGAGATGCTAAAGAAACCTATGCAAGTCCTTTGCATGGTTATCAAACAACTACAGATGGAAAGGATATCACCTCCAAAACGGTGATTCAAGTATGGAAAGCTCGCTCTTATGATCCGAACAAAAACCACGTATTTGCCATTCCAGCTGATGAAATATCAAAAAGCAAAAATCTGAAACAAAATAAAGGATATTAATACCCTTATTTACAATATTCCGGAGGGATTAATCTCTCCGGAATATTAAAAAATCTATTTTAATGAAGAAATTAATACACTCATTATTTGTCGCAATTTTACTTTATAGCTGTACAAATCTACCTAAAAACCCTATCGACTATGTAGACCCATTTATCGGAACAGGTTTTCATGGACACACATATCCCGGAGCTACCACTCCGTATGGAGCAATACAGTTGAGCCCCGACACCCGTACAGGAGACTGGGATGCATGTTCGGGCTATCATTATAGCGATTCTTCTATTTTAGGATTTTCGCACACACACCTTAGTGGAACAGGCTGTGCCGATCTGGGCGACGTGCTTTTCCATCCTACCACCAAAGACATAAAACCGGTATCGAAAGGTTATATTTTCGAGCCTCTTGCCTTTTCGCATCAAGACGAAAAAGCCTCACCCGGATATTATTCGGTTGATTTCAAAGAAGAAGGAATTAAAGCTGAACTGACAGCTACAACATATACAGGTGTACATCGATACACTTTCGAAAAAGATAAAAACCAAGCCATAATTATAGACATGGCGCATGTGTTGGCCGAAGAAGTTATCGACTCGCTCGTTATCAGGCAATCGGCAAACAATGAAGTGTCGGGAATGAGAAGAACTCAGGGATGGGTAACCAATCAGTATGTGTTCTTCGTTGCTCAGTTTTCAAAAGATATTCAGTCTTTCGACTTAGTTAACGATGGTGTCATTCTGGACAAGGATACCAAACCTAAAACGAATAATCAACAAGCCGTTCTCAAGTTTGGCTCTTCGGACGGTACACCCATTATAGCTAAGGTTGCTTTCTCGGTTGTAAGTGAAGAGAATGCACGAAAAAACCTGAGCCACGATGTAGAAGATTTCGACTTTGATGTAGTACACAATCAAGCCCGCAACCTTTGGTCTGAAGCATTATCGGAAATCGTTGTAGAAGGCGGAAACGAACATGATTTGAAAAACTTCTATACTGCCATATATCACTCAAAAGTAGTACCCAATATAATGAGCGACGTAAACGGACAGTTTCGCCGCCATGATATGAAGGTTGGTATATTGCCTGAGGGAGAGAAATATTATTCTACATTTTCTATTTGGGATACATTCCGTGCATGGAATCCTCTCATTACACTAACAGATACTACACTGGTAAATAATATTATCAACTCTTACCTCGATATGTATGATGCCTCGGGCGAGCTTCCTATCTGGCCGCTATCTGCCGGAGAAACAGGCACTATGATCGGCTACCACTCAGTATCTGTAATAGCCGATGCTTACATGAAAGGAATAAGAGGTTTTGATATTGCTAAGGCTTATGAAGCCATGAAGGTTTCGTCCGACAAAAACAAAAAAGGTTCTGACTATTATATCAAATACGGATTTATACCTTCAAACATAAAACGAGAGTCAGTGTCATGCCTTCTCGAATATGCATACGACGATTGGTGTATTGCGCAAATGGCAAAAGAGTTAGGAAAAGAGGATGATTACAAAGTATATACGGAAAGAGCTCTATCATACATCAATGTATTTGACGGACATACCAAATTCTTTAGAGGTAAACGTATGGACGGAAATTGGGACAGCCCTTTCAATCCTTTTGAACCGGGACGTGCATATACAGAAGCTACTGCATGGCAATACCGATTCTTTGTACCGCATGATGTAAATGGTCTTATACAGCTCTTCGGGGGGAAAGATGAATTCACCTCGCAGCTGGATAGCCTCTTTGTTGTGGAGTCAAAAGTTGACGGACACATGTCTGATATCACAGGACTCATAGGGCAATATGCGCACGGCAACGAGCCGAGCCATCATATGGCATACCTATACAATTATGTTGGTCAGCCGTGGAAAACGCAGGCTATGACCCGCCGCATACTATCGGAGATGTATCAGCCAACCCCTGAGGGAATCAGTGGCAACGAAGATTGCGGACAGATGTCTGCTTGGTATATCCTTAGCAGTATAGGTATTTATCCTGTATGCCCGGGCTCGAATGAATTTTCGTTGACAACTCCGCTGTTTGAAAAAGCAACAATTAAATTAGCGAACGGAAAAACATTGACTATAAAGGCTAATCACCCTGAAAAGAATGTGTATATCAACAAGGTTTCTCTCAACGGAAAAGAAATAGCTGCTAATTACATCACCTACCAAGAACTAATGCAAGGAGGGGTGCTCGATTTCAACTTATCATCCACCCCAAACAAGTCCAGAGGCATAGCAGAATCTGACTATCCGCATTCGATGACCACAGGAAAGATTGTTTCGATACCATATACAACAAAAGATCTGGATCTCTTCATTGACAATACAACTGTTGATTTGCATTCGGCGACAAAAGATGTGAAAATTTATTACACCCTCGACGGGAAAGAGCCAACCGAAGAATCAGCACTCTATTCCGAGCCAATAGAAATAGCAGCAACTACAACGATCAAAGCTCGTGCATATAAAGATGGATTTATTCCGAGCCGTATATTTACGATTCAAGCCACAAAAGCTGTATTTAATAACCCTGTAGCAGCCTTGGCGAAAGAGAATGGTACAAACTTTCATTATTACGAAGGATACTTCAGTGCTGTAGACCAGATACAGAAGGCACCTCTCGTAGAGAAAGGAATAATAACCGAACCATCAATAAACGGAGCAAAACAAGCAGATCATTTTGCATTTATATTCACAGGTATTATCTTTGTACCAGAAGATGGCGTCTATGAATTCATGACTACCTCCGACGACGGCAGTGTCTTGTATGTTGATAATATAAAGATAGTTGACAACGATGGTTCGCATGCAGCCATATCTGCCACCGGCCGAATTGCCCTGAAAAAAGGCCACCACACATACAAGCTCCAATACTTTGAGGATTACGAAGGAGAGCACCTGAGTTGGGGTTGGAAAAAACCAACATCCGAGAAGTTTGAGAATATACCAGCATCTAATTTATTCATAAAATAAAAAACCTTGATAAGATGAAAAAGTTATTTTATTTTCTTGCTGTAATCGTGCTATTGACTTCATGTAATAGCAAGCCGGTAGACCTCAATGTAATGAGCTTCAACATTCGTTACGATAATCCTGACGACAGCCTAAACAACTGGCAGTACAGGAAAGATGTTGCGGCAAAGACGATAAAGAATCAGAATGCAGACATCGTAGGAACACAAGAGGTACTTGTAAACCAGCTGAACGACTTAAAATCTCGCCTACCCGAATATAATGCGATAGGAGTAGGTCGTGAAGACGGTATCGAAAAGGGAGAATACAGCGCTATATTATATAAGAAGGATAGATTCAAGGAAATAAAATCCGGTTACTTTTGGCTGAGCGAAACACCCGAAGTGGCGGGGTCTAAAGGTTGGGATGGAGCTTGTGAGCGCATAGCTACATGGGCTATACTGGAGGATATAAGCAGCAAAAAACAACTTTTCTTTATCAATACACACCTCGATCATGTGGGTAAAATAGCGCGTCAGGAAGGTGTAACTTTATTGCTAAGCAGAGCGAATGCTCTTGCTAACGGTTTGCCTATCATTATGACGGGAGACTTTAATGCGACACCCGAATCGGATGTAATCAAACACGTTACAGATGTGAATAGTCCTGAACATCTTATTCATTCGAAAGATATTGCAGTAGAGAAAAGCGGTACAGACTGGACATTCCACGGATTTGGAAAAGTACCTATGGAAAGACGTGAGTTTATCGATTATGTTTTTGTAAGCAAGGGCATCAAGGTAGCTAAACACAGTGTACTCCCTGAAAAATTGGACGATACATTTATTTCAGACCATTCTGTCGTAGTTGCTCAAATAGAAATAAAATAATTATAGAATTTGTGCTATCCTGCGTGTAACGAAGTATAGTCAACAACAATCAAAAAAGGTTTTTAATCATGAGACATATTTTAAACAAAATATATTTATTAGTCTTGTTGACAGGGTTGATAAGTATATCTATCAATGCACAACAACGGATACTCATTCACTCTCATAACGATTACGAGCAAAGAGTTCCGTTTTATCAGGCTTATGCGCAGCAAGTAGCATCTATAGAAGCTGATATTTACACAACAGCGAAAGCCAATGAGTTGAAGGTAGCACACGACCTAAAGGACGTCGCCAATGCCCCGACTATAGACGAGGCATACATCACCCCATTGGTCCATCTATTTAAACAAAATGGCGGGAGACCTTGGAAAAACTCAGATAAAACGCTTATTCTTTTGGTAGATCTGAAAACTCCGGCAAATCCGACTTTGGATATATTAGTATCCAAACTGAAAGCCTATCCTCAGGTTTTCGACGCTACGGTTAACCCTTATGCCGTAAAGGTTGTTATATCGGGGAATCGTCCTGCCGAGAAAGATTATTCTAAATATCCATCATTTATTTCATTCGATGGATATAAAACAGACTATACGCCCGAACAGCTGAAAAGAATAGCAATGATAAGCCTTTCTTTTGCCGACTATTCGGTATGGAACGGTAAAGGATCTATTAAAAAAGCCGAGTTGGAGAAAGTGGTAAAAGTAATCAATGAAGTACACGCATTGGGCAAGCCTATCCGTTTTTGGGGAACTCCCGATGGCGTTACCGCATGGAATACATTCCACAATCTAGGGATAGATTACATTAATACCGACCGCCCTGAAGCGTGTGCTGATTATTTCTCGCATTTCGACAATAAGAATTACCAAATAGGGAAGAATGAAGATATAACCGATGATGTAGCACGTGCCAAAAGGCTGGATAGAACAACAGTTGGATTTCAAGGTTTTAACAACAAGCTTCTGCAACTATCGAAAGGTATCAATGTATATACCCCTACTTACAAAAATGATGGAAGCAACAAGCCTATCAAGAACATCATATTCCTTATTGGTGACGGTACAGGACTTGCTCAATTACAAGCGGGAGCTACAGTAAATAATGCCAATTACAAAAATGGAAACGGACTGACAATCTTCAACATGAAATATGTGGGATTGCAAAACACCAGTGCCAAAGATTCCTATACAACCGATTCTGCCGCAGGAGGCAGCGCATTAGCAACAGGCGAACTCCACAACAACCGCCATATCAGCATGAGTGAAGATGGAGTAGCATACCCATCGATGGCAGATGTAATGTATGCTGCGGGATATGCTTGCGGGGTTGTAACACTGGGTAATGTTGCCGATGCTACCCCTGCCGCTTTTTACGGACACTCGGTAGAAAGAGATAACTCTGATGAAATAACTTCGTATTTGCTCGATGGAAAACTAACCCTTCTGAACGGTGCCGGTATGTCTGTTTTCACACGTCGGAACGATGGCAAGGATATTTTAAGTGAATTGAAAAAACAGTATAGAATCAGCACATCTATTGACGATATCAATGCCGACAACAAGAAGGTTATCTGTATTGACGAACGAATGGATCTGGCTGCATCGGAAGAAACGCTGACAATGCTTGCCGACGCCACAAATCAGGCTATAAAAAAATTATCGACAACAAATGACAAAGGGTTTTTCCTGATGGTAGAAGGTGCAAAAATAGATTATGCCGGACATGCCAATTCTTTTCCGGGCTCTGTAATGGAAACATTAAGCTTCGACTTGGCGGTAAAAGCAGCCCTTGAGTTTGCAGATAGTAATGAAGAAACATTGGTTGTAGTAACAGGCGACCACGAAACAGGAGGTCTTACATTGGTGGACGGAAATGTTGCCAACGGACATCTCACAGCACGCTATATGACCGACGACCACACTCCGCTTATGCTACCTGTTTTTTCTTACGGGCCGGGCTCGTCCGAATTCATAGGAGTGTATAAGAATACTCAGATTTTTCATAAGATGAAAAAATTATTAGGATTGTAAAAAATAATTATACCATCTCTGCCATGCTGAGGCACGAAGCATCCCAAAGCTGAACAGTTTTATAAAAGGGAACAAGACACTTCGTTACACTCGGTATGACAGAGAGAATACAGATAAAGGCCATGAGAAAATATACACTAATACTCGTAACTCTCTTTTGCGCAATTACGTTATTCGCACAAAAGAATAACATACAACTGAAATTCAATAAGGACGGTTATTTTAAGATCGCCCAATTTACAGACCTGCATTGGAGCAACAACTCTCCTAATTGCAGCAAGACTGTTGATGTGATCAAACATGTTTTGGCAACCGAAAAGCCGGATATCGCTATCCTTACGGGTGACGTAGTAACCGATATGCCTGCCAAAGAAGGATGGAAATCTATTGGCAAAATATTTGAAGAGGCTAAAACACCTTGGGCTGTCACCTTGGGAAATCACGATGAAGAAGCAGGGCTTACCCGTGATGAGGTTTTTAATCTTATCGCAAACTACCCTTACTTTATCGGAGAAAAAGGGCCGGAGCTATCGGGATCGGGAAACTATCCGTTAGAAGTTAAGTCGTCGAAAGGAGCTAAGACTGCGGCTGTATTGTATTGCATCGACTCGCACAACAAACCTTCTGCACACAAGTACGGTCATTACGACTGGATACACTTCGATCAGATAGACTGGTACAGAAAAACCAGTGATAAATATACCGCACAAAATGGCGGAACACCGCTTCCTGCTCTTGCATTCTTCCATATTCCTGTATTGGAGTATAACAACGTAGTTGGAAAAGAAAAGACCATCGGCAATAAAGAAGAAGAGGTTGCTTCTCCCGAAATAAATTCAGGAATGTTTTGCTCGATGGTAGAGAAGAAAGACGTAATGGGTGTGTTTGTAGGGCACGACCACGATAACGACTATATAGGTATCGATCAGGGAATAGCTCTCGCATTCGGACGGACAACAGGTGTAGACGCTTACGGTAAATTAGAGAGAGGCGGACGCATTATCAAAATGTATGAAGGCAAGAATCAGTTCGATACATGGATACGCACACCGAAAGGTATCGAGTTTGAATATTATTATCCTTCAGGCTTGTCTTCTGCCGACGAACAAGCAACGGAGTATTTACCTGCAAAAAACATTCAGGTAAAACAACAAGGAGTAGAGTACAAGTATTACGAAGCCGATTTTAAACTAACCCATACAGACATGATCGCTTCTGCCAAACTTGTAAAAGAAGGTACGATGAACAATTTTTCGATTGCCTCTGCTACAGCTAAAGATTCTATGGCATTTGTATTCAAAACATATATCAAAATACCCGAAAAGGGCGTTTATCAATTTTATACTTTCTCCGACGATGGTTCGAAGTTATTGATTGACGGCCAAACTGTTGTTGACAACGATGGTTCTCACAGCCTGAAACGTGCCGAAGGAAAGATTGCTCTCGAAGCCGGATATCACGAATTGAAGTTATTGTATTTCGAAAACTATATGGGAGAATTCCTCGAGGTAGGTCTTTCGAGCCGCAGTATCAGAGAAGATATTATTCCTGATAATATGTTGTATATTGCAAAATAGTTTATCTATATAAGGACACTGTCTTATGTTTCTTATTCTATCCTACCGGAGATGATACTTCTCTTCGTTGAGCGTGATAAAAAATAGAGAAAGGTGACAGATAAAAAACAGAATAAAAAGTGTCACTTTTGTCACCTTTTATTTATATCATACAGGTTATAAGGCTTATATAAAAACAGTATATTTGTAAAAAGTAACAATAAAAATCGATTATAATACCCTAAGATGAAAAGACTTGTTAGTTTAATTATTCTAAACTGTATCGTAACATTCAACCTCTTCTCTCAAGAAAATGAAGAGGTACCTCCAAAATACAACCTACCATACAAAAATACGTATGTAAAGGAAGCGTTGGTTACGGAGAATGAATACCGTATAGCAAAACCCGAGGAAGTAATTCCTAAAAGCTTCGAGGAGGCTAAGGATATATTGCCCAGTCCTATTTGGGAAGGACATGCGAAAGAGATAGAGATGTATTGGAAAGCATGGCAAATAGCGATCAGCAATATCCGTCAGCCACAAAAAGGTTCGGGCTTTGTTTCCAGTTATCTGGATACAGCTTATAACGGAAATATCTTTATGTGGGATTCATCTTTTATGATGATGTTTGCCCGCTACGGATACCGCTTTTTCCCATTCCAACATACATTGGATAACTTCTACGCCAAACAGCATCCCGATGGGTTCATTTGCCGCGAAATCAAAGCCGATGGAGCAGATTGCTTCGAGCGTTACGACCCGACAAGCACCGGGCCTAACCTTCTGCCATGGAGTGAGATGTTATACTACAAGCAGTATGGCGATAACGAACGCTTAGAAAAGATATTCCCGGCACTATGCGCATATTACAAATGGCTGAAACTAAACCGTACATGGCCTAATGGAACATACTGGTCGAGCGGTTGGGGAACAGGTATGGACAACATGCCACGTGTACAGCCTCAGTATAATATGATATATAGTAACGGACACATGGTATGGCTGGATGCATGCCTGCAACAAATATTGATGGCAAATGTATTGCTCGAAATAGGTTTCTATCTGGAACGCTGGCAAGAGATCGAAGAATTTGAGGACGAGATAAAAATGCTTACCAAATATGTACACGACAATCTTTGGGACGAAAAAACGGGATTCTTGTACGATCAGTATGCTGATGGTAGTCTGAGTACAACGATGGGGATGCCTGCATTCTGGGCATTGCATACCGATGTATTGGATGCTAAGCAACTGGATAGAATGGTGAAGCATTTGGACGATCCTAAAACATTCAACCGTCCCCACAGAGTTCCATCTCTTTCGGCCGACAATCCGAAATATAACCCGAGAGGACGCTACTGGCAAGGTGGTGTTTGGCCGGGAACCAACTATATGGTCATCACGGGACTTGATAAGAAAGGATACACCAAACAAGCGAAGGAGATAGCCAAAAACCATTACAATAATGTTTTTGAAGTATACAAGAACACAGGAACATTCTGGGAATATTATGCACCCGAAGCCGCCGAACCGGGATTTATGGCTCGCAAAGACTTTGTGGGTTGGACAGGTCTTCCTCCTATTGCGGTATTTATAGAGTATATCTTAGGTATCCGTTCCGACTACGCCAATCATTCTGTAATATGGGATATTACTCAGACCGAAGCACACGGGATGGAGCGCTATCCATACGGCCCCGACGGCTTGGTTTCGTTTAAAGTTAATAAGCGTAATTCGGCTGATGAAACTCCATCGGTTACGATTGATTCGAACGTTGCTTTCGAGCTAACATTGCTTTGGGGAAAAGACAAGAGTAAAAAGGTAAGTGCTCAGGTAGGCAAGCAAACTATTTGATAATCATATAAAAGGAACTGCCTTAGGTATTGGATTCCTAAGGCAGTTCCTTTATTATTTTATATTCGTCATCTTAAAGTAAGAGAATTCAGCAGGCTGAGAAGTGTCTCCTATTTGTATTATTCCTGGACGGGCAACTCTATCCCATCGGGTTAAATAATCGGCTTGGATAGGAGTCTCATTTATCTTCGTCCAGTTTTCCCCATCCTTACTCCAATAGAAAGTCATATAACAACCTTTCTCTACCTGAGCTCTGAGATAGACAAGCTTCTGTGATATTATTGAATTATAGATCAACGATTGCTGACCATCTTTTATTGATTTCAACTCTAACTTTCCATCCGATACACCCCATACTATGAGATTCTTATCATCTCCATACATGGTAAGTCCTTTTATACTCTTATTGCTATTATTCACCAATGTTTCATAAGTATAATAAGGCGTTTGCGGACGTAGGCATAATGCTGTTCCCCAATCATTCCCTTGCTTTGGTGTGCCACTAAGCAGAAGTTTTCCATTCCGAATTTCAGTCTTTATATCTGAATAAGGGAAGTTCCAAGTCCAATCTATTTTCAACGCACTACCTTCGAATCTATCTTCAAAATCACCAACTCCCATCTGCACAGTTCCGGGATATGGCATAGCTTGCTCTGCTTTACCCACTGTTCCTGTGCGGAAATGTGGCCAACTATCGTCTCCCATGTACATCTCTTGTAATACAGGTTGTCGTCCGGCAAAAAAGCCCTCACCTTTGAAGTAGGCATGAAACAGATAAAACAAACGCCCATCGGGAGTATTTACTGCTGTTCCATGTCCGCAGGATAGATAATCTCCACCACCGCTATGCAGAATCGGATTGCCAGAATACTTCTCATAAGGCCCTTTAAAACTTTTTGAACGGGCAACATATACATCATAATCACTTTGCGGGCCGCAACAACTATGAGGTGAGTAAACGATATAATAATAATCTCCTCTTTTGAAATGGTACTGGCCTTCCATCCCGATCCGCTCATCATCCTTCAATAATGAGAAGGGCTCTCCAATCAATTTTAAGCCATCATCAGACAATTTACTAGCGAGTATCTCTATCGGTCTATCATCGAGCCCGTACGCCTTCCATGATATATACAGCTGCCCATTGTCGTCATAGATAAATGCATCGATCGCTTCTTTTCCTAATTCGACCAAAAGGCCATGATCTGTAAATTCATCTGTAGGACCATTTACTGTAGCAACACCTATGTATGATATTCCATCCGACTTTCGTCGCGCCGTATAATAGCAATAGACCTTATCGTTATGATAAAACAATTCGGGAGCCCAAAAAGAGTTGGAAGTCCATTCGGGTCGCTTGTCAAATATATGTCCGATCTGCGTCCAGTTAACCAAGTCTTTTGAAGTAAATAGCGGATAGTGCGGAGCCCATTCGGAAGAGGTAGCAGTTGCATAATAGGTATCACCTATTCTTATTAAAGACGGATCTGCCATATCTCCACGAATAACAGGATTCAGGAAGTAGTTCTGCTGACTCTTTAGACTAGAAATAAGGGTAAGGCTAAACAAGAGGATAAAACAAACTTTATTCATGATAAAATATTATTAGATCTTTACTTTTCTCGGAATTGTTCTCCGTTAGAAAGATATGTTTCAAATGTTATTTCCGTTAGATTTTTTATTGGGCTTAAGGAATCTGGATTTTCCTTTATTCTAAATATATGACGAATATACAAAGAAACATTGGTATTGTAAAAAATAAAGGATCTCATTGGCTTATGAGATCCTTTATATAAAGTTTAGATAATCAAAAGAAATTCAATCATGTTCTCCAAAACCATTTGATACGAGTAAAGAACATTGTTATAAACATAGCAATAGATGTAAGTATAACCCCTTGCAAAAAACCAAGCCAAGGGCTAGTTGAAAATACAGAAAATAAAGGCATTATACCTAACAAGTTTAACACAGGACCTGTAAATAGACCTGTAGCCACATAGGCTATCATCGGATTTTGTCCTATCATTACCAAGAATGACGTACTACGATAGCATTTATAATAATCACAGATAATGCTAAAGATCATCAATGCCATAAAAGCCAACCCACTACTTACAAAATAGTAGCTGAATGTAGTTGGATCCTTCTTTATCCCTCCTTCGTATGCTTCAAAGAATAATCCCAGTATTATCATAAAGCCTCCCGCTATAAAAAGATTCTTCCATAAACGAATGAATCCAGAATCTTTTTTTCTAAGAACGAAATACCCGGCAAACAGTAACAAGCTGTTAATAACAATATTCATTGCTAACCAACGGTTATACAAACAGCACAGGTTTACCAGAATATGAGCGAGTCCAATAACCAATAATAAATAGGATGTAGCTTTGTCTTTTATGCAATTAACGTTTCCATCCTGTTTTCTCGTTTGTATATTCTCAAGCAGATATTCTCCGGCTATGCTCCCCGGAATAATGATAAATAGATATTTTAGATATTCAAACTTAAAAAGCCAAGCAGCCGGCGTGAAAGTCCAAATAGCATGATTTATACTACCTTCCACCCCGGAACCAAGCTGTATTGCCATAATGAAGAACAGAACTGCTATTCGTACAGTCTTATTATACATCGTGAAAACATATATCAAAGTTCCAAACCCAGCCATATGTGCCATGATAAGGATTATGATATCAGCAAAGTGAGGATCAAATACCCTATCCCCTGCATAATGAACTGTATACATCAATACAAAGGCAATAACAAATGCTACAATTTTTACAGTCGAGTGAGCCCATTTGGGCATCTGGATAGGGATTCGCATAAACATAGGAAAAAGTAATGCAAAAGCAAGCAATGCTAGCCCCCATGCTCGGGAATCCTGAGGACTACTTAAAGCCCACGGACTAAGATGGTAAATAAAAATAGCGAAAAATGCTAACTGGAAATATCGTTTAAAACCTTCGAGTATAGCTTTCTTTTTTGTTTCTCCTTTCTCTATTTTTCTCTTTATGGAGAAGGGAAAAGCAGCTCCCATAGCAAACAAAAAAAACGGAAAAACTAAATCAACCCAAGTTAACCCGGGTACTGTAGGATTAAAAGCATGATCCGGAGGTGGTGTCTGAGCATGGTACATCCATCCGGGTAAAATATGAAAACTAATAGTAGCAGAGAGCACCATAGTAAGTATAGCATACCCTCGTAATGCATCCAAAGCAAAGGATCTATTATTCATATACGTATATTACTTAATCATGTTCCCGTTTCTCATCCCTTCTTCCACTTCTTTCCACATATTTTTTTGAATAATATGAACGATATCAAAAATCATCACTCCATCCGATTCTTTCAAGTTCATTTCTATAGAGCGAGCAAGTCCGGCAGGATTACTATAAAATTGATCTGCTAAGATTCCTCCACTAAATTTATTTTTACCCAAGATCACGCGTAAGTTTCGGTTCGATCCCTCTACACAGTACCATTCACCACTATGTACACGACTATCTGTCTCGTTTTTGATCTGAGGGTTATTTGCTTTTATTTCGTCAATAGTAATGCTCGTATAATAATTCCCTGTAGTGTATAAATCAAGTAACTCTGCGTAGCCATAATTCTTATACTCAGGCGTAGCCCAATCATAATCGGCAGAAGAGTCATAGGTATTGCTTGCAAAATTAACACCAACTTCATAATATGACGGATACCATGCTCCGGTATATGTTCCGAACGAAACATTCTTATTTGCCAGCTTCACCTCTTCTCTAGCCAACTTCATGAAATCATAGATATTCTTTGTTCTCCACTCGATCCATTTTTTAAAATGCTTGCCATCGATACGGTTATACTCGCCGTTTGAACCTTTTGCCCATTCAAAGATATCCTGAGGAAACCTAACTACTTTTTCTCCTATATATTTTTCAAACTCTTCTTTTGATGCTTGAGAGAAATCAGCATTGATACCATCGTAGCGCACACGATCGAGAATAAGACCATCAATTGTAGGATACATTGTGACTACCTCTTTAAGAACATCAAGGATATGGCGCTGAAATTCTTTATTTATAGGGTTTACCATAGCTGCATATTTGTCCTTCCCTTTATCTTGAGTTATAGATATTATTCCTTGGGTAGGAGTATAAACAGTAGATGCCCATTCAGAATGCCCATCATACACCTGTCCGCGAGAAACATAATTATTCCCGGCCGAAAAAACATTCAACGAAGCATGCACCTCCAACCCTAGCGAATGCGCCTTTTCTATAAAATATTTTAGAAAATCAAAATCAGCACTTTTCACACCATTCCATTCTTTCATTTTAGGTGCTATTTTACTATCGTAAAGTACTTCTCCTGATATGGGACGAATATCAACCACAGCGTGTGTAAAACCTAGATCTTTAATCTTTTTCAGATAGAAATTTATAGAGTCTTTATTATTAAGTCGTGGTAAATTGGCTGTACCATCAAACCACATCAAAGCTTGTTTCTTCTGCGGTTTGCTTTGTTTTTCTTCTTTTTTGATATTACATGAAATTGTAGCGAATCCTGTAATTAAAAGCAGTATTAAATATAATTTTCTCATAATATATTACTTGTTGATTAATATTCTGAATGGAGCAGCAGGTAATCCTGCATTATTTTTTAAGGTTCCAAGTTTATAATTTCGAAAACAATAGCGAACCTCAACAGGATTCTGTACTCTATCGCTCCAAACTTTAACCATATTTGTTGCAGGTATAATCTCAGCACATGCTTCAATAAAATGACCATCCGTTCCAGCAAGTTCAAATCCTACGATATTTTCCTGTTCGGGATTAAGTCCATCATCCCCAAAGTCGAAAGTCAGTTTAATGGAAGAACCTTCCTTTTCATAACTTTTATATATAGGGCCACTGTATGTAAATCCTTTTTTATTATACGTTTTTGCTAAAGCCCAGTAAGCTAAACGCTCTCCCACTTCTATCTTATATGGCGGATGGATAAATTTCTCTGCACCCAAATCGGCTGTAATCACCATACCTGTATTCGGGATTTGGCTCAGCAACTCGAGTTGTGCTTGGCGAAAGATAGCCCAATCCAGTTCGTCCTTATTCGCCGACTGCCATGGTGCAATCTGAACATAGTAAACAGGTAAGTCTTTATTATTGAAAAATCTCCTCCACTGGCTTACAAAGGCAGGGAATAGCCTCTTATAGAGCTCGGGGGCGCTACTGTTCGCCTCCCCTTGATACCAAAGGATTCCTTTAACAGCGAATCCTCTGAAGGGATGAACCATTGCATTAAAAAGTAAAGTAGGAGTACCATTCGGATAGCCGAAATCGTTTTCCTTCAGAACAGAAAGATCAACCCCCTCAATATGTGACAGAGTCTCTCCATCAATCCACGATTCAATTTTAGATGCGCTCCACGAGCAGTTTATCAATCCTACAGGTACATTTAGCTCTTCTTCTATTTTATTTCCAAAAAAATATGCAGCTGCGCTAAAGTTGCCCACATTCTGAGAGGAATGCAACATCCATTCTCCTCCTACATCATCCTTTAGCTCCTTACTCCATTCATTCTTTACGGAGAACAGTCTCATCTGACGAGACTCTTTTGCCTTTACGATATAAGGATGAGATCCAAAAACAGGCTGTCCCTTATATCCCTTTACGGGCATTTCCATATTGGACTGCCCTGAACAAAACCATAATTCACCTATTAGAATATCATTTATTACATAAGGCTCTCCATCTGAGAAAGTCATAGAATAAGGGCCTCCGGCCACAGGTGTAACAACAGTAAAACTGAATAGCCCTTGAGAGTCACTTCTTGTTATATATTTCTTTCGATTCCAAGAAGTAACGAGCGTTATCTGTTTGTTCGATTCACTCTTGCCATGTATTATATTCTCTGTCTGCTGTTGTAATACCATGTGATCACCAAAATACGAAGGCAACCAAACCTTTGATTGTACAGTTTGAAGTATACATATAAGGCAAGCTATTTGTATATAAATTTTACGCATGATTTCTGTATTCTTATTCAACAATGATTTCGTCGACAAAAAGGGCTGACATTTCTCCGGAATTTGGTTCTGTATTCGGAATTATTCCATACATGTCAATCTCCAATTTTATCTTTTTTACTTTTTTAGGTGTAAATGAAACAATCGCCTTTCCTTTTGCAGCTGCCATTTGTTGATGCCAAACAGCTCCTACAGGGAAGAATGTAGTCCCATCTTCAGACACTAAAAAGTTTATTGATTTTGGAGAGTAAACCAATACATTATTTTGATTAGCTGAACTAAATGTAATTTTACTTATCGATGTCAGTTTTTCAAATTCAATAGTGATACTACCATCAGCTCCTGCATAGCTAAACCAATCGGGTCGACTTACAGGTCGTCCACCCATAGTGCAGTCGGTGAGGTTCGCTGATCCGTTTTGTTCAAACCTTACTCCATCTGTATTTTCAAATACCACCTTTTGTCCACCTGCTTTGTTTGCAATAAAGCTACGTTCGTATGGGATATACATAACCTTATTATTTTTTACCGAAATGGCTTTTACCACCATCTCTTTTTCTCCTACCGGGATAGGCTCACTATAAATAGGGCTATTAAGTGTTGGGTCTGAACCATCAGTTGTATAATGAATGGATGTTTCAGGAGCAATGGTTGATAGTTTTAGTTTCAATCCACCGTCATTAATTGCAGTTCCCACAACACTATAAAATGCTCTGGAGTAGTTTATGCCCATTATATCGTAACGCTTCATAAGCTTAGGGAGGCGTATTGCAAAAGAATCAAAATCTTTATTTTTTTCCGAAGTCCATCCGACCTCTGCCAATGCAGCCACTCGAGGGAAAACCATCATTTCTCGGTGTTGAGCATCGGGCATATACTCAGTCCATGTATTTGCCTGAACACCGAGTATGTGTTTTATATCTTTCGTATCAAGTTCTTTTACATATGGGTTGAATGCGTATACTCGTTCGATAGGTAAATAACCTCCTATAGCCAACGGCTCTGTGAGTAGCGAGGACTGATAGAAATCAAAATACATTGCTTCGGACGGAGTCATTATCACATCATGTCCCTGCTTTGCAGCGGATATACCTCCTGCAATGCCTCTCCACGACATAACTGTAGCATCAGGAGCAATTCCTCCCTCGAGTATTTCATCCCAACCGATAATACGCTTACCTAATTTGTGAACTACTGTCTCCATTCTTTTCACAAAGTAAGATTGCAACTGGTGCTCATCTTCCAAGCCTTCATCTTTCATCCGTTGCTGACATGCGTGACATCTTTTCCAACGAACTTTAGGGCACTCGTCGCCACCTATATGTATGTAAGGTGATGGAAATAGTGCTGCAACTTCAGTCAGTACGTCTTCGAGGAAAGAAAAAGTCTCATCTTTAGTACAGAATACATCATTGAATACTCCCCATCTACCTTCAACGTCGAAAGGTCCTCCTGAACATGAAAGCTCGGGATAAGAAGCAACAGCTGCGGTAGCATGACCGGGCATTTCTATTTCGGGGATAATGGTTACAAAGCGCTTTCTGGCATAGTCGACCACGTCTTTTATTTCCTCCTGCGTATAGAAACCTCCCGTAGGAGTATTATCCCACACTCGTGGACAATCGTTATTATGCCCTTGTAATGTGCGATTACGATAAGCTCCTACAGTGGTCAGTTTAGGATATTTTTTAATCTCGATACGCCATGCCTGATCGTCGGTCAGATGCCAATGAAACGTATTTAATTTAAGCATTGCTATCTGGTCTATATATTTTTTCACTTCCTCCACAGATACAAAATGACGACATACATCCATATGCAATCCACGATAAACGAATGTAGGAGCATCATCAATCACGCAACATGGTATATTCCACTTTGTGCTAGTTGAAGGTGTTGTCTGCTCTAATTCCGGAGGAAGAAGCTGTCTGATAGATTGCAAAGCATAAAACAGCCCTATGGGAGTTTTAGCTTCAATTTCAATTTTGGATCGTGATACTAATAACTTATAGGCCTCATCCTTTTCCAAATTAGTATTTAGTTTACATATAATTATATTCTTTCCCGAATTTGTATTCGATTTTGGAAGGTCAAATCCAGCCGATCGCTTCAGATGCTCACGAAACAGATAAAAAGCCTCCTCGAACGAACTATCCATCGTATTTTGAAAATATAACTGAGTCTTGTCATTCAGAGTGAAGCTCCCTTTTTGAGGTACTAATTTAGCGGGAACCGGAATAATAGGATATTCATTACTCTGAGTTCGAACGATTACAGAAAAAAGAGAAAAAAAGGAAAATAAAAGAATAGTTTTTATTGTAATAAAATTCATTATCATTTAGTTATTTAATCAAAAAGAAAAAGATTTCAAATCTAATATCGCAAGCCCCAATTGTGTCCCTACATATAGTTTATCTGCATGTACTCCAATTGTCTGAATACGATTGTCTATCAAATTACTATTTTGGGTGGTAAATGAACGGAAACAATTTCCTTTAATAGCGGTAATACCTTTATTAGTACCAACCCATAGAATACCCTTCGAGTCAACAGCCAATGATAATATTGTGTTAGATAGAAGGGGAGAATTATCAGTGCCATATATCTTCCATTTACCATTATTATAGTTTGCCAACCCACAGGCTGTACCAATCCAGATACTTTTATCGGTATCTGTAGCCAATGCATATATATCATTTGAAGGCAGTGCACTGTTTTTGATATTATAAAGAGTCTCCTTTCTTCCATCAAATAAAGAAACGCCTTGCAATGAGCCAACCCAGATTCTACTTTGTTTATCTTCAGCAAAGCATGTTATGGTATTATCTCCTATTGTCGTATTATGAGTTGTGTAATTTTTGTATGCACTGCCATCTAGCAATACTAATCCTTTATTCCATGTACCAATCCATACTTGACCTTTGCTGTCAACGAAAATACTGTTTGCGGACATAGATATAGAAGCTTCATCGTTTTTTACCCAATCGTTGTTCTCTGGTGAAGACTGATAAACTCCACCACCCCAAACTCCTGCAAACTTAGTTCCGTCACGATCTACAAGTAAAGATTCTACATACACACCTTCAGGCGACTGTAAAGAGAATGAATCTGATTCTTGTTTGTAAACTCCGTAAGAAGTACCTAACCAAAGATTACCCACCCGATCGAAACAAATAGCCCTGATATCATTCTTAGACGAACTGCCTTTCTCTACTTGCTCTATCGTCCACTGCGCATGACTACATACACAAATCGAAATAAAGCATATATATGTAAATATTCTTTTCATACCAGTCCTCTCTGCTTGTTAAACCATCGCATATAATCCACGTAAAGCTTTTCAGCTCTTTTATGTCCGGCTCCGGCTATAGAATCCGGCTTACTCATGAGCCCAACATACTGATAGATTAATATATTTTCCACAAATGGTGAAATATCTTCCAACTGTGTTATAACACGATCGAATGAAGACGAAATAAGGGCACTATCATAAACATCTTTTTCGAATTCAAAGACTTCCAAATCGGCCCATAAACGTGAGCGTCCGGCTTTATTATGCATATAATAGAGTTCTTCAAAGTATTTTCCTGCTGTTCCCGCTTTTGTCTTTTTTACTCCTACCTCATCCTGATAGGCTATAATATCTACATCGAGTCTCTCGAGTTGTCTTACATAAAGTCATTATACCTGATAGATTTTGTTCCATACGGAGCTATCAATGTTCGGGCTTGAGGTGTCAGACGATGTGCTATTTCAGAACAACGATTCACATAGTTTACCGTAGTTTCGTCTATCGTATTAAAGATTCCTGTTTCATTCGGATAATACCATCCATAAAAACTTTTGTGATGAGAATATTTAGCAGCTATTTCCTCCATTCCTTTTTCCCTCAGGACAGCTATTTCTTTATTGGTCATCATATTGTTGACATCTCTAAAGTCTGACCAATAATCGTTGCTTATAAAGAATTTAAGGCCATATTCATCTGCGGCAGACAAAACAGCTTCGAGCGGATCAGCCGAAGTATAATCATATTGTGGTTGCAGTTTAGACGGATAAAATGTTTTTCCATTATCAGCCACCGACATCAGCACCATATATTGCATACCTGTTTCGCTGATATCCCTGACCAATGCTTTCCATTGCTCGTCTGTAAATTTGGCCAAGGTATTATTCCAATAAATACCTTCAGAGTCGAGATGGTGCTTAAACTCGAACCATGATCCCATTATTGGTTTTATATTGACATTACGCCCATATATTGAAGGCTGAGAGTTGTTTCTTTGTGCGAATACAGAATTATTCATAGCAAACAAAGCTGCACCTATACTCCCTAGCTTTACAAATCTACGCCTATCCATTTCACATTATTTTATTACATCTGTATATACTTGCCCGAAACGGTCTGTAACACGTACTTCTATTTTTGCTTTCGGGTTTTGAGGTTTAGCCCTAAACATATGCTCATTCTTGATTGGTAAAATCCAGTCATAAACAACTTTTTTCTTATCTGCACATAGAATTTCTGCATCAGGATCAAAGCCTGTATACTTCTGCAAACTACCCATCACTTTTCCATTCTCAAGCCATTCCACCTTCCATGTAGGATCATAATTCCAAACATTTACTATTATATCAAAAGGATATTCGGCGGAGGTTCCTACAGGATACCCTCTGAACTGATATTCTTTTTTATACCCTGAGCCTTTATAATACCACTTCACATCGTTGCCATCTACTTCATAAACAGCATATCCTTGAGGGGTACCATCAAGGCATATTTCGCCTCGCCACCATGTACCGCAAATTGCAGCTGTATTATGTTCTATAAGATTTGGGGAATGCTCTATATTCAGATTATAGTGCATATGACCTGATATTATATGAGCCTGATACGGTTTCATCATTTCAGATAAAGCCCCGAAATTAATGGTCTGATCAGCAATAAGATCATAATTATACTGAAATTGTGTTTGCTTATCCTTCAAGCGTCCCGGAATATGCATTATAAGAAAGACCAATGAACCTTTAGGTACATTCGCCAGATCTTGCTCAAGCCATGTAAAAGTTTTTTCATCGATATATCCCATATAAAAGTAATCACGCCCTATATAGAAGTTATTATTCACTATTATATAATGAGCGTTCCCTTTATTGAAAGAATAATGTGTAGGTCCGAAATAGTTGCTAAATGTATGATCTGACGTTTCGTGGCTACGTCCGTAATAATCCATATCATGATTGCCTATAGCTCTGAAAACAGGATATCCAATTTCTTTTATTGTATTAATATACTCCGGAAAAAGAAAAGGGGAGTCACCCACTATATCACCGCAATCGACGCCAAAAGTATCATGGCTGCTATAGTCGCGCATCAATTGTTTACAATCGTTTACAATACTCTTATACTTTTCTAAATCAGACAAAGCTGTTACTTGCACATCGGCATGAACAAAGAATGTATGCCGACTATCTTCTTTTGGATTTTTGATCAATTCAAAATTATAAACATCTTGATCCTGCTCTATTTTTTTATAAAATAAAGGAATAGTTCCCTTCTCAATATCTGTAACATATCCTGCAGGAATAGAAATGTAAACAAAACCATCTTTATTTACACTCTGGAAAGAGTATTCGCCACGTTCATTGGTATTTATACATATTGAGCCATCAGTAACAATTACATTAGCAAGCCCTTTTCCCTTGCAAGATACTTTTCCATGCAACAAACGACATTGAGCCTGTACTGTGCCTACACACAGTACCAAGCCCAATATCATTATGTATCTGTTGATGTATCGTATCATTTCTTCGATTTCTCCAAGCTAGCAAGATATAAGTCGATACCGGCTTTTACATCCGACCAGTAATTATACTTTTTCATGTGTATAATATCAAATAAGAAATATCCATTGCCATTGTTTATAGAAGCACCCACTGTTTGTTTCACTGCAGCTTTCACATCCGTACCGGCAGGTACAGTCCAGTTACCGACATCAGGACCTCCGGCATACTTTACATCACCCATTAACTTTTCACCGGCCAGTTTGCAGAAACCTTCGATCGTCCATTCAGTACTTCCGGTAATCTTGTCTGCACTAGCGTATGCTCCAAGCAATAAGAAGTCGAGATGATCTGCATAACCATATTCCATATATTTGGCTGTAGCCCATTTAGGATAATAAGCTGAGGTATTATATTTAGGACTAGCCCAGTTTACCCCTACTCCGTAATAATTTGAATACCAAGCTCCAACATACACTCCAAACTGAATATTATTATTTACGCCTTTAACTTTTTGACGAGCCTTTACTATAAAATCATGAATAACTTTTACCCTGAACTCCAGCCATCTTTTAAAATATGGAGGTAAGGCAGATGGCAATGCATTGTATTCCGACATATCGGGCTCCATTACATCCGCCGGAAAGTTTGTAACTTTTTCACCAATATATTCTTCAAATTTTTTATGGGTATACTCCGAGAAATCACTTGTCATTCCATCGAAACGGCAACGATCTAGAAAAATACCATCTACATCATATTTGGCAAGGTCTCCAAGAATAGACAAAATATATTCCTGCACATCTTCATTTACAGGATTCAAAAACTTAGTAGAGTATTTATCTTCTGAAACATCCATAACATTTTTCACCCCTGAACCTATGTTAACAGTTGTAGCCCAATCTCTTTTTGTCTCATCTCTAAACAATAAACCTTGTTCTCCCAATCCATATAGATAGCTATTACCTGCAACAAAAGTATTGATAGCAGCATGAACTTTCAGCCCCAGCTTGTGACCTGTGTCTATAAAAGCTTGCAGATAGTCCCATGTTGCAGTTCTTTCATAAAAAGCATAGCCACCACTTTCGGGCCAATAGTCGAGCTTCTTTACCTCTTGCACTGCAGAACTTTTAAATAAGACATCACCCATTGTAGGTCTGACATCAACTACAATATCTGTAAATCCTGTATTCTTAGCCAGAGTCAGGTCGCGTTCTATATTTTCTTTACTATTTGCATAGTCTGAAAAATTTGCAGCAGCATCGATCCAAATATAGCGAGGCTTAGCATCTCCGTCTGTTTCTCCTCCACCCCAATCCCAATCGGGGATTTTAGGATCATCATTGCTACATGAAACGAATACAGTAAGAGAAAAAATAAACCAGAAAAAATAAAAATATACTTTTTTCATATTCTTTTTATAAATACCGATACTCCAACTTAAATTAGAGTATCGGTGATAAATATTCAATATCAATTTTGATCTATACAATTGAAACTAGTAGCACCCAGCATTTTGGTGTTGTTATCCCAATAGTACAAGTGCATATAAAAGCCATTTGTAGAAGGAACCAGAATTACATCACCATTAGCCGAAATGCCATCTGATCCTGAATTGGAATCTAAATTTTTCTTGTAAACTAATGCCGGTGAATTGGTCACATCGCCGGTAAGTATGCTAAGACTAGTGACATCATACAAATAAACAGCGGCATTCATTCCCCATTGAGGGAAGTGAGACATTAGTCCCATAGTCAGATAGCGAGCATTATTAAATACCCTAACATCTAAACGGTTGAGATTATATCCCCAGCTAGAACCATCGCCATAAACTATTTTAGAACTTCCTGCATTAGTACTACCATCAACATGATAAAGAGTGTTTGCACTATAATAAGACAAGAAATATCCGTCTGATTTAGTGGTCGAAAGAGGAACTACACGCGTGTTGCTGGTTCCTCCACCCCATCCTCCAACATTAGAGAATGTTATAGTTTGAGGAGCACCTATTACTCCACCCGCAATATCCCAACGAACAACCTGACTAGATGAGGACACTCCACTTACTCCATCGCATGTGGCAAGTACGACTGCATTCCCGTCTATATTTCCTCTGACTACAACTCTCGATATAGGCAACCCTGATGTATTAGTCCATGAAAGGAATAGTGTAGGGGTTGCTGTTACTGAGTTTGTACGGTATATATTCAAAGCTTGTCCTGCTGCTGCTTCGTTTACAATTAGCAGGTTATTATTATCATCATTAGTAACACACCCTGTAGCTTTTGCCGATCCCATATTTATTTTACCAAGCAATACACCTGTCATTCTATTCAGATAAACCGGAGCCGTACCATCTCCTGCAGAAACTATTAGGTGATTTTTGATAGCTGCAAGAGTTGTATTGCCGGATCCCCATGTTAAGCCAACAGATACAGGATTTATTGCCCAAAGATCTGTTTGACTACCGTCTACAAATCCATAACTAATCTTATCCGGTACTTCCTTCTTCACTGTATAGGTTTTCTTAGTTACCCCATCGTGAGCAGTAACCGTAAATTCTTTAGCAGAATTGAAATCGAAGGTCTTGCCTTCTATAGAAGGACTAAATGTGGCATGTGGTGATACACTCATATCTACAGTCACGTTTGACAAATCGTCCGGAGATATCAATGTAATAACTCCTGTCTCATTATTTATAGAGCCTGTTACTTCTATATCGTTTGCTACATCAGATACTGCAAAATAAGTGATTTCACATTTTCTGAGTTTATATATAGATCCTTTAATATTTATTTGACGTTTACTTCCGTCGGGATAAGTCAATGTATAATAATTATCCTTCGTTAGGTCTACAATCCCTAGACCAGGAGAGAGAGTACAATTATTTCCTAATTCGGCACGTAGCCTCATGCGGGTAATGTCTGTTAATTCATCTGTATTTTCGGGATAATACCAAGGCACTTCTATCACATATTCCGAAACTGAAGGGTCTGTGATATTTAAGGTAAAAGTACCTGCATTGTCATTTCCTTCCATGTATTTACCTTCGGTGAAGGTTGCATTTAGACTTGTCAAAGCATTACGTTCTACGGTAGGTGTCAGTGTATCCGGATCTTGACAGCCAGCAAAGTATAGCGATAATAATGCTATAAATATATATAGATATACTCTCATAATCTGTGTTTTTTTAGTTATTAGGTTATTTCCATTCAGCATATTGTTCTACCTCCGAGTTTGAGTTCAGTTCGTCTACAGGTAAAGGTATTTGATACATTTTCTGAGGGAAGTGACGATCCTGCAAATCGCAATCAACATACGTATACACAAAAGTACCTGCATCATCTTTCTCTATTTTCAGTCCATGAACTCGCGTTCCTGTAAATGCAGTATGAGCCAACTTCCAACGTTTCATATCCCAGTAATATTGACCTTCATAAGCAAGCTCTACTTTTCTTTCCTGACGGATAGCATCAAACAATGAACTACCGGCCTTATCTGAGTATGGCAATCCAACGCGAGTACGTATACGACGTACCGCATTATTAGCCTCAGCTGTTTTGTTGAGATTATAAGAAGCTTCTGCATAATTAAGGATAACCTCGGCGTAACGAATAGCCACCCATGGAAGAGTAGATTGAGATTGTTCCGAGAAATCGTGTGTCTCATCAACCAGTTTTCTCAAATAATATCCGGTTGTTGTACGTCCCGCTGGAACAGCATCAACCTTCCATGCAGCCCATCCATCTTTTCCCCCTACATAAGGCTCTATTTTTCTGCCTTTCCACGAAGCGCCATTGTATAATACAGTTGCTTGAAATCGAGGTTCAAGATCAGCATAAGGCGGTGTTTGATCCGTTCCTGATGTAGTATGCCAAGCAGACCAATCCGGGAATCCTCCTGTTGCCAATTCAAATGATTCTACCATTTCCTGCGTAGGCGTTCCCATACCTCCGGATACGCTATTGTTTTCGTCTCCACCGGGAGCAAAATAATTATCAAAAGAATGTGATACGCCATTTTTGTCATAAGCATATACCAAAAGAGTTTCTTTTCCATTCAGGGCTTTTTCGTGATCGAAAGCATCAGCAAAATCATCAACTAGTCCATAAATATTTTGTTTTTCTAGAGCTTCATAAGCCTCCACAACAACATCCCACCTTTTAGCATATAACATCGATCTTGAAAGAAGCCCATAAGCAGCACCACTTGTTAACCGTGTATTATTAGATGTGTTTTTATTTGCTAACGGTAGATTCGCAGCTGCAAATCGAAGATCAGCTTCCACCATATCCCACCCTTCGCTCTCAGGGCTTAACGGTTTATCTTTCTTTATCTGAGTCAAATCTTCATTATACAGGATAACTTGTTTGTAGCGCTTTAACAAGTCTGTATACAACCATGCACGGAAAAATCTGATTTCTCCCTCCAACCTCTTAAACTCGCTATCTTCAATACCTGTACCCCATTTTCTCAAATCGGATAGCCCTTGATTGACAATACGTACATATTCATACATCTTGCCCCAATTTCCCAGATAAGCCGAAACGTAAGTTGGAGTCAATACTGTCCCTCCATAAGCCAATTCGTTTGGTACATACATGTGAGCATTGTATGTCATTGCTCCATATTTCAACATATCGGTAAATCCTTCTGTAATACCGGCAGTAGATTGTCCGGAGTCAAAGTTGCTCAGATAACTTATGTAATTATAGTAATTATTTATCGCCATTTCTGCATTTGGTACGCTACTCCATATCGTTTTATCCGAAACCGAATCGGTAGGAGTCATATCCAAATAATCGTCACACGCACAGAATGTCAATATTCCGCAAAAGAGTGCAATTTTTAATATTTTTGATTTCATAATTCTGGTATTTAAGGTATTTAAAACGAAACAGTAATCCCACCCATAAAGGTTTTCTGTTGTGGGTAATAACCATTATTAACTCCTGGAGATTCCGGATCTATTCCTTTTGGCAGCCCGCTGAGAGTAAATATATTTGAGCCTTCGGCAAATATACGAACCTTACTTAACCCTGCTTTCTTTACTATTTTATTAGGAATAGTATAGCCAAGCTGAGCCGATTTTAGACGGATATATTTTCCATCACGAAGCCAGAATGTAGAAGCTAATCCATTATCACCGCCATGTCCCGGAGAACCTAATGTAAGTCGAGGGAATGTTCCATTCGGATTATCAATATTATAAGCATTCTCGACAAGGTATAAAGGAGAGTTTGAACCTTCCTTAAATGTTTGAGTCCATATTGTATTATCGTCGTAACCATTATAGTATGTACCTGTCATTGAAACATCAAACATCGCCCCTCCTGTAAATTGAGCATTGAAATCGAATCCATTCCAGTCTCCACCTATGTTAACACCAAAGGTTAGTTCAGGGCGATTGGTACGACCAATAAATCCGCGATCCTGACTATCAATTTTACCATCACCATTCAAATCTTTATATTTGATATCACCTACATTCGGACGTGAGCTATACCAAGCAGAGTTGTCTATCTCTTCTTCTGAGCGATACAAACCTTCTGCGACCCATCCTGAAATAGATCCGTATTTACGTCCTGTAAGCTTTTGATGTTCGGGAGAATTTGCTTGCTCTGCTACCCGCAACCATCTACTTCTTGCAAAAGTAACATTAGGGGATATTCTGTAGCTAAACTTCTTATCGGCAAGGGTTATCGAATTTTGATGATACAACAAGATCTCAAAACCTTTGGTATCCATTTTGTTATAATTGGCATATGTCTGATAATATCCACCCATAGACGGGGAATAATTACCACCCATATATGTTAAGATATCGTAATTATATTTATAAAACAGATCAAATTCAACTCCGAATTTTCCTCCCCACATAGAAAGGTCAAACCCTGTATTATATGATAATGTTTTTTCCCATGTTAAATCAGGATTAGCTATTACACCCGGTTCTACAATATTATTTAGACTACCATTGAGTAACACCCCTGTGTTAGTCAAATTATAGAGATTTAAAAAAGCATATTCATTAATTGTAGCAGAACCTAATAACCCAACAGATGCACGAATCTTAAGATCATCGATGAAAGAAAAATCTTTCATAAAATCTTCTTGTGATATTCTCCATGCAACTGACCCCGAAGGGAAAAGTCCCCAACGTTTACCACTACCTGCAAATAAATATGAACCATCATACCGTCCTGTAACTTCAGCTAAATATTTGCTGGCATAATCATATCTTGCACGGAAAACATAACCTACATTTCGCGATGCAGAGCTCTTTCCTCTAGATGGAGAATCCTGTGTGCTACCAAAATTTATCTCTGGAAGTTCTGCGATAGACAACCCTTTTACATAAGCTGAAAAAGAGTTTGATTTATAGTCTCTCATTTCTCCCAAAGCCATCAAATCCACATTATGTTTTCCAAAAGAGTTTACATAATATATACCGGCTTGTCCTACCATGGTTTCGTATGTCGTTTGTCCTTCACCCAAACTTATCGTTGTATTAGATCTAGGATCTATTGTTTTGGCATATCCAAGTTTGCTATTAGAATCCGGTAAACTAATTGCTGATAAATAGTATGGTGTGTTCAAATTCTTATTGTGAGATGTTCCATAGTCATAAGCTCCTGTAGCTTTCACACTAAGACCTTTTATCGACGGAATTTTATATTCCAAGATGATATTTGTCTGTAAATCTGTAGATCTTGTCTTTTTAAAACCTGATTCATAGATTGCCGATAGCGGGCTATGTGGCAATCCTGTATTACGCAACGGAGTAGCTGTGTACAAACCATCGTATGTTATGGGTAAATAAGGATGCATTGCTATTGTTTGCCGTGCTATAGACAACCATCCTTTTTCTCCTGCCCAAGGATCATTGTCGCCACCTCCTGCTGAGAATCCCGGAGTTTGTCTTCTGCCTATATTGCCTGCAAGTCCGATAGATATAGAGAAATTATTAGAAACTTGAGCATCAATCTTTGTTCGTAGATTATATCTGCGATATTTAAAATTATCAATATTCCCTTTTTGACCCAAATAGCCAAAAGAGGTATAATATTTTGCATTTTCAGAACCTCCCTGTAATGTAACATTATGATTTTGGTTCGTTCCTGTACCAAATACCTCGTTTATATAATCTACATTATCCCATCCGTCTGTCGGATCGCCATTGGTCATAGCCGCAATATCCGCATTTGTAAAAATAGGAACATATTGTTTTCTATCTGTAATAGCTCCACTTGCCAATTTGTCCATTAAGTCCGCCATATTGTAATAATGAGCAAACTGAGGTCCATTCATAAACTTAGGGAAGTTTGCATTCAAAGAAGCTCCGACAGACCCGGTATAAGTAACTTCAGGCTTACCTTGCCTACCTCCTTTAGTAGATATAATAACAACCCCTCCTGCAGCATCGAGTCCATATACAGCAGCGGCTGCTCCATCCTTCAATACAGATACCGATTCTATATCATTCGGATTTATATCATTTATAGATCGAGGCATTCCATCTACAATATATACTACTCCATATTTTGACCCGCGTACTCTCAGTACAGCTTGGTCTAGTCCCGGCTCTCCTGTTTCTTGAACAGAAGATATTCCTGGCAAACGTCCACCTAGCAAGCTGGAAACATTTGTAGCGGGAGCTTTTATCAAATCATCTCCCTTTAGCGCCGAAACAGCACTAGTCATGCTCGATTTCTTTTGTATTCCGTAGCCTACAACAATAACTTCGTCTATCAGCTGAGAATCTTCCTCCAAAACGACATCTATTATCGACCTGTTATTTATCTTTTCTATATGTTGTTTAAAACCTATATATGAAAATTCAAGAGCTCCCTCTCCATTAGGTACCGTAATCGTGTACTTCCCATCAAGATCTGTAATTACTGTCGTTTTTGTTCCTCCAAGTTTAATACTTGCTCCCACCAAAGGTTCTTTGTTGGAATCAAATACCGTACCTGTCACCGTTTTTTGTGCTTGCAAACTTAGAAACAAGCATGATAGCAGAATTGAGAATAATACTCTCATCTTACATGTCTGAATACGTTTTTTCATTATGCATTTTTTAAGATAAGTTAACAATCATGTTTTCAAATTAATTAGTTTATATTAATTACTCTTTTAGCGTAAGACTTCACTTTTGCAACTAGAGCTCTCTGCTTGAGAGTTCTGATTTATTCCTTCAAGTGTTTTCCAACATTGGTACAAACCGCGAGGTACATGAAAGCATCCTTTCCATTTTCCGCCCTTTAGCGTAAGAGAAACTTCACTCCTGCGATTGAGATAACCAAACCATTCGGGATGTTCTTCATCTTTGAAATTAGCCCATGTATAATTATGTACCTTTTCAAACCACTCCAGACACTCTTTCGAGCCTGTTAGTTTATATCCTTTTAGCAAAGAAATCAGGGTTTCCAAATGTACCCACCACAATTTTTGATCCCATTCTAATTGTTGAGGAGGATACCCAAGCCTATCTACATAATAGAAAACTCCACCATATTTCTTGTCCCATCCATACTCTAACATTGTAAGGGTAGTCTTAACAGCCTTATCTATCAGCTGTTTATTATTCAATCTTACACCCAGATCCATTATAAACCACATAGCTTCTATTGCATGCCCTGGATTTACCAATCGTCCATCGAAAGTGTCGGACAGTTTTCCATCGAGTGTTACATTCTCAATTATGATACCGCCAAGCTCGGGCCGTAAGAAGACATCCATCACCTCATGAATACATGTATCTATCATGTCATTCAATGTTTCGGGTGGAAGAAGATGTTCTATTTCTAAAGCCAGATTACACAAGATCATCGGCAATGCAAAATTTTTCAGATTCCGTGTTCCCGGATAAGCTTTATTCCATTTTCCCTTCGGATTGTCCGATTTAGAAAGAATTATATCAAATGTCTTACTTGCTATTTGAGCATACTCTTCATTTCCTGTTGCTTTATAAAGCTGTCCGAAAGCCATGGTAGCAAACGTGTACGAAAAAATATTATATGGCTCTACCAAAGGTTCTCCTTGTCTGTTCAGTGAGAAATACCAATTATAATTGCCATCATGTCCATATTTTTTCAAGAACTCTCCTCCTTGTACTGCACAGTCAAGCCACTCTTGTTTCTTCTCTACTTTATTGTAAAGCATTGAGAACATCCACACTTCTCTGCCTTGCAACCATATGAATTTGTCAGTATCGAATATACTACCATCTCTTTCAAGACAAGTGAAGTAACCCCCATACTCTTTATCTATTGAATGTTCGATCCAAAAGGGTAAAACATTATCTAGCAATTCCATTTTGTATTGCTTCTCCAGTTCTAATAAGTTCATTGTATTATTGTATATTATGGTTGTTTTTTCCAGTACTTTTCTATTTCCTCAAGCGACTTTCCTGTAGTTTCAGGTACAAGTTTCCAAATAATATACATATAAGGAATACACATGACAGCAAAAAGGATAAAAGTTCCGGCTGAGGTAAGATTTTTTAATAACCAAGGTGTTAATTGCCCGATCAGATACGTTCCGAACCATAAAGAAAATCCGGCAATAGACATTGCAAGTCCACGCACTTTTATAGGATACATTTCTGATAATAACACCCATATGACAGCACTAATAGATATAGCGCAAAAGAAAACATAAGCAAGAAAACAGATCAGTAAGAATACGCTAGGTATCCCTAGTTCCGAGCCTTTCGTAAAATATCCCGCAATAAGAAGAAGCGATATAATCATACCCGAAACTCCGAAGTAAACGAGTTTCTTTCGCCCAACTTTGTCTATTATAAAAACTGCTAGAATAGTAGTCAATACATTTACTAACCCTACAATTACCTGATAAAAGAGTGAGTCATCACCAGACAGACCACTACTCTCGAATATCGAAGGCCCATAATACAGAACAGCATTAACTCCCATAAACTGACCAAGTATAGCTATCGCTGCACCTATCAATACAGCCTTCGTTATTCCCGGCTTTAGTAAATCGCGCCAATTAGCTTTATTTTCATTTCCTAATACACTTTTAGTCTCATTCAATTCATATTTGGCCATCTGATCAGATCCGTATATATTCTTCAATATTGCAAAAGACTTCTCTTCTCTTTTTTTCAAAATCAACCATCTTGGACTTTCAGGTATAAAGAAAATAATAACAAAAAATAACATGGATGGTATAGCCGCCATACCTAACATACTACGCCAAACCTGCTCGTGAAAAATGAGAGATAACCAAGGAGAATTAAGATCTTCTGCTCCTGCCTTAGAATAACTCAACAAAGCAAAATTAACGAGGTATGCACCTAAAAACCCAACTGTAACAGCCAATTGATAAAGAGACACCATACGTCCCCTATATTGGGCAACAGATATTTCAGATATATACAAAGGCGAAACAATAGATACAATACCTATTCCCACCCCACCTATCATACGAGCATACACCAAATGATCGAAATCAGAAGCTATGGCACACCAGACAGATGATACTGCAAATAATATTGCTGAAACAAGTAGAGTTCTTTTACGTCCAAACGTATCGCTAATTACTCCACCCATGGCTACTCCCGCAATAGATCCTATCAATGCACACCCCACATACCATCCTTGCATTATCTCATCTAATGAGAATTGTTTTGATATCTGGCTTATTGTTCCTGATATTACTGCTGCATCATATCCAAAAAGAAAACCACCTAAAGCCGCAGCAAGAGACAGAAAACTTACATATTTAAGATTTGCTTTCGAATTCATACTTTATATTCGGGGGTTATTTTATTTCAAAATATTCTTTATATCTGTCATATAGATGTCCGGCTTGCAAGTATGCAGATTGAGGGCTCATAAAGTGAGAGAACTCAAAAGTAATAGCCTTATCATAACCTGCACGACGAGCTGCTTCGAGCTTCATTCTCAATTTGTCAAATTTTATAGGCAAAAATTTTATAGGCATATCACGATCAAAAGTTTCAGCATTAGTCCAACACTTTAAGCCATACTTGTCTGCCATTTTTTTATTTACCTCAAAGAAGGCATCTAACTCATCGTAATCAATATGTCCATCCTGAAAAGCACAGGCATCCACAACACCTTTTATGCCATCGAAGATTTCACTCCATTCACGTTCGTGCTCCTGTACAGAAACTGAATCATTCTTAGACAATGTTCCCGATGCTGCCATTACAGCCTTTTTCCCATCAATCCATGGAGAAATAAAGGTAGGTAGACCTCCCGAAACATCTTTACACTGTTTGCCCATCGTATGAAAAGCATCTATCGCTCCTTTAGTCTTGCGGCTTATCTCGCCACTAACATACCAGCCTCCAAAACTCTTATACTTTTGTCCATATTTTTCCCATACTTCATCTATAACAAATCTATTATGATCGATCTCGGCACGTAAATCACCCGTATCCCAGTATTCTCCCGAATCGTATAGTCCAAAATAAAATTTCATATTATATTTGTCAGCAAGACGTAGATACATATCCAACAAATCGACAGAAGGCATGTAACATCCTTTTCGCAAAAGATATTGGGAAGGATATGTAATAAATTTCCTGTAACCGGAACGTATCATAATAACAGTATCGATACCAATACTTTTCATATATTGAAAATCTTTATCCCACTCTTTCTCACCCCAATTTTGATGAGGTATATCATGTGAGATCTCGTCTAAAAAGGTACCGGATATATGTAATCCTTGATTTTTAGGTACAATCAATCCTGATTCAGACAAAGAAGATTCTCTGACCGTCGTATTACCGTAACTGTTTATTGCAGGTACTACACTAGCAGCAATTCCAGCCAAAGCAGCATTCCTTAAAAATTCTCTACGACTTTTGTTTTTCATTGGAATATTTTGTGTTTTCTTAATACTAAAAAAATTTAACGAGAATGGTTTATTTAGAGTGTCCTGAGGACTTATTCGCTACAAATATATAAACTATTTTCAATAATAAGACTTATTTAATTATATTTTTTAGTTAATATTGAATATATAATCTGTTTTTTAAATATATCAACATCAGAAACACATAATAATATACGTGTAAATCAAATAAGACCCATTAAATAAAATATTTTAAAATAAAGCTATTATTTATTTTAATTATTAAACAATAAAAAGAATAATAGGTAAGATTTTATTATCTTTGTAAATAAGCATCTCTCTTTAATCATAAATTAAAATGGATACTAAATTGCTTCAAGAAATAGAGAAGGGTACAAAATCTGCCCTAATAAAAAAAAATATTATTAATTACTATATACAATCTGGAAGTTCTACGATTACAGAGCTTTCAAAAGTATTGGATTTAAGCATTCCTACTGTTACCAAACTAATAGCAGAAATGTGTGATGACGGTTACATTGAAGATAAAGGAAAATTAGAAACTAGTGGGGGACGTCACCCTAGCCTTTATGGATTAAATCCCGAATCAGGATTTTTTATTGGCGTAGATATTAAACATTTTAGAGTACATATCGGTATTATGAACTTCAAAGGAGATTTAATAGACGAAGAACTGATCCCTTACTCAATAGAAAACAGCCCTGAAAGCCTTGATCATCTATGCAAGATAATATTATCTTTTATCCATAAACAAGATATAAAGCAAGATAAAATATTAAATATTAATATTAATATTTCTGGGCGTGTAAATCCTGAATCAGGATACAGCTATAGCATTTTTTATTTTGAAGAGAGGCCTTTATCCGAAATTATAAGCTCTAAAATAGGTTACAGAGTTACGATTGATAATGACACTCGTTCTATGACTTATGGAGAATACTTAGCCGGATGTGTGAATAATGAAAAAAATATCATATTTGTAAATGTTAGCTGGGGTTTAGCTATAGGTATTATCATTGACGGTAAGATTTATAGCGGTAAATCTGGATTTTCGGGAGAATTTGGCCACATACAAGCTTTCGACAATGAGATCCTTTGCCATTGTGGAAAAAAAGGGTGCCTTGAAACAGAAGCTTCCGGAGCTGCCATATATAGACATCTAAAACAAGCTATTAAGGACGGTGCTTCATCTATACTGTCAAAAAAAATTCTTGAAGGAAAACATATTACTCTACAAGATATTATAGAAGCTACAAACAAAGAAGATATTCTTTGCATCGAATTAGTTGAAAGAACCGGACTTGAATTAGGAAAACATATCGCCGGATTAATTAATATATTCAATCCTGAGATGGTTATAATAGGGGGAACCGTATCTCTAACTGGTGACTACATTATGCAGCCAATAAAAACAGCTATTCGAAAATATTCATTAAATTTAGTAAACAAAGATTCTAAAATAGTATTATCTAATTTACGAGATCGAGGAGGAATGATAGGAGCATGCCTGCTTGCAAGAACACGTTTGTTTGAAATATAAGAACTTAATTATTTACTTGAGAATACAAAACAAAAAAGGAGAGCTATGATAGGCTCTCCTTCTCTTATGCTGTCTGAGATGTATTTGTATCTTTCTATTATACTTTGTATGCTTGGGATTGTATAAATAGCAAAAGTCCGTATACAATTAGATGTATACGGACTTTGCATTTAAAACGGCGGTAACCTACTCTCCCACTTTTACGCAGTACCATCGGCACGACCGGGCTTAACTTCTCTGTTCGGAATGGGAAGAGGTGGAGCCCCGGTGTTATAACCACCTGAATATCGTTACGG
>NZ_CATNVE010000003.1:0-633320 GCF_951230145.1 Dysgonomonas sp. Marseille-Q5470 | reverse complement strand
GTTTGCTTACGTTCAGCATTTGGCACAGGTCTTGATTGTCTAAAAGCCGTTCGCCGTTCAGTACGTTATGTCGTCCGCTCATTATATCCATAAATTTATCCAATCGGTCGAAACGTCCCATAAATTGTTCGAACCACGCCTGCATAAAATCTTTTAGGTTGTTATCGTCGTTCATCTACTTGCTTGTTTTAATTTCTTCTGCAAGTTTAGCGGAAACGAAAACAATAAAAGTGGTATCTACCACCGCAGATACCACCATTTAGTTTGTAACATATTGATTATTAAACTTAGTGTTTTACTTATAGAATTTGTCTACTTCATTCTTATAAACGGCAAGCAGTCGCTCTAACATAGAGGAAGGATTTTTTTTACGTTCCATTGTGCGAGTTTTGCGGCTGTAAATATTTTTTGGAATCTTGACATTGAAAATAAGCTTCAGGCCTTGTATGATTTCAGAAAAACTGATTAGTTTACCGGATGCTTTACGAATCAGTTTAATATTATAAATCGCTATTGCCAGTTCTATTAGATCTGTGATTGTCCCTCCCCAGATATAATAGCCGGAGGAAGAAGGCTCTGTTGTGTTATTTGTATCGGAAGAAACAGGTTTTGGATTATACTCTATCCATTGCAAAGCAGCATTAAGGAAGGATAAACTATGGGCTATGCAACTTAGAATTGGAGCATTTTTTTTCCCGCCCCCTTATCGCTTAATGATATCTGGAATCCTTCCAATTCTAAGCGGGTATAATGTATTGTAAAATAAGCAGGAATACTTTCTTTCTCTGAGGTACAAAGAGTCGTGACTTTATGTACGAAGTCTTCATACGCTGATTCAATATCATATTTGCCAAGATTGAATGTTCCATCCATTTTCTTCAGCAGGCATAATAACTGTGTGTTTATTAATCTTTTCATATCACTCTTTTTTTTAGATTATTATTAAAAGCAAACAGGTGGCAATACCATATTTACTCAGCTTTCTGTTTCTTATTCGACGATAGCTTTCTTTCTCTGAAAATTATAAGTGCTATATCATGCTATAAACCTGCTTATTTTTTAGGCTAACCGTTTTCAATCACTATCATATAGACTTATTATGTCCAAAGTTTTATAAAGAGATAATAGCATAAATAATCATATGTAACAGCTATTATCTTGTATACTTTATAAAATATTGGCCTATGAATAATTTTAGAGTATTTTGTATATCCCAAGGAAGTTCGATATTTATCTCATATTCTACATTATTTAATGTTCCTCTGATACTTAAGACGTATTACACCATTCGGGTAAGCTTGTTGTGATGATAACTCCCAATAGTTTTCTTTCGCATTTCCCATGGACAAGGGAAAACCATGCCCCAGAGTTACCGGAATTATTATAAGGGTAAATTCATCTATCAATTCCTGTTCTGAAAATTCGGCAATTAATTCATGATCTCCTGCAAGCCAGATATCACCGCCCCCATAGGAAATGATCTCCTGTACCTGGTTCATATAGGATCTGGATGATTTCCTGTTATCAAGGATAATACGGATATCCCTTTTCGGTGGGGCTTCAAAAAAATGCCTGGATATAACATAGCAAGGAAGATTTTCGTATTTCCAACGATAATTATAACATTGAATCATCGTATAATGGCGATGACTGAAAAGAACACAATCAATTGTTCGAAGAAAATCTTTGAATCCATAATCATATTGCTTTATGTACTTTTCCGAGAAATCTATATCCCCGTTTACTTGAGCTATATAGCCATCAAGAGATATGACTGCATACATCTTTATCTTACTCATATTTTAGGTCTCTCTATTTTAATAATGTGTGTCATCAATAATATTCTCTAGATAATATGTAATTCCCTATTTGTCGTATTGATTGGAATAAGAGAAATTCTTGACTCTATATAGATATAATATTTAACTTCCCAAATTTCATTTGACTGGTCAAGCCAGATCCTCTGAGACAAGTGTCAGCCTGTTAAGAAAAGGTCATTAGCACATCTCTTTTTATCGTTTATTTATAGGAGCGGCTCGGCTCCACATTTCTTTCAATACCAATATGATATTCCTTTTCTTTTGTCCAATACGTTATATAATCAATACTATATCTTACCCCGGAGTGATGGGTCCGGACTTTAATTTCATGGTCTCCGCATAAATCCTGCTGTTTCTGTAAATCTGTTATTAATTCGCTTATTTTCATGTTTTTATTTTTAGAAAAAGATAAGTCTTAAATATTTGCAGACTGATAACGTCCGATAGAAATAGAATCGATAAGATCGTATCCGTTGAGAAAAAGTCCATGATCAATTCCTGATATTATCTATATTTTTTCTCTCAGCTATATATATTAGTATCTACGCAATTTCACATCCGGATTCTTGGCCATTTTTCCTGTCAGCATCCAGTATAATATCTGTCTGTCCTTCTTAAAGCGATAGAAGCCCAATGTGCAGAAACTGTCAAATGAAGGAGTATCAGTTCCCCTGGAGATCTCATAATCCACAGCAAAAGTAATCCGGGATAAAATATTGTCTATATAAAAACATCCACCTCCGGGTTCTTTATTTAATCCTTCGAGATAGGCTAGAACCTCTCTCTCTACTTTGTCGGATACTTCAGGTTCGAAAAGTGTAAAACATGTCAGTATATCTTTCTCCAGTCGATATATACAATAAATATCCCCAAAAGGGGAATCACTTAATCCGTAAACTAAACCTTCCTGAGGGTTATAAGTCCCTTTAATTATCTGGTTCTGTAAGTTTCTTATTATCCGCTTAGCGTATCGTTCCATGTATTAGATATGTTTAATTTTTATATTGTATACTCCTTTATATATCCTTTACTTATATGTACATTCAATTTCCTGTGCAGGTAGAAAACAAAGAAGAAATAAATAGAATAATGAGGATATCTATACTTATTATTGTCAATATGCCTGCAATTTTTACCCAATCGTATCTTTTGAAAAACCTTTTAATCATTTAAGTTATTTTTTCATTATTTCTTCTTATTCCATTCTCTTAAACACTTTACTCTAAGATCATATATTACAAACATATGGTTAGAAATTATTCATTACACCTTATGTTCATTTTATCGGTATAATTTATAAACCGCGCGAAATATCACATCTCACGCGGATCATCCTTAACACAAACTTTACATAACTACCTATCTCAATCGGTAGCATATTTTAATTTTATTTGACTGTTTTTTCTTAAAAAAACCGCGCGAAATATCGCATCTCACACGGTTCACAAACTTTACAAAACTACACTACTGCCAATACTAATCGGCAGCATTTTTATTTTCTATCTTAATAAAACACGGTCTGTTTTGTTGATAGAATTGTTCTCTCCAAGAACTTTCACTATGTAAATCCCTTGTCTAATTGATGGGCTACCAGAAAACTCAGTAATTCCGTTTTTTCGAACTTGTTTTTTCATAACAAGTTTACCCATCAAATCGTAAACTATAGCTGTACAATCTTCCTCGCTTTGATTATTTATCGTTATAATATTATTTCTTACGTAAATATTTATTAAGGAAGATTCTGTCTTGTCCTCAATAATACCTGAAGTAGATGCCATTATTTTGAATCGATCAGATTTTGAAGTATTAAATCCTGCGATTACATATTCCGCATCGTTTACAACAGGATAATTTCGTCCGGTAAATAAATCTCTAAGGAAAAGATTACGGGATTCAACTTCAGGGGATACCGACAGACTGATTGAATAATTTGTCATAGCTTCGGATCTGATACTGATTACAGTTCCATTCATATCTGGAACTGTGGCTATCTGATAGTCAGACTGGTCACTTCCCGGAATATATGCTTGAATAAGTTCCCCTTCTTTTATCTTGTAACCGTCCCAGCCGTTATCAAATCCTGTAGTTGTATTATGATTCTCGAAAAGCCACACTCTATCAGCCGATTCATTACTAATCACATCTACTATAACATGTGGTAACTCTGATGATGAACTACTTCTGAGCTGTGCCGATTTCCATGGTTTTATTGTAGATTCATTCAAGTCATTTTTTACCAGTTGGTCATATTTAAGTGTAATATTACCAGGAGTTGTTACATCCAACATAAATGTATGCATGGATAATATCCTGTCCGGTATTCCAGCTTGTCCGGCAAGATTGAATGGAACAGCCTGATATTGTCCTGCCGCAATTCCGTCTGCACTTCCTCCGTTAAGCTTGCGCCATTGGTCTCGGGTTCCGATATTAAACAGATAAACGGTATTCGATTCTAGTTCCACACTTTCATGACTGATAGCCGCAGATGTTATGGGTATGGCTGCTGTAAATGAATTAGCAATGAGATTCATCCCCGAATAGTCTACATTAAGTGTCCGGGTAACACCCACAGTTGCATCACCGACATTGAGTATACCAGGAAAACGATATATATGAGTCGGCTCAGCGTTGGTATTATTTGTAATTTCATAACCTTTGAAAGCTTTTAAGCTTAGATCCGGAGTATATGGAGCCGGACGCCATTTATTGCTATAAATATAAGGCTCAACCCACTCGTTTATAGTTTCAACTTTCGGATCCAAGTAAGGAAAATCTGTGGATTGTACCGGAATACCAAAATATTGCCATTGTTTTTTATAAAATCCGCAAGTCGCGCATTCATAAGCTTTATTATAAAATTCGACAATGGCATTTACTGTTGTATTATTGGGAGGATTCGTGAATATTAACGTTCCCGTAGCCTTATCTGGATCTGATTTTATAACGATAGTACCCTTATTGGAATTGTCGTCTTTTACAGTACCATTGATAGTTAGCTGATTTTGAGTAGTGATAACTAAATCTACATTCGAATTATTAATCAGATCACCTATAATACGGTCTTTGTCTAGATATAAATCTCTTTGAGCCGGATTATTACTATTATTAACAGCAGTCGCAAATTCAATGTCTTCTCCAGTATCAGGCACTTTCTTAGCTGTCCAGTTATTGGCTATTGCCCAATTGGTACTTTCTGTTCCATGCCAATAATTACTGCAATATTGGTCCACAATAATTATAAACTCCCAGTAACAGGTTATATACATTCCTGGAGGAATAGCATAATAAATAGAAGATTCACCAAAAGTTCCTACAGGGAAACCTGTCGCTGAAGTATATTGTATAGCATCGTCAGTGGGAGTTACAATACCAGTTGCGACATCTTTATTGACTTTACTATAAAATTTTGAGCCTTTGGGAAAATTGGGTGAAACATCTGTAAAGGGAATAGTTCCCCCAGCAGACAACCCACAATATTTAAACTTTCTGCGAGTATAATAATCAGGATCTTCTCCCTCCGGGACCGTACAACTTGTAGCTAAGTAATCAGTTGCATCTATATTGAAGTTTACAGGTTCATATATAGGCTGTCCATCGCAGGATCCATCTTTTATAAATCCAGTAATAAATTTATTATTTGTAAATGATACTCCAGAGGTCACTCCTGTTCCAGTAGTAGTCCCATCTACAGAAACCGTTATACAAGATGCGTTGTTGAGAATAAAGCAATCATTCGTAACTTTCAATCGATAGGTTAACTTAGCTAATACTTCGTCTTTATCTACAGGCAAAGGAATATTACCTATATTCCATATAATGGAGCCGGTTCCTCCGAGAGCCGGATCATAGGTTACTGTCCCCGACATAGAAGGATTACCTTGCCAAAAATATTCAGCGTAAGAACTCATATAAGTGGTTGTGAATGGAACAGGTATAATAATCTTACCATTCTTTACTGCTTCTGTTCCCAAGTTCTTAAGAAATACAGTATATTCAATCTCATCGTTAGGATATACGGTTGTCGATGATTCTCCCGGGACGTATGGAATATCATTTACAGATATCACATTATTCTCACTTTGTACTTCCGGTATATAAGCATCCACTGCCATAGCAATACAGAAAATAATATATGTATCTTGTGTAGAGTTATACTCAAAACGAGTGGAAGTCTGATTATTACTCATCAAAGATTTATCATCATTATTGAGTGTAAACATAGAAATGTCTAATCCCGTGTTGTTTTTTAAATTAGGATTACGTGCATTTCCCCCTGTATATATTGATGAATTAAAGAAGTTATTTGTTGTATTGTCTCCATGGGAGAGATTGACCCAATTACTATTGGCTGCATTTCTTATCTTAAACTGGTCTCCAGAAATACCAACATCTCCTTCGCCAGCCATTAATCCTAATTTTACATCCACAGGACCCTGCTGAACAGTGTTAAAACCGGAAACCGGTAGTTCATATGTATAATTCCCTCCTGCGACATAAGCATGACCGTCAAAAAGAGTTACATCGCGCCATTTCATCTTGGAGTTTTCATAAACTACGACCAATCCCCAACCACCATAAAATCCGGTTCCACCTCCGTTACCTTCCTGTAAAGCAATATCAGCTACAAAATATTCACCTAATCCATTTGCCTTAACATAATCAGTTACCTCTGCATAAGCTGAATACATGTATCCGTCGTCTGCCATTGGATAATAGATATCGTTGGCGTTCGCTGTAACGGTCTGATAGCTTCCTCCGGCTTTTTTCAGTTTTACCTGTCGCTTATTCAATAATTTTGCACCGGATGTTACACTTGCTAGGTAATTGTTATTAATATTGTTATTTGTTCTACTTTTTCTCAATGAATTGAGAAAAATAGTCTGGCTGCCGGAACTTATGCCGTAAGGAGTATTAAAGGTAAAGGAATAGTTGTTACTAGACGTACTTGTCAAATCTCCAGAGAGTGCAGTTTCTGTTCCGTTACCGATCTGAACTGTTACTGAACCTTGATAGGAGTTTCCCGAGTTCCAGGAACGGAAGCGAAAAACAACTGTATTTCCTCCCCCGGAAGGAGTAAAAGTATAGATCGCAATACGACCATCTGATGTGCCTGAACCCTGAGATTCATCGGTGGCAGTGATAGACAAGAAATAGCCGTTAAAACTATCAGCATTAGATTGATCTTCAGTTGAACCTCCGATTGTAAACGCATTAGGGCTTGTACCATTATGTGCCCTGCCCGTCCAGTAGAGTCCTGCATATATAATATTAGAACAATTCGGATCTGCCACACCACCTTCTGTAGAAAAAGTAAGGGTGGCTGAAGATGAGTTTAAAGTATTAGGGTCACCATCTACATCTACATAGTCCATATTAGCATTATTACTGCCATTATCACTATAATTTCGTAACGTGAGATTCGTATTACCTATCATTGTAAAGTCTCCCTTGATATTATATACTTTTGTATCAGGACTGTAAGTTGATGTTCGCTGAGTGAATGGGACTCTCACCTGTGCCCCTATATCCTGGAAGGAAGAAGTTATCCCTATAAATAGAAATAATAGAATCCATTTCCAGCCCACTCTATTTTTATGATGATATAGTTTTTTCATATTCTTCATTTTTTCGTTTACTGAGGAATACATAATTGGTAGAAGACTTGTATATATTCTTCTGTTTCTACAGTATTATTAATCACTGCTTCCGAAACTTTAACGTTCAGACATTCCTCGTTTTCATTATCGTCGCAGACAGGATATTCATAAACAAAAAGGATATATTCTAATGAGGTGAAAGCTTCTAAGCGGGAACAGTCTATTTCCATCCGTTCATCATCAGTGGATTGCAAACGTATCTGAATAAGCTCTACTGAAGAGAACTCCTTTCTTTTACTATAAAGAGAGGATATGTCATTTGCATCCACATATAACACTAAAGGGGCGGAGTTGCCATACATCGCACACTTTCCATCTGTAAGATAAACATCTGGCTTTAGCCCTGTAATCAATGATCTCAATTTAATATCTGTAGTGCTTTTAAGTGGCTCTGCGGCATTTATTGTATTATGAATACTTGAGAGAAGGTCTGTAAAAAGAAAACAAGTAAGAACTAAAAATATTCTTAACTTGCATGTACTGTATGTACTTTTAAGTATCATGTCTATATCAAATTTCATATTCGTTTTGTTTATCACATTTATTGTGAATATTTAATTCTATAACTTCCGTCTAAATCTCCACATCGTACACATACCAGTTATTGCGCTCTATTTTTGCTGGCAGTTGCAATTTGTAGGTCTCGTCCCCAAATTCGGGTGGCGGCAGGAATCCCCCGTCAAAATAAGGCAAACTAAGATCTATGCTTGTTCCTGCATTATCCCGTTCGTTGAGGTAAGTTATCAGGGTTAGGTTTGTTACTTTCCCATTGCCATCAAGGGTATAGGATGTTATAGCATCGTTCCAGTTTATCCAAGCGAGTGAGCTGACCAGATTATCGGTTTTCAATATCTGTTTCAGTACATAGGTGTTCTTATCGAAATCGATAAGCCTGTATTTATATTGTGTAGTGCCTTCCCCAGACAGTGGTTTTCCCTGATGCTTTGCTGTCAAACTTATGTTGAGCTGTACTTTTGCAATAGCCCGAATCAGGGGAATACTGCTAAGCTGGTAATTCGAATTAAAATTGTGTGTCTTATTGCCCGACATCAAGATAGGAGTCGTTAGTGTCGTAGACCAAGGCGTGCTGTTTGACTGTAAAACCGATTGTAACCCTGTTACGGTAGAGACTCCATCAAGTGATGTTTTTATTCCGGTACAGTTGGCTACAACATATACATCTCTGCTACCAGCTTCTGCCTGTGTAAGGTTGAGTAATACTTTGTTATCTGTATTGTTCCATGAACCGCCGGAAAAACTAGCCGATGGTATGTAATAAGATTTAAATGTCTGTGCCCCTGATGTAGGAAATAAAAACACATACAGGTTATCAATTGTCTGTTCAGTGGCAGAGCCATTGTCAGTAGCTGCTTTCAGACTCCCTTTAACGAAACTGTTTATTTGAAAAGAGAGTATTATTTTTTCATTATCCGTACTGCCTGCCACAGGGTTGTCATCACCTGAACAACCGGTGAACAGCAGACTTAAGAAGCCTATTATGTATATATATATTTTCATATTCTTTTATTTACTGAATGTCTTCACCAGAATCCCATTGTAATATACTTCCAGATAATTCCCGGATTGAGGAATATTTGTCAGTGTATAATCCTCTTTGTCAGTAGGGCTTGTCTTTATAAATTCTTTAGTCAATGCAGCGTCTGAGAAAGTACATCCGTTTATAGCTTTCAGCGTAACATGATGCGGATCACAAACTTCTATCGTATTACTGATCATTACATTCCCGTCATTGTCAACGTTCACATTATACCCGTAACCCATGTAAGTTGCACTTTTTTTAACTGTCCATGGATCGATGGTATAAATGATTTCTATCGTTTGCAATTTTTTGATAACATAGTAGTAATGCCTGTTTCTGTAGATGTTATAGTCGGGCTTATCCGTATTTTGACCGGTGGCAAAGGCCAGATAATCCGTGTCGGTGATGGTGCGGTCGTCTGTAATGACAGGTATGTCGTAGAATTTTCCGTCAAGGGTTTCAATCCTGAAGTAGTTGACCGGTTTATGATCTGATACTGACCAGACAGGATTTGTATTCATCATCATGGCTTCCGGCATATAGTACAGATATGAATTACCCACTTTTTTTAACAGCTTATCTTCATAATACCCTATAGTTGCAGGATACATATCAGGTATGAGCCCGAACTGACGATATGCATTTTTATAATAAATGTTCTTGACACCGGAACCTATAGATGCCCCCTCTATTACGACTTCGAGTTTGGCGACAGCACGGATTAACTTCACCCGGTTTTCTTCTGTCCCGTTCACAACAGGTCGGAAAGGCTTCGGCTGGTAGATGTTTCCGCCTTCACTTACTGTTTGGTTCAGATATGTTCTGGACATCGGAAAGCCCTTACTTTCTGCGGCTGAAAGATACAGGTCTGTTTCCATATCGCGGAAAGCAGACATGTAACTGTCCATCAATGACTTTGTGGCTATCATCTTCAATGCTGCCATCGGCATATTGGCCACAAAATAAAAATCACGTTGTCCTGTGGTCAACTTTAAGGTAAAGGTTTTTTCCTTATCTGTAAAGGGTATTGCTTCATCGAAATATTCAGAGATCTTTTCTCCGGTCGATGAATCGAAGACCAGCAAGGCCAGATCGTGTACGCGATCTTCATAATCTGCTGCATCTTCATTGATTGTTTCCGTATCGGCTGCCTGCACCCTGGTTACAGATAAGTATACCTCCTGTCCTTTGGTTGTCTTGTCTGTTTCATCCTGATTTTCATAGATAAAAGAGTCACAAGCCACAAGCAGAACCGGCAGACAGAGTAAGAGTATATATCGTATTTTTAATATCATAATCGTTTGGATTATTCAAGCCCGGCAGGCTTAAATTTATAAATCAGTGCTATAGCTATGAACAAGCCAGTTGTTCACATAAATGGCGCAACTGAAGTGAGTCCAGCACTCGGCACAATAATCCTTGATCAGGAATTTGATTGTAAAGTCATTTTCACAGTCGAGGTTTACACCCTTGTCTACAGCCCTTAACAGGATGCTGGCAATCAGGTCACCGTCAAAGACGGTTTCTTCCTTATCGTTTCCTGTATAGGTAATATTCAGTTTGTTGCTGTAGCCGGTAGTAAGGTCCAGCATGGCATAATTCCATTCACCTGTATTTCCTTCCAGTTTGGTCTCTATCGACGGATAGGTCAGTACCGGAGTATTCATAGGCATCGTACCGTTTATACGTACCGTACCATTGGCTGAAGAAACATCCACATTGAGTTTTGTAGGATCATATTCTTTCATGGTTACCTTATCAAACTCAATAATAATTTTGATCCTGTTGGTTAGCTCTTTTAAATTTATAGCAGTATGTTTATATAACGAGCCGTATTCTTCCGGATTGGGTAAAAAAACGACTGGGCTTTCACCATGCCATATATGTTCTGTAGAAGTAAGAGTGGTCGCTATATTATTTGTTGAGTTAATAGTCATCATCACATCCTCTTTTGTGGTTACCCCGGGAGAAAATGTGTTCTTGTTGAATTTATCATTTATCCCTGCCCATGCTATAAAGGAATAGTTCCCATTGGAGACTGGTACAAGCACTTCAAAGTCACGGCTCAGGTTTACGTTTTGCTGTTGTATTGTAGTTGAAAGTTTGCCTTCCTGGTCGAATGCAAATACGGTAAGTGAGGACACGTTCCCGATAAACAGGGAATCGTCCGCACATGGGGTCTTGGAGTAGAATTTTACATAAACACCCTGAGGGCAATCTTTCAGGTCATCGTAGATAAGGGAATCGCAACCCCAGAAAAGAGCCCCTGTCGCGAACAATACCATTATTATCCAGATTCGTAAATTCTTCATCCCTTGTACTTTTTATTAATTTAATGTTTGATTTGAATAATCGGTAGGGAAATACGGCTCCCTACCGAAGTTATTGTTTTTTATTTTTGAGGATTAAATCCCCGGAGATACAGAATACGAGTGAAGCGTCCAAGGAAGAACTTTCACATCCACGCTCATCCACGTTTCAGGAGTAGTTAACGGATCAGTCGGTTTAATCGGATTCTCCGGTTCTTCGTATCCCGGCACACTTGGTTTCGGATCCGGATTTAGAGGTAGGTTCGTTCCCGGATTAGAAGGGTCTTCAGAACCTTTAGGATTATTCGGATCTTCAGGAAATAACGGGTTCCAGTTTGTTCCCAGATTTCTGAATCCTGTAATGTGGATATGGTATACGTTATTTCTTATAACCGGAGAATTATACCATGCCGGAACTTCATCTGGATTTACCCATGCATAATACAGAACTTTACCTTTTACGTATCTGGCGACTTTTTGATTTGCGGCACCGCCTTTAGCTGTATTCTGTGCATTTTCCGCGGTAGTATAAAACTTACCGTTTTCACCCACGAAGAAGTCGTTATTTGGAGTATACGTTTCACCGTCTGCAAATGCTGCAGCCGCAGGTGTGAATTTAGCACGGATAAGCACATAGGCTGTATTCCCTTTTTTATAGCTGGAAGTAGCACCTGCAGCATAAGCGTGTGTGTTTGGCAGGATAAATTTACCTGACAGTTCGGCATTCAACTCTGCAGTTACTTGTCCGTAAGGATCGGTTGCATAGTCAGTCATTGTTTTAACGGCAGTTCCTCCGAACTGGTTAGCAGAGTCATAGTTTTCAAACAAACCCGAATAATCGTATCTAGAAGAGCTACCTGTAATATCGGTTCCCCAAAAGTCAGCATCTGAAACGGGAACCCATGAATAGCTAGGTGTAACCCAATCTGCTTTGCGTTGGATAAACAATGAACTTTCACCTTGTGCCAGTACCCAGTTGATATCGGATATTACACCCAGGGGTGAACCTCCCGCTGAAGGCACGGTGTAGCTCAAAGCCTGAGTCGAAACCATAACCCGGGCGACAGCTCTTTCCACTTCCAGGCTAACACGGTTTTTAGGTGAGGTTGTAGCCAACGTTTCGGTATCTGTTACATTGGCTTCCACATTTATTGTTTTAGGCTCAACATTGGTCATGACGATTGTTTCATCTGTCGTCCCATTTTTGACTGCTAGTTTATCCGCAGAAGTATTGGTAAATGTTTGGGCACCCGAGTTAGCCAGATACAACGCCGCCTGGGTGTAAGCATTTTCAAACTCAGCCACCGGCGTTTTAGCCAACGCATTTACTACTTCTGTTGTTCCGTTTACCAGAACATATACTTTCTTGGCTCCGGCTGTAGTCTTAATTGCAGCATTTTGTGTTTTAGGAACCAGTGTTATGTCACTACCGTTTATGATTTTTTCATAATCTTTCCCTGAGCCACTGGCACCGACTTCAAGTGATTTTGAGGTAACCGATGATCCGTCTATGAGATAAACAGCTACAGTTTTTATATCGTCTTTTCCAGCCCATTCCCCGATATTGTTGTAATCTTCAGGCAGAGCTTTTGTTGCCCTCAACCCTGAATTCTGGGACATCTTCAAGGTAACACTCACATTCGTGTTACCTTCTTTTTCTCCGCCCGATGATATATCATCGTCATTGCTACATGCTGTCAATCCCAAACTTAATGCGATTGCAGCAGTTAAAAATAATTTGGTTACTTTCATTTTTTTATCGATTAAAAATTAAAAATCTATTTTTGTTTGTTTTGTGAATAATGCGGTTTATCAGTATTGTATATTATTTTTATTTGAGGATTCTATTAATAATTTCCAGATTGGCACTTGCATCTTTATCTCCGTTATCTGCTGATTTATTGAAATACCCTAAAGCTTTTTCCATATCACCTTTTAATATATAAGCCACACCAAGATTATTCCACACAGTCGGTTTCTCTTCTATTCTTTTTAGCCGTTCAATGGCTGTGTCATAATTTTTGCTTTCAATATCTGCGGCTGCGGAATTAATAATAGCAATTTCGCTCTCAGGGTATAATCTGACTGCGATATCAAAGACGTCACGAAACTCTTTGCTGTTCGATGGGTAACTTTCTGCCACCAGGTACATTTCGTTTAGGCTGAGAAGTTTTGGATTTTTCTTTATCACTTCTCTGGCTTCTTCCACATTAAAGGCACGTACCACGTAGGCTACTGTATATTCTGTACGTCTCAATAGAGGATAATAATTATTAAGCAGTGTTTTGTAGGTATCTCCGTTTGAAAGTTTCAACAGTTCAATATCCCGCACATCGGGATTCTGAACCTTGTCAATTATATTCAGAATATTTTGTTTGTCTGCCAGGAATGAAACAGAAATGGCTTTACGCAGACCTTCCCAGTCTTCTCCTTTGCCTTCAACCGTAAATTTGTCGTGCGAGACACCAAATTTGGAGACCAGGTAATGAGCAAAGGAATTAGCCCTGTTTTGCGCCAGTATGCGGTTATGTTCAAAGCTGCCTTCGGGAGAGGCATATCCGGCAATGGTGAATTCGGTTATTTCAAGATCTTGGTTATCTCTTATATCCCCAATAACCCTGTCTACTTCATCAAATTGAACTCTATTATTCCTGTAATCCCTTAACAGTTCATAGCGATCAACATGATAGTTGAAAGTCGCCGTGTGACGGTCACTGCGTGCTTTCACAGGTTCCACTTCCGGGATGATAAATGTCAATTTGTAAGATGCCGGATCTCGCTTTGGCAAAATATTTTGAACGATTAATTGCCTGTCTGACTCATCATAACAGTTAGCGCATCCGGATACAGCTTTTTGAACTGTAAGCGAGGCATTATCCATCCATTGTCTATAAGCCACGGATGTATTATAATTTACTGACTGGGATGTGTTGTTTTTACGTTTTAAGATGGTCTGTGGTTCTGTTTCAAAAGGGAGTTGATCACCGTTTCCCAGAATCTGTTTACGGTTAATAATTTTATTACGCAGAGTTCCGGTTATAACTACTGGTGCAAGTGATAATATCTCTCCATTAGGTTCATTTGATTTAAGAACAGGAGTTAAAATAACCATTTCATTTCGTTTAACGATCATCCCATCCAAATCAAAAATCATCGAAATAGATATATGATTACTTTCCTTACTGATATGCTCGGAAGAAACCTTAAAATCTCCTGATTGTATCATCTGGGAACGAAGAGGTATTATAAAGCCTAAGAAGATTACGATCAGTATTGCTTTCATTATATTATTGTTCATTGTGTCCTATTTTATTATGTAAATAAATGAGAGTTCAGCTTTTGTCACACCCCAATAATTATAATTACCTTCATCCTGCTTAGTTCCGCAATCTTTGCATGGGTATTCATTATAATGAATGCGGGCATATCCCGCTCCGATATTGAACTCGAAGTTCCAACGATTACTCAACACCCATTGATAGCCATAACTAAGGCCTCCACCATAGAGATAACCTTCATAGCGTTTATCTTTAAAGACATCCAGTCTACCGATAGGAATATCCCACCCTCCTACATTAAATTGTGCACCATGTGCGTGCACTCCAAGAAAATGTCCGTTAAAGGTTTCACAGAACCACCAACGATATTCCGGTTGGACGAGCCAATGCTTGAACCTCTTATTATCTGAGAATTCAAAAGGATTGAAACCTCCGCTGATTTCAAGTGTACTCTTTTTGCCCAAAGCAAACTCCATCCCCAAATTAGGTGTTGTAGTAGCCCAATAAGCCAGATTAGTCTTTATTGCAACCTCTTGGCTCCGAGCTTGCTGGTTACAAAAAATAAAGATTAAAATGACGACGTAGACCTTGTTTAATTGATTGCTGAAATTCATCTTTAAGTTCAATTGTTAAAGTGTTTTACAGCAAGAAGTCTCTTTCTTTGTGGGAAAGAGACTTCTTAATCTTAATTGTGTATTCTGTTTATAGTGAAGTTTTACATTCAGAGAATATAAAACTTATAAATTTGTCTAAGAATGTGTTATATTATTTTATTACCTTATTGTCAGGCAAAATTGAGTGTGGAAAAATGTAAGCTATGATCAAAATATAGTTTCATATACTACAATCCAATATAGAAATAATTGATATTTAATAAATATCGACAATAATTATTGAATCTTAAAAAAATATAATTATCTTTGCTGCAAATATTTAAGACACAGTTGGAAAACTCTTTCCCACAAAGAAAGAGTCTTATGGGACTACCGAAGTGCAAAAGTCTTTTTGATATTTTCCTTTTCTTTTCTTATCCAATCGAACAAAACGATTCAACATATCATTTACTTCCCGATCTACTTTTGTCGTTGAAATAGACGATAAATATATTTGTGTTGTTCTTATTGATGTATGCCCCATGCATTGGCTAATAATCTCAACCGATTTTCCGGCTTCCAGCATTAATGTGGCCCAACTATGCCGCATAACATAAGTAGTTAATTTACCCGGGAGATGAAGCATTTGACCAATAATTAAAGCATGCCGATTGATTCGTCTTAATGCCGATTTCTCACATAATACAGTTTTATTATTTTTTTCTCTAAGAAAAGGAAAGATATACAAATTATTGTTTTTTTTATATCGTAACATAATTTCTTGTGCCTCTTTTGGAACAGTCAAACGAATAGACTGTCCGGTTTTACTTCGGCGGTATTCAATTTGCCAGAAATCGTTAATCATATCCCAGCTGAGGTTATATATGTCATGAAAGACCATCCCCCGGCAATATAGACTCACTAATAATATATCTAAGGATTCTCTTTGACTATCGGTTAGAGATGAACCTAATTCCGGATTTAGCAGTTTCGACAACATTTTTACGGAAAGTGCTCTTTTAGGCGTTAATCCTTTCTTCACATACAATCCAATAAATGGATTTATAATATTAAGATCGGCATATTCTTTGGTCTTAATTGTAGCGTTAAATAAGGAGCGGAGTCCTCTAAAATAGAAATCTACAGTTTGGGGTTTATCCGGATGTCTTTCATGTAGCCATTCAATATATGATTCAACCCACCCTTTGTTTAGCTCATCTAGAGAAAAAGATTCGCTTTGTTTCCCAAGATACAGATTTAATTTATTAATAAAGCTCACATAGTTCGCAACCGTGTGATATCGACCACTCAGCTTTTTCATTTCGAGGGTTTTCCGAAAAGCTATTAACACCGAATTCTTATTTAAAAGAATTTTCTTTTTTTTCATATAAATAATATTTTACAATTTTAGACATACAAAGATTAGCAATTATCGTATTCTCTAAAACAAACATTTAACTCAAATTATATCGTAGGATATATATAAGTAATGCCTTATTGAATCAAAAAGAAAGTGATAATATATTTGTAGTGATCTCAGAATAGATAAATATCCTTACTTATCATAAGATTAGGTCATATATGAAAGAAGCATCTTTAACTTATAGAAAAAATAATGAGGTAACTATTGATAATTACTAATTAGGATTTATGGGATAGAATAAAATAACTAAGGATAGACATTTGTTTATAAATGGCAGACAGTCATATTCTAAATATACATTCAAATTATAATTTTCAAAGCTATATAGGAGACACTCCGAAGTAATTAAAGAGGAATACGGAATCTTAAAATAAACAAAATAAACAAACATTGTTGCTTCGTCTTTGTTTTACTTTCTATTTGTACAAGTTTTCGAGTTGATGTATAAAAGTATTATCACATATTTGGCTCTATTGCCATTGGCAATCCTCATAAGCCTTTCTTGCCCACTTAAACAGGAAGTTAGATTATTATTGGACATTCCGGTGAATACATCTGCTCAAACTGACAATTACAAATCTTCCAAAGTATGCCTAGCTGTATTAACTAAGGATAAAGAATCGCAAAAAAGAAAACAATATTTTAATATTAAAGTTCAATTTTTACGAAAAGATTCAGATAGTCCCTCTTCTGATTCAAACACTTCAGTCATTTCCCACATTGGCTATTTCAACCTTAGTAGATACAAAGAGGTTCCTATTTTTCTCCTCTTTCGAAAGTTAATTATTTAAATCCCGAAAATATGTTTTAAAATTACCAATAAAATGAAATTTATTTTATTGGGTTTCTCATTTATTCGAGTATTTAACAATTAAACAACTTTCTTATGCAAAAGAATCATAAAGAATTATCTCAACTATATAGTCTTTCAGGGACTTTCACGCTAGCACTACGATTGGTTGTCGGGTGGACTTACTTCTCTGCTTTTTGGCGACGATTGATTCTTGAAAACAAGTTAAATCCCGACGTTTCGGGATATATCGGAGAAAAATTTAACCACTTCCTGCCAAATGCTCTAGGAATAAAACCTATGATAGAATATCTAGTATCTAATCCCGATACTCTTTGGTGGGCGATGGTTATCTTTACTATTATAGAAGCAATTGTCGGACTGTTCATTATGCTCGGGCTAATGACCCGGCTAATGAGCGTTGGAGTATTGGCTTTAGCAACAGGTATTTTACTTGGCTCGGGTTGGTTGGGAACAACATGTCTGGATGAGTGGCAAATCGGAATATTGGGTATATCCACAGGATTTGCACTGTTTTTCACTGGTGGAGGGAAATATTCAATTGATAATTGTTTACTCAAAAAGATGCCGGAGTCTAGACTAAAGTTGTTTTCTTGGATTGGATCTGGGTCCCTTCCTTTAAATATGAAAACAATACAACGAATAGCAATTTCGGGAACAATCGTTATATTCTTTATGACCTTGTTCACAAACCAATATTTTCATAATGGAGTATGGGGGAATCTTCACAACAAGTCGGTTAAACCCATTGTAGAGATATCAGATGCTAGCTTGACAAACAAGGGATTATCCTTTACGATATTCAGGGTAGAAGGAGCAGATGTATACGGTTCTTTCCTGATTGGCATTGAACTGAAGGATAAAGAGGGTAATATTGTTATTAATAAAAGTGGATCAGAATTATCGATGTTTCCCGAGACGAACATCAGCAATTATTACGTTGCAAAAGTTACTCCGGGAAAACACAGTTTGGTAATACCTTTAGGTAGCAAAGCCGTATTGACTATAGATGATGAGCGTCTTCATGCCTTAGAAAAGGGTGAATACAAACTGACCCTTACTGATATTAGCGGAATAACATGGTCTCAACTAATTATTTACTGATAAAAAGTGTTAGTCTGCTTATCGGCAGACTAACACTTTCTTTGCATCCTTGTATCAGTGATGTTCACACTGATGGCCTTCCTCATGATGATTACACCCCTCTCCCGAATCAGTCACTTTACCGTCTAAGAAGTCATTGATTAGCCCTGTTACATTTCCGGAACATCCACGATATACTTTTATCCCATGTTTTGTTAGGATATTTAATGCGCCTGTTCCCATATTACCGGCAAGCATAATTGTTACATCCTTGTCTTGTAGGACCGAGGCGATATTACTTTTGCAGCCACATCCCTGAGGAGAAGCTAACGTCTCGGTACTTTCTATATTTTTATTCTCTCCGATGGTAAATATAGAATAGGATTCACAATGTCCGAAATGATTATCAACAGCATTCGCTCTTGTTGGTATTGCAATTTTCATAACTTTTGATTTTTTAATTGATTGATAATTTCACTTACTATTTTTGTTCTCTGTGGAATGATTATCTGGATGTTTTTTTCTCTTAATAAAACAGTCGTTATAGTACCAAAACGACCTGATAGGACAGTATCAACATTTAGTTCAAGTAAGAAATTTATAGTTTTTATTCCCGCATTCTGTTTTCCCGCCCCTGCTATATTCTCGATAAATATCACCTCTTCTGTATCCGCATTATACAAACAGAAGCATTGGCTTCGTCCAAAGTTTTCCGAAACCGGCTGATCCAAATCGTCTTTTTTATCTGTTGAAATCGCAATAATCATTTACTCAAATTTATTTAATGTAATCTCTTTACTCTTGCAAAGGGGACAGCTCTTTCCACCTATATTTTTTAGAGTAAATATAATTTCGCATTTATCACACGTGTACCATTCTGCAATCAAGCTATCTCCTCCCTCATAAGTAATCGGTAAGCCTTCAATGAATGCCCGTGCAATTTTAGATCGAACACTTTCATAAATACGGGTAAATGTAGGGCGTGAGATATTCATTAATTCTGCCGCTTCTGCTTGAGTCAAATGTTCATAGTCACATAACTTGAGAGCCTCGTATTCTTCAATATTTATCATGACTTTACTACGTTTTTCGTTAAGTACTCCGAATGGCTTGAATCCTCCAAAACAAGGAGCCATCTGGACTAGTCTCTTTTTCTTTATTCGAGCCATAAATATTATTTGATTGCGGTTTTAAAACATTCAAAGATAATATTATTATGAACATATGTTCGTAATAATGCAATAAATAATATTTTACTATATTTTCCTGTGGAAATTTGTTTCTTTGGAAAATATTATTTTCCTTTGCTGTATATTTCCAATGGAAAATAAAATAAACGATAATAAAGAACATGATAAAAATGAAAAGAGCGATAATTATTACATTAAGTGTGATTTGGCTTGGCTTCTCTATCCAGGCGCAAAATTCACCATACATCACCGTTGATAAAGCTGTAGAAATAGCAGTGAAAAATAACAGTAATGTGAAAATGTCCGATTTAGATGGCAAAGTAGCGAATGCAAATTATCATCAAACAGATGCCGTATTCCTTCCTCAAATTACGGTAGGGTATACTGCTTTAAGTACCAATAATCCATTGAATGCATTTGGCTTTTTGCTACAACAAGAATCTGTTACAGCTATGGATTTCGATCCTGCCAAGCTAAACAATCCGGGAGCCAGCCAAAATTACAGTACGCAGGTAGAGGCTAAGCTACCATTGCTGAATATGGACATGATTTATGCACGGAAAGGGGCAAAAGCTAACGAAGAAGTCTATAGACATAAGGTCGAACGAACTAAAGAATATATTGAGTTTGAAGTGCGAAAAGCATATACTCAATTACAAATGTCGTATCAGGCTCGAAACATTCTTCAAAAATCATTAGATGATGTGAAACAAATACATCAATCAGTTTCCAATTTTTATAATCAAGGATTAGTTCAAAAATCGGATGTGTTGAATGCTCAGGTACAGGTGAATACGATTGAGGCAGCCCTGGCAAAAGCTGAAAGTAATATACATAATGCTTCCGACGGGCTACGGCTTTTGATGGGACAGGATGCTAACGATGAAGTGTATACAACAGATTCCTTGTCCCAACAGATGAGCCTGTATCAAGCCGCTGAACTTTCATCTTTTCGTTCCGATATAATGGCGTTAAACAAGGCTGTGAATGCAACTGATATGATGGTAAAATCGTCACAAATGGCATTCCTGCCACGTATCAATGCTTTCGGTTCGTATGGACTGAATGATTCTAAAGCCTTCAAATTCCGTAATGATTCTTATTTGGTAGGTATAAATCTAAGCTGGACAATATTTTCCGGCAATCAGAATCGGAGTAAGATGAAGTCTGCACAATTTCAACGTGATAAAATGCAAGAAGAGCTCAATCTGCACATCAAAAAAGAAGAACTGGAGCTAAATAAAACTAAGCGAGATCTGACCGATTTGCAAATAGAGATAAACAAGCAAAATACAAGTGTAGGGCAAGCCGACGAAGCCTTACGTATTCTAACCAATCGCCATCATGAAGGTTTAGCCAGCACCACTGACCTGTTGATGGCTCAAGCGCAACTTTCGCAACAGAAACTCCTGCTATCACAGTCCATCATGTCATATAATATCACAGAGGCATACCTCAATTTTTTATCAAAGACGAAATAATAAACAAAACCTATAAATAGATATGAAAACTTTAAGAAATGTATTTTTAGTAATAGTAGGTATCTCGGCTTTCTATTCCTGCTCTTCATCCAACAAGCCCGAGGATAAAGATAGAACCATAGTGAAAGTCGAAGTTTACACTCCAACTCAGTCATCTAACGAAGGCTTTTATCTTAGTGGTGAGGTCACAGCCAAGCAAACGGCCAATATCAGCACTCGTATGATGGGTTATATAACCAAAATATATGTGAAACCAGGCGACAAAGTAGCGTCAGGGCAACTCCTCGTATCTATTAGCAGCGATGATATTCTGGCAAAAAAAGCACAGGTACAGGCTATGATTACCGAAGCTGAAGCCGCGTCAAAGAATGCGCAGCGTGATTATGAGCGTTTCAAAACACTGCGCAGCCAAAACAGTGTATCAGACAAGGAACTCGAAGATGTGTCTTTGCAAAACACATCGATGAATGCGAAAGTGCAGATGGCTCGCCAGCAGATGAACGAAATAAATGCAATGCTTTCCTACACCAATATACGCGCACCATTCTCGGGAGTGGTAACACAAAAAATGCTGGACGAAGGCAGTATGACAAACCCGGGAATGCCTATTCTGACGATTGAGCAGAGTGGCGAATTACAAATCGTAGCATCCATTCCCGAAAACTATATACCGTATGTCAAAATAGGAGATGTTGTCAAAATAGAGTTGAAATCATTAGGCACAACTATTGATGGAAAAGTATCGGAGCTTAGTCCGTCGGCATTCCGTACAGGGGGACAATATTCGATGAAGTTAGCTATCGACGCAAAAGATAAAACTAATATCCGCTCCGGCATGTATGTCAATATTTTGATACCGAATAAAACAGGAGAGGATATCTCTTCTAAAATTATGTTGGATAAAAACTCAATTGTTTATCGTGACCAACTGACAGGAGTATATGTAATAGACGATCAGAATCAAGCTAATCTTCGCTGGATACGTTTAGGTAAGACAATCGGCAATCAGGTAGAAGTACTTTCCGGCTTGAGCCAAAATGACAGAATTGTATCTAAAGCCGAAGGCAAATTATATAACGGAGTAAAAGTATCTGTAAATAAGTAAAATTATGGAAAACGGAATTTCAGGAAAAATAGCCGGAGCGTTTATCAAGTCAAAATTGAGTATCCTGCTCATGTTTGCCTTTATGCTCTTAGGACTGTTCAGCATATATTTCATTCCGCGCGAAGAAGAGCCTCAAATAGAAGTCCCTATGGCGGATATTATGATTGGTTATCCCGGGGCAACACCTCAGGAAGTAGAATCGGGAGTAATACAACCTATCGAAAAGATCATTTCGAATATCAAAGGGGTAGAGCATGTATATTCTACCTCTATGAATGGTATGGGTATGCTTACTGTACAATTCTTTGTGGGTGAAGATGTCGAGCGTTCGTTGGTTAAGCTCTACAATGAGATGATGAAGAATATGGATCGTATGCCACAAGGCGCAACTATGCCTTTGGTGAAATCGCGAGCCATAGACGATGTTCCTGCATTAGCTTTCACTCTTTGGAGTGATAAGATGGGCGATTATCAGATACGTCAGGTAGCAGAAGTGGTTGGCAACGAAATAAAGAAAATACCGGATGTAGCACAAGTCAATGTTGTAGGAGGACAGAGCCGTCAGGTAAAGGTCATGCTCGATAAGGATAAAATGGCACAGAGTAAACTAGACTTTGGAGCTATAACCCAAACTCTACAAGCGAACAATGCCCAAATGCAAAGCGGAAATATCGTAACAGGCGATATGGTTTATTCAGTGCAAACAGGCAATTTTTTTACCAATGTGGAAGAAGTGAAAAATCTGATTGTCGGAACAAATGATAATCAACCGGTCTATCTGTATCAAATCGCAGAAGTAGAAGACGGCCCCGAAGTCCCTAAACAATATGTTTCGTTTGGATATGGTGCTGCGTCGGGCGATAAAAAAGCGGATATGCCCGATGACTATTCTGCCGTAACTATTTCCATTGCTAAGAAAAAAGGTGCAGACGCCATGAAGCTGGCAGAGGTAGTGATCAACAAAGTAGAGCATCTGAAAAAAGATGTTATCACTAATGATATACATGTTGACGTTACCCGTAACTACGGAGAAACGGCATCACATAAAGTATCCGAATTGCTTTTTCACTTGTCTATTGCCATTGTGGTAGTAACCCTGTTTGTGATGTTGGCAATGGGCTGGCGTGGCGGATTGGTAGTATTTCTTTCCGTGCCTGTAACGTTTGCCCTGACTCTTTTTGCTTATTACTTCTTGGGATATACACTCAATCGTATTACACTGTTTGCTTTGGTGTTTGTTACAGGTATTGTTGTGGATGACTCCATTGTGATTGCGGAAAATATGCACCGTCACTTCAAGATGAAGAAACTACCACCGTTACAAGCTGCGCTATATGCTATCAATGAGGTAGGGAATCCGACTATCTTGGCAACGCTGACTGTTATCGCTGCCGTACTGCCCATGGCATTCGTATCGGGAATGATGGGTCCATATATGAGTCCGATGCCTATAGGTGCATCCATAGCCATGATTTTCTCTTTACTGGTAGCTCTGACATTGACTCCATATTTCGGCTATTTATTCTTAAGACATAAAGATAAAAAAGGAGAAGAACACGAAAGTGAAGAAAAAGAAACAGATTTGCACGAAACGAAAATATACAAATTATATGCTAAAATAGTAACACCGTTTTTGGAAAGCAGAAAACGCCGCTGGACATTTATGATTGGCTTAACTGTCGTTTTACTAGGATCGTTTGTGTTGTTTTATACAAAATCTGTTCCGGTAAAAATGTTGCCTTTCGACAATAAGAATGAATTTCAAGTAGTGATAGATATGCCGGAGGGAACGACATTGGAACGTACTGCCGCCGTAGCTAAAGAATTAGCTGTGTATATCAGTCGGAATGATAAGGTAACGAATTATCAAACTTATGTGGGAACATCCGCTCCTATCAGCTTTAACGGGTTGGTTCGCCATTATGATATGCGCATGGGTGATAATGTGGCCGATATACAAGTCAACCTTGTTGATAAAGGAGAACGTAGTGAACAGAGTCATGATATAGCTACATCAGTGCGTGCCGATTTGCAAGCTATCGGTAAAAAATACAATGCCAATGTAAAAGTGGTGGAAGTTCCTCCGGGTCCTCCTGTCATGTCTACCATTGCAGCCGAAGTATATGGCCCTGACTATGAACAACAAATAGCTGTAGCCAAACAGGTGAAAGATCTGTTGGCGCAAACTGACAATGTAGTCGATGTGGATTGGTCGGTAGAAGATGCTCAGACCGAATATAAATTTGAGGTGGATAAAGACAAAGCGATGAAATTGGGCATTCCGAATGCGCAAGTGGTTCAGAATATGAGAGCGGCTTTGTCGGGTATGTCCGTGGGTGTGTTGCATCAACCTGCGTCTGTCAATCAAGTTGGTATTATCCTTCAATTGCCTGAAAAAGAGAAATCTACTATTGAAGATGTATTAAGCCTAAAAGTGGTGAGTCAACAAGGAATGGCTATTCCTGTAGGCGATTTAGTGAAGGTTACAAAAGGAGAAAAAGAAAAGAGTATTCATCGCAAAGATCAGAAGCGTGTAGTGTATATATTAACCGAAGTTGCAGGAAGTTTGGAAAGTCCGATATATCCTATTACGGAAGTGTCTGATAGATTATCGCAGGTAAAACTTCCCGAAGGATATACTTTGTCGGAAGAATATAGTGAGCAACCAAAATATGAAGACAACTTTTCCTTAAAGTGGGATGGCGAATGGCAGATAACATATGAGGTATTCCGTGATTTGGGGCTGGCTTTTCTATTTGTACTGATCATTATCTATGTGCTGATTGTGGCTTGGTTTCAAAACTTTATTACACCCTTGGTACAATTGGCAGCTATACCGTTATCCTTGATTGGTATCATATTCGGGCATTGGATTATGGGAGCTTACTTTAGTGCTCCGTCAATGATTGGGTTTATAGCTCTTGCCGGAATCATGGTGCGAAATTCGGTATTACTTATCGACTTTATCGACATACGGCTCAAAGACGGCATCCCGTTGAAACAGGCTGTTATCGAAGCAGGGGCTGTACGTACAACGCCTATAGTTTTGACAGCAGGAGGTGTAGTTCTGGGGGCTATTGTAATTCTGTTCGATCCTATATTTCAAGGTCTGGCAATCTCGCTGATGGGAGGAACAATAACCTCTACCGTACTTACATTGATTGTAGTACCACTACTGTATTATAAAATGTTGAAAAGAAAGTAAAATGATTATGAAGCTATTAGTTGTATTAAGTATAAAAGAGTATCAGGAGCAGGTAGCAAGCCTACTCCAAGATGCCGGAGTGAAACGATTCAGTGTGACCAATATCACTGGCTATAAAAAGAAAGAGGAAAATTTGGGCTGGTTTGCGGCTAATGCGAGCAATGCTAAAACAAACTCTATAATGCTTTTCAGCTTTGTGACAAAAGAAATTGCTGATAATGCTATTACAGAGATTGACAGTTGTAATATTGAAACGAATAATCCTTTTCCTGTACATGCTTTTGTCCTTGATGTAGAAAACTTCTCTAAATTGATTTGATTATGAAACGTGAATATATTATCCGTATAGTAGCAGGCACAATGGTTCTGATTGGTATTTCGTTGGCTTATTTTGTTTCCATCGGATGGCTGTTGTTGCCTGCATTTGTGGGAGTGAATCTGATACAGTCTTCATTTACTAAATTTTGTCCGTTGGAAATCCTGCTCGATAAATTAAACATTAAACGGTGAATTGATTAATAAGTTTCTGAGAGAGCAAAACCGAATTCTGAAATCGTCTTTTGCTCTCTTTTTTAGATATGAAAACAATATTTTATATAATAATCGTATTGTTTATCCTCATTATACACATACCCAGGGTCTACTCACAAGAAAATACGATCTTACAGGTAGATAGTATTTCACTTCGGAATAACTATCTGAATGAGATGCAGTCAATAAATGTATTGAAACATAGACCGATTGAAGTTTCAGAAGACCTTGTAAGGTCTGTACTAGACAAGCAGGCTCCTTTTGCGGTGTATAAGGATAATTATATGGTAACGGGAATCCCTTTAAACAAATCGGTAACCCGTAAAACAGCGGATGCATTCTTCCAGTTTAGTATTCGCCACAGAGTTACCAGAAGCGTCTTGCCATTCAATTCGTTTTTGTACATTATTTATTCTCAAAAGTCATTCTGGGATATTTATGACAAATCGAGCCCTTTCCGCGATACGAATTACAATCCCGGAATAGGAGTCGGACGCTACATTATCAAAAACAACAAACTGAAAGGAGCGGTAATGGTTTCTCTGGAACATGAATCGAATGGAAAAGCAGGAGAAGATTCTCGTAGTTGGAACTATCTGAATCTGTCAGCCAAATATTTCTATAATATGCGCTTATCGGCTAAAGCTCAAGTGTATCTACCTTATGTGGATGGAGGTAATAATAAAGATTTGTTACGTTATAAAGGTTATGGTATCTTTTCGGTTAATTATATTGATAGTAAAAATTTATGGTGGTTCAGTCTTAATATAATCCCACGGGATCAGTTTATAAACCCTAATTTACACACATCTTTATCATTTAGAGTATCGAAAAATTCAAATCAATACTTAACTTTGGATTATTATGCCGGTTATGGAGAAGGGTTGCTGAATTACAAAAAATATACAAATCAGGTAAGAATAGGATTTACGATAAAACCGGATTTCTTCAGTGCATATTAACAAAAAATGAATGACTATGAATAATAAATGGGACGAAAGTTACAATATGGAAGAATACCGCTATGGAGAAGCTCCAAATCTATTCTTCAAGCAAATCATCGATACGCTTCCAACAGGAAAAATTCTTCTTCCGGCTGATGGAGAGGGACGGAATGGTGTATATGCAACAACAAGGGGATGGAGTGTAGACGCTTTCGACCAAAGCCAGCAAGCTAAAGAAAAAGCCTTGCGTTTGGCTCAAAAGAATAGCGTGAATATTTCATTCAAAGTGATTGATTTCGAAGATATCTCTGAAAATTATATTGTCGACTCCTATGATGTAATTGCTCTTACCTATGTTCACCTACCGGAACAATTAAAAGAGAAATATCACAGGTCGTTATTGCCTTTGTTGAAAACCGGAGGGCATATTATTATTGAAGGATTCGGTAAAGAACATGTAAAACATCAGCAACAAAACCCATTAGCCGGAGGTCCGCCATATGTGGATATGATGTATTCGAAGCAAGAAATTCTCTCTATCTTTGATTCGATGGAGATCGATCTTTTAGAAGAAAAAGAAATAAGACTGGCAGAAGGTATAGGACATAATGGTAAAGCTTCTGTTATACGCTTTGTAGGCAAAAAGATATAAAAAAACAAAGGCACAGGTTCTCATTACCTGTGCCTCTATTGTATAACTTATAAAAAACTCTACTGAGTCAATTTTCAAGGTTTAATAAAATTGATATATCTCCGTTCCTCCGAGAATAGTAAAGCAGTCTTTATCAATGCCAGATGGGAATACGCCTGAGGGAAATTCCCCATCATACGCTTGGTTTCGAAATCCAGATCCTCACTAAATAATCCCAGATGATTAGAATACGTCAGTAGCTGATCAAATATTTTCCGGGCTTCGCCTTTCTCTCCAATCATAAACAATGCACGAGTTAGCCAAAAAGTACAGATAGTAAAAGCAGAAGAGGGCAAACCAAAGTCATCATCAACTTTATATCGATACATCAATCCATTATGATATAATTCATCTTTTATACGCTTTACCGTTTTTATATAGCGATCATTACCTGCATCTATAAAACCATACTGTTCCATCAAAAGCAATGATGAATCCATATGCGTATTATCATAAGCTTGAGTAAAACTTTGAATCTGATCGTTCCAGCCATTGAGCATCACATCTTCTTTTATAGCCATCGCTTCTTTTTGCCATGCTGATACATAATCGGCCTGATTTAAAAGTTTAGCTATCTCTATTGCTCTGTCAAGAGCTACCCAACACATTACCTTCGAGAAGACAAAATGCTTTTCGATGTTACGGAACTCCCATATACTCTGATCAGGATTTCGCCAAACAATATAAACCGTTCTGATGATCGATTTAACAACTTCCCACATTTCTTCCAACTCGCCCAATGTCCCAGGAAAACGGAAATAATAGCTATGTATAACATCCATCAAATAGCCGAAAGTGTCATTTTGTTTTTGGAAATATGCGGCATTACCGATTCTTACCGGTTGGGAATTTTCATATCCTGCCAAATGAGGTAATATCTCTTCTTTTAACGTACGGCTACCATCTATTCCATACATAATTTGTAAAGAATCTGATTTAGATTTCAATATATCCTTTACAAAGGACATAAACCGTTTCGCTGTCGAATGATGTCCAAGCTCTATGAGCGTTTCTATAGACATAGATGCATCACGAATCCAACAAAATCGATAATCCCAGTTGCGGACTTCACCTATTGTCTCCGGAATACTGGTGGTCAGAGCTGCCATAATAGCTCCAGATGACTCATAACACATCAATTTAAGAGCTAACAAACTGCGACAGATATAGTCATTATATTCTACAAATTTTCGGGAACGATTATTCCAGTTCAACCAGTAAATTTTTGTACGCTGATATTCTAGATAAGCACGGTCGATATCTATATTTGCTAATTTCTGACTATACGACAATAACATGTATTGATCCTGCTCCAGAATAATTTCTTCTTGATTTAATATGGAATCAAAGTCAATACTTGAATATAAATAGATGTTATCAGTCCCATCTGCTAAAGAAAATGTTCTTATAAAGTCGGTAAACTTTTTATGTATGACTGAATCTCTAGCGTAATTCATTACAGGAGTATAATTTATCCTGAAACGCGGTTTACCTTCAATAAGCCTTACATAACGATAGATCTCGGAAGGTATATAATACTCGTCTTCACGAGTCTTATATCTTGGCATAAAATCAAGTACTTCAAATACACCCTCATCAGAAGCAAAGCGAGTACCAAGTATATTTGTTTCTTTAAAGTAATTTTGTGTAATACGATAGCCATCAGAAACAATGAATGAAAAACTCCCACCTTTATCATTATCTAACAATTTAGAAAATACAGATGGAGAATCGAATACCGGAAAACAAAGCCAATCGATGCTTCCCTCTTTTGATATTAAAGCAGCCGTTTTACAATTTCCAACTACACCGTAATCTAGATTATCCATAAGCAATCAAATTATTTTATTAGTTTTTTCAAAAAATCAATGTTTAAATCTTGTTTTGGAATATTATACCGCGCTGCATTTGATGGGTCTCCTACTTTTATAGTAATAGCGGTATCCGGCAATGCCATAAACATTTCTTCATCAGTTGTATCATCTCCTATAGCCATCACAAAATCGTATTCACTTTGATTCATTAGCCTTAAAGCTTCTGAGCCTTTATTAAATTCACCTGACTTAATTTCTACAATCTTATTTCCCTTCATTATCTGCAAGTTCTGTCTCGACGTTGGATTTATCAAGGCATTTATCAGTTGTGTTACACGTAGGTCTGCTAGCCAGACATCAACATCCCTGTAATGAAAGACCAAGGCTGTCTCTTTTATTTCCAGTTTCGAACGTGGAGTCTTTTTAACTGTATGTTTAATTATGTCTATTATCTCTTGATCCCATTCAATTTTCTGCACTTTACTTTTCCATATACCATGTTCTTTATAAAACATACCATGTTCGGCAGCCATGTCCAAAGGTAAATGTCCTAACCAATCTTCAAGTGTCTGTTTATCCCTACCACTACTTATTATCATTTTATTATGGCTATCGGCACACATTTTTTCTAAAAGATCAAGAACGTCAATCGTTGGTGATGCTTTCATCGGATTGCGGTGAAACGAAACCAATGTGCCATCATAGTCTAAAATAATCAGACGTTTTTCTGCTTTTTGATATGCATCTTTTATTTCATTGAAGTTTTTTTGTACAATTATTTTCTTTTGTAATTCTTTATTTTTCTTTTTTACTAAGACCAATTCATCTATAAAATCTTTGGCCCATTGTCCAACATGTTGAGAAGAAATAATCTCTTGCATATTTGAGATAGTTGCTTTTTGTTCCTCTTCTGGCATTTCCAGTGCTTGAAGAAGAGCATTTTCTATTTCTTTTATATTAGTTGGATTCACTATCAGTGCATCAGATAGCTCAATAGATGCTCCGGCCATTTCACTTAAAATGAGCACTCCTTTCCCATCTCGTTTTGTTGCAATATACTCTTTTGCAACAAGATTCATTCCATCCCTAAAAGGGTTAACTAAACAGATATCCGATATATGATATAAAGCGGCGATCTCTTCGAAGACGAATGACCTATAAAAATAATTGATTGGTTGCCATCCTGCTGTCGCATACTTACCATTGATAGCTCCCACCTTCTGGTCTATATCTTCTTTCAGTTTTGCATAAATATCAACATTGTCTCTTGATGGAGCGACAATCATAATGAGGCTAACCTTTCCTCTGTATTGGGGTTGGTTCGCCAGAAAGTCTTCAAAACACCTTAAACGCATAAGAATACCTTTACTATAGTCGAGCCTATCTACAGATAATATAAGCTTGCTGTTACCAAACTCACCTCGTAGTTTATCAGCTTGCTTCTTTATATCCGGATTTAGTAAAGCATTGTGATACATATCATAGTTTATTCCCATTGGAAAAGCATCCACATCTACGATTCTGTCATCTAAATGAATTTCATCGAGGTTACAATCTAATTTCAGTACCCGGTAAACAGCACTAATGAAATGTCTCATATATCCATGCGTATGGAAAGCAACAAGATCGGCACCTAACAGACCGTTTAAAATATCACTTCTTTCGGGCAAGCACCTAAATAATTCATAAGAAGGAAATGGTATATGATGGAAATAACCAATACTGACTCCAGGTATTCGGTCTCTTATCATTCGAGGTAAAAGCATCAATTGATAGTCCTGAATCCAAACAATATCACTAGGTTCTATTATTTGCATTGCTTTTTCACAGAATAAAGCATTCACCTCCTTATATACAGACCAGTAGTCATTATTGTACCTTACATTGCTAAAAAAATAATGAGAAAGCGGCCAAATTACACTGTTACTGTATCCTTCATAATAATTTTCTATTTGTGAAGGGGTAAGATTTACCGAATGAAAGTTTAGATCAGCCAGTTGTTTGTCTATTTTTTCTTGTTCACGCAGATCATCAAGATACATTCCAGTCCAACCGATCCAATGTGTTTCCATATTTGTCTCTAATGAGTTCAGTCCGGTTGAAAGACCACCTGAGCTAGGAACGACCTTGTACTCATTTTCCTCTTCCACTACTTTCAGTGGTAATCTATTAGATATAATAATCAACTTCATAAAATAATTTTTGTATCGGGCAGGGCAGTCCGATTATTAAAAATGGAATAATTCGCTTGAACACAGAAGGATGTAGTGAACCTATAGAAACTTTATTATCCTCAGATTAATTATCATATGAAGCCCAAAAGAGTAACCTAAATTCCTTTAAGAAAACTGAATTATATATTGGCTATATTTCGGATCAACTCCGCTTAAATAAGGTATCTACCGAATAAGTAGATTTTAAAGAAGAAAAAACAATATTGTTTTCAATGTATTCAAGACTTTTACAAAGATAATAAAATTTGCCTAACCTATGAAATTACACGGAAATTAGATCTTTTATCCAAAATCTAACTTACTAATACGTAGTGGTTCTTGTTGCGTATTTGCAACTTGTTTTATAGTAGAAAAAAGAGAGAACAAATCGTCAATAGATAAAAATTTTATCTTTTTATAATAGATTCTAGTGTTTGAGGTATATCAAACTCAGCACATTTTATCGATTCAAGTTTCTTCTTGCCCAGATCAGTCAAAGCAAAATACATCTGGCGCTTATCCTCCTTACCTACAATACGTCTGATAAGCCCTTTCTTTTCGACCGATTTTATCACTTTCGATGTATTCGAATTGCTCAATCCCAATACACTAGCCAATTCATTGGATGAATATTTCTGAGCATTCAGCGAACATAGCAGCATCCCTTCGTTCAGTCCAAGATCATATAATTGCTGAAAGTTTAACTCAAAGTCATAAATAGCCCGATACACATCCCTGATCTGGCATAATGTTCTTACTTGCGAATTATTTGTATTGTCTGCCATTTTAGTCTAAATTTATATTTACTGTTACTCTTTTAATAAAAGATTATCAATAGCCTCCTTCAGTTGCTGTTTTGGTAATGCTCCTGCACCCATTTGAGGTTGTCCGGTCATCGGAACAAACAGTAAAGAAGGTATGCTTCTTATCCCAAACGCAGACGCTAGTTCAGGTTCAGTTTCCGTATTTATCTTATAAATATATATACGACCTCCGTATTCTGCGGCCAATTCATCCAGCACCGGAGCTATAGCTTTACAAGGGCCACACCAATCAGCATAGAAATCAATCAATGCCGATTTATCCCCTAAATATTTCCATTCAGTAGGATTTGTTTCAAAATTAGCAACTTTTGACAAGAATTCTGCTTTTGTTAAATGTATTGTTGTCATTTTATCTTCTTTTTTAATTGTTTCTTTTGTTTGACTTTTTGTCTCAGCTGTGTTATTACAAGAAATAAGCAATAATGCCACAAGTGGAAGTAGTATTGTATACTTCATTTTTAATCCGGTTTATATTTTTTTATCTGATCTCCATAAATATTTTCTTTGTACTTATTGTCTGTATAGCACCCTGCGGAGCCACAACAGGAAATATTCATAATTGCCTGAAAAAGTAGCAATCCACCTAAAACTAAAAACATATAATCCTTCGTAGATATTGAATAGATAGCTATCAACACTCCCAACAATAAACGAATTATCCGGGCTGCATCCCATTTCTTTAATATGCGTTTCATTCTGTTACTCATTAAAATTAAACCAGCTTCCGCCATTATATACTTTCTGAAAACCTTTATTCTTTAAGAGAGTCACCGCACTGCGACTACGCATACCACTGGCACATATAGCAATAATCGGTTTATCTTTTTTTAGTTTCGATAAATTACTATTCAAACTATCCAGAGGAATATTGACTGAGTTTGTTGCTGCTCCCTGTTTATATTCTTCTTTTGTTCGGACATCCAGAAGTATAGCTCCATTCTCTAAGAGAACTTTAAAATCAGCTTTGTCCTCCAATCCGAGTAATCTGCTAAGAAATCCCGCCATATTATTTATTTTATTTTTGTTTTTTTTATTTCTTTTAAAAATTCCTCCGAATAAGCCTCCCAATAAAACTCCGTATAGAGTACTGATTGTAGGTGATGACGTTATGGGACAAGTACCGGTACTACATCCAATATACCTCCAATACATATATCCACCTATTGCTCCGATAAGTGCTCCTAAGAGATATGTCCAATTGTTTTTTATTATTTGCATATTTAATTGCGTTTATATTTCTTACAAAGATAATATATTATTTCCATTAGAATATAGTTCCATAAGAAATAATGTATTTAAAACTCTAATTTTGTTTAAATACGGAGTGATGGCTGAATTTTTCTATTATAAAGAGTATTCTGCTATTGCTGTTGCATAGGTTGTATAACCTCCTGACAGATTTAGAACATTAGAAAATCCATATTGTGCTAATATCCGCGAAGCAATATACCCGCGTAAGCCGACAGCACAATAGATTAAAACGTCCTTCTCTTTTGGTATTTCTTTAATCCGGGAACGCAGTTCATCCAGGGGGATGTTCATCGCACCCTTGATATATCCTTCGCTGCATTCTTCTGAAGTACGGACATCTAACAGGGTCGTTTTGGCGAGATTTATTTTTCCAATATCCCGCCATTGGGCTACTTTCATCTTTCCTTTAAGAATATTATCAGCTACAAAACCAGCCATATTGACAGGGTCTTTAGCCGATGAATAAGGCGGGGCATATGCATGCTCAATATCCATCAGATCGTAAATTGTACCTCCTTTTTTTATAACCTCAGAAAACAACTCAATTCTTTTGTCGGCTCCTTCTTTTCCTACAACCTGAGCTCCCAAAAGCTTTCCATTCAAGGGGGAGAAATTAACCTTTACTGACAATTGAGATGCTCCGGGATAGTATCCCGCGTGTGAACTTCCATGAGTAAAAGATGATATATGCTCAATACACTCCCTGTTCAGCACTTTGGATGAAAGTCCTGTCGCCGCAACGGTTAGGTCAAACACCTTAGCTATAGATGTGCCGATAGTTCCCGGGTAGATATATTTGTTATCCTCCAGTATGTTATCTGCAACAATACGGGCTTGTTTATTGGCCGGACCCGCCAAAGGAATCAACATCTGTTTAGTTATTACCGGATTCAGTACTTCCACGGCATCACCCAAGGCATAGATATTGTTATCACTCGTCTGCATATAACTATTAACTTTAATCCCTCCTGTCGTTCCAAGTTCCAGCCCTGCATCTTTTACAATCTTAATATCGGGACGAACACCAATACTGAAAATAACCATATCGGAGATAAGTTCTCTACCGCTTTCCAATACTATTCTAACGCCGTTTTCTTCTTCGAGGAAAGAAGTCACTCCTTCTTTCAGATAAAGCTCTACTCCTTTCTGCCTAAGTTGCTGATGAACTATTGCGGCCATGGAAAAATCAATTGGAGCCATAACCTGATCCGCCTTCTCCACTAACTGTACTTCAAGTCCTGCATTATGTAAATTTTCTACCATTTCCAGTCCGATAAATCCTCCGCCGATGACAACTGCTTTTTGGGGTTTATGAGTTATAAGAAAGTTTTTGATTTTATCGGTATCAGGTACATTACGGAGTGTAAATATCTTTCTGCTATCGATGCCTTTGATTGGAGGTTTCACCGGTTCTGATCCGGTAGATAGAATAAGTTTGTCATAAGATTCAGTATATTCTTTATTTGTGATAAGGTTTTGTATGGTTATACTTTTATTTTCCCTATTGATACAGATTACTTTCTGCAATACCCTGATGTCTATCTTGAATCGCTTAGAAAATCCATCTACAGTTTGGACGAAAAGATTATCTCTGTCCGCTATTGTACCTCCGATATAATATGGTAATCCACAATTGGCATAAGAAATATATTCGCCTCTTTCAAATAAAATAATTTCAGCCTGTTCATCCATTCTCCTTAAACGGGCTGCAACAGATGCTCCCCCGGCAACTCCTCCTACAATTAATATTTTCATATATTTATTTTTTTAATAAAATGGTTTATAAGATCTGTCTGAAATTTTGGTTAGTCCATAAACTTAGCCAATGACTTAATAAGTTCTCTATATTCACCTTCAGATCTCTGTATTTCTTTCTTTTTCTCCAGTCCCTTTTCCGTTAATGAAAAAAGCATCTGCCTTTTATCGGCTTGTCCCATTGTCCTTATAATATATTCCTGCTGCTCTAAGCTACTCAGAATTTTAGATGTCCGGGAGTTCGATACGTCAAGCTGGCCGGACAGATAACCCGCACAGGAGCTTCTTGTTTCGGGCAAAGAATATATAATAATAGCTTCATTTAATGTGATGCCATTGTTTTCTAAAAACACTTTTTCGAGTCTATAAAGTATTTTCTGTATATTCTTTATTTTTGTAATTATGCACATATATTATAATTCCACTGGAAATAATAAACAAAGGAAATAAATATTTTAAGATTAGCAAACTTTCTTTCATGAAATGTTTGATCATATACGTTTTGTGAAAAATAGAAATTTACAACATCGGTTATACCATTCTATTAGTTCGTCTATATAGACTACTAATAGACACTACTCAAATACCAGAGGATAGAAGTTCGGGAGCTTATCTAATCAGAGTAATTTCTATGATTATGACGAAGTATACACCCTTTATTTCTAAAACAGTTATTTAGACAGCCGGGGGAGATTTATTTCAGATAAGATAAATGGAGTAAAACTAATGCATCAAAAGAAATAGCACGTTCTGATATTTGGCATTTCTACAATATAATTTAACACAGGTAGAGGAATAATTTAAAAGACCCTTGATTATTCCATTAAAATATTTCTACAAGTTCGGTCTTGATCAATCAATTAATTCTGTCAAAATAGACCCTAATTTCTTTTTCATTTAATCTTTTCATTAGCCAATTCTTTATTTTCTCCTGATCGTTCTTTGGAAGAATGCGTTTAGATGTGATCATAAATACACCAGTTTTCGCTCTATGCAAAGTATCATTCTGGGTATAGATATATGATTGGGCATACGAACAACTCTCTATATGAGGGTATAAAGGAGTCAACTCAGACAGTAATTGTTTGCCTATAAGATATTGGCTTTGTATACTGTCTATTTTTTGTTTATAATCAGCAATTTCTACATTTAAGCGGACTATTTGTTGCCGGGACCTCTCTTCTTCAGACTGAGCTTTTAGTCTATCCTTAGCTATATCATTATCTATGGCCAACCCTTGTTCTATTGTTATTTTCGCATCATCTAAAGAGAATAAGCTTGCCTGACCGATAATTGCATCTTTGTCTTCTTCTGTCAACGAAGATCCGCCGTATACCAAATTAATTTCTTTCCTGTTTGCAGCAACCTCATTGTTTAATAAATAATTCCCTTTGTATATTCCTACATAACGTGTATATTTTTCGGCATTTACTCTGAATTTCTCATTCTGGGACATCCGGTAACCCAAATATATACTGGGCAATATGATTATAATAAGAACGATTGATAAGCCCTGATTGATACGATTCTTTCTTGTCTCACTTATGTTGGTATCTCTGATCGGAAACTTCAACATTTGAGAAATTAAAACCGAAGCATAAGCAATACAAACAGTGTTGATGGTAAACAGATAGAATGCTCCATAGAAAAAAGAAAATTGGAGCGTAGCTAAACCGTAGCCGGCTGTACAGAGAGGTGGCATCAAGGCCGTAGCAATAGCAACACCGGGAATAACATTTCCTTTCTGCTTACTGCTGATTGCTATAATACCCGCAAATCCACCAAATAGAGCAATTAAAACATCATAAATCGTCGGACTGGTTCGGGCTAAAAGCTCTGAATGGGCTGTATGAACGGGGGTTATCGAAAAATAAACAGTGGATGCTATAAGGCTGGCCAGCACCGCAAAACCAAAGTTTTTTAATGACTGACGAAGCAATCCAAAATCATGAATAGCAATACTGTAACCCATTCCATTGATTGGCCCCATCAGTGGAGAAATAAGCATGGCTCCTATTATCACAGCGGTTGAATTGGTATTAAGCCCTACGGATGCTATGATTATCGCGCAAACTAATATCCATATATTCGTCCCCTTGAACGAAATCCCCTGTGTTATCGAATTATGGATTTCTTCAAAGTCTTCGGTTTGCTTTTGCAGACTAACGTAAGTGACTACTTTTCGTATGAAGTTATACATGCTATATATTATTAGTATTCAGACTATACACCTGATTTGAATAACCATGGAAAAGATACTTCTTTTTTATCAATTATATATTTACCAATCACACTTTTTCTATTTATGATTTTTGTTCTTGCTTATAAACTGTTTAATATCTTTGTTAGATCCATAAACAACCAAGATATCATTTTTTTCTAACATGGTATCGGGTGTTGGTATACCTTGAACGTCGGCAACAACTCTGGTTTTCCCTATTATGCTCTTCTTTTCTACATTTTTGATAACAGTCAACACGAGCATATTATATTCCTTACGAAAACCGATTTCTTCGATTGTCTTTCCAACAAGAATATCCGGCACTACAATCTCTACCATGCTGTAATTCTCATTTAACTCAAAAGAATCTACCATTCCCCGAAGCGTTAGTTTCTTGGCCCATCTTTCTGCGGTTTCTTCTTCCGGCCGGACAATCTCATGTACGCCGATTGCCTGTAAAACATTTTCTTGCAGAGGATTAAGAGATCTTCCTATAAGCCGTTTTACATTCAGGTTTTTAAACATGGCTGTCGCCATTATATTAGCACCTTGATCTTCTCCTATACAGACAATGACCACATCTGTATTCTTCAAGGGTAATGTTTCTACTGCAGCAGCATCTGTTACATTCAAACATGCAACATGTGTTATTTTATCTTTCAGTTCATTTACCCGTTGCATCTTTGTATCTACTCCGATTACCTCATTGCCCTGTGATGCTAACTTCTCAGCAAGTGAAGAACCGAATACACCGAGTCCGACAATAATATATTTCATTCTTTCTTCTTTTTAATTAATCAGTATCTCCTCCGATGGATAAGTATAATTAGACATCCTCACTTGCTTAAAGAAAGCAATAAGCAGCGTGAGTGTTGTTACACGTCCTATAAACATCAGTATTATCAGCACCAGTTTACTGGCAGAACTTAAACCGGGAGTTATCCCCAGACTCAGCCCGACTGTACTATAGGCCGAAACCGATTCAAATATAATATCTAATAGCCGCAAGCCTTCATCAAAATAGGAAATAAGTAATGAACCTATCCCCAAAACAACAACAGAAAGTGTCATCACCGCAAAAGCTCGTCTTATGGATGTTTCTGATACCTCCCGACTATACACCTCAATATTCTTTCGCCCTTTGGCCAAACTGATAAAGTTCAGAACGGCTATTGCAAATGTACTGGTTTTTATACCTCCTCCCGTAGAGGCAGGAGAAGCTCCGATCCACATCAAGATGATTATAATAATGAGTGACGATAGATGTAACTGATTAAAATCAACTGAATTGAACCCTGCTGTACGGGGCGTTGTCGCTGTAAATAGTGCTGTGACGAATTTCCCGATTCCCTGATGAGAAGCCAGTATATTATTATACTCGTTGATAAAAATAAGGATGGTTCCGATAACAATTAAAGAGATAGTTGTAACCAGATTTATCTTACTTCCCAGTTTCATCACCCAAGGCTTGTAAACGTCTTTTTTATGATTGAAAATCTGTAAGAATGTTCTTCTGATTAAATGTTTCAGGTATTTCAACAAATTGATTACAATCGGGAATCCTAATCCTCCGAGAACAAAAAGGAATATCAGGCTCAATTGGAATCTGTAGTTATCCACATATCCGTTTTCCATGATACCATGGGGCAATGTGGAAAAGCCTGCATTACAAAAAGCGGATATGGAATGAAATACTGAAAAATAAATCCGATCACTCAGACCAGGCATCAAAGCAGAACTTAAACTAGTAAAAATAAAGAAAGCCCCGACAGCTTCAATACCAACTGTTATAATTAATATCCGCTTTAAGGTCTTAAAAATTTCATCAATCTTCTCTATGTTAGAGATATTGCCCATCGTTAATTGATCCTCATAAGACGAGCCTCCCTTAAAGAAGTAGCTGAAATAACTGGCAAAAGTCAATATACCTAAACCGCCGGCCTGAATCATGACCATGATGACTGTTTGTCCGAACAGTGTAAAATCTTTACTTGTATCCAGTGCTACCAGACCTGTTACACAAACTGCACTCGTTGTTGTAAAAAGAGCATCTATCAGGCTGATGCTCCCGGTTGTGGATACCGGTAATAACAGTAAAATTGTCCCGATAAGAATCAGTCCTAAAAAACTGAGAACAAATAAGCGAGCCGGGTTTAATCCTATATATTTTATTCGGGATAACATTATTTATGCTTTACGGAACGGCTTAATGTGATATATCCTAATACTCCGCCAATGATAGAAGCTGCAAAAATACCAATCTTGGCTTGTACCATATATTCGGGATGAGTGAATGCCAAAGAAGTGATAAATAGCGACATGGTAAAACCAATAGATGCCAGCAAACCTAAACCAAACAGATTACGGACATTCATCCCTTGAGGGAATGGTGCGACTTTCAGCTTTATCAACAAAAGAGTAAAGCCAACCACACCTAACACTTTGCCCAATAGTAGGCCTAGAGCTACGCCTAAAGCTATATTCGTACTGAATAGTTGCTCAACATCAATATTGAGTGAAACCCCGGCATTGGCCAGAGCAAATATCGGTATGATAACAAATGTCACTAAAGGATGCATTCGATGTTCTAAGCGTTGCAATGGCGGAATGGCTTTATTGGTATCTATTTTTATTTCTTCCAACAAATGCAACTGGTCATTTGTAAGCGTCGGTATTTCGTTTTTAGGATCGACCTCCCTGAATTTATTCAGATAGTTCTTTATCCGTTCCACAAATAGATTCTCTCTTATTTTCACATCCGCAGGAATCATAAAGGCGGCAATAACAGAAGCTATTGTAGCATGTACTCCTGATAAGAGAAAAGATGTCCACACTCCGAGAATACCAAATATGGCGTAGAACAAAATACTCCGCACACCCATTTTATTGCCAACGAACATAATAAGAGCAAAGCCAAAACCAATAGCAAGGCTCATAAATGAAATATCGGATGTATAGAAAAATGCAATAACCAAGACAGCCCCCAGATCATCAACAATAGCCAATGCTGTTAGAAACACTTTCAGTGATAGTGGTATTTTACTCCCTAACAGATACAAAACACCCAATGCGAAAGCAATATCGGTTGCCATCGGTATTCCCCATCCGTGATGAACTTCTCCTGATGGATTCAGGATAATATAGATAAGTGCGGGTACGAGCATACCGCCGATTGCTGCACCGATAGGCAAAAGGGCTTTACGCGGATTGGATAATTCTCCTCCTACAATCTCCCTTTTGAGTTCTAAGCCCACTACAAAGAAGAAAACAGCCATCAGCCCGTCATTGATCCAGTGATGAATGCTATATTCAAAGAATGGAATGCCATCAAATATAAATCCCAGTTTATGCTCCAATAAATGAAAATAGTCTTCCGACCATGGGGAATTAGCTAAGATCATAGCAATGATAACACTCAGCCCGAGGACTATACCTCCGGCCTTTTCCTGTAATATAAATCGCTGAATGGGTTGAACCACCTTATCGATAGCTTCTTTTTTTTCTCCTGTCATCTATCCGGATTTTATGGAAATGTTGAATATTTTAATAAACATCAAAAATAATTTATTTTTTTCGACTAGAAAAAATATTACCGATTAACTCTATTTTAATAGGCATAGCATACTTATAATGAGTCATTAAACATAAATTAACTTTTAAACAAGCTCTAATTTTACTACTTTTGTTCCTAATACTGGAAAATCCGGTACTGTTCAGGAGTGGTTTTATTATTAGTCTATTACCTTTCTTTCTATATCCTGAACTCTTTTTTTAATCTTATATGACCGAGGAACTATTTATATCATTTGTAATGATGAGTTCTGCTATTGAGGTATATTTTAGATGCTTTATTTAGCATATATTTTTATTTCTCTACCATAATGAATTAAATAGTCTTATTTAGAAAAACATGTCAAGATTTGTTCCCGTTATTATTTATATCTTTTTTTCTTCCAATCTTAATATTTGGGCATCGGATGGGGAGCCTCAAAAAAAAACTATAAAAATAGGTGGAGCTGTACGGTTTAATATTGCTTCAGAAAACTATGAATCTGCTGCTAGGCCTTTAGATTCTTATATTAAATTAGATACATGGTTTTTGTCAGTAGATGCAGGATATGAGGATTTTGATTTAAGTTTTCAATATAGGCTTTATCCCGGATCAAAAGCACATTTTATACATCATGCCTATGTTAGATACAGGTTAAATGATAGTTGGTATGCAAAATTAGGAGTTTTTCAAAAACCATTTGGAATAGCGCCGTCTGCATCTCATTCTTGGTGGTTCCAACTTCCATATTATATGGGACTGGAAGATACTTACGCAACCGGCATAGGTGCTGAATACAAGATCGAGAAGCTATCTGTTGATATGGCATATTTCAGACAGGCTGCACCAAAAGGTTTCTTAAGTTCAGAGTATGAAGATAATACTGTAGGAAACAGCCGTTTTTCATATGCTGTTGTTCCTACAACAGGGCTTACTGGAGCTAACAGAAGTAAAGCTTCCATCCGCGAACTAGACCAATTTAACATGCGTATATGTTATCAATTGACAGAGATCGCAGAAGTTGGCTTATCCGGACAGTTGGGTAGTATCTATAATGAGACCTTAAATAAAAGGAAATGGAACTTGTCCTGGGCGATACACTCAGTATTCAATTATCGAAGATGGAATTTAAAGGCTGAAATTATTGGGTATAATTATAAATCTCAAAATGACAAAGGAGAACTTTTAGATGCCGTACAAATGGCTGCTTATGGCTCTCCTTATGATGTGGCAAGCAAAGGATTTGTATACCTGGCAGGAATATCATATACTATTCCTATAAAAAGGAAATTCATAAAAAGTATAGAAGCATATGTAGATTACTCAATAGCTGACAAAAGTAGAGCCGGATATAACAATACTCATCATTTAATACCCGGAGTATCCATTGCTTCGGGACCTATTTACACATACATAGATATGGCTATAGGAAAGAATCATCCATGGCTTACGAGCAACTTTGGAGAAGGACTTGCACAAGATAGCGATAATGCCAGATGGAATAGCCGTTTTAATATAAATATCGGATATTATTTTTAAAATTAACACATTACAACAAGTAAAAATAAAACAATATATAATATGATAAAAAGCAAATTACCTTTTCGAACGACATTAACCAAATCAGTTGCTCTACCAGGGCTAATTGTTATACTTTTTGTATCCCTTTATTGTGGCTTCTTCCCTGAACAAGCCAATAAATCTCTGTCGGTTGTGAAAACCTATTTTTTTAACAACCTGAGTTGGGTTTATGTATTGATGGTAACTTTGTTCGTTCTATTTCTTATTATTATAGCTTTAAGTAAACTTGGTAATATTCGCTTAGGTTCGGATAATTCCCGGCCCAAGTATAGCTTCTTTTCATGGATAGCAATGCTGTTTGCAGCCGGTATGGGAATCGGGCTTATGTATTTCGGTGTGGCAGAAACAATGTCTCATTATGCAAATCCGGCTATAGACGATACGCTTCAACGAGCAAAAGAAGCCCAATTATACACTTTTTTCCATTGGGGAATACATGCCTGGGCCATATATGCTGTGGTGGGATTAGTACTGGCTTATTTTGCCTATCGTTATAAATTGCCGTTGGCAATACGAAGCGGTTTATATCCTTTGTTGAAAGATAAAATATATGGGCCAATCGGAAATATTGTAGACACTTTTGCGCTATGCAGTACATTTTTCGGAATTGCGACAACTTTGGGATTTGGTGTTGTACAGCTAAATGCAGGATTGCAAAGTATAGGATTGGTGCCAGAGAACAGTTTTACATTTCAGGCTATTATCGTTATTGTAGTCATGGGTATCGCTATATTTTCAGCTTTTACAGGCGTGGATAAAGGTGTGAAGCGATTAAGTGAACTGAATCTGTCTCTCGCTTTTATTCTGATGGTATTTATTTTGATTGCAGGACCAACAATATATATACTTAGCACCTTTAGTGAAGGTATCGGTTATTACATCAGTAATTTAACAAATCTGACCTTCAATACTTTTGCCTATGAAACAGAAGCTCAGGGCTGGTTCTCGGGCTGGACAATTATGTATTGGGCCTGGTGGATATCATGGTCTCCGTTTGTAGGGTTGTTTATTGCACGTATATCGAAAGGGCGTACCATACGTGAGTTTATTATAGCTGTACTACTGATTCCTTCCTTATTCAATTTCTTATGGATGACTATATTTGGCAGTAGTGGTGTTTGGCTGGATAAATTCGTAGCAAATGGAGAGTTGAGCCTATTGGCGAACGATCCGGATACTCTCCTGTTTCGCTTTTTTGAATATTTTCCATTTACAGGCTTATTGAATATAATAGCAATCTTGATGATTGGGGTTTTCTTTGTTACTTCAGCAGACTCCGGTATATTGGTTATGAACAGTATAGCATCCGGTGATAAAAAGAACTCGCCGAAGTGGCAAAATATATTTTGGGGTGTACTACTCATCATTCTCTCTCTTACACTGCTTCGGGCAGGAGGTCTGGCCTCACTGCAGACGATGACTCTCATTTCCGCATTACCCTTTGGGTTGAGTATGCTACTCTTATGTTTTTCTTTATGGAAAGCTTTGCAAATCGATCATTTATTTCATAATACCAAACTGCCCTATGGTAGTATTGCATGGGACGGGAGCAGATGGAAGGAACGGCTGAACAGAATACTAACCTTTTCCCACAAAAGAGATGTCAAGGACTTTTTGAATGGCACGGTAAAAGAAGCATTCTGCGAACTTCAGCAAGAATTATCCGCCAATGATATTGAAGCTGAAATAATAACTGGTAAAAACACTCCTCTATCCATAGAGTTATTCATAAGGCATGATAAAATACGAAATTTCCGATATGGTGTCGTTGCTGAGCCTCAAACGATCTCGGAGTATATGATAGAAGAAGAGAATACTCCAAATGTTGATATGGAAACGCCTTATATCCCGATTACCTATTTTAATGATGGGCGTAAAGGAAATGATATACAGTATATGACAAAAGAGGAAGTGATAGCTGATGTCCTCAGAGAATATGAAAGATTTATAAGTCTCATCTCTGATGATAAAAACGAATTGCTTATTATTGACAAGTAGATAAACCTGAAAAAGAAGGCTGTGAATAAATTAATAGATTCAGGAAGGAATGATCGTCCTGAATCTATTTATTTGCAATCTCTTTCTTTAAACTTTGCTATTTTATTCCTGTCACAGTAATCGAATAAATGCCGACATTACCAGCTTTGTATTTAGCTATCGTCGATTCATCCAAATGCTCCTGTAAAACATCTTCTGGAATGACAACTGTTTTTGTTCGTTCAATCTTTATATCAGCAAAATTAGCCTTTTCAATCTCACCCAAATAATCGTCTTTTTGTATCGCACTGGCAATACAACCCGCATACAAGGAAGCATTATCTGTAAACTCTTTAGGGAATACGCCATTCAGCACAACATCAGAGATACAAAAATGACCTTCTTTTTTCAATACACGATATATTTCTTTAAATATTTTATCTTTTTCGGGTAGCAGATTTAAAACACAATTGCTTACTACTACATCAATAGAATTGGCAGGCAAAGGCATATTTTCAATGTCTCCTTCAATAAATTCGACATTGGTATACCCTCGCTTTGTTGCGTTCTTTCGTGCCTTTTCTATCATTTGTGGCGAAAAGTCAATGCCGATTACTTTTCCTTTTTCTCCGACTTCTGCCCTGGCTATAAAACAGTCGTTACCTGCACCTGAGCCTAAGTCTAAAACTGTATTACCTTCTTTAATGCCTGCATACTCAGTAGGTAGTCCACAGCCTACACCTAAATCAGCATCTACTTCATACCCTTTAAGCCCGCTGTAATCTTCGCTCATGATCGTAAAGACCTTTTTTGAAGGAGTAGCAGGATTCGTTCCACAACAGCAATCGGATTTTAAAGCATCGCTATTCAAAGCCAGTTCGCTATATCTCTGTTTTACCAAAGCTTTCTTTTCTTCGTTCGTGTTCATATTAAAAGTGTTATTTTATTTATAATATTTCTTTCTTAGCCAAAAGGCAATGTTTACCAAAAGTATAAGTACAGGCACTTCAACTAATGGGCCTACTACGCCTGCAAAAGCCTGCCCGCTATGCAAGCCGAAGACTCCTATTGCAACTGCAATAGCCAGTTCAAAGTTATTACCTGTAGCTGTAAATGCGATTGAAGCGTTTTTATCGTAAGATACACCCATTAATTTGCCCGCAAAGAAGCTGAGGAAGAACATCACCACGAAATAGATTAATAACGGTATGGCTATCCGTACTACATCCAATGGGATTTGTACGATCAGTTCACCTTTGAGGCTAAACATTAATACAATGGTAAATAGTAAAGCGATTAAAGTAATTGGTGAAATTGCAGGGATAAACTTATCCTTATACCATTGTTCCCCTTTTATTTTAACCAATATCAAACGGCTTAGAATACCTATCAGGAAAGGAATACCCAAATAGATAGCGACTGTTTCGGCTATTGTACCTATGGATATATCCACGATTGCCCCTTCAAATCCGAATAAGGGAGGAAGTTTTGTTACAAATATCCAGGCATAAAAACTGTAAAAGAATACCTGAAAAATACTGTTCAGGGCAACTAATCCTGCACCGTACTCCGTATTGCCCTCTGCCAGGTCGTTCCATACAAGCACCATCGCTATACATCGTGCAAGACCTATCAGAATAACCCCAACCATGTATTCAGGATAATCGCGTAAAAAAAGAATGGCAAGTAAGAACATTAAGACAGGCCCGATAATCCAATTCAGAATTAACGAAATAGATAATATCTTTACGTTAGAAAACACTTTTGGCAGTTGTTTGTAATCTACTTTTGCCAATGGCGGGTACATCATCAGGATAAGACCGATTGCCAGAGGAATATTTGTTGTCCCACTCGACATGGAATCTATGTAGTTACTGAAAGAAGGTATAAAATATCCCAATCCTACACCGATAGCCATCGCAAGGAATATCCAAAGTGTTAAGTTCTTATCTAAGAAACTCATTTTCTTTTTACTCATGACCTTTTATCTTATCGGTGTATAATTCATAAAAAGCTATTTTGATTTCATCCCTTACCCTGATATACTCGGATTGAATAAATTCGGCTGTTCCCGTAGCTTCGGAAGGATCGTCAAAGCCGATATGCAGACGGTTCTTTACTTTTCCCGAGAATGCAGGACAGCTTTCATTTGCTCCACCGCAAACAGTAATCACATAGTCCCACTCATCATTCATATATTGCTCTACACTATCGGATGTATGGTGCGAAATATCTACACCTGCATCCTGCATGACTTCTATTGCCTTTGAGTTTACTTTTCCGCTTGCTTTTGTCCCTGCGGAATAAACAGACAATGAAGGATCGAATGATTGTAAAAATCCATGAGCCATCTGGCTGCGGCAACTATTTCCCGTACATAGAATTAAAATTCTCATATTGTTTATAATTTCGTATTTACACTAACAGTTCCTATTTCGTCGAATAACGAATATATCTCTTAAAAAAATATCAGGATAAAACTTTTGACATTTTATAGTTTGTCATGGAGATACCAATGCAAACGGTCTGTTGTTCCAGAATAACATAGCCTTTTTTTGAGAAGAAAGGCTCGGCTGTAATACTGACATCAGCAGTTATTTCTGAAATATCTTTCAACCGTGCATATTCTTCAATCTTTTTAAGTAAGAATGTTGCAATCCCTTTGCCCTGATAGTCTTTATGGACAAACATAGAATTTAAATATCCTGACAATTTTAAGGCGGCAAACCCTAATATCGTATCGTTTTCCTCAGCAAGTATAAAGTATTGCTCATTTATCCGCTCCTCCCATACACTCGCTTCTTCTCCTCTTGCAGCCCAGCATCCGACCTGTTCGGGTGTATAGTCTTTCAGATTGACTGAAAGGATAGTTGAACGAAACAGCTCTTTAATAGCAGGGATATCCTTTTTTGTTGCAAACCTGATGTCCATCATATCAGCAAATATCGTCTGTTTTCTGTAATTGGGTAAAAAAGCCACTAAACAGTTCTTTGGCTTTATTCCAGTTCTCGTTATTGATACAATATTTCACGGTGGGTAATGTAATTGTTCCCTGAATCAATCCTGCATCTTTCAGTTCGTTCAGATGCTGTGACAGCGTGCTTTTGGCAATCGGTAACACCTCTGACATATCGCCATGATAGCAGCATGACTCATTGGCAAGCATTTCAAGTATGGCAATACGAATAGGATGTCCTAATGCTTTAGCAAAGCGTGCTAATTGCTCCTGATCGGCTGTTAATTCTTTCTTTGACATAGACTCGATATTTATTGTTCGCAAATATACGAATAAAGATCGGATTCGCAAGATTGCGAATGTTTATTTTGTAAATTATCTTAGAGAGAAATATCCAGATATTAATCTAAAGTTTTCAAAGAGTAACGAAAGAGGAAAAGTTTTTTAGTATCTTAACTTTGACTATATAGTATCATTTTTTTACTACTACATAAATTCTATTTGAAGATGAAAATCTAAGAAATTCAGTTCTCTAAAACGAAAATTTTATATCTTTACAAAAGATAAGTTGCTCTTTATATATTGAGGAAATTAAGCATATCTAAGAACTAAGCTGGTTTCTAAATCGTTACCTGTTTTAAAACGAAGGTCGTGTAATCTGTTGATTAATAGCTAAAAAAAGTTTTCACTGTGTCTTGCAACATGGAAGCTCAATTCCTTATCAATTCCACATAAAGAACCGATTTCCTTCAAATACGCATTTACCTTTTGATTGCTTGGAACCGGAAGTACACGATCATCAGATAATGCTCCCTCATATTTATCCAGTATCTTCTGAGGAATATCAAGTAAAGGAATAGTAAAAGACACCCCTGTTTTCTCTCTTTTACCTATTAACCATAATTTATCATCAAAAGAGATACGAATATTTTCTTTCCGCAGATTTTTCACATCAATATAAGCCAACCCACAAAAACAGGAGAAAATAAAAATATCCCGAATCTGATCCAGGCGCTTTATCGTTATCTTCTTGTTAATGATGGATTCTATCTCGTTCTGTGTTAAATAACCCCGATCGACTTTTTTGATCCTGATCTTATAATTTATAAACGGATCGCTCTTTAACCACCCATTATTCTTGGCTATAATAACAATTCGTTTAAAAAACTGCATAAATTTAGCTGTTGTATTCGGATTGCATCCAGCTGTGGTCAAGAGGTAAACCTCAAAATCAGTTATAAAAATAAAGTCGATCTCTTTTAAGGCAACATCCGATCGATTGTATTTCTCTTTGATGAAAGAAGTCAGATGTTTTCTGGTAACTTCGTACTTTTGGTAAGTAGCCTTACTTTTATTTATGCCGATCAGTTTCTCAACATCTTCATTATGCTTCCTAAAAAGGTCAAGCAGCATCTGCTGTTGAATTTCAACACCAAAGAAGATATTCTTAATACGTTCAGGGGTAACAGAAACTTCTCTTTCCAGTAGTTCTCTGTAAATCTTAGTCATCGTAGCCTTGATACTGTCAAGCACTGAGTTTGTGTTAATGACTTCCCGTGTTTTTCCGACAAGTTTACCTGCCGTTACATTCCATAATTTAGGATCAACATCAACTTTTGTTCCAAACTGGATCGATTTTCCATTCACGGTAATTCGTCCCATAAGCGGCATCTTACCGTTTGCTTTTAATCCATTCTTTTTTCCATAAAAAAGGATACTGAATGTGGTCTTTTTCATAACTCAAAATTTAATTTCAAAAATACATTCAACAATCAAATAATGAGATAAATACAGACTTCCAAAAATGGACTTTAAACTGCCTAAATCAGACAAATCGTAACCTATTTTGATTTTCTGACAATAGGTTACGAATAGGTTACGCAGCTATGTCAAAAAATGGCTTTTTTATGGCTTCTATATGAAACGGGGATAAACGAAAAAGCCCCACAAATCACTGATTTGTAGGACTTTCCTTATTTTTGGCTTCTTTTGTCTTAGCCTTTCCGCGGAGAGAGAGGGATTCGAACCCCCGGAACCTCGCAGTTCAACGGTTTTCAAGACCGCCGCAATCGACCACTCTGCCATCTCTCCAATATTTTTGCTTATCGATATTTCCTCTAAAGCGATGCAAATGTATGTCTTTTTTTTGTTTCCACAAACAATTCTATCAACTTTTATATACGTTTTTCACAACAAGCTCAGTATCAACATTTATTAATTGGGAATTTTAAAGAGTTTATTCGAGATACTGTTCTATTATTATAGCCTTAGATCAATTTTGTTTAGTTAAAAAATCTTTATACCTTTGTAAGAATCAATTTATTCATTTTTCAGAAAATAAAGTCATGTAATTGTTCAGTATAGAATAGATACTGGAATTCTTTCCTTTTATTATTCCTTCTTGAGTCTTACCTCACGGGCTATATTTATTATACATTTTATTAACTAAAACAATTGCATTATATTTTCACAAAGATATGATTCTGTATGTCTTTTCATTTTATAGAACTATATGTAATGGCAACCTAAATCTTATATATATTGAACAGAAATCTAAAAAACAAATGACCGTTGGGCTCACAATAAAAAAACGAGAAATGTCAGTTTGAGATGAAGCCCGTTAATAAGGGAATGACTCTTCCGGCTGAATAAAACTAGAAATTATGGAAAAAATTTGGAAATTAACACAAGATAAAAGTTGGAATACCCTTGAAAAAAAATTTGATTGGGTAGAGGATATGAAAGAAGTTCCGCAACATAAGATACATCATAAAGAAGGTAACGTAGCAACTCATACACAGATGGTCTTAGATGAATTGACGAAATCGGAAGAATACAAATCCCTATCGGAACAAGATCAAGAAATACTTTGGGTAAGTGCCCTATTACATGATGTAGAAAAACGTTCAACATCTCTTGACGAAGGTTTTGGCAAGGTATCAGCAAATGGACATGCTCGGAGAGGAGAATATACAGCACGTACAGTCTTATTTCGAGATGTCCCTACACCGTTTCATATCCGTGAAAGAATTGCATCCTTTGTACGTTACCATGGCCTGCCTCTTTGGCTATTAGAAAAAGTAGAACCTGCAAAAAAGATCCATGAAGTGTCTTTAAGGATAAGCACTTCGCAATTAAAAACACTAGCCGAGGCTGATGCCAAAGGTAGAATATGTAATAACTTACCACAATTACTTGAATCTCTTGAGCTTTTTGAACTGTTTTGTAAAGAGCAGGAATGTTGGGGAAAAGCTTTAGAGTTTGAAAATCCGAATGCACGATTTCAATATTTCGACTCGATAGACGGATATATCGGCTATGTTCCGTTTGATAACTTCAAAAGTGAAGTTACGATACTTTCAGGTCTACCAGGGATGGGAAAAGATCACTATATACAATCTTTAAATACAGATATTCCGGTTATAAGCCTCGATGCTATTCGCAAAAAGTATAAATTAAGCCCGACAGATAGATCTGCTACAGGGAAAGTAGTTCAAGAAGCAAAAGAACAAGCTCGCGTATATCTTCGAAAAGGACAAAATTTCATCTGGAATGCAACTAATATTACACGGCTAATGCGTCAACAATTAGTAGATCTTTTTACTTTATATGATGCAAAAGTCAAAATAGTATATTTAGAAAAGTCTTACGCCAAATGGCGTGCTCAAAATCTAAATAGAGAGGATCTTTTACCTGAAAAAGTATTGGATAAAATGCTACAAAAGTTAGAAATCCCACAATTGGTAGAAGCTCATGAAGTAGAATATATTGTAGAATAGTAAATTCGATGATTAAAATACTTTAAAGACTAGATAAAGAAAAATAAAATATAGGTATAGAATATCTATACCTATATTTTATTCTGATTATCTCGAAAATAAGAGATAATGAAATTTATACTTTTCACAAGTTAAGACTGATGATATATTCGACAGTATCAAAAAAAAGTAATAACCTTAGTTTCCAAAAGTAAAGCTTCCACGGAGAAGTCCAACCAAATCATCTTTACCCTGTCTATGTATATAGTGCAATGCGGGTTGAATCGAAATATGTGAAGTGATTATATATTTATATGACATTTCCAAAGCCGTTTCTGCTCCCTGTGAAGTATTTGCTCTGAAAACATTTAATCCGACAGTATCCTGTCCTTTTCTTCCGAATAAATTATTCATAACGACTCCCACCCCGTAGTATAAATAACATTCGTTGCTTTTCCTTGGGGCATATCCTAACTGAGCAACAATTCCTAGTTCTTGTTTATCTGTTTGCAATATAGATTGTTCGGTCAACATATACAATGAATATCTTAAAGACTCTTCGGGGAGTTTATCCAAAACCACCCCTGCTGCATAAAACCCATCTAAAGGCATATATGCAAATTGAGTGATATTGACGAATCCATATTTCTTTGGATTAAATTTAAAGTTAAAAATCAATGCTTTATTTACATTATCTAAATTATTATAATATGAATTTTTGACATTAATAACTCCTTTCGTATATTCTGTATGCAATCCGATAGCTCCAAGTGGATAGTTTGGTACACTATAGTTGATAGAGATGGTGGGAAAGATTCCTGCCGAACTATTTGTAAAGAAAGAAGAATACGGACTATTAAAATAATCTAAGTTCATATTTCGTATCCCTGCAAACAAACTAAAGTCCCCGAAGGTTTGCTGATAACCAAATTTTGAGCATACAAGCCAAAAGTTATCTTCTTCTATATTGGAAAAGGTTAAAAAATCATTTGCTATATTGTGAGAAAATGTTCTTCCTACCGACCAAAATGCAATATCAAACGATCCGTTTTTCCACCATTTATCTGTTCTAAGGGAAGCCTCCATGCTCAATAAATTCACATATTTCACATCTTTTTCGCGGGCATCTGTTATATTGTATTGTAGTTCTCCTACATTGTTTACTTCATACTTTAGTATTTGATCTTGTCCCCAAATTGAGATAAAATAGTACAAAGACATACATATAATAAAAATTTTCTTCATTGTGCAGCTTTTAAATATTCTCATATTCAGGGTGCGAAGATATATTCTTCAGACTAAACAACAGCCCAATAAACATATAAAAAATTAATATTATTCTTAATAGAGGCGAATAGTATTAATAATAAATAAAGAGCGAGAATATAAAATCACTCCTTTATTTTAACAAATACCAAACGCGAATGTCCCTTTTCGCTCTTGCGTTCATCCATTTCAAAATGCTTACTTTGAGCTTTAACCAAGGCGGCAAGCTTTGAAAAGCCGTAATTGCGTGAATCAAAATCAGGACGCTTCTTTATAACGAGATTACCCATATCACCCAAGTAAGCCCACCCATCATCATCGGCAAGGTCTCTAATGGTACTCTTTAATAGATTTATCAACTTTTTATTTACAGGTTCAACAGTCTTTTCCTGTTGTTTCTTAACTGTAGACGCAGGAGACTCCGTTTCGTTATTATCATCTGAATCTCGTATAATCTCTATATAAATAAACTTATCACAAGCTACAATAAATGGACTAGGCGTTTTCTTTTCTCCAATACCTATTACTTGCATACCGGACTCTCTCAGCCTCACGGCTAAACGCGTAAAATCACTATCGCTGGATACCAGACAGAAACCATCAACCCGACCACCATGCAAAATATCCATAGCATCGATAATCATTGCCGAATCGGTAGCATTCTTACCTGTTGTATAACTATATTGCTGTATTGGAGTTATTGCATGCTCCAACAAAGGTTGCTTCCACCCCGAAACGCTAGGCTTTGTCCAGTCCCCATAAATTCTTTTGATAGTTGGCACACCTATTTTAGCAATTTCATCAAGCATGCCCTTTATATTCGAGTAAGGCACATTATCGGCATCGATAAGTACAGCCAAGTTTAAATCTCTCTTTTCTATCATATATTTTAATTTAGCTTTCGAAGTATAGCGTATCTGTATATTGATAGTTCAAATTTATAAAACTTATCTTACTAATAAGCTCAATTGTAGCATAATATTCTTAACATGCTGTTTTCTTTAAAACAAATAAAACAATCACAAAGAATCCTTAAATGGAGCTAGTAGTTCCAACATATCATTATGAAGCAATGAATTGGATGCCAATATATCATGCCCTTTCCTGAATAAAGAACTACCGGTAAAATTTGTAACAGCCCCTCCTGCTTGAAGCACAATTAATGCCCCTGCCATAAAATCCCACGGTTTAATATATGCTTCAGCCCACGCATCGAACCTCCCTGCGGCAACGTAACACATCGACATAGCAGCTGAACCATTTATCCGCACACTCGAAACCTTCCCATACAATGAATCCATCAAATGATTAACGACCGATTTGTAATCGCCTGCATTATAAGGAAGGTCTAAGCCGATAAAAGCTTGCCCCATATTGTCCGTATCAGAAACGTGTATTTGGGTCTCATTCAGGAAAGAGTTACTACCTTTCCAAGCATAGAAGCATTCATCTCTACAGACTTCGTAAACCACACCTAACAATATTTCGGTATCACTAGTCAGAGCTATGCTCACGCAGTAAGGGGCGTTGTCTTGTATATAATTGGTAGTACCGTCCAAAGGATCGATAACCCAATAATAATCTTTCTTCTCAAACGCAACAGTATCTTCTTCCGTAATAAACCCCGCTTGAGGCAGAAGCTGTGACAATCTGGCAACTAATAGCTTTTCTGTTTCCTTGTCAACATACGAAACATAATCATGTGCATTTTTCTCCTCTACCCTATCCTTACGAAAGGTTTTCCTTTCTTGTGCTAAAAAGTGCCCTCCTTCTTTAGCTATTTTGCAGACTTCTGATGTAAGAAATTCTAAATTCATAATCTAACCCTTAATTATAGAAGCAATAATATAATTAACATCTAAAGCTAATAAATTAAAAAGGCCATCTCAAATCTAATATGAGACAGCCTCCGTGCAATATTGCATTATGCTTTTATTTAGCTGCTTCAATTGACTGTTTACGAAACTCTTTTAGAGCTTTTTCTATGTCAAGTGAAATTTTTCTAGCACGTTGGCCAGCTGCTTTATTACCGTTTTCGATTTGTGAAGCTGCGTCTTTAGAGAATGCGGCAAAATCTTGATTTAATTTTTCTACTAAATTTTTCATTTGTTTTTCTATTTAAAAAGTTCAGACAAAGATAATCTGATTTTAATAACAATTATAACGAACCAGAGTTTAAAAATAGGCTTAAAAACATAATTTTCTTGTTATTTTATGCCGTTTTCATTGATAGTTGTACTCTTTTTCGAGATGTGTCAACAGACAATACCCTGACTTCCACATGTTGATGTAACGAAACAACCTCTGTCGGATCGGAAACGAAGCGGTCAGCCAGTTCTGAGACATGAACCAAACCATTTTCTTTTATACCTACATCCACAAAGCACCCGAAGTTTGTAATATTAGTCACAATACCCGGCAATGTCATCCCCTCTCTGAGATCCTCTATCGTTTTTATATTCGGATCAAACTCAAAAACCTTAATACCCTTACGAGGATCACGTCCGGGCTTATCCAGCTCATCCATTATATCATTTAATGTTGGCAAACCGACTTTACCCGATACATATTTTTCAAGCTTAAGAGACTTCTTCAAGTCCTTATTATCGATCAAATCTTTTACCGTACACTTAAGATCCTTAGCCATACTTTCTACTACATGGTAGCTTTCAGGATGCACGGCAGAATTATCTAAAGGGTTTTCTGCTCCCGCTATTCTCAAAAATCCGGCACACTGCTCAAAAGCCTTTTCACCCATACGAGGCACTTTTATCAGTTCTTTACGAGACCGGAACGCTCCATTAGAAGCACGATAGTCTACAATATTTTGAGCCAAAGCAGGCCCCAAACCGGAAACATAGGTCAAAAGGTGCTTACTCGCAGTATTTACGTTTACTCCAACAAGGTTTACACAACTTTCTACGGTAAGATCCAATGATTTTTTCAACTTAGTTTGATCCACATCATGTTGATATTGACCTACTCCAATCGACTTCGGATCTATTTTTACAAGTTCGGCCAACGGGTCCATCAATCGGCGACCAATCGACACTGCCCCTCTTACCGTAACATCATAATCAGGGAATTCTTCTCTTGCAACCTTTGACGCAGAGTAAATAGATGCTCCGTTCTCACTGACAACAAACACCTGCACTTCTTTCTCATAGCGAAGATTTGTAATAAAGTGCTCTGTCTCACGGCTTGCTGTTCCGTTTCCTATGGCAATAGCATCTATATTATAAGTCGTTACTAATTTCACCACCTTACTCCCTGCTTTAGACATTTCTTTCTGAGGAGGATGTGGATATATAGTTTCATTGTGAAGCAAATTTCCCTCGGCATCAAGACACACTAGTTTGCAGCCTGTACGATACCCGGGATCGATACCCAATACTCTCTTTTCTCCTAGTGGAGCAGCAAGCAGTAATTGGCGGAGATTTTCGGTAAATACATGTATCGAGTCTTCATCTGCTTTCTCTTTCGACGAGGCGCCAAACTCTGTTTCTATCGAAGGCTTCAAGAGGCGTTTATAACCATCTTCGATTGCATCAGCAACATAGTTCGTTGCTTCGTTATCGTTATCTCCTTTCAGAAAGCGTTTATCCAACCTCTCTAAGGCGGCATCCTCGTCGGGTGCAATATTTACCCTGAGAAAACCTTCCGATTCACCTCTGCGTATAGCCAATATTCTATGAGAAGGAACTTTATTCAGCTTTTCTGAAAAATCGAAATAATCTCGATATTTATCCCCTTCTTCTTCTTTTCCTTTTACAACTTTTGATGTTAAAACTGCCTCACGCTGAAAAAGGTTGCGAATAGAATTACGGGCATATTCATCCTCATTTATCTGTTCGGCAATTATATCACATGCTCCAGCAATAGCTTCTTTTACATCCTTGACATCCCCTTTAACAAAAGCCTGAGCCTTAGACTGCACATCAATCCTTTGCTGAAGCATAATAATATTCGCTAAAGGTTCCAAACCCTTCTTCCTTGCTATTTCAGCTCGTGTTTGGCGTTTTGGCTTATATGGCAAATAAATATCTTCAAGTTCCGATGAGTTCCAACAATTCTCTATGCGATTTTTCAGTTCAGGTGTTAACTTTTCCTGCTCTTCTATCGACTTTAAGATTGTTTCCCTACGTTTTACGAGCTCATTTAGTTTATCATTCTGCTCTTTTATTGCAGTTATCTGAACTTCGTCAAGACCTCCGGTTACCTCTTTACGATAACGACTGATGAAAGGTATTGTAGCACCCGATTCGAGTAAATCCACAGTTTTCGACACCTGAGACTCCTTAATATTTAAGGTCGAAGCAATTATACTTTTAATTGACATAGTTTTCTTTATTTCAATATATTTTATTCTTCAGCTTTTTGTTAAAAAGTAACACCTTTCTACTCATTTTTATTTGTCACCTTTCTATAATACGATCTCAATTTTAACAATACAAATATAAAATATAAAGCGATTAAATAAAAAATGAATCATAAGTTAAGCTGAATAAAAATAATACGTTAAATATAGCTCCTTATGAGTTGGTATAAGAAGCAATCCGTATTATTATAAGATAATTATCCATAAGAATAAAAACATAAAAGCCCGCTAAATGATTCAGCAGGCTTTTATAATATATTTTATATCCAGTATTATTATTCTACAGGAATATTTGTATTTACATTTTTGCTACCGATAGCAGCATAATATAATAGATAAGCCAATCCAACAAATACTACCCAGTAACTTGCCATATAACCAACGCTATCAGCTAGGAAGTTTTGAAGAAGTGGTAAGATACCTCCACCACAAACTAATGTCATGAATATACCCGATGCTGTTGTTACATATTTACCTAGTCCTTCTACTGCAAGATTAAAGATACCACCCCACATTACAGAAGTACAAAGTCCACACAATACCAAGAACATTGCATTGATAGGCACTTGCATCATACCGAATGAAAGACTACCGTTAATGCTTTGGAATACTGGCATTGACACTTTTGTAGTTATAGGAAGGAAGATCGCTAATAAAACTAATACAAGGCCTAAACCTGCTGCAACAGTAAGCATTGACTTACTTGATACTTTACTTCCAATAGAAGCTCCGAAGAAACGTCCGATTAGCATCAAGAACCAATATGTACCCGTTACAAAACCTGCTGATGTTGCATCCAAACCTGCAATCGATTTATCCGCAAGAAATAAGTTCAATGTTCCTGGAATACCAACTTCAACACCAACATATACAAAGATACCTATCGCACCTAATACAAAGTGACGGAAAGATAATGCACTATATTTGTCTTTTACGTTGTCAATTGCTTTCTTCACTTCCATATGAGGTTCCGGAATCTGAACCAATGCCAGAATAATAAAAGCGAAAGCAAAAACACCCATAGCAATATACATAACAGGGTATACATCTTTAATGTTAGCCTTTGTCACGTCAGCAACGAAAACACCCACTAAAACAGGAACTAATGTACCACACAATGAGTTGAAAGTACCTCCTGTTTGTATCAATGCACCACCTTTGTTACCACCTCCACCAAGAGTGTTCAACATAGGGTTTACTACTGTATTTAACATACACATAGAGAAACCTGCAACAAATGCACCAATCAGGTATATAGCAAAGCTACCGGCTCCTCCTGATAAGTATTGAATACCAATACCAACGAAACCAACAACGATAGCGATAAGTGCTGTTTTCTTGTATCCGATTTTCTTCAACAAGATACCAGCAGGAATACCCATAAATGCATACGCTATAAAGTTAGCAAGCACACCTAGCATACCTTCGGCGTTACTAGCTCCAAATTGGTTTTTCAAAACAACACCCATCGGCGCTGCTAGATTTGTTACGAATGAGACCATCCCGAAAAGCAGGATCATCACAATGATGGGTAACAAGTAATTTTTTTTCTCCGTACTACTCATGATTAAGTTTTTACATTTAGTTAGATTGTTTTATTTTTATAGTTTTAGTCAAATTTCATTCTTCTTTAGGTCGATCTCTGCACTTAACTCTGAGAATTCAAAGAGTAATTAAACTAAACAAAACTCAATTACCCTTTGATTCTCATTTGGATATGGTTAGTATCCAAAAACTCATGGTCGTTTAGGTTAAGTGAAGATTGTTATTGTATAAAATCGATGTAAAAATACTTATCTCTTTTCAGCTGTCATTCATAAAAAAACGTGTTGTACAACATGTATTTTTAGACCAAAATATCATTTCTTTTTATATCATATTGCCGACAAGTTCCTGTTTATTTATGTCTTTTTGTATCCAACGCCAAAACACCTTAAGAATGACTAACAGATTATCAAACCATTAACTTTAATCCAACCGTTAATCATAACAAAAAAATATACAAATGACATAAAAACTTACTCTTTGAGAATTCTTATAAAAACAGGAATAATAGTAAAATATCTTAATTCCAGCTTTTATAGGATTAACAATATTTAATATTGCTATTTTTGTGTTCTAACTAAGAACTGAACAGTAGAAAAGAAGAATTGTTATAGCTTATAAATAAATATTATGGAATCGATTCGCAATTTGTATAAAATCGGACATGGCCCGTCGAGTAGCCACACAATGGCTCCACAAAAAGCAGCTTTGATATTTAAAGAAGAAAATAAGGACGCGACATCGTTCCGAGTTACATTATACGGAAGCCTTGCAGCTACAGGAAAAGGTCATATGACGGATGTAGCTATCACAAACACCTTACTGCCCTACCCTACAGAAATTATATGGCAGCCTGAGATTGTTTTGCCATACCATACCAACGGTATGAAATTCGAAGCTATAGCAGCAGGTCAACCCGTAAAAGAATGGATTGTATACAGCATTGGCGGAGGTGACCTATCGGATGGGAATAGTAAAGTAAATAAGGAAAAATTGTACGACAAAAATACAATGAAGCAAATCCTTCAATGGTGCCACGAAACAGGCAAAACATTTTGGGAATATGTAGAAGATACCGAAGGCAAAGAAATATATAATTATCTTCTGGAAGTATGGAGAACAATGGAAGCTGCAATACACAGAGGTATCGACGCAGAAGGATTGCTTCCCGGAGGATTGGGATTGCAACGAAAAGCCTCTATGTATAGCATAAAAGCTAAAGGATATCAAGGCTCAATGAAAAGCAGGGCACTGATATACTCTTATGCACTTGCTGTGTCGGAAGAAAATGCAAGTGGCAATGTAATTGTTACGGCACCTACATGTGGATCAAGCGGAACTCTTCCGTCGGTATTGTATCACCTAAAAATAAACCACGATTTCAGTGATCAAAAAATAGTAAGAGCCCTTGCTACAGCAGCACTTATAGGCAATATAGTGAAGACAAATGCATCGGTATCGGGCGCAGAGGTCGGCTGTCAGGGAGAAGTTGGAGTAGCATGCGCAATGGCAGCGGGTGCGGCTTGTCAACTATTCGGAGGCTCACCTCAGCAAATAGAGTATGCTGCCGAAATGGGATTGGAACACCATTTGGGACTCACTTGCGACCCCGTGTGCGGGTTGGTGCAAGTCCCATGTATTGAACGAAACGCTTTTGCTGCTGCCAGAGCCCTCGATTCTTGTTCGTTCGCAATGTTATCGGATGGAAAACACCTTATTAATTTTGACAAAGTTGTTCGTACGATGCAACAAACCGGACATGACTTACCGAGCCTCTATAAAGAGACATCAATGGGGGGACTAGCAATAAACCTTGATTAGTAAAAAGAATTAAGCAGAGAGGCAATATTTGTCTTTTTTGAATATTATTTTAATATACATGTATATTTCATTACTTTTGTAAGTGAAATCAATTTACAAATAACCATATCACTATGACATCAATCGATTTACTTAACCGTGCGGCAGACAATATTCGTATACTGTCGGCTTCAATGGTTGAAAAAGCGAAGTCAGGTCACCCTGGGGGAGCAATGGGTGGAGCAGACTTCATCAATGTTTTATTCTCTGAATTTCTCGTTTACGATCCGCAAAACCCGACATGGGAAGGTCGTGACCGTTTTTTCCTCGATCCCGGACACATGTCACCCATGCTTTACAGCACATTGTGCATGACTGGAAAATTCACACTCGAAGACTTACAACAATTCCGTCAATGGGGAAGCGTTACTCCAGGACACCCCGAGAGAGACATCAACCGCGGAATAGAAAATACATCAGGACCACTGGGGCAGGGACATACTTTTGCCGTAGGAGCCGCAATAGCTGCCAAATTCTTAAAACATCGTTTTGGTGAGCGTATGAATCATACCATATATGCGTTCATCTCGGATGGAGGTATCCAGGAAGAGATTTCGCAGGGAGCAGGGCGTACGGCCGGACACCTGGGACTTGATAACCTGATCATGTTCTATGATTCGAACGGAATACAGCTATCTACAAAAACAAAAGAAGTAACCGAAGAAGATGTTGCCGCTAAATATCAGGCATGGGGATGGAGAGTGATCACCATTAAAGGAAATGATGCCTCCGAAATACGTGCCGCTCTTACAGAAGCTAAAGCTGAAAAAGAAAAGCCGACCCTTATCATCGGTAAAACAATTATGGGTAAAGGTGCCATTAAAGCAGACGGTTCAAGCTTTGAAAATGAGACTGAGACTCACGGACAACCCTTAAGTGCTGCCGGGGCTTCTTTCGACAAAACAATCGAAAACCTAGGAGGTGACCCCACAAATCCGTTCGTTATTTTCCCCGAGGTAAAAGAGCTATATGCTAAACGCAAGGCTGAACTCGAAGAAATAGTAGCAAAAAAACACGCCGAAAAACAAGCCTGGGCTAAACAAAATCCGGAGCTTGCCGAAAAAATGCAGAAATGGTTCAGCGGCTATACTCCGGCAATCGATTGGGCAGCCATAGAGCAAAAGCCTAATCAGGCGACTCGCGCGGCATCGGCAACCGTACTGGGTGTATTGGCAAAGCAAGTGGAGAACATGGTTGTTTCATCTGCCGACCTTTCTAACTCGGATAAAACAGACGGCTTCCTGAAATATACCCACAGCATGAAAAAAGGAGACTTCTCAGGAGCATTCCTGCAGGCTGGGGTATCGGAACTGACAATGGCTTGCCTGTGTATAGGCATGACATTGCATGGCGGTATCATTTCGGCTTGTGCAACCTTCTTTGTGTTCTCTGATTACATGAAACCTGCTATACGTCTGGCTGCTCTGATGGAACTGCCTGTTAAGTTTATCTGGACGCACGATGCTTTCCGTGTAGGGGAAGACGGACCGACACATGAACCCGTAGAACAGGAAGCCCAGATTCGTCTGTTGGAGAAATTGCAAAATCACAACGGGCACAACTCCATGCTGGTACTGCGTCCGGCAGATGTTACGGAGGCAACCGTTTCGTGGAAAATGGCCATGGAAAATCAAACAAGCCCGACCGGTCTGATTTTCTCCCGTCAGAACATCAACGACCTGCCGGCAAAAGAAAACCGATATGCAGAAGCTCTTCAAGCCGAGAAAGGAGCATATATAGTGGAGGAAGATGCGAACTATGACATCATCCTGCTGGCTTCAGGATCGGAAGTATCGACTCTCGTTGACGGGGCTAAGCTACTGAAAGAAGATGGCATAAAAACACGTATTGTTTCCGTTCCATCCGAAGGAGTATTCCGCACACAAAGTAAAGAATACCAGGAAAGCGTATTGCCGAAGGACAAGAAAAAGTTCGGATTGACTGCCGGCCTACCCGTGACATTACTAGGGCTCGTTGGCGACAATGGCAAAATTTGGGGTATGAACTCTTTCGGGTTTTCCGCTCCTTACAAAGTTCTCGACGAAAAACTTGGCTTTACACCTGATAATGTATATAAACAGGTCAAAGAATATCTGAAGTAATATAAAAAACAAAAAACAATGACAATTACGATACAAGGAGATAAACCGATAGGATTGGCTAGCGATCATGCAGGATATTCTATAAAGCAATATATTATCAGCCTCTTTGATCAACAAGGAGTTAAATATATTGACTATGGAACTTATTCTACAGAAAGTACCGATTATTCTGACTATGGTCATAAATTGGGAACAGCTATCGACAATGGCGAATGTGATTTTGGTGTTGCTGTTTGTGGTACAGGCAATGGCATTAATATGACATTGAACAAGCATAAGAAAGTACGTAGCGCGCTTTGCTGGAATGTAGAAATAACTCAATTAGCAAGAGCTCACAATAATGCGAATGTACTTGCATTACCGGGAAGAATGATTTCTCCTGAGGAAGCTTCTCAAATGGTAGAAACCTTCTTCAATACTCCTTTCGAAGGAGGAAGACATCAGAGACGCATCGACAAAATCCCTTGCATCTAATCTGGTTATTGTAAATAAAATAAATGGAGGCATTTCGTTAGAGTGCCTCTATTTTTTATATATTCTCAACTTCTATTTTGAGTAAATAGTCACATCGGCAAAAAGAGCATGCAACAATAAACTATTCTCGATATATACTCGAATCATACGCTAGATTTACTATTTTTGTGTATTGCTATTTATATAAACATAAACACTATGAAAGGAATTATTCTTGCCGGAGGAAGTGCTACACGACTTTTCCCACTCTCTAAAGCAATATCGAAACAGATAATGCCTGTGTACGACAAGCCAATGATCTATTATCCGCTATCAACACTTATGCTGGCAGGTATTCGGGAAATATTGGTTATATCTACACCTCGTGATCTCCCTATGTTCAGAGAGCTACTCGGCACAGGGGAAGAACTCGGCATGAAATTCGAATATGTGATACAAGAGGTTCCAAACGGGCTTGCACAGGCTTTTGTTCTTGGAGAGAAATTCTTAGATGGTGAGCCGGGTTGCCTTATCCTCGGCGATAATATGTTTCATGGGCAAAACTTTTCGCAGATGCTAAAAAAAGCGGCCTCTATCGAAGTCGGAGCCTGTATATTCGGATACTACGTAAAAGATCCTCGTGCATACGGTGTTGTAGAGTTTGATGAGTCAAAAAAAGTGTTATCTCTGGAAGAAAAACCCGAAAAGCCAAAATCAAACTATGCTGTACCGGGACTATATTTTTATGATAAAACGGTAACAGAGAAGGCCAAAGCTTTAAAACCATCGGCAAGAGGTGAGTATGAAATTACAGACCTAAATAAATGCTACTTGGAAGAAGGAACGTTAGAAGTACAATTATTTGGTCGTGGTTTTGCATGGCTTGACACAGGAAATTGTGATAGCTTACTAGAGGCAGGAAACTACGTAGAAACAATACAGAATAGACAAGGATTCTATGTTTCTTGTATCGAAGAAATTGCATGGCGCAACAAGTGGATTGATGATGATCAGCTGGCTGCCCTTGGGCAAAAACTAGATAAAACAGCTTACGGACAATATATCTTAAGTTTGGTCAAGTAAAAATCGCATAAAAATAGAAACACATTATATCAACAAGAAATAGTATACTGAAAAATGAAATTTACGGAACAATCCATCAAGGGAATCTGGGTAATAGAGCCTAAAGTATTTAATGATGAAAGAGGATACTTTATGGAGTCATATAAGAAAAATCTTTTCGATGAGCACATCGGTAAGATTGATTTTATTCAAGATAATGAATCTAAGTCTACTCGTGGAGTACTAAGAGGATTACATTATCAAATAGGAGAATATTCTCAGGCTAAATTAGTTAGGGCACTTAAGGGATCTGTTCTGGATGTTGTAGTTGATTTAAGGAAAAGCTCTCCTACTTTTGGACAATATCTGGCAGTAGAGCTAACAGAAGAAAATAAAAAGCAACTATTTATGCCAAGAGGTATTGCTCATGGTTTTTTGGTGCTTAGTCAAGAAGCGATTTTTTCTTACAAAGTAGATAACGTATATGCTCCTGCACATGAAGCGTCTCTACTATGGAGTGATCCATCGGTCGCTATCAACTGGGGAATAGATGAGAAAGAACTAATCTTATCACCCAAAGATAAAGCCGGAAAATTGTTATCCGAAGCTATTTTATTTGACTAAGAGTAAATGGCAAAAACAGTACGAAAAAGAACAATACGGAAAAGGGTAAACAGGAGAAAATCTAAAAAAAGTAATTTAAAGAAATACATCCTGTCAATGAGTATAGCTGTATGCTTAGGTATTGCAGCTTTCTTCGTTATTAAAGGATTTTTTGAAGAACCCGAATCTTTCGATTCTAGTAAATATTTTGTGAAAGGCATAGATGTTTCACATCATAATCCAATTCTTAATTGGGATAATGTAATGGAACAAGATATAACATTCGCTTATCTGAAATCGACAGAAGGGACGACACATGAAGACCGGAATTATCCTTTCAATTATGATCTGGCTCGAAAGTCTAATATAAAGGTAGGCTCATATCATTTCTATACGTTTGCCTTATCGGGAGAAGAACAGGCAAAACATTTTCTTAAAACAGCAAAATTTAATAGCGGAGACCTGATTCCTGCTATAGACGTGGAACATTCTCCGGCAAACCCGTATAGCAAAGACAAAGAATTTGTAGGTACTGTTGTCAAAGAGCTTAAAATAATGGAAAATAAGCTCTATGAACATTTTGGAGTTCATCCTATAATTTATACCAACAGAGATTGTTATAAACTATATATAAAAGGTAACTTTCCGAAGAATATTATATGGATGTGTGATCTACACAACGAGCCTTCAGACGATGTTAATAACTGGAAAATATGGCAATTTTCGCATAAAGGAGAATTACCGGGAGTAGACGGGCATGTTGATTTGAATTACTATCGATATACATTCAACGAGTTTAAAGAATTATTACTACCTTGAACACTCAAAATTAAGCTGATGAAGTATCTATATATTGCCATATTCGCCTGTTTCTTTTTTACATCTTGTTTTAAGGAAGATAAGTTCGAGAGCTCAAAGAAGGGAAACTTCGAGGCTCTTTGGCAAATTATGGATGAGCATTATTGCTTTTTTAATTATAAGGACGTAGATTGGAATGAAGTCTATAATCGTTATTCGCAACGTATAAGCGAAAACATGGATAACGATGCATTATTTGCTGTCTTAGGCGAAATGCTTGCGGAGGTACAGGATGGACACGTAAATCTAGTAGCCTCGCACAATGTAGCTCGTTATTGGAAATGGTTTGAAGATTATGCTGACAACTTTGACTCTAAGATACAAAAAAACTATCTCGGAACAGATTATGGTATTGCGGGAGGGCTTAAGTACAAGCTGTTGGATAATAATATAGGATATATATATTATGGTAGTTTCTCAAGTGGTATCGGCGAAGGAAATATCAATCAAGTGCTCGATCGGTTTGCACTATGTGATGGTATCATTCTCGATGTGAGAGATAATGGAGGAGGACTGATGTCCAATAGCGATAGACTGGCATCCCATTTCTTTAACGAAAAAACATTGGTTGGTTATATGAGACATAAAACTGGAAAAGGACACGATGACTTTTCCAAACCTTATGAAATATATGTAGAACCGACAAATGGTGTCAAGTACCAAAAGAAAGTGGTTATACTTACAAATCGTAGTTGCTACAGTGCAGCGAATGATTTTGTTAATGCTATGCGATATGCTCCCAATGCAACTATAGTTGGCGACAAAACCGGCGGAGGAAGTGGACTTCCATTTTCTTCAGAATTACCGAACGGTTGGTCTATACGTTTTTCTGCATCTCCTATCATGGATGCAGAAATGAATCAACTGGAATTTGGAATCGATCCAGACATTAAAATAGACATGACAGAAGCAGATATGGACAAGGGTATAGACACAATAATAGAAAAAGCTAAAGAAACAATTAAAAGCTCTAGCGAAAACCTATCTTTTTGAAATTAAAAAATCTAAATACAAACCAATTACAAAACATATAACTCCACACAGGTGTTATACAACATATAATAAAGATCAAAATGATTTATTAAAATATAAATATTTTGAAATTCATTTTGTATAACTTTGTATAAAGCAGAGATTTCATCTACAAACCTGTAAAACATTAATAATCATGCCTAAAGTTACAAAAGAAGCCGCCTTGAAATATCACAGAAGTGGGAGACCCGGAAAAATAGAGGTTGTACCTACTAAGCCGCATAGTACTCAAATGGATCTGTCTCTGGCATATTCTCCGGGTGTGGCAGAGCCATGTCTCGAAATAGAAAAAGAACCTCAGTTGGCATATGAATATACGACCAAAGGGAATCTGGTTGCTGTTATTTCGAATGGGACAGCAGTACTTGGGTTAGGCGACATTGGTGCACTTGCAGGCAAACCTGTTATGGAGGGCAAAGGGCTCTTATTTAAAATATTTGCAGGTATTGATGTTTTTGATATTGAGGTGGATGAAAAAGATCCTGAAAAATTCATCCAAACAGTCAAGGCAATTTCTCCTACTTTTGGGGGTATTAACCTTGAGGATATAAAAGCGCCCGAATGTTTCGAAATAGAAAGAAGATTAAGAGAAGAGCTTGATATTCCGGTAATGCATGACGACCAACATGGCACAGCAATCATTTCTGCAGCAGCTTTGATAAATGCATTAGATATAACGAATAAAGATATATCCAAAATAAAACTTGTAGTAAATGGAGCCGGAGCTTCTGCTATCGCATGTACAAATCTGTATATGAGATTTGGTGTGAAAAAAGAAAACATCATTATGTGCGATAGCAAAGGTGTAATCACTACCAAACGCCCTAACTTAACAGATACTAAAAAAGAATTTGCGATCGATAGCGATATTACAACGCTAAAACAGGCGATCGAAGGAGCAGACGTTTTCTTAGGATTATCTACTGCTGATATTCTTACAAAGGAAATGATACGGAAAATGAATAACAACCCGATAGTATTTGCTTTAGCGAATCCGAATCCTGAAATTTCGTACGAAGAAGCAATGGAATCACGCGATGATATTATTTTTGCTACCGGCCGTTCCGATTATCCTAATCAGGTAAATAATGTTTTGGGATTTCCATACATTTTCAGAGGCGCATTAGATGTAAGAGCTACTACGATAAACGAGGAAATGAAACTCGCTGCATCTAGAGCGATTGCCGACCTTGCAAAAGAGCTGGTTCCGGATGTTATTAATTCAGCCTATGAAATAAAAAAATTGACTTTTGGAAAAGACTATATAATACCTAAACCACTAGACCCAAGGCTATTAACATCAGTATCCACCGCCGTAGCCAAAGCCGCAATAGAGAGTGGAGTAGCTCAAAAGACAATCACCGACTGGGTAGAGTACCAAAACAGGATATCTGAGATGATGGGATACAGCAACAAGCTAATCCACCGTCTGACAGCTCTTGCCAAAAGCGAAAGAAAACGTGTTGTATATTGTGAAGGGAACCACGTTAATACTATAAAAGCTGCCATCATTGCGTATAAAGACAATCTGTGTGAACCTATTTTACTGGGCAGCGAAGAGCGAATACAGAATATAGCCAAAGAGAATGGACTTGACCTCAATGGAATAAAAATAATAAATCACAGAAATATCTCAGAGGATGTACGTAGAGCACGCTATGCTCAGCTATTGAGCGAGAAGAAGTCGAGAGAAGGTATCCGCTACCAAGAAGCATTCGAAAAAATGAGTGACCGCAACTACTTCGGAATGATGATGGTAGAGACAGGCGATGCTGATGCCGTTATCACAGGGATATATAGCCATTACCGTGAGTTTGCAAAAACAGCATTGGAGGTCATCGGATTAAAACCTCAGTATAAACATTTTGCAGCCATGCATATTGTACAAACAAAAAGAGGCCCTTATTTTCTAGCTGACACACTTATTAATCGTTGGCCGGAAGAAGATGTATTGATCGAAATAGTAAAACTGGCACACGACACTGTACAATATTTCTCTACAGAGCCGGTGATTGCAATGCTCTCGTTTTCCAACTACGGAGCTGATGATAACGGAAGCCCTAAAAGTATAGCAAATGCAGTAAGATATTTTCATGAAAATTATCCGGATTATAATATTGATGGAGAAATGCAGCTGAATTTTGCAATGAATAAAGAGCTAAGAGATAAAGCATTCCCATTCAACACACTTAAAGGAAAGGATGTAAATACATTGATATTCCCCAATTTAAGCTCAGCCAATATATCCAGTAAACTATTGATGGAGTTGGGTATTGCAGGTGAAAGCTTAGGACCAATTCAGATGGGATTGCGCAAAGCTGTCCACTTTACAGATATAGAAAGTTCAGTAAGAGACATAGTCAACTTAACGGCCGTAGCTGTTGTAGATGCAATTGCAAACAGCCTACAAAATAAGTAAGTATGTTACTTCGGGAAATATTGAAGGGTAAAAAGCTATATTATACTGATCATAAGAAAAAGAATGCAACTGACTTTAACTCCGGTACAAGATTCGGACATCGAGTTATTAAGCGAATGGTTACATAAGGATTATATCCTGCAATGGTACCATGATGCTGATGAATGGATTCATGAAATGAAAGAAAGAGAAGGAAACTTTAACTTCTTATCTCACTATATTGTTCTTGAAAGTGATAAGCCAATTGGATTTTGTCAATTTTATGATTGCTTTGACGCCAAGGAAGATTGGTATTCGGTGGAATGTCCAAACAAAATATATAGTATTGATTATTTGATTGGAGAAGAAAATTTTCTAAGGAGAGGATATGGCAAAGAAATTGTGAGAATTCTTACAAATAAAATAATCCGGGACAAAAATCCAGAGGCAATAATAGTTCAGCCGGAACAAGAAAATGTAGCGTCATGCAAAGCTCTCTTAGCTAACGGTTATATTTATGACTTAGATAATAATTATTACATACGACAATGCTTATAAGTATTATTGAATTGAATTGAATTTGTAATAACTGAGGTTTATTTTTAGTGAAGATTTCATGGAAATTGTTAGCTTTACACAAAACAAATCAATATGAATAAAAAGCATAAAGGAACCTGCTTATGTGGTAAAGTTGCGTTTGAAATAATAGGGACTTTTGAACGTTTCTTCCTCTGCCATTGTGAATATTGTCGTAAAGATACAGGCTCTGCCCATGCTGCAAACTTATTTTCTACGACAGCTAAATTAATATGGTTATCAGGAGAAGACAACATTAAGACCTTTGATTTCGAATCATCAGGACATATTAAAAGTTTCTGCCTCGATTGCGGCTCTGCACTTCCAAATATTCAGATGCATGGAAGTTTGCTTGTTGTTCCCGCAGGCTGCCTTGATACAAATATTTCTATTGTCCCACAAGGTCATATATATTTTTCGCACAAGGCTAATTGGGATAATGATTTACACAAAATTCAAATATTTGAAGAGCTCCCATTATAAGTGATATAAGTCGTTCATAAAATATTAAGTACTTGTTTGGAAATAGAACAAAGAATCTAACTCTTTTTGTGAAGATTGGAGAGAAATTGTTAAATTTATGGAATATTTTAAAAGATAGTTATGATAACCAAACAGAAAATTACAATATATTTAAAGTATCAAAATATAGATAACTTTGCTCGTTTTGCTAATGCTAAAGAGAAAAATATATTGGTAGATAAAGATTGGGCTCTTATCGAAAATTTAATACAAGATATCCATTTATTAAAAAACAATATGGTGTCTAGTGAAATGAGAGATAAAATAGAAAACAAAATCAAAGATTATACGGAAGACGAAAATGAACTTATCGAAAAACTAATTAATATAAAATTTTAACTCCCCCAATATTTCAGCATGAGAATTAGATCTAGTGAGGCATATCTCCACTGTATCGAATTCTTTTGAGAAGATGGGATAAAAATCATTAGCTTTTAAACCTTAGTAGTTTTTAAGAGTCTTATCAATAAATAATATTTATAAATTTGAAAGCCATAAAAAAACAATTATTACATTTCTTTTTATCATCGTTTACCTGAGTGGGTATGCACAAGACAGTAAAGTGTATAAAGGGAATTCTACATTTATGAGCGCGATAGTATACACAATCAAGGATGGCAAGGCATACAAAGGAAATTCCACATTTACAAGAGATATAGTATATACAATTAAAGATGGTAAGGTATACAAAGGAGACTCTACTTTTACAAGTGATATAATTAACACCATTGAGTAATTATAAAAAATCCCAATATCGTCCAATATTGGGATTTTTATGGGGTATAGCACCAAAGTATCGAGCTCTTTTTATGAGGATTGGACAGAAAGGTCAACTTTATTAAATCAACAGTTTTTTATGAGAAATATAATATATGACTTTGCTCGTTTTGTAGGAGCCCGAATCAGATTTTACTTCCTTAAACTCATAGGGTTTCCTAAACCACTTAAATATTTAGAAGGTAATTCTAATGACTATGCAAATAAGATTAGCCACGGATGCATTAATACTATTATAGGGATTTCTATTGTATTTGGAATTATTATAGGAATTGCTTACTTATATTTTACATATTTTAATTAAAATAAAATCCCCACACATTTCTGTATGAGGAGTTTTAAATTATTGTGGAGCATATCGGACTCGAACCGATCACCTTTAGACTGCCAGTCTAACGCTCTAGCCAGATGAGCTAATGCCCCCGATGAAAGCTGTGCAAATATATACAATTTTCGCTAATAATGCCAGATATATAAATAAAAAGAGAACTTAACTCTATTTAACTGTATACTGCGAGCAATATTCCACAGCAGACTTAATATCTTCCGGATTATCAAAATCCAGCTTATTTTCCTTAATATATTTCTTGATTTCTTCTTTGTGAACTTTAAATAACTTTGCTAATGAGTCTGGTGAAGAAAAGCGCTTCTGTGTATTATTAATCTTTATATAATAGAAATTATCAGGCTTGTAATTAAACTTCTCGGAAACGTTCAGAGGAATAGTACGTCCTTCTTTATTAATTACACTTACACTCGTTATAGCGCTTGTTGTAGATGTCATACCATAACCACTCGGTTTTCCCTCCGATACAGCTTTATATCTCCATTGTATATAAAAAATGAAGTTATTATAATTAATCCGCTCGTAGAATAAATTGCCTTTTATCTGCTCAAACATTCGCCCTTCAATATTGATATATGAAATATCCGAAGGATTGACTATCTCTAGTAAAGCATTATCCGAAGGTGAGAGGAAGAGCATTCTTTGATTTAAAGGATCATAATTAAGTTTTGCATATACAACTGCGCCATTTTTATATACAGCTTTTCCATTTTTAAATTCATCGAATATATATACATTGTCTTCTTGAGCTTGCAGTTCCAATGATACCCAGAAGAGACTAAAGAATAATGATAGAAGAAGATATTTGTTTTTCATAACAGGCATTTATTTAAAGCTTTAACAAAGAAAATAAAGTATTTATTAATCTACAAATAATTCAGTATTTATTCTACTTAAACAGTGAAAGTCCTGATAGTTTCAGGACTTTCTTATATTATGTTATACAGAAAATTCAGATCAAATATCCACAATGAACTTTTTTAGCTCTAAACTCAATAGAGGTTGGGGTACCGATTGCTTTATTTCCGAAATTATTATATCCAAAACTCTTTCTCTCAAAAATTCTTTACGAGTAACCAAGCTGATTTCTCTTACCGGCGAAATACCTTTCAGTGGACGCACATTCTTTTTTTGTTGTTCGGTAAGATCTTCTATTGCCATTTCGGGAATAATAGTAAGCCCGCTATTGTTATCTACAATATTGATCAGCGTGCTTATACTTCCTGCTTCATAAGAGAATAAAGAATGTGAGCTTTTACGCTTACGCATATTACAGATTCTCAATATTTGCCCTCTGAAACAATGAACTTCTTCAAGCAACCACAAACGGTTTATATTCAGATCATCTTCTTCAAGCTCTTTTTTTGCATAAAGTGATGTTTCGCGGGGAGAAACGTAAGCATAGAATCGTTCGTAATATATCGGATGTTCGGATATTTTATCGTTTTTCAGAGGTGTAGCCAATATAGCCCCATCTAAAGCCCCATTCAACAACTTCTCTATTATCTGACCGGTTGTAGTTTCTTCTATTACCAAAACAATATCATAACCATTTTCGTCATGTACCTTCATTAGTTTCGGCAATAGATAAGGCGCGATAGTAGGGATTATACCCAATTTAAACACTCCTTGTACTATTCCTTTTTCTTCTTGGATTATTTCTTTTATCTGCTTTACTTGCGATACAATGACACGAGCCTGATTTATGATCTGAATACCAATAACAGTTGGCTGAACAGGCAACTGACTACGATCAAATATTTTAACCCCCAGCTCATCTTCCAATTTCTGGATCATCATACTTAGGGTAGGCTGCGTTACAAAAGAAGCTTCAGCCGCTTTTGCAAAGTGGCGATGATTGTCCACTGCAATAATATACTCCAGTTGCTGTATGTTCATATCTACGGTATTTAGTTAGTGTTAGTATTCTCTTTGTCCAAATATTGAAGAACCTACTCGTACTATAGTAGCTCCCTCCTCCACTGCTATTTCATAATCATCAGACATCCCCATAGAAATTTCGGAAAACGAATCAAAATCATGGAAATAGTCTGTTTTAAGTTCATCATAGAATAGTTTCAGGCTACGAAACTCTGTTCTTATCAGGTCTACATTGTCCGTAAAGGTAGCCATACCCATTACCCCTCCAATATATGCATACTTCAACTGCTTCCAAAGGCCTTCATCCAGCATCTGCCGACAAGTATCAAATGATAAGCCATATTTAGAATCCTCTTCTGCAATATGAATTTCTAAAAGACAGCAAATACGCTTATTTACACTTGTTACCTGCTTATCTATTTCCTGTAAAAGCTTCCAACTATCAACACTATGAATAGTATGAACATATGGAACGATTGCTTTCACTTTGTTTGTTTGAAGATGACCTATAAAGTGCCATTCTATATCTTGCGGCAACTGACTATGCTTCAGATCTACCTCTTGCATCCGACTTTCACCAAAAACACGTTGACCGTTATCATAAAGTTTCTGTATAGCTTCTACAGGATGAAATTTAGATACAGCGACAAGTTTTACAGTTTCAGGTAAAGTCTCTTTTATTTTATGTAAGTTATCTGATATATTCATTTCAAGCCGGTAACACAATATAATTTATCAACCATAATTTTATGGCAAATCATACCAATACTACTTTCTTCTTTTCGTCTTCTGAATAAGGAAACACATCCATAATAGTAGTCTCGGATAATGAAGCAATAGTATAATCAGCCAAGGTTCCCTCCATACCTTTTTCTACAACCTTCAGCGCTTCTTTTATATCAGATGCCTGAGCTAGCATTTGTACTGCTGTTTTCTTTTCCGTTCCACTTTTTTCATCCAAACTAATAAACATTACTTTAGCTTTAAAAAAACGATCTCCATTATCATTAAAGAATAATTCAGACAATTTAGCTCTTTTAATATCTGCTATTGTAAATTCTCCCGATATATAAGGTTTTATTTCTTCAATTATACGGGCTTCCGCCTCGGTGAAAGATAGTGCATCTACTAAATATGGTTCAGTTACTTTCTTTTGCATACCATTTTCCAGTACTTTTTCGTAACTGACCTTGCATTCAAACCAATTATGCATATAGTCTAGGTTATTGTTTTAATCTATAATTTATTGATACAAATATAAACAATTTAATTCATTATATCTATCAATTGATAAAAGTTCTCTATTGCTTAATTATGAGATTCTTCTATCACAAAAAAAGAAAATAAAGAACAAATCCATGTATATTTAAGCTATAAAAATCTATATTTCTCAAAAAATATTTAACCTCATCTTTTTTATTATTATTCAACTTATGAGATAGTGATAATAACATAAAGGCAGGATATTTTAAAATAATATATATACATATGTTAGAATAAAGAGAGCTTTCTGTCTCAAAAAAAGCCTGCAATTATACTGCAGGCTTTCGTTTATTATCTAAATAATTTCTATATTATTCTCTGTCTTGATATTTATAATCGTTCAGCAGTTCTTGAAGACGTTTACGAGCAAAGAAAATACGACTCTTAACCGTACCTATTGGCAAACCTAGTTGTTGAGCAATTTCTTCATATTTATAACCCGACACGTGCATTGTAAAAGGAACTTTATATTCGTCCGCAAAACTATTTATCACTTTTACTATTTCAGATACCGTATATGCGCCTTCCGGTGTATCAAAACCTGAATCTTGAGGTAAATTTAAATGATATAAATTTTCAGTTTGATCTATCATAGTCTGACTGCGAACTACACGACGATAGTTATTCACAAAAATATTATGCATGATAGTAAAAACCCAACCTTTGAAGTTTACGTTTTCATAATATTTCTCTTTGTTGTCCAAAGCACGTAAAGTTGTTTCTTGCAACAAATCTTTCGCCTCTTCTCTATTGGATGTTAGAGTAAGCGCAAAGTTCAACATATTATTCTGCAAGTCTATTAACCTGTCTTCAAATCCTTTATAAGTGTTATTTAGTGTTGTCATTTTTTTGTAATTTTTAGTCGGCTAATGCAAATTAAGTAATCTTGTATGGCTTTTTAAGCCAAAATATAGTAAAACAACGCTTTGTTTTATAATCTCTTTTCATTAATTCTTAAAACAAATATACTCTTTTTTTTCATCAACCAGAAAAAACTTTATAAAAATATACTTTTTTTCAGAAAAATAAGCAAATACAAAACACATAAACAACTGATAATATGTATTCTCAAATATTATTTGAATATTAATATAAGTTATAAATTATTTCTATAAACTTCATTAATTAATCAAAATAAATCTAATATACTACGACAAATTGTCACTCAGATACTCTTTGGCATTTATTTTGTCTTAACAATACATAATTAACAAATATAACTGGTAAAATATTATACAACATGGAAAAAACTGGTAAAATTGGGGTTACGACCGAAAACATTTTCCCTATCATCAAGAAATTCTTATATAGTGATCATGAAATATTTCTTCGTGAATTAGTGTCTAATGCCGTAGATGCTACTCAAAAATTAAAGACATACGCATCGTTAGGAGAATTCAAAGGAGAGATGGGCAGTTTGTCGGTAAGTGTATCTATTGACAAAGATAAAGGTACTCTTACAATCTCAGATAAAGGTATTGGGATGACCGATGAAGAAATAGACAAGTACATCAATCAAATAGCATTTTCTTCAGCAAATGAGTTCCTCGATAAATACAAGAAAGACGCTAATTCTATTATTGGACATTTTGGATTAGGTTTTTATTCATCTTTCATGGTATCCAAGAAAGTAGAGATCATCACCAAGTCTTTCAAAGAAAATGCTCAAGCGGTAAAATGGAGTTGCGACGGATCTCCTGAATTTACGTTAGAAGCTGTAGAAAAAGCAGAAAGAGGGACTGACATTATTTTATATATAGATGATGAGAATAAAAACTTCCTCGAAAAAGCAGAAATAGACAAACTATTAAAAAAATACTGTCGCTTCTTACCTATACCCGTAATATTCGGAAAGAAAACAGAATGGAAAGACGGCAAATCTGTAGAGACAGAAGAAGACAATGTTATAAATGATACAAATCCCCTATGGACACGCAAACCTGCCGATCTGAAAGATGAAGATTATAAGAAATTCTACCAAGACTTATATCCTTTCTCTGACGAGCCGATGTTCTGGATACATCTAAATGTTGATTATCCGTTCAAGCTGACAGGAATATTATATTTCCCTCAAGTTAAAAGCAATATAGACCTCAATCGCAACAAGATACAATTATATAGCAACCAAGTATTTGTTACCGATTCAGTAGAAGGTATAGTTCCCGAATTCCTGACATTGATGCATGGGGTTTTAGATTCTCCGGACATCCCTCTTAACGTTTCTCGCTCGTATCTGCAAAGTGATCAGAATGTAAAAAAGATATCCAATCATATTACGAAAAAGGTTGCCGACAGACTGGAAGAAATATTCAAAAACGATCGTAGTCAATTCGAAGACAAATGGGATAGTCTCAAGCTCTTTGTTGAGTATGGCATGCTTACCGACGAGAAATTCTACGACCGTGCTCAAAAGTTCTGTTTATTGAAGAACGTTGATGGTAAAGCATTCACATTTGAAGAATACAAAACACTTATATCTTCTGATCAAACAGATAAGGATGGCAATCTAATTTATCTATACACCAGCAACAAAGAAGAGCAGTTCTCTTACATAAACACAGCTAAAGACAAAGGTTATGATGTAATCTTATTTGACGGTCAACTAGATGTACATATGGCAGGACTGCTTGAACAGAAGTTTGAGAAGAGTCGTTTTGTTCGAGTAGACAGTGATACAGTGGACAATCTGATCTTGAAAGAAGACAGCAAAGAAATCAATCTAACTGATAAACAAAAGGAAGAGTTAAATGAAGCCTTTACTTCTCAACTACCGAAGATTGATAAAACTGAATTTACTGTCGACTACAAATCCTTGGACGAAAAGGCACAACCAATACAAATAACTCAGAATGAGTTTATGCGCCGTATGAAGGAAATGTCTGCTATGCAGTCGGGTATGGGATTTTATGGTGAGATGCCGAACAATTATAATCTTGTATTAAACATCGAGCATCCATTAATAAAAAAGATAATGGCTGATATAGATAACAAAGATAAGGATGCGGTAAGTGCTTATGCTAATGAGAATAAAAATATTCGACAATTGATAGATTTAGCTCTGCTGTCAAACGGTATGCTGAAAGGCGAAGCTTTGAGCAACTTTATCAAAAGAAATATGGAAAATATATAATCTACAGAATATATTAAACTAAACAGGTAATAGCGGAGCTTAATGTCACTAAACAAAAAAGACATTTTGCTCCGTTTATTTATTGTAATAAATTTTCAAACCAAAGTTTACTTCCGTCCAAAATCTGCGGGAATCTCACCCCATTCATCAGTTTTCCATTTAAGGATTGTAGTTGTATAAGTATTTGTTTTAAGCCATTTCTCGGCACGTTCTATCATGTAGAAAAGAGATTCATTCTCGGGAATCCGTTCCAACTTGGTCTTACATTTCTTTTCTTTTACCCACTTTATTGCATTTACACTATCTGAATAAATGGGAATAGAAAAACCTTTCTGCTTCAACAAGGCCAAGCCGTGCACCAATGCGAGAAACTCTCCAATATTATTTGTTCCTTCTTCAAATGGCCCTTGCTTGAAAACCTCCTCTCCGGTCTTCACATATACTCCGCGATACTCCATCAAGCCGGGATTACCACTACAGGCGGCATCTACGGAAAGGCTATCTTTTATAATCTCGGGAATATTATGTATTGAAACCTGCTTCTTTTTTTCAGCATTCTTACCTACATACAACCAAGGACTTTCATTGTAAGCTTTGTCAGCCTCTAGTTTTGAGGGAAATGATTTATAAATAGCACCATCATAACCTTCTACCTGAGCTTTACATTCTGCCCATGAAGAGTAAACCCCGGTCTTTACTCCATTCCACACCACATAAAAATTCTTCTTCGCCACCTTATTCCAACAGTATATATCACAAAAATATCCGTAAGCTGTACCTACAGATATTCTAAATCTTTTATTACTCTAATTACTTTTCGTTAAAAAAATCAGAAGCCTTTTTTCGTGCCTTATCTGCAAACTCATCAACCTTATCTACAAATTTTTCAGTATAACTTTGCGTATGCTTCGACACGTCTTCAAATAAATCTTTAGCCTTAGTTAAGAAATCTTCTGTTTTTCCTTTAAAGAATTTATCCCAGTCTATATCAAGACCTTCCTTATCCATATAATCTTTGACTACAGAAACAGCTTTAACCGCCTGTTCGTATGTTAGCCCAACCTCATCTTGCAGTTTTTTTATCAAGTTTTCCATGATTATAATTTTTGATGGTTTTTATTTATAGAAAACAACAATCAGACAGACAAAGTTCAGACTATAAAACACATACCAGTAGGCTAGAATCTGAATCCGAACGAAACAAAAAAGTTTCTATTTTTTAATTCAGGACCAGTATATGCAATATTGTAGAGTCCATATTCGTACCCTATGTTTATTGTATATATATCATACACCAGACCAACTTTCGCGTTCAAGCCATAATCGAACCTTCGCCATCGGTCAGGAGTAAATGATTCAAATTCGACCTCAGGAACCGTTGTAACAACAGGCTTCCCTATATTATCGGAAATCACTGTAACGCTGCTTGTTGTACCTGTCCCTTTATATCCATAAGCGGCATAAAGTCCACCATTAATATTAAATGCCCATGACTTCGTGAAATACAATTCATATCCCAAATTAAAAGGCATCTGTATATAATTGCCTGTGGCATTATAATATCCGTCATAGGTAGTTACAGAAATATCACCATTTTTCTCTACAGTATGAATATGTCTTTTCAATCCTTTCTTAGTAACAAACAACCCTGTTTGGAGCTGCATATTACTCCAAAATTTATAATTTACATTGAACCCGATATGAACTCCTACTTTGGCTTGCTTATATGTATTTTCATTCTTAATATCCATTCCGGCGAGGTTTAATCCCACATGTATATCCGAAGTGATACGCTTTTTAGGATACTGAGCATTTATAGTTCCAATACTGCAAACAAACAAAGATATAAGTAAAGATATTTTTAAGATTGTTTTCATAAAGTTAGTATAGCTAATGCAAAGTTAAGAGAATTAATCATATATTAAAGTAAACAAACTTCTTTCATCAAAAATTTCGTTACTCACTGCCAGTATTTGTTCTGCCGTCACAACTTCTATTTTTTGAGCGGTTTCCGCCAATGTATTGAAGTGATTATGATGCAAAAAATTCTTACCCAAGGCTAATGCCAGATTCTCATGATTGTCTCCCATCACACCTATCTGCCCAATGAGTTGCTTCTTGGCTGTGCTTAGTTGACTTGATGTAAGCTTCTCTTTTCTTAATCTATTTAATTCTTTATGCACCAAACTGATACACTTATCTACATTTTTCTTATCGCAGCCAAAATAAATTGAAGTTATCCCCGTATCGGTATATGATGTGATCGACGAGTCTACGTTATATACATAGCCTCTTTTCTCTCGTAAAGAAATATTCAAACGGCTATTCATTCGCGGGCCACCCAAAAGGTTATTCAAAAGATTTAAGACTCTTCTATTGGGGTCACACAATGAATATGAACGTCCGCCAATCAGAACATGTGCCTGCGAAGTCTCTTTATCCTCCCTCTTATTTACTGATGAGATGTCAACCGGCTTTATCCGTTGTATATCTGATTTTATATCAGGAATAGCCGACAAATATTTCTCGGCATAATAAACAATCTTCTTAAAGTCTGTTCTTCCAAGTGAAAAAAACACCATATTGGAAGGATTATAGAATTTGTTTACAAAAGCCTTAGCCATCTGCCCATCAAAGTTCTGCAACAGCTCGGCACTTCCTAATATATTATGCCCTATCTGGGACTGATCAAAAACAAGGTTTTCGAATTCATCAAAGATCAGTTCCGATGGACTATCTTCGTACGAATGTATTTCGTCTATAATAACCTCTACTTCTTTTTCAATTTCCGATTGGGGAAAATTCGAATGAAAAGTAATGTCTGAAAGTAACTCTATCGCACGGCTAAAGTGTTGCTCAAGAAAGACTGAGTAAACAACCGTTTCTTCTTTATTTGTAAATGCATTGAGCTCTCCCCCCACATTTTCCATACGGTTGATAATATGATACGCCCGTCTTTTGTCCGTGCCTTTAAACAGCATATGCTCTACAAAGTGAGCCATACCGTACTGATCGGGAGCTTCATCGCGTGTACCTGCATTGACTATAAAACCACAATAAGAAACGTTACTTTCAATTGGTTTGTGCACAATACGAAGTCCGTTGGATAATGTATGAGTGAGATAATTTATCATTTCTTCATGTAAAACGCCCTTTCTTCAGGGCTTAATTTTTCTATTGAGTAACGCAACATCGTACGAGGCATCTCTTTACTATAACGATCGAGAAAATCAGTTAATTGCATTTTATCTCTCTTGTCCATCTCTCTAAGCATCCACCCGATAGCTTTATGCATCAGATCGTGCTTATGATATAATAATCGTCGGGATAAATCTAAAATATCTTGATAATCGTTTCGACGGATAAATGCGAATGTTGCAATAATAGCAATTCGTTGATCCCACAACAGAGAGCTGTCCGCTAATTGATACAAAACTGATCTGTCTTTATCTACAAGGTACTCTCCAACAATATCTTTTGCACTGAGATCTACCAAGTCCCAGTTATTGATACGATGTGTATGAGCCAAATAAAAATCTACAATCTCTTGTTTTCTTGTCTCGTCCTTTGTCTTTTTAAATAACTCTACGAGAATAAGCAAAGCACACAGGCGACACTCATGATATTCATTATTGAGAAGTTTTGCTACCTCTGTAAAAGGAATATCTTTATATTTCTTAGCTACTTTTCGAGTATCAGGAACAACAACTCCCAGAAACTTGTCACCTTCTCCATATTGACCTTTCCCTGTTTTGAAAAAGTACGGAAGAAATTCCCGCTTTTCAGGAGTTGAATAAGCATTTAGCTCTTCTTGTATCTGTTTAGCTATCATTATATTCTCTATAAAAGGTGACAAAAGTGACAGATTTCAGGCTATTTTCATTTGTCACTTTTTAAAGTTCATAAAAATAGCCTTCGATGTATAATAAGATAAATATTGATGCTTTAGATAAAGAGAAAAAGAATCATTTCAGTTTCCATTCGGCACCATCCTTGCCATCTTTGATTTCAAATCCGGCTTTAGCCAATTCGTTGCGAATCTGATCTGAAGTAGCCCAATCTTTATTTTCTTTTGCTTTTTGGCGAATTTCAAGTAATAAATCTACAGCTTTGCCAAACGCTTCATTATTGCCACTGTTTACTCCTATTGCATCGTTACGGATACCGAGTATACCGAACAAAAAGATATCAAATACTTCTTTAAGCTCATTTATATCTTCCTGACTCAATGTTATATTACCGGCACTTGCAGAATTGATTGTTGTTCCGGCTTCACATAGATGCGCTATTACAATTGCCGAATTCAAATCATCATTTAATGCCTCATAGCACTTGTTCCTAATATTTTTGACATCTACAGAAGATGTAGCTGAGACAGGAATTTTCTCTATACGTGCGTATGCATCATAAAGTCGTTCGAGGCTCTTTTCTGCAGCTTGCAAGGCTTCGTTACTGAAATCTACTGTACTACGATAGTGCGCCTGCAAAATAAAGAAACGAATTGTCATAGGGCTATACGCCTGTACCAGCATTTTATGAGAGCCTGTAAAGAATTCATCCAGTGTAATGAAGTTTCCTAAGGACTTGCCCATTTTCTGCCCGCCAATAGTTATCATATTGTTATGCATCCAGTATCTTACTACCTGATGCTTTTCCATTGCCGTATTCTGAGCTATCTCGCATTCGTGATGAGGGAACATAAGATCGAGCCCACCACCATGTATATCAAATTCTCGGCCAAGATATTTTATACTCATTGTTGAACATTCGATATGCCACCCGGGAAAACCATCACTCCAAGGCGAAGGCCAACGCATAATATGTTCGGGTGCAGCTTTTTTCCACAGAGCAAAGTCAACTCTACTCCGCTTCTCTTCCTGACCATCAAGCTCACGCGTAGTATTTAGCATTTCTTCGATATTGCGATGAGAAAGAATACCATAATCATAATCCTTATTATATTTCTCTACATCGAAATAAACCGAACCATTACTTTCGTATGCATATCCGGCTTTCAATATACCTTTGATTGCCTCTATCTGCTCTATGATATGCCCCGAAGCATGAGGCTCTATAGATGGAGACAGTACGTTCAAAGCATCCATTGCTTTATGATAACGATTTACATAATACTGAACAACTTCCATTGGTTCCAACTGCTCCAAACGTGCTTTTTTGGCTATTTTATCTTCACCCTCATCGGCATCGTTCTCCAAGTGCCCCACATCCGTGATATTACGAACGTAACGCACCTTATAACCTAAATGTGTGAGATAACGAAATAGTATATCGAATGTTATAGCAGGACGGGCATGTCCGAGATGGCCATCTCCGTATACGGTTGGTCCACAAACATACATCCCCACATGCGGTGCATGAAGCGGTTCGAATACTTCCTTTTTTCGTGTCAGAGTATTGTAAACCAATAATTTTTGTTCCATAAACAGTCTGTAATTTTTTTAGCAATACAAAAGTAAGAAAATTATATAGAAGTAAGGAGGTTACACACCGAATATTAAGTGTGTAACCAAACCTATGTATTATTAAATATTTAGGGGTTATAGATTTCTTTATTCCTGTTACCGAAAACTCAATTTATATTCAATTGTTTGATTCCAACTGAAATTGCTCCGGTATAGTATCCATAATTTCAAAAAGTTCATCAACGGACTCTGTTCGCAACATAGCCACTCTTACTTTCTTAAAATCGGGCAACCCTTTAAATAATGAGCTTGCAGCCAAATGACGCCGACTATGAATAATTCCGCCACGTTCCCCTGAATGAGTAACATTTTTGCGGATCATCTCTTTTAGAACATTCAAGTACCATCCAAATTCTTTCTTCGGAAGTGTTTCACCTGTTCTCAAATAATGCTTCACCTCTTCAAATATCCACGGACTACCGATACTCCCCCGCCCTATCATTACGGCATCCACTCCTGTCTCGTCGAAACGGCGTTTGCATATTTCGGGACTAGTTACATCCCCATTACCTACTATCGGAATATGTATACGAGGGTTATTTTTCACATCGCCAATCAATTTCCAATCGGCCTCTCCTGTGTACATCTGTGAGCGTGTGCGTCCATGTATTGTCAAGGCTTGTATTCCTACGTCTTGCAATTGCTCTGCCAGCTCCACAATAATCTTCGACTCATGATCCCAACCTAAACGAGTTTTTACTGTTACAGGGATTTTTACGGCTTTTACCACTGCAGCAGTTATTTCAACCATCAGTTCGGGGGTTTTCATCATACCCGAACCAGCTCCTTTCCCTGCTACTTTCTTTACCGGACATCCAAAGTTTATATCCAAAATATTCGGATTGGCTTCTTCACAGATTTTTGCAGCTTCCACCATCGCATCTACTTCCCGTCCGTATATCTGTATAGCCACAGGACGCTCTTCTTCACTGATGGTGAGCTTGGCCTGAGTTTTATTCACATGACGAATAAGTGCATCGCTGGATACAAACTCGGTATATACCATATCAGCCCCAAATTGCTTGCACATAAGACGAAATCCCATATCTGTTACATCTTCCATAGGTGCAAGAAAGACAGGGTTTTCAGAGAATTTTATATTGCCTATTTTCATTATATTATAGTGTAGATTCTTATAGATATTTATTAAATATCGAGCACAAAGATAAGTATCTTTTATCAGAAGATAAAAAGATGGAATTGATCTTAACTATATTATAAACGCTGAGGAAATGAATATAAAAAGAATACAGAGAATAGAGACGAGGCATCAACCTGTTTTTGTAGCACGCAGCATTTCTCTTTTTCCGGGAGGTCCGGGAAGTCTTTCAGTTTTGTAGCCTGCTTGTTGTAGCATTCTACGCACAACACCTTTAGCACAATAAGTAACGAATATCCCATTCCGGGCTGTAACAGAATACAATGAATCAAAGATTGATTGCGTCCACATTTCGGGCTGCTTATCGGGAGCAAATGCATCGAAGTAAATGAGATCGAAAGAAGATTTTAATGAGGAGAAATCAAACTTGGTAAAATCACATTCTATCTTCGACAAATAAAACTCAGGTAAAATTTGAACTTCTTTATTCCAATCAGCATCATGCAGCTTATTATATAATATCTTGGCTTGCTCTGATTGTTTATCCGAATAATTCAACTCACTGATAATTGATTTAGGCAAAGGGTATAACTCTAAGCCTGTGTAATGAATAACTCTTTCAGTATTGGTTACATCCAATGCTGTAAGAAAAGCATTTAAACCTGTTCCGAAACCAATTTCAAGAATATTGACACTCCCTTTTTTGCAATGATGCAATCCTGTCTTAATAAATACGTGGGTTGATTCTTGTATAGCTCCATTTACCGAATGATAGTGTTCATTCAGGTCGGACATGAAAAGAGTGTGAGACCCATCAGCGGTTAATTCTATTTTGGGTTTCACACTCATTTCTTTTTGTGTCTAATTATCACTTTTTTTCAATTAAAGCAACGGCGTATGCGGCAAAACCTTCCTCACGGCCTACAAACCCCATTTTTTCTGAAGTTGTTGCTTTTATCGATATATCGTCTACCGAGATCTCTAAAATCTCAGCCATCACTTTCTGCATCTGAGGGATATGAGGATTTATTTTAGGACGTTCGGCACAGATAGTTGCATCTATATTGCCTATACTATATCCTTTCTCGGTTATCACCTCTAATGTTTTTTTCAATAAGATCTTACTGTCTATATCTTTATACTCTCCGGCTGTATCAGGAAAATGAAAACCTATATCACGTAAATTTGCCGCACCAAGAATAGCGTCGCAAATAGCATGTATAAGCACATCAGCATCGGAGTGTCCTAATAGTCCCTGACTATGTTCTATCTTGATTCCACCTAACCACAAATCTCTATTATCAGCAAGGCGATGCACATCATAGCCAAAACCTACCCTTATCTTCATTATATCAAATAACTTTATCTACGAAACAATAATTTACTTAAATAAATTTTTCATTGCATCAATATCAAAACCTAGAGAAAAACGCAATGTTTGGTCTAGTGGATTTTGTTGAGCGGTAGCCAACAAATATGCTACATCCAGTTGGAATGCACTTAGCTTAAATCCTGCACCAAAAGAAAGATACTGACGATTACCTTTCATCTTATTTTCGTGGAAGTAACCGGTACGTAAACGGAACTTATCATTATAATCATATTCTGCACCAAGCGACCATGCAATCTCTTTCATTTCTTCTGAGAATCCACCGGGAGCATCACCAAATGATTTAAAGATACCCGCTATCGGGTTAATATCTCGATAATCTGCCATGCGTTTACTGAATTCATCATTGGTTTCCCCTTCTTTTTTAACAGGAGGAGTTGGAACCAAATACTTGTTCAGGTCTGCACTGAATGATATTGTACTTACCTCGTTGATCGGATACATAAGAGAAGCACCTAAACGCAGATTGGTTGGCAAGAATTCGTTTCGTGAATCTCCGTTGGTAGAAATTTTCGTACCAATATTAGAAATATTGAAACCAAAACTTAGTAGACTTTCTGAACTCCCTGTACGGATATAAGATTCGTTATAACCCGAAATATCTGCGGCAAAAGCATTGCCTACTGAAGTTTCTTCAGAAGCTCCTGTATAATCGGCACGAATATAACGCACAGTTACAGCTCCGGAAAAAGTCTCTGTCAATTTACGGGAATATGCTAAGTCAATAGCCAACTCGTTGGGACTTAACACAACACCATTAAAGTCATTCAAATCTGTGACAACCTTCACATCTCCGATAGAAAAGTAACGGATAGATGCGCTTAATGCCTGATTATTTTCATTTCCTAATTTATAGTAACCAACACCATAAACTAGTGCTATATCATTAATAATCTTTCTCAACCATGGAGTATATGATATCCCAAAACCTGCCTTACTTGGGCTAAATGCATATTTAGCAGCATTCCAGTGTTGGGAATACACATCCGGTGCTGTAGCCACTCCGGCATCTCCCATCCCACCTGCACGGGCATCAGGAGCTATATTTAATGACGGCATAGCCGTTTGTATCGGATTCACGTCATCTTGTGCATACGCGCCTAATGCAAGTAATGCAAAAATATTTACAAATAAGATTTTTCTCAAAAGACTCTTCATTTATTCTACTATTTAAGTAATTAATTTATTTGCTAAGGTTTAATTATAGTTTGTTCGGATTTCTTATTTAATTATTCAGTATGTATAGATAACAATTTTTTATAATATTTATTGTTATCTAGTATAAATTTAACATTCTAATTTATCAGCAAATAGATATTTCTAACAATTTCTCTCCTTCTATCTCTCCTGACAAATGATTTCCTATTTGGACCTTCCCTACTCCGGCGGGTGTGCCTGTAAAGATTAAATCGCCGGTTTTGAGCGTAAAAAACCGACTGGCGTATGCAATTATTTTATCTATCGGATGTATCATTTCGGTAGTGTTAGCCGATTGCACCGTCTTACCGTCAATAGACAAACTGAAATTCAAATCATCCATCTGTTTGTCCCATTTACCTTTCGATACAAACTGTCCTACCGCTGCCGAGTTATCAAAGGCTTTGGCTATTTCCCATGGGAGTCCTTTTTTCTTTAATTCGGATTGTATATCTCTTGCCGTAAAGTCGATACCAAGAGTAACTTCTTCGTAATAACGATGAGCAAATCGTTCTGCTATATTTTTACCCATCTTACTTATCTTAACTACAACTTCAGCCTCGTAATGTATATCGGCAGAGAAATCGGGAATATAGAAATCTTTCTTATCTCCCGAAAGCAAAGATGTATCGGGTTTCATAAAAAGAACAGGAGCATCGTCGCTATTCGATAATGCCCTGTTCATCTCTTTATTATGTGATTGATAATTTTGCCCTACGCAAATAATCTTCATCTTTTTGCTGTATAAAAAATATACAACAAAGATACACAAGTTTTTATTTCTTTTTATGAATTCCGCCAAACATTTGCCTCAAGCGCATTGTAATTACACCAATGACACCTTCAGCAAAAATACCGGAACTCATTTTTGAAGTACCCAACATCCGATTAACAAAAATAATAGATACCTCTTTTATATTAAATTTCAAACAATGTGCCGTATACTTCATTTCCACCTGAAAGGCATATCCTTTGAAGCGAATATTATCTAAGTCGATCGTTTCTAGAACTGCACGCCGATAACAAACAAATCCGGCTGTAGAGTCATGTACCTTCATGCCCGTAATAAAACGCACATATCTGGAAGCAAAATAAGACATCAAAACCCTGCCCATAGGCCAGTTTACAACGTTTACGCCACTACAATAGCGTGAGCCTACCGCTAGATCGGCTCCTTGATTAACACATGCCTCATACAAGCGGAGAAGATCGTTCGGATTGTGAGAAAAATCAGCATCCATCTCATACACATACTCATAACTACGTCCTAAAGCCCATTTAAACCCTGCGATATACGCCGTTCCAAGACCAAGTTTACCGGCTCTTTCCACAAGATGTAACCTTTCGGGAAACTCTGTTTGAAGCCTCTTTACAATAGAGGCGGTTCCATCAGGAGAACCATCGTCTATAATCAGAATATCGAACTCTTTTGGTAGATCGAACACTGCCCTTGTGATGGCCTCTATATTCTCCTTTTCGTTATAAGTCGGGATGATAACTATTGAATCTGACATTTCCTACAATATATTAAGTTACAAATGTAGCATTTTAAGTATTGATAAATAAAAATTTGCCCGACAAAAAAAACTAAAATATTACGATATCCATTTCGCTAAAAGAACTTTTTCAATGAGATTAAAAAAAATTAATACCTCTTTATGGAAATTCAGAGACTTTAATATCTATTAAGTAGAAAAAGACAAGATTAAGTAACAATTTAAAACATACAGTTATGAAAAACGCAGTAAACCTAAACTCAACAGAATGGTGTGACATAGTTTTTGAAGGAAGAAACAAATCATACGGAGCATTCGCTTTAAGGCAATCTTCTTGGAAACGACACATTCTCGCTTTTGCTATCATCTTAGTTTTTGTAGGTTTTGTAACAGCCCTACCGTTAATCATCAGTACTGTAAAAGCTGCAACAGGCATACAGCCGGATAATATAACAGATAAATATACAATAGTAGTTATCGATCCGCCATTAAACAAAGTAGATGAGATTGAAAAACCACCAATTCCAGAACCACCTAAATTTATACAAATGACGAAGTTTGTTCCACCAACAATTGTAGATGACTATAAAGTCAATAATGAAGAAGAGATGGTGACAATGGAAGAGGTTGCAAAAGGCAAAGACGCCATTGGAAAACACAAGGTAGAAAATGGTTCTACTGACCCTGATGCTGTCCGAAAAGATATAGAAAGCATAATGACACCAACGGCTAAGGGAGGAACAGAAAAGAAACCCGAGACATTTATTGCAGTAGAAATCATGCCCCAATTCCCTGGTGGTGAATCCGAAATGTATAAATTTATAAGTGCCAACCTTAAATACCCCGTTGTAGATCAAGAGATAGGAACACAGGGACGTGTTATAGTAAGATTCGTTGTTAGTAAAACCGGTGAAATATCCAACTTGGAATTATTAAAAGGTATTAGTCCGACATGCGACAAGGAAGCAATGAGAGTTATAAAAAGTATGCCAAAATGGATTCCGGGGAAGCAAAGCGGAAATCCTGTTCAGGTATATTTCACAATTCCGATTGTATTCAAACTGAAACAATAGAAGTACTCTGCCCAAGAAGGCTGTATAGCGTTTTTACCTTATCCGATATTGATTTCTCTTCGATCAGGATGACAAAGGACAAGAAAAACACTATTACAGCCTTCTTATTGTTTCTCGGTAAGGTATTTCCAAAAACGTTTTGGCATGTGCTGTCGATGCAGTTTTGGATTTATACGTTCTTTTATGGTCATCGACTTAAAATAACCTTTCCACAACTCTTGAAATAACTTTTCGTCTTCGGCCATCAACTTTTCATCTAATTTTCCGCCCAGCAAATGTTCATCATTATCAAGGGTGATCTCTACCACTGTATTCAGATCATAGTAATACCCATATTTTCTTTTCATATCATAGATAACCCATTTTTGATCCGAAAAGCGATCTTTGAAATGACCAATAGCCAAAGGAAGAGCATTATATCGGGGAAATACAGGTGCAAAGAATATATCGTCAGCAGCTTTTTGAAAACGCACAAACTGTTTCAGATAGAGTTCCTCGTGGGACACTTTCCTAGCCAGTTGGCTCATCTGCAAAACATCGCTATCTGCAAAATTCGTTTCTATAGAGATTTTATTATCAAGCGCTTTACGAATATAACGGAACATAAGATCGTCACTTCCTTCTTCCTCCGAAAGCCAAACATAGGTAAGCATGTTGCATGCTCCTTTCGACAGTTTATTTTCTAATCCTTTCCAAACCCGAGTAGCTTTGTCTTCTTGCGTAACCACCGTATAGCTATCATCCATAAACATGGGAGCAATATCTCCTTCTGCCAGTAATCTGTCGGGAAATACTTTTCGGCTATATGCATCAAAGATGGCGGTCAATAAGCCTTCGAATGTTTTATCGTAAAAAAAAACTATCATCAGTCGGGGAATATTATAGACAACTGGCTATCATCACCTTTTCGCTTTTTAGGTTCAGTAAGGATTTTGCGAACATACTCCGGCGTAGCCTCATTGACTGTATACATGGGCAGCTCGTTGCAAGTAATAAAATACTGCGCTTTTTTCATCACCACTCCAATCTTTTTAAGATGTGAGGCATTCAATCTACCATGCCGACGCGAAGTTACAATATACTGGGCTGACTTAACCCCAATACCCGGCACACGAAGAATCATTACATAGTCAGCTTTGTTAATATCCACCGGAAACATTTCGGGATGCCGCAGTGCCCATGCCAATTTCGGGTCTATCTCGAGATCAAGATCAGGATATGCATCGTCTACGATTTCGTCAGCTCTATACTGATAAAAACGCATCAGCCAGTCGGCCTGATATAAGCGATTTTCCCTCACCAATGGCGCCTGCGTTAGTGCTGGCAAACGAGTATCATAGCTGTTTACCGGAATAAAGCCCGAGTAGTATACACGCCTCATCTGCGTTTGTTGATAAAGGATGGAAGACACGCGCAAGATATCCTTATCCCGCTCATTGGTTGCACCTACTATCATTTGCGTACTCTGTCCGGCAGGAACAAAGCGTGGTGCAGAACGAAACTTCCGCCTGTCTTCTATACTTTGTTGCATCCCCTGCTGAATATAGCGCATCGGCTTGTATACACTGCGGTGATCTTTTTCGGGAGCCAGTAGTTTCAGATTTACCTCTGTAGGTATTTCCAGATTTACACTCATACGATCGGCATACAATCCGGCTTCACTAATCAATTCCTGACTAGCACCGGGTATGCTTTTCATGTGAATATATCCGTTGAATCGTTGTACAGTTCTGAGATTTTTTATGACCCTTACCATACGCTCCATCGTATAGTCCGGGTTGTTGATAACGCCCGAACTAAGAAAAAGTCCTTCGATATAGTTGCGACGATAAAACTCAATTGTAAGATCAACCAATTCTTGGACGGTGAAAGTAGCTCTACGAATATCATTACTCCTACGGTTGATACAATATGCACAATCATAAATACAGTAGTTGGTTAGCATAATTTTCAACAATGAAACGCAACGCCCATCTTCCGTAAAACTATGGCATATCCCCATACCACCTACAGTATTCCCGAGTCCGCCCGCTTTATTTTTGCGGACAGTTCCACTGGAAGAGCAAGAAACGTCATACTTTGCCGACTCTGCCAATACCTCCAGTTTTTCGAGTACATTATCATTCATAGAAATACAAAGAAAAGCATTTTAAAAGAGAGGCTATTATAAAATAATTTAAAATAAGACCTTTTGTTGAAAAATAACTAAAACACTAATTACATGCAATTTACAATAAAATATTTTATTACTATTAAGCAAAATGTATCGTTAAAGTCGAGCATAAAGGCACATACATCGAATTAGTGTTTAGATATATATTTTAAACTATTTTAACCACTCAAAAAGAGAAAACACAAAGTAAAACTCTGCGGAAATCCTTATTTTGCATATATTTGTAATATCACATCTAATAAATTATTCAGGCCTGCCGTTATGAAAAAAATATGCACACTGATTGCTTTATGTATATGTTATTCTGTATTATATGCGCAAAATACAGACAAACAAATTTACAAGCATGCAGAACTAGAGACAATCCTCAACAATATCAGAGAGAAACATATCCCTGACAAAAGAGTAAAAGTGTTTGATATAAAAGTAGATGATCACGAAAAGAATCCTACATTATCAGGAGTTACATCCGACATTGCTGCATATAATGAATTAATAAAGCAGTCTGAAAAAATCTATGGAAAAAACTTCACAGATAAGATAAAATTATTACCCGATAAAGATTTAGGAGACAAGACGTATGGTGTGATAACCTTGTCTGTTGCCGATATCCGAATTGAAGGCAAATTCTCGGCAGAAATGGCTACTCAGGCTACCCTCGGAACACCAATCCGAATTTTACAAAAAGATGGGTGGAGTCGCATACAAACTCCTGATGGATACATAGCTTGGACTCAGGAAATAAATTATCACCCGATGACTAAGACTGAATTTGAGAATTGGAACTCGGCTAAAAAAATAATATTTACAGACTATTTTGGGTTTGCATATTCTGCACCTGATACACAAAGTCAGACTGTATCCGATCTAGTCAGTTGCAACATTCTGAAAAAAGAAGGCGAGGTTGGAGATTTTTATAATGTATCATACCCCGATGGACGAAAAGCATATATACTAAAAAGCCAAAGTAAAAAGTATGAAGACTGGCTTGCCGGAATTATAATATCAGGGGACGACTTTGTGAAAAAGGCATACACCCTGATGGGGATTCCCTATGTATGGGGTGGTACATCGGTAAAGGGCATGGACTGTAGTGGGTTTACCAAAACAATAGCACTGATGCACGGTATTATTCTGATGAGAGATGCCTCACAACAGGTACATACAGGCATACCGATTGATGTAAGCAATGGATATGGAAACTTACAACCCGGAGATTTGATGTTTTTTGGAAAAAAAGCTGAAAAGGATAAAAAAGAACGTATACGTCATGTCGCATTTTATATTGGCAACAATAAGTTCATTCATGCATCAGGGTATATCCGTATCAGCAGCCTCGATCCTAAAGACAATGATTATGACGAAGTGAATACAAAAGAATTCATCAGAGCTTCGCGCATAATAGGGGCCATAGATAAAGAGGGATCGGGAATATGGTCTATATCAAACAACTCATTCTATAAGTAATTATCATCATACTTAATATATCGAATCATGTCACAATCGAGACGTAATTTTCTAAAAACAGCAGCTTTAACAACAATAGGAAGTGGATTATTCGCCGGCAATCCATTAGCAGCATTTGCTCAAAATAATAAGAAGACTATTTCATTAAATAAGAAAATGAAGTTAAGCTTTAAGCCATACGATTTGCAATTGCGCCATGTATTCACTATTGCTAATTCTTCACGCACAACAACACCTGTTGTACTGACTGAAATTACATACGATGGCATAACTGGCTATGGAGAAGCTTCTCTCCCTCCCTATTTGGGAGAAACCCAAGCTTCGGTAATCGAATTTCTGAAAAAAGTAGATCTCGAACAATTTTCCAGTCCGTTTGAACTGGATGATATACTCACCTATATCGACAAAATAACAGAGAATAATACTGCGGCTAAGGCTTCTATAGATATTGCATTGCATGATTTGGTAGGCAAAATAATGAATCAGCCCTGGTATAAAATATGGGGGTTGGACAAAGAGAAAACACCATCTACAACGTTTACGATTGGTATCGATACGGATGAGATTGTTAAACAAAAAACCAGAGAGGCCGCACCATTATACAATATACTGAAGGTAAAGCTCGGACGAGAAAATGACAAGCAGATGATAGAGGCTATACGGACAGTAACCGACAAGCCTATAGCCGTGGATGCCAATCAGGGATGGAAAGATAAACATTATGCATTGGACATGATCAACTGGCTAAAAGAAAAAGGTATAGTCATGGTCGAACAACCAATGCCCAAATATAATCTGGAAGATGCCGCATGGATTACAGAAAGAAGCCCGCTACCTATATTTGCTGATGAGTCTTTTCAACGTCTTCAAGATGTGCTACGGCTAAAAGGAGCTTTCACCGGAGTAAATATCAAGTTAATGAAGTGTACAGGCATGCGTGAAGCTTGGAAAATACAAACTGTAGCACGGGCAGCCAACATGAAAGTAATGATAGGCTGTATGACCGAAACGTCTTGTGCCATCTCTGCCGCAACGCAATTATCACCGGCTGTAGATTGGGCCGATCTGGATGGGAATCTATTGATCAGTAATGACTGCTTCAAAGGAGTAACAGTTATAAATGGGAAGTTACATCTGGATGATAAGCCCGGAATCGGAATAGAGAAAGTCGGGTGATCCAAATAGTTTTTTGATGATAAGTTATATTTATTTATCTATCTTTGCATAAATTTAATACATAAGAATACGTGATATTACTAGCTGAAAGCGGCTCTACAAAGACAGAGTGGTGCCTGGTGGACAGAAGTGGAATTGTAGAACATTTCTTGTCCGATGGTATTAATCCTTTTTTCCAGACAAGAAAGGAGATAAGTCGTTCTATTCGGCTACAATTGCCACCGATCTTCTTTAAGACTAAATTTCATACCATACATTTCTATGGTGCAGGCTGTTCTTCACTTGAAAAGAAGAATGTAGTAAAAGCTTCACTTGAGGCCCAGTTTAAAACACCATCGATCATCGAAAGTGACCTTTTGGGTTCGGCTCGTTCCCTATTTAAAAACGAAGCCGGTATTGCCTGTATTTTGGGAACCGGCTCTAACTCGTGTCTATATGATGGGGATACCATAATAAAGAATGTGAAACCTTTGGGGTATATCCTTGGGGACGAGGGAAGTGGCGCTTCCTTAGGTAAGATATTTCTTGCTGATTGCTTAAAAGGATTAGCACCTACTGAACTTATAGAGCCATTCTACAGAAAGTATAAGATTGATCCGGATGAGATCATGGATTATATTTATTCTAAACCATTCCCAAACAAACTCTTATCCGTCTTGTCATTCTTTCTATACGAATATCTCGAACATCCCTATATCAATAATTTAGTCAGAAAGAATCTACGGTCTTTCTTTGAAAGGAATATCCTTCAATATGAATATAAGGAATACCCTATACGCTTTGTAGGATCGATAGCAAAAATGTACTCCTTCATCTTAAGAGAAATAGCTCAAGACTTAGGAATATACATTGATGTTATTATTGAAAATCCGATTAAAGGACTGATTGAATATCATAAAGAAAACGGACAGTTAATATAGATAAGATATCTATATTACTTTTTATCTTCCTTATTAGCCAGAGTGATTCTTACAGCATTCATGCCTTTTTGACCTCGCTCCAATTCGAATGTCACCATATTGCCTTCTTCAATGGGAACTAAAGTGCTGCTTACATGGAAGAAATATTTTTCTGTGCTACCTGTGTGTTTAATAAAGCCATACCCCTTATCCTGATTAAAGTATTCTACACGACCATTGAGGATAGGATCTTCTACATCTTCTTTCTTGGGCGTTGAAATAGCGATATCTTCTATTTCTATATCTTGTTTATTTGTCTGAGTGGGAGGTGTACTGGTTATAACACCATTTTCATCCACATAAGCGATCATATCTTCAAATGAGTCGACAGGAGCATTTCGCCTTTCCTCTCTTTTCTGTTGTTTTTCTTTTCTCTTTTGCTGTTTGTTTTTTTCTATTTCTCTTTTGTTAAATGAATTTGATTTTGCCATTAATTATATATTTATGTTTTTATATTTGTTACGCTGGAATTGATAATTGATTCAACTTCTTCCCTGTTAGTTTCTGAATATCATTTAGCATTGCATTCTCTTCCGCCGAACAGAAAGTAAGAGCAGTTCCACTATTACCTGCACGTCCGGTACGACCGATACGATGCACATAAGTTTCGGGAACATCGGGCAAATCATAATTGATAACCAACTCCAGTTGATCCACATCTATCCCTCTTGCCGCAATATCCGTAGCAATGAGAACTCGTGTCTTTTGTGACTTGAAATTATTCAACGCACGTTGACGTGCATTTTGAGATTTGTTGCCATGAATAGCTTCGCTACCAATCCCTGCTTTACAAAGAAGACGTGCAATTTTGTCTGCTCCATGCTTCGTGCGGGAAAAGACTAGAACTGATTGCTTTTTATCTTTTTTCAACAAATTGATCAACAAGTCTTTCTTTTCTTGTTTCTCTACAAAATACAAATATTGCTTAATAGTATCTATAACAGATGATGCAGGTGTAACTTCTACCTTAAGAGGATCTCTGAGGATATAGCGAGACAAAGAAGCAATTGTCGATGGCATAGTAGCAGAGAAAAACAAAGTTTGTTTCTCCTTAGGCAACTTAGGCAGCAGACGTTTAATATCATGAATAAAACCCATATCTAACATACGGTCAGCTTCATCAAGGACGAAATGACGTATAGAGTCCAGATTTATAAAACCCTGATTAATCAAATCCAATAGTCGTCCCGGTGTAGCAACTAATATATCTATGCCTGTCTTCAATTCATCTGTTTGCGCTTTTTGCTTCACTCCTCCATATATAACACAATGGCGAATTCCTGTATACTGAGTATAGTCATTGAGGCTGTCGTTTATTTGGATTGCCAGTTCTCGTGTTGGAGTTAATATTAAAGCTCTTATTTCTCTCTTTTTGCCACTAACTTTATTCAAATAAAGTTGCTGAATGATAGGCAGTGAGAAGGCGGCGGTTTTACCTGTACCTGTTTGTGCCAATCCTAAAACATCTCGATTGGTTAAAGCCGGAATAATAGCTTTTTCTTGTATAGGAGTTGGCGTTGTATATCCTTTTTCTTCCAGAGCCTTTAATATCGGCTCAATAATATTTAATTCTTTAAATGTCATAAATAGCTTAACTGTAATCTACTACAGATTTTATAATTGAATAATGTGTTACGAACACTGTGCAACACATTTCCGTAACTTGTTAATAAAATAAACAAGAAAGTTAATTTTGACGTCATTTTTTACGATGGGAAGTTCCGCTAAAACAGAGGCGGAGCAAAACATTGCGAAGAAAGATACAATATAAACTCGATTGTTCAAAAGACAAAGATACGAAAACAAATCGACTTATTCTATTCTTCGTATTTTATTTGATAAAACTCTCTAGTATATAAGAGGATAAAACAATATAGACAATAATAAAAAAGTGTCCTGAAATAATTTGTATTTTATATTTGTCATGTTGAACGGAGTGAAACATCTCGTTCGGGAGGATGGAGATTCTTCATTACATTCAGAATGACAAAGAAGATAATACTTCGGTAATACAAATTATTTCAGGACACTTCTTCTTTTTTCCTTTATTTAAACATAAAAGAAAGAATATTTGACATCAGGCTGTCTCTTTCTGCTTGATCTTTTATCGCTTCGAAAGGAAAACCAATTACACACGTTTTGTAATCGCCATCATGAGCAATACCGGCACTAAGATTATTCTCTGTATATCTGAATACTGTATAACTATTATCTCCGGCTGGCTCTAAAGCATCAGGAGATTCTACAGCATAAGCTATAGGGTTGAGTTTGGTATAAAACTCATAGTTACCAGAAAATACGGGAAATGGAGACGCTATTGTTTTCACTTTCCCCTCAACTGCTGCACGCCCGACTCTCCATTTATATTTTAACACATCGGCAGCAAATTTTTGATCTTCTACTTGAGGCTTTTCGGTATCCCACAGATCAGAAGCGATATAAGCTCCGCTTATAAAGATATTTCCTCCTTGTTTACAATAATCAGTAATTTTGCTTTGCAATTCTTTAGGAAATGTTTTGAACTCAACAGGACTTACATCTCTACCCATTTTTGTTTGTCGTTGTTTCCCTAATATCAAATCTACTAATTTGTAAGAGTTCATGTCCACAGCTCCGTCCAATATAGCATCACGGCTTACAGACACGAACGAATATCCCGCTGCAGTAATAGATCGCCCATGCATAGACGGATAGTCAAATGTATTTCCGGCAACAACTGTTGTTTCGTAATTCCCATTGCTTGCACCAAAGCCTGCAGCATCGTCATCCATCCAAGGTATCGTCCTTCTGAATTCGTATTGGCTTCCAATATAATTATATTCTACTTTATCGGGCACTCCATGGTCAATAAAGTCTAAAAATCCACCAATGCTATCTCTCGAAGCAAAGCTATAAGGAGCAGATAGTCTATCAAAACCATTAACAATAAGCACCTGCCCTTTCTCTTCCGACTTCTTACATACCGAAAGTATTTCAGACGGAAAGCTTTGTCCTCCTTTGTTTACAGCAGTTATCTTAAAGCTATATAATACTTCTTTTTCGATCGGCATAATCGCACTTATACCATTCACTATCTTACCATTATCAAAGTCTCCATCGCCTATACGTGTATATACGATATATTGATCAGGCTTTGCGCTTGGCTCGGTAACATCATCTACCGGCTTCCATTTTAATTCCACCTGAGTATCCCCGGAAAATTGCGCACTAAATGATTTTACCGGTAATGGCTGCACAACATAATCATAGCCATATTGATGAGCCACGAATTTGAGCATGCCTTTATATATGGAACGGCTAACGGTAAAACGGAAACGAGGATCGAGACCATATTTCATATCTGCAAAATTCTGGTGCGACAGTAATTCCAACAACATGGTAGGCACATTCGGAACACGGGCTTCGCTATAAGAACGGTTCCACATCTGACGACGAGTCCACTGCGGTTCATACTCGCGGCGAATATCTTTTACGATCTCATCCATTATCACTTCGGTAAGGTCACGAGAAGCCCAGCGAGTCTTACCATTTTCAAACTTTTCATCATTGTGATGAGTCATATAAATACCGAGGCTTCCAATAATAGAATCGTTGAAGGTAGTACCGGCATCGGTATGAAAAGCCATCGCAAGGTCTATCGGAATATTCAGTCCGTCCTTTTTAGGTAATACCGAAGAACCCCCTGCAATATAATTTACCCAGAAACCTCTACTTTGATAATCGTCGGTATAGTCATTTTTTCCTTCGCTCTTGTTGTATATACTATCGGGAGCACCAGCCCATTGCAACCAGTAACGAGCACCCTCTGTATAACGAGGATAACCGCTCACCTCAGGTTTATAATCTATCGCCGGAAGTTTCTTTATATTATCATTTTCAATAGTTTCGGAACTTTTAGTATTGTCGGTTACAACACCGCTGGCATGAGGCAGTCTTGCAATATTACCCATTCCTCCTCCTATTTTAACAGCATCAGCAGTCAATATACGTCCGGCTTTATTGCTTTTATTGGTCAATACAACCTTACAATTTTCATTTATACCCTTATCAAAAGAAAAATAACCCAGAAATATCCATGTACCTCCACCCATCTTTTGATTAATACTAAAGTCAGTTTTTCCACCCTTATGATATACTGTATATCGGGCATCATCTGTACTATTAGCTAATGTCTTATAAGATATATACACCCCATATTTACCATTTTCGGGAATATCGGGGATCCACTCACATCGACTTTCTTCTCCGTTCTTTATTGTCTTTACTTCTTTGTAAGAGCCTGATCTGAATGGATTTTCTCCATCCAGATATAACTCTTTCAAATATGCAAATCCTTCATAGTAGCCAGCTGTCCAGCTGTCTTTTCCATTAATTTCTTTATATATCGATTTATCTTTATTTCTATCGTTATCTACAATTATTTCATGTCGCTGTATATCACGTTCGCGAGGCAACAAAACATTTGCACCTGCATTTTCGAGCATAGGTACTAAGTATGGCAATACATAACTTTGAGTATATAGATCTTCCACAGTCTGAAAGATACGAGCGCGCTGCCACTCCCAACGTGCTAACTTTTGTTCGTAATACCATCCGTGGCTTTGCCATATAGCCAGGTGATGATTCTGCAATCCTCGGTCAGCAACATAGGGTTGAGATAAGTTTGCTATCAATGGTTTATCAAGCTTGTTAGCAAATAGCTGCTTTCTTTCTTTTCCAAATAAAACCAAATCTTCTACTTTTCGGGTATCTGTAACCAATTCGACTTTGTATTTTTTATACTTTTCGGGAAGTAGACCTTTAATTTTATTATAAATAACATCTACTTCATTTTTCCGAAAAGGAATATAGGAAAGGTTTACTCCAGCAAAGAAGGTTATAGTTTTTCCTTGTATGTTCACAGAGTCTATTTTTATTTTCCCTGTTTTTACATCCTTGTTGGCAAATTCTGTCAGGTATGTTCCAATATTACGTTTAATACTATCGGGAATAATTTGAGCTTTTATTTCATTCACTATAAAAAATGAGAGAAATAAAAGAGAAACATTGAAAAAAAAACTCCTTTTCATTATAATTTAATTTATCATAAACGCTCAAAAGAATAACCTCTTTTTGCTAAACCTTTTATAATTTCATTTAATCTCAAATATAATTTATCTTTTCTATCAGGATGAGTTCCCGGATGAATAAGAATTATAGCGCCATCCAATGTATTTGCTTTTTCATATGCAAACAGCTGGTCTATTATCTGTTGGGAAGACATGTAGTTTTTCATATCCGGGGTCGTATAATCGGCAGCTGTTCTCAATCCGGGAGTAAAGTTAATCGTTATCTGATTTTGCGATTCAATTAAGTTCACATTTTCCTTATTATACCACTCATACGGAGGCAAATAATAATTCACATCAGATTGTTTTACTCCATGCTTTTCGAGTTCATTCATATTTTGCCTTAAATCATTAATAAGGCTATCTGATGTCACAAGAGACTGACCCCTATTTCCCCAAGATGCATACAACAGATGCTTATCTGAATGTCCTCCTACATAATGTCCTTTTTTAATAATTTTATTAATCATTTCTTTATGTTCTTTCATTCGCAGGCAATTTCCTGTAAGAAAAAAAGATGCTTTAATTTTATTATTATCTAAAGTATTGAGAATAGATGAAGCTCCCTCAAATACTGAATCTGCAGAAAAAATTAAATGAATTACTTTTTTATCCGTGTTGATTCTAACAGTGGCTCCGTAGGCATCAGTTACCGTATTATTTAGTTTACTAGACTGTTTTCTTCCTAATTGCTCCATTATGGAGAGGTAATATATCATGTAACAAGTACCATCGATCACAGGCTCATTAGTTCCATAAGAATCTTGATGAAATACAGCCGGACCATTCTGAAAGGCAGCTAAAGGATCTTTACTGCGACTCACTTTTGGGACACCCAAGAATGTATCATGCCAACCTTCATTGATGGGACCGTCAACCAATCCCCCCAAACGAGTTTCGTCTGTTCTGGAAGAAACGCCTCCTTCAGGAAAGCCTCCTATAAAAGAGAATCCCCAAGGATTACAACCTAAAATCCAATCACGTAAAGCAGCTTCCATCTCTTGAAAAGAACTATCTCCTGAGACCTCTTTATATTGGTGAGCATAAGAAGCGGCTCCAATAACGGCAAAGTTAGCACACCACACATAAGGCACACCATTCATAAACGGCTCATTTCCTGCACGGTTTCGAATAGTTTGTAATCCTTGACGCATAAAGTCGGTGAATTTTTTACTTATTACTTCATCTTCGGACTTTGCCATCAGGTGATGTCCCTGATTAACAAAAGGATAGAATTGATAGTGACGTGCAAATCCAAATGCCCACAAAGGATTAACGGGTTCAAGTTGTCCCCAGTAGTCTCCTTCGGCACGCCATTTAGGCTCTTTGGTAAGAGTATAAAATGTAGCAGCCGCTAACTCTATATCATCCACATAATTGTCTTCTTCGTAAAAATAAGGGGAAACTACACAGACTGTTTGAGTATTTCCGGGATGCTCAAGAGCAAATTGATAGGCAGGCTCTGCTTTATCTGATAGTACTTGAGCAAAAGCAGGATCTATATTTTTGAAAAGTTCGGCTCCCAGAGCAAAACAGGAAGCAAATTTACCTGCAGAGGAAGCCACTCCGGTGGTACGGTTCAGTTGAATCTCTCCATTTCTGGGATTAGGTAAATCTTGAGGCTCTCCGGTAATAAAATAAACAGGTCGCCCCTTACCAGGTCCCCAGCCATAATCTACATTATCGTTTTGAGGCAGCCCATAACCGGCATGGTCTCGGTCATCAGCTATCTGGTTATACATTTCTTTAGGCGCAGGGTTCATTCTGGATAGCCAGTCTAATCCCCAACGGATTTCATCTAAGATATCCGGAATTCCGTTACTGCCAGGACTAGCATCAGCACGATAATTGTCTTTAAAAATTGTTTTATCTTTTGCCTGATAATAAGCTAACATCATGTGATAGATAGCACTTGCTGTGGTAGTAACATATTGTAATTTATCATCTGCGTCATGCCAACCACCGCGAACATCAATATGTTCTCCTGTACGGGTAGGATGCTCAACAATAAAGCCATCATGTTGATGACAAACGGTACCTAAAAAATTATTATGCCCGCAACGTTGACGGCGCATATAATTAAGCATAAAATCAACAGACCCTTCGTAAATATCTGCTCCAATCTTAAATTGAGGAGATTTAACGCCGGCAGCTTCAATATAATAATCGCCTTCTGCCTGAATAGAAGAAAAATCGAGACGAAAAGCCAATTTTAATCCCCAATATGCAGCATCCGCAATTTTTCCCTGTCCGCTGTATACTACTTTTCCGGTTTTTGCATCAACAAGAGAAAAATCAGGGGTACCATGTTGAGTTGTAGGCAACACGGGAGGTTGTCCTCTATTGCCACGAAAAGATAAATCGGGGGTAATTTCTTCAGTTGAGATCAACACTGCAACTTTGATATCTTTGGGTAGATATCCCAATTGATTTATCCTTACCCATGAAGATTGTCCATAAGACAGGGAAACCATCAAGCAAAAAATAAAAAAAGCGACTAAGCGATGCTGTTTCATGTGACAAAAGATTAAGATAAAAGAAGGAGACAACTTGGCATCCCAGGATGTCTCCTTCTATATAAAAAGTCTATTCAATAATATGAAGAATATTGTAACAATCCTTCATTTATATCATAATATTTGTTATTCCCACCCTTTGGTTTGAGTCAACTTATACCCCTGGCTAGAATACAAATTTATCTGATCTTGGCTAACAGGAGACAAATAAACCCTATCGGTAAAATTATCTCTATCTTTAACTCCTTCAGGCAAGTAATATCCTACCATATCAGCAGCATTAGTTCCATTAAATTTAACAATAGTCCCATCTTCCTTCATTACTTGAGTGATATTCTTTTTTGTAGCTCCAACCAATTCAGGTATTTCTTTAGGAATATCTACCCACACGCCTTTTAGTATATCTGGTTTTACAGAACCTTTCATATAATTTATTTTTTTCCATCTCTTTATATCCAACAAACGAGATGGTTCCATAAACAACTCCATACGACGTTCACGACGAATCTCCCATATCAGAGACGGAACGTCTTGGTCACGAGACGGATCGACAGGTAATGCACTCAAATTCATATGAGGACTCTTAACAATACCTTTACTAATAGCTTCAGCATCTAAAGGACGATCACGCAAAACGTTTATAGACCTATTTATATCTTGTTGCGTAACAGCAGCACCTCCGATTGAAGCAAGCTCTGCTTTGGCCTCTATCCAGTTTAGAAGAATCTCTCCATAACGTATAACTGGGGCATCATTTGTATTAGTATTACTTGTATATTTGGGAGGAAGAGGCAATGAAAGCGTAGGGCCGATTCTATCTACAAATTTATTTGTGAAAAGCAATGCTGCAGCTTTTGAGTTTAATTTATTTGAAAATGAAGACTCAAAGCGAGGATCCCGTGTTTTCATCAAATTATCAAGGTCAAATTTAGCAGCATCAGCAACTGAAGAGTTCTGCCAAACATTTCCATCATTACAGATAAATGCTTTCACTACATCTAGATTTGCAGACTGATCTTGTGCCTCATAATTGGAATTATAAGAAGCCACACAATGTGTTATACTCACCGATGCGTCATAATGCCTATACATAATACATTCCTTATTACCTGAAAGATTTTCAGATCCGAAAAGGGTATGCATGTCAGTGTCTATTGCATACTTGCCGGCCATAAGTAACTCGGAAGCTTCTACTGCAAATTCAAGGAATTTTTTTGCTCTTGTCTGATCTGCATTATGATATTTCTGCCAGGTCCCTTCAAATAGCATCCATCTTGAAATAAAGGCAGCCGCAACATCTCTATTCAGAGTTTGAGCTCCATCATTAGTACGAATATTTTGCAATACATACTTGAATTCATTATATACGTTATCCATTACTTCATTACGGGGCGTCCGGTCTTTATACATGATGTCCTTCTCTGTAGTAATGAAATCTTTCTCGAAATAAGGAACATCACCAAAAACACTTACCAAACGACAATAATCGAGTGCTTTAAAAAAACGCGCCACAGCTATCCAATGGTTATAAGCCTCAGGTGTAAGAACATTCTGCATCCGGGTTTCAATACGATCTACCATTAAATTAGACTTGCGTATCCATCCGAAATACCAAGTAGGTCCAGCGTACTGAGTCAACCATGCAGGAGGACTAATTATACTGTTACTTCCTCTTGTAGCAGGTACACTGACTTCAAACAGAGATTGTACATTTTTAGAAACAACATCATCACTGAACATATATCCTTTGAAGAGTGAATAATCGAATGTCCAGGAAGAATTGTAGCCTACAAAGAATTGTGTATAGAACTCGTTAGCATATAAACGTACATTATTCTCCTGTACCCAATATTTATCATCATCGATACTATTCAATTGCGAACGATCCAAATAATCGGAACACCCCATAAAGAGAGTAGCAGACAGTAGTCCGAACGCAAGAATTGTTTTCTTTATTAGATTGATATTCTTCATTATTGCTTAATTTTTAAAAAGTTAATTGAACGCCAAATGAAACATTCTTAAACATTGGCGCCCCAACACCGGTACGCCCTGAGTTATAATTATTATTAGTAGCATCCCACATAGAGATTCCATTCATCACTTCAGGATCGACAGGCAGACCATTTAATTTATCCCAAGTATATATATTTTCCATAGACAGGTAAATACGAGCCTTTGTTATATATGCCTTTCGTGTAAGAGCTGGAGGTAAGCTATATCCAAATGTTACATTCTTAAGTCTTAAGTAGGACATATTCAGGAGATATCGATCTGATATATGTGTATTATTTACGGCTGTAGATCCACCGGCTACCGCTGCTACATTATATGGACGAGGATAAAAAGCATCTGTACGGTCTTCGCGCCAGAAATCTCCGGCTATTGCCTGAGCCATAGCTCCATCCGAAGTATTGTATCCCGGTATAGCCAATGCTCCATCCCCCCATATACTACGTTTACCTACTCCCTGGAAAAACAATTGCATATCGAATCCTTTATAATCGGCACCTACTCGGAATCCGTAATTAAAGCGAGGTGTCGTATTTCCTATTACAGTTAAATCTCCAGGATCATCCGCCGTATTACTACCATTGGTGATTCTACCATCTCCATCCAAATCTTTATATTTTACATCCCCTGGGCCAAATTTAAAGTCAGCTGTTGTCTGAACAAATGGCTGGTATACAGGGTTATCCCCTTTCAGTTTATACATCTGCTTAGTAGGTGAATTTGGATTATTGGGATCTAAAGGCACTGAAATAACAATCAAATTACCGGAAGAATCATACTCGAAATCATCTTTCTGATAAAGACGATCTACTTTATATCCCCAAATATCTCCATAACGTTTTCCTGCCCACCATAAGGTAGCAGAAGTACTTTTGATAGCTCCTTCTGTGTAATCTGTTATATATGTTTGAGCATCAGAGAGTGTAAACATTCCGTTTATACCCAACCCATTGGCAAATCGATGATTATAATCAAGTGAAAACTCCCAACCTCTTGTTCTTAATTCGCCATAATTACCCTCTGGAGACGGTGCACCAAAAGCATTAGGCAATGTTACACCAGGGACAATCATATTTCGTGTATTACGTTGATACCAGTCGAAGGTAGCACTTAATTCATTAAAGAGGACAACGTCTACACCAAAGTCAAGCGTTTCTATATTTTGCCATGTAATATTTCTATCTACAGGTCCTGGTGTTCTAAAATAAGGGAACTTAGTAGTACCATCAAGCCAAGAAGAAGTGAAACCTGAAAGCGTCTGCATATAAAGACTTGATGCAACAGTCTGATCCCCTATTGAGCCCCATGATCCTCTGAATTTTAACGAACTTAAAGTAGGTTTAGCCCATGCCATAAAGGATTCCTCACTTGTACGCCAACCTACAGAAAAAGAAGGGAACCAACGCCATTTAAGTTCTGTTGGAAATTTTGAGGAACCATCGTAACGTAAATTAGCTTCCAATAGATATTTCTGATGAAAATCATAATTCACACGGCCGAAAAAGCCAGCTTGCGATTCCCACCATGTTCCACCACCCACCGTAGGAGTAGCTCCTGTAGCTAAATCGAACTGAGGATTTTTATAATCTAATAATTCTGTTTTCTGAGCCCAATATTGTTTTCTTTTCGATTTCACAGCATTCAAACCTGTCATAAATTTAAATGTATGAATACTGGCCAAATTCAGATTGTATGTTGTATAAGCATTAAAAGTATGTTGTTGCTCGTTTTCCGAATCTCTGCGGAAATGATCAGGGTTAGCACCTTTACCTGTATAAGTATTCAACGGTAAGCTATAAGCGGGCATTGCTCCAGTATCTCCTGCAGCGACAACATTTCCATCCTGATCTACATAAATACGACTCCCATTTGCATCCGTTCTAGGCACTGCTGCTGACCATGAATCTGCAGCGGTATAACGTGTTCCGGGTCTATCCCATAAAAATTCACGATTTGCAAAGGTATAGTCAAATTCCAGATTCCAGTCTTTTGTAAAATTTACAGTTGCTCCAATATTTACATTCAAATAATTAGTCTGTCTACTAGCTGTATTTGCTTGTGCCGCTTCTGATGCAGGACTCCGAATAATATTCCCATTTTCGTCCATACCGAAAGGTTGTAAAGGCCCCCAACGATATATGTATAGCCAAGGGTCCGCAGTCACAGAATTAGTCATATATGGATAATATTTTGTTCCTTGAGAAAACATAAGCCCACTCCTCAAAGTAACATATTTATTGACTTCTGTACTTAACTTTGCACTAGCATTGTAACGCTCATATTTATCCTTTTCTGCTTCTTTCATCAAGCCGCTTTGGTTAAAATATCCTAACCCTATGTTATAACCTACTTTTCCAGATTGTCCATTTACCGATAAGTTATGCGTTTGCGTAGGAGTCCATTCTTCAACCATATAGTCATAAGCATTGTACAAGCGTACTCCCATATTATTTTTTCCATCTACGTACCAGTCACGACCATATACCATCGGATCATTTACTCCCAGATTTCCGTATTTAGCGTACCATTCTTTAGATCGCTCATAACTTGCTTTATTCAGTTTCCAAAAGGCTCCACTAAGACTTGTACCAACTCTGTCCATTGCCGAAATTGAATATTCAAGTCCGTCAAGAGTTGCCATATCAACTTCTTTAGTTACTTTAGACCACGCAAAATTACCAGAATACTGTACACTTACTTTATCCGTTTTAGCTCCCTTCTTTGTGGTGATCAATATTACTCCAAATGCAGCTTTAGCTCCATATATAGATGATGCAGCAGCATCTTTTAATACACTTATTGATTCTATATCATCGGGATTAACAAGTGTTAAACTTGGGATCTCAACATTGTCTAACAAAATTAGTGGGTCTGATTTGGATGAACTTTGAATAGAACCTATTTGTCCACGTATCCTGAAAATTGGATCAGAACCAACTTCTCCACTCGGTATAACAATAGATAAGCCTGGAACCGAACCTTGCAATCCTCGCCCAACATCAGCTATCGGACGATTTTCTAAAGTTTTCCCTATATCTACAGAAGATACAGCTCCAGTTAGGTTTTCCTTTTTCTGGACACCATAACCTACCACCACTACTTCGCTCATTAGTTGAGAATCCTCTTGCATTGTTACATTAATTGCTTTTTGATTTCCTACAACTATTGATTGTGGTTTATAACCCACATATGTAAAAGTCAGTGTAGCATTAGCTGTAGTGGAAATACTATATCCCCCATCCATATCAGTGAGAGTTCCGTTTGTTGTTCCTTTCACAGTTACGCTAACACCAATAAGGGGTTCTCCTTTAGAATCTATAACTTTCCCTTGAATAGTTACCTTTGCTTGTTGTTGCTCCATAAATGTATTTAACTTCGTCCCCGAAGCATAAATACTCATGGAAAATGAGCAAACTAGCCCAATAGCTAACAAACAAAGAATTCTCTTTGACAGTGTTTTTCTGTTTGTTTTTGAGTTATTCATAATACTTTGTTTAGTAAAATTTTAAAAATACTTTTTCTTAATAAGTATAAAACATGAGAAGATTAAGGATTAATTTTAGGCTTATAGCTTTTTTTTCATACGTTTATTTAATAAAAGGTTATACAAATATTTAATTTCTAATTTTCTTTTTCTTACTGACAAGACAATTGGCTTCTGGTCATTGCTCATATCAACAAGAGAACAAGGGACTTGAAAGTTCAAGTCCCATAGGTATGAAACAACTAGATTCCAGAGGGAAATAACGATAACAATACGTTATCTTGGATTTTGAGTAATAATACCATTATTTTTATCTATTTCGTCTTGAGGTATAGGTAATATCTCATCTCTATTAGCCTTAAACCCACTAAACAGCTCTGGAGCTTTACCAAAACGAATTACATCCCAAAAACGAAAGCCTTCCATTGCTAGTTCGAGGCGTCGTTCTTTCAGAATATCCTCGACAAGCTGATTACCGGTTGAAGTAATTGCAGGCAAGCCAACTCTATCGCGTAATAATTTCAAATATTTCTTAGCTTCTCCTTCATCCTTTGTTGTACCTCTTGTACAAGCTTCTGCATAATTAAGATACACCTCAGCTAAACGAATAAGTTTAATATTCAAAGGATTGTTCCTAATTTCTTTAGAACGCTCACTTGGAGGTAAGTAATATTTTTGATTATAATAACCGGTCCTATTACGTTCCAATTTAGCAAAATCAGCAGGTGCTTCCCACGCCTTAAGATCTGCCTCTGTTAATAAGGTAACATCTTTTCTTTCAGTATCACCGATTGCGTCAAATGCGTCAGCAAGAGCCTTATATGGTTGATTTATTCCATAGCCATAAGTTACACCAAATGGTAACATCATTAATACATGGAAATTACCATTATTAGTTGTAGCCCCAGATTGGGTTGAAGAATTATAATGATTGATTTCTAATATAGACTCCGAACAATGTTCTCCAGCTAAAGTAAATTGATATCCGTAGTCCTCAACAAGAGTATAGTCTCCAGATTTAATCACCTCATATGCAGCAGCCTTTGCTTCATCAAATTTTTCTTCATATAAATAAACTCTTGAAAGCATAGCATAAGCAGCTCCCTGAGTAATACGTCCGGCATAAGTATTGTAATTAACCTCCGACCGCCTAGGCAATGAAGCAGCAGCAGCTTTCAAATCTTCTTCTATTTGGGCATATACTTCTGCTTTAGGTGTTCTTGGCTTACCCTTATCTGCAACCGTTGGAGTCTTGGTTAATAGAGGAACATCTCCAAAACATTTTACCAATTCATGATAAAAGTACCCTCTCAAGAAAAGAGCTTCGCCTAACAATGCACTCTTCTTATAAGTAGAAAATAGAGCATCATTCATCTTATTGATTCCATCTATAGTTTGATTTGCCTTATTTATTGCCCTATAGCATAACATATACCTATTCAGTATACGTCCATTATCTGCAGGATAATCATAAGCTTCCATGCGGGCATACCCCGAAACGTCAGCATCCGAACCACTATAAGTAGCATCATCAGAAAGTACATCTCCAAAAGCCCACAAAGTCCAAGTATAACGATAATCTTTCATATCTGAGTACGCTGCAATTAAAGACTGAAATGCATCTTCTTCTGTATTGAAAAAATTATCTGTAGTAAGGCTCCCCAATTTACTTTTGTCAAGAGCATCATCGCAACCATTCATCAGGAACATACTAAGTCCGATAAATAAACATAATATTTTGTTTGTTTTCATTGCTATATTCCTTTCTTAATTAAAATGTTATACTAACGCCACCTGTTATAGTCATTGCCTGAGGATATGTACCAATATCAACACCTCGACTCAAATAGTTAGTTGAAGTTATCTGTCCCACTTCTGGGTCTGCTCCACTATAGCTGGTAAATGTTAACAAATTTTGACCTGTTACATATATTCTTAATTTTTGCATATATGCCTTCTTCGTTAAAGAAACAGGGAATGTATATCCCAGCTGAACGTTACGCAGACGTAAATATGATCCATTTTCTACATAACGATCCGAAATACGCATATTATCATTTACATCTTTTCCTGCCAATCGAGGGATATATGTATTTGTATTATCTGTTCTCCAATAGTTCAATACCTTCACGTCTTTGTTTGTTACAGAGGATAAATCATATGTATAGTAGCGCATAGCATTAAATATATCATTTCCAACCGTTCCTCCCCATTGCATATTCATGTCAAAACCTTTATAAGCAAAACCTAGATTTATTGCATAGATAAAATCAGGGATTGGGTTTCCTATTATAACTTTATCCTTATCACTCAAAGCCTGATCTCCATTAGTATTAACAAAAACGACATCTCCTAATTCGGCATTAGGTTGCAACTTCTTAACCTCAGCAAGCTGCTCAGCCGTTTGCACTAATCCATTTGTCTTATATCCATAAAATGCTCCAATAGGATCTCCTACGCGCGTTATTGTTGCATTCCCGTTTCTAAGGGAACCTCCGGTTAATGGAGAACCACTACCTATACTCAACATCTTATTCTTAATAGTAGAAATATTAAAGCCTACATTATAGCTGAAATCTGTACTAATTTGATCTCTCCAACTAACATCAAACTCAAAGCCTTTATTCTCTGCACTACCAATGTTTGTTACCGGTCCACTTTCAAAACCTAAATAGTTAGGAATAGGCTCTGTAACCAACATATCTTTGGTTTTCTTATAGTAATACTCTCCACTAAAGTTTAACCTGCCATTAAGAAAGTTAGCATCTAATCCCACATTTGTAGATTCTGTAGTTTCCCATTTCACATCTGCATTACCCATTTTTACGGCTGTTAATCCTTGGAATAATTGTTGAGCAGAACCATTACCAAATAAATATGAATACTGAATATTAGAAGATAATAAATTCTGATATATATAGTTATCAATATTCTGATTTCCTATACGTCCCCAACCTGCTCTCAACTTCAATGAAGAGACCCAATCTGCATTTAAATTTTTAAAGAAATCTTCATTCGATACCTTCCAACCTAAAGCAAAAGAAGGGAAGTTACCATATTGATGCTTGCTACCGAATCGAGAAGAACCATCTCGACGCACAGATGCAGTAATCAAGTAGCGATCGTCAAAATCATAATTAATACGCCCCAAATATGAGATCAATGCCGACTCATATGCTATCCCTGTAGCCGTGGCTGATGATGCATCTTGTGCTGCATCGAGATATTGCAGGTCTGGGTTATCGTTTGGAGTATTCTTTTTACTACCTTCCAAAGTCTCTGTACGTCCCCATTCTCTAGTATAGCCAACAAGTGCATTCAACGTATGCTTCTGAGCAAAGACTCTATTGTAATTTAGAGTATTTTCCCAAACATAGTAATCATATTTTAGATATCCGCGAGTAACCATATTCACAGTATTTTTCTGATAGCTCGACACTGTATATACAGGAGTAAACTGATAATCATCAGTCTTTCTCATATCTACACCAAAGCTAGTTTTGAATTTAAAGTATTTCAAGAAGTTCAGATCTGCATATATGTTCCCAACAATACTAGTTATTTTGCTTTTATTGTTTGTAAAATCAATATCAGCAACAGGATTATTATAATCTACATATGGTGAATAACCATATTTACCATTAGCATCACGTACAGGAATAACCGGTTCTAACTTAATGGCAGAGTTTACTATACCAACAGTATTACTACCTTCAAGTATTTTATTAGTTTTAGACTGTGATATATTAAGATTAGTTCCTACAGAAAGAATTTTCTTTATAACAGTTTTCTCTACATTTTGCCTCAAAGACAGACGTTGATAATCAGTCTTCTTTATTGTACCTTCCTGGTCGATATATCCTACTCCCAAATTATATGTATATTCATCTACCATCCCCCCGGAAATTCCAAGATTATAACTTTGTATGGCAGCCGTACGCGTAATTTCCTTCATCCAATCCGTAGATGTATCCCTACTCACTTTACTTAAGTCTATTGGTGCAGAGCCTCTCACTTTATTTATTTCCGTTTGTAAGTCATACCATTGAGAGCCATTTAACAAATCCAGCTTATTATTGATTTTACTTGCTCCATAATAAGCATCTAAAGTAACTGTAGTATTCCCTGCTTTTCCTTGTTTAGTAGTGATCAATACAACACCATTCGCACCTCTTGCCCCATAAATAGCTGTAGCAGAAGCATCTTTAAGTATTTCCATAGATTGTATATCTGAAGTACTTAAATAATCAATATTACTTACAGGCATTCCATCAACCACATATAATGGATCTGAATTATTTACAGTACCAATACCCCTGATTCTTACGTTTATAGAACCGCCGGGTGCACCAGAGTTAGACGTAACGATAACACCAGGAGCTTGTCCTTGCAAAGCTTGCGCTACATTAGACACAGGCTGGCGACCAATTGCATCAGACTTAACTGAAGATATAGCGCCTGTTACATCACTTTTCTTCATCACTCCATATCCAACGACAATTACTTCATCCATCATAGTTACATCTTCAATCATAGTCACATTAATAGACTTATGATTACCAACCACGACGGTCTGAGACTTGTAACCTACATAAGTAAAAGTTAGGCTGGCATCGGTAGTAGTAGTGATACTATATGCACCATCTAAATCGGTTAGAGTTCCATCAATTGTTCCTTTCACGGTTACGCTAACACCAATAAGTGGTTCTCCTTTAGAATCTATAACTTTCCCTTGAATAGTTACCTTTGCTTGTTGTTGCTCGATCAATGCATTCGATTTCGTATCAGAAGCATGACCTTCAACCGTAAATGAGCAAACCAGCCCAATAGCTAACAAACAAAGAATTTTCTTTGGTAGTGTTTTTCTGTTTGTTTTTGAGTTATTCATGATGCTTTGTTTATTAAAATTTAAAAAATACTTTTTCCTAATAAGTATAAAACATGAGAAGATTTAAGATTAGTTTAGGTCTATATTTTTTTCATACGTCCATTTAATAAAAGGTTATATAAATATTTAATTTGTGATTTTCTTCTATTTACCGATAAGACAAAAGACCAACAATCCCTTCACTAGAAGAAAATAGACATTCTTTATTGCCTAAGGGAACTACTGTATTTATTAATGAATTCCCTTTTTTATGTTTCCATAATAGTTTGCCCGTTCTCGCATCCAGAGCGAAAACAATTCCATTCTTGGTACTGCCATATACAATATTATTCTTTTCCACTGGCATTGATGGGGCATGATCATATCCATAAAAAGCATTAACAGACCATATTTTATTCGGTGTATCACTTAATACTGAATAACAAACAACACTATCTTGCATTGTTTTACTATACAGTCTGGTTTTATCGATGGATAAACCTATTGTCTCACGAACCATTGATTCTTTTGTGCGCCAAACTGTGTTGCCCGTTTGTACATCTACAGCGGTCATTACCCTATCCGGAGCCGTAAAAAACACCTTACCATGTGCGGCTACAGGCCACACTGCTGCCGGAGAAAAATGCATACGAGTCAAACCGCCATTCCATTTCCACAAAAAACCACCCGTCTTTTTATCCAAAGCGTACATATTGTTATCCCAAGCTCCGAAAATAACCTTGTCTTCATAAATTAAAGGACGAGTCTCTATATACCCTTCAACCTGACTGTACTCCCAGACAAGCGAGCCATCTTTTATATTTATAGCTCTCATCGTATGGTCACTAGCACCAATATAAGCAATTCCATCCTCAATTGTAACGGCTCCTAAAACAGCTTCTTTTGCCGGATATTTCCATATCTGCTTACCTGTATTTGCATGTATTCCATATATATACTTATCCGCAGACCCAAAAACAACAATATCGTTGCTTACAGCAGGAGTTCCAACAATTCTGTTATTTGTTTTAAAGCGCCAAATCTCCTTCCCGTCTCGCAAAGCCAAACAAGATAAAATGCCCGAATCATCTCCGACATAAACTTTATTCTGATAAACAACAGGAGATGAATATATAGTGTTGCCTATATTTGTAATCCATTTTTCTTTTACTTGAGGATAAATGTGATTTACAGAGTCTGATGGTCGCTTATAAATAGAATTATCTTCAGTGTAATATTTTTGAGATAAAGAATACCCACCCCATTTTTTAGGCTCTTGTCCTATTTTATGTTCATAAACCAATATTGAGTCTGGTGTTACTCTATATAAGGAATAGCCTCCCAATCCATCCGATTTATCTCGCAAATTAGATCTATTCAAAATACCGGGTATATCATCATAAGAAAACAATAGGTTACGATGATAATGACCTCCTAAAACTACTTTAACGTTGTATTTCCTTGCTAAATCTGTTACTTCATACCAATTATCGACATCTCCATCTTGCAAAGGATAGTGTGTTACAAGAACAAAAGGTGTGCCTGGCTTAGCAGATGAAAATTCATTTCTCAACCATGCTACATCTTGGGGTGCAACATGCCCATCCATCATCCGAATTATTGGCCCTGTAGCAAATCCTAGAAATGTAATTCCATTATATTCGAACTTAAATCGTTCTGAGCCGAAAATATGGCCAAAATCAGTAGCACCGGATTCGCTCCATTTAGTCTCATGATTGCCCGATAACGGATAATATTTCACACTAAGTTGATCCAACAAACTTTTTACCTTTTCTAAAGATGCCCTATCTCCCTCTTCAGTTAAATCACCCGTAACCAAAACAAAACTAATATCGGGCGTTTTATTGATCTGATCAACAGTACGTTTTAAATCATTATAAGCCAAAGAATCTTTCGTTACATGCGTATCTGTTACTAGAGCAAAATTGAAACTTTGCCCTTTTATTATTCCAGCAAGCAACAATAAGGATATTAATAGAGGTAAACGGCAAGATAGGTTCTTCATATAAACAAGGTTTGTATAGATAAGCTGAATAAATAAGATCACTTCCCGACTTGAACTATACAAATATATAAGGTTTTTAGATACATTTTTTGAGTCATTCATTAATTTTAATATTTATTATATTTTATACATAAATTTTATACAATACAATATTCACAAGATTAAAATATATACCTAATAGATAATATGTTAGACATATAAAAGAGAAAAAGCACACGAACCCAAATAAGCAGAAAACAATATATATTAATATCATCAAACCACTCCAAATACTAAAAATAACTATAAAAAGAGAAAATACAGACCAAAAATAAGAACTAAACAAAGATACTTAAAGAAATAAATATATAACAGCATTGCCAACAATGCAAATATCTGTATATAACACTAAATTATTGTTAATTTAACAATTTATTATAATGATAAAGATGCCTAATTAAAGATATCCTCTTATATTTGTTGTGTAATCCTAATAAAATTAAAGCCACTGAACTATATAATCTCTAATATCTTATCTTTGGAGTTCGAATTAGAATTAACAATCAAAGGATTAAACTATGAAAAGACTTTTGAATATAGCCCTTTTATTGCTTTTTATGGCAAACATGTACGGACAGAATAGCCCGATTGTTGCTGCGGAATTAACAGAAGAATACATACCATTATTAAAAGATAAGCGTATAGCTGTATTATCTAACCATACAGGCATGGTTGGAAATAAACACTTAGTAGATATATTAGTACAAGAGAAAGTTAATGTAACATCTATCTTCTCTCCCGAACATGGATTTAGAGGTGATGCTGACGCAGGAGAACATGTTTCGAATTCGGTGGACAAAAAAACAGGTATACCTATAAGATCCTTATATGACGGCAACAGTCGCAAGCCAAGTAAAGAAGCGATGGATTCATTTGATGTTATGCTATTCGACATACAGGATGTTGGTCTTCGATTCTACACCTATTATATTACAATGGTAAGACTTATGGATGTATGTGCAGAATATAACAAAAAATTTATCGTCTTAGATCGTCCTAATCCAAATGGACATTATGTAGATGGGCCTATACTAGACATGAAATATAAATCAGGCGTAGGATGGCTCCCGATACCCATAGTACATGGAATGACTTTAGGAGAGTTGGCTCTGATGGTGAATGGTGAACATTGGCTTACAGAAAACCGGGCTTGTGACCTGACAGTGGTTAAATGCAAAAATTACACCCATAAAACCCTCTATGAATTGCCTATAGCTCCATCTCCTAATTTACCGAATATGAAATCAATATATCTGTATCCATCAACATGCTTATTCGAAGGGACACCTGTGAGTTTGGGACGAGGTACAACTTATCCATTTCAGGTATACGGTCATCCTCAAATGAAAGGATATACATTCTCTTTTACACCCAAAAGCATACCCGGAGCAAAGAATCCGCCTCTTTTAAATCAAAAATGCTATGGAGTAGATTTAAGAAACATATCCGACGAAGATATATACAAGAAAGGAATTGATCTCTCGTATATTATAGATGCATATAAAAATTTAAACATGGGAGACAAGTTCTTTACTCCTTTTTTTGAAAAACTCATTGGAGTAAGTTATGTACGAGATATGATCAAACAAGGAAAATCGGCCTCAGAGATTAAAGAAATGTGGAAAGATGACGTTGAAAATTTCAAGAATCAGCGGAAGCCTTATCTATTATACGAAGAATAAAAAAACAGTTGAATGAGTCCTATATTAGTACTATTAACTATAGCATTTTATTTTAGCATACTCTTTGCCATATCATATATAACAGGACGCAAAGCAGACAATCAGGGATTCTTTACCGGAAACCGTAAATCGCCATGGTATGTCGTTGCCTTTGCTATGATTGGATCTGCTATATCTGGGGTAACTTTTGTATCTGTCCCGGGTATGGTTGCCACCAGTGGATTTTCGTATATGCAGATGGTGATGGGGTTTGTCCTAGGACAATTTATTATTGCATTTGTTCTGGTTCCTTTATTTTACAAGATGAACCTGACATCCATATATGAATATTTAGAAAACCGCTTTGGTATTGCATCATATAAAACAGGTGCTTGGCTCTTTTTCATATCTAAGATGTTGGGAGCTGCTGTTCGATTATTTTTAGTGTGTATCGTATTGCAACTATTAGTTTTTGCACCACTTAAGCTTCCTTTTATTTTGAATGTGGTATTTACAGTCGGGTTGGTATGGCTTTATACATACAAGGGTGGAGTAAAATCATTAATATGGACAGATTCTTTAAAAACATTCTGCTTAATTGTTTCCGTAGGATTATGTATCTATTATATTGCATCAGACTTAGGTCTTAATTTTTCGAGTATGTTATCAAGCATTAACGAACATGATTTCTCTAAAACTTTTTTCTTTGATGATATAAATGACAGACGCTTCTTTTTCAAACAGTTTCTTGCCGGCATATTTACTGTGATAGCCACAACAGGACTAGATCAAGATATGATGCAGAAAAATATGAGCTGTAGGAATTCCAGCGATTCTCAAAAAAATATTATTATCAGTGGTTCAATGCAATTAATAATTAATCTATTGTTCTTAATGCTCGGGGTTTTATTATATATCTATGTATTTCAGAACAATATATCTACTCCCGGAAAAAGCGATGAAATATTTCCCCTACTAGCCACGGGCGGATACTTCCCTACCATAGTCGGCGTATTGTTTATTATCGGTTTGATATCTGCTGCCTATGCTGCTGCCGGATCCGCATTGACAGCTCTGACTACATCTTTTACGGTAGACATACTGGAAAGCACAAAGAAAAAATCAGAAAAAGAGGTAGCACAGATACGGAAAAAAGTTCACATAGGCATGGCTATAACGATGGGAGTGACAATCATCATAATAGACCTACTTAACAATACTTCCGTTATTGATGCCGTATATATTCTGGCCAGCTATACGTACGGTCCTATATTAGGCTTATTTGCCTTTGGTATTTTTACGAAAAAGGCAGTCAAAGACAGATATATACCATTAGTTACAATTATAGCACCTATAATCTGTTTTATTCTGGATAAAAACTCCGAAATATGGTTCAACGGATATAGGTTTAGCTACGAAATATTAATTATAAATGCTATATTAACATTCATAGGATTGTTTATTCTTACAACCAAAAATAAATCAACAGTAGAATATTATCAAACGAAATAAACTGAAAATGATGAAGATCAATTGTTTTATACCTTTTCAAAGCGTAAGTCAAGTAAAAGAGACTATATTATCTCTTAAGGAATCTGAGCTAGTAAATAAAATATATCTGCTAAAAGAAAACGATAATCAAGAAACCATTGAAGGTTGCGACATATTAGATATAGATACGCTACGCTCAACAGCAACAATAAAGAAAATAGCATCTAAAGCCGACGCTGAATATACGCTGATCTACACCAAGTCTGCAAGTCTACGCCTTGGCATGTTTGCCTTAGACCGTATGTTGCAAATAGCAGCTGACTCAGGTGCAGGAATGGTGTATGCCGATCATTATCAAATAGCAAATAACGAAAAGAAAAACAGTCCTGTGATCACATACCAGAAAGGGAGTTTGCGGGACGATTTCAATTTCGGGTCTGTATTAATATACAAGTCCGACAGATTAAAGAAAGCTGTAGCCGATATGGAGGCAGAGTATAAGTTTGCAGGCATATATGATCTTCGATTAAAAGTATCTCAAGAATCCGAGATTGTACATATAAACGAATATTTATATACAGAAATAGAAAACGATACCCGTAAAAGCGGCGAAAAAGTTTTTGACTACGTAGATCCTAAAAATCGGGAAGTGCAAATTGAGATGGAAAAAGCATGTACAGAACACTTGAAGAAAATTGGTGCATACTTAGCTCCTAACTTCCGAAAAGTAGAATTTGATCAGGTAAACTTTGAGTACGAGGCTTCGGTAATAATTCCTGTCAGAAACCGTATCAAAACAATTTCTGATGCGATAAAATCTGTACTAAGCCAGAAAACAAACTTTAAGTTCAATCTTATTATCGTAGATAACTATTCTACCGATGGCACCACCGAAGCTATTGACAAATTTACAGACGAACGCCTTATCCACGTTATTCCCGAAAATAAAGAACTGGGAATAGGAGGTTGTTGGAATGCCGGTGTACACCACCCGAAGTGTGGAAAATTTGCAGTCCAATTGGATAGTGATGATGTATATTCTGATGAAAATACCTTGCAAAAAATAGTAGATGCATTCTACGAACAAAACTGCGCCATGGTAGTAGGAACATATATGCTTACCGACTTCGATATGAAAATGATACCTCCGGGTATTATTGATCATAAAGAATGGACACCAGACAATGGACGAAACAATGCTTTGCGTATAAACGGCTTGGGTGCTCCACGTGCATTTTACACGCCTGTTCTGAGAGAAATCAAAGTACCTAATACCAGTTACGGAGAAGATTATGCGTTAGGCCTACATTTTTCGCGCAACTACCAAATAGGACGTATATATGATGTCTTATACCTCTGCCGCCGTTGGGATGACAACTCTGATGCATCATTAGACATAGTGAAGATGAATGCACACAATACATATAAGGATAGAATTCGCACATGGGAAGTTGAAGCTCGTATTGCTCTTAACAAAAGCAATAGGTAATTGTAATTAAAAAAGTTTGAAAAAATGAGGGTTGGATTTACTACTCATGAAAAAGCCCTCATTTTTTGATGCCAAATAAAAAGATATGGATCGTACATCTAAAGAAGCAAAAGAGCTATTACAATCTCAGTTGAAAGAATGGGATTTGGCAAGAATAAATTTTGAAGCTCTTAACCGTGTAAAAACAAAAGAGTTTCATTTTGATGGATTTAAAATAAGGGTTCAATTCAATCCTGCACGCATTCAATCATCTGCTGCAAAAGTAGATGCGAAATCCATACAGGAAAGAAAATGCTTCCTTTGTCCAAATAATCTACCAAAAGAACAAAGAGGAATTGACTTTGCCAAAAACTATCAGATACTTGTAAATCCATTTCCTATTTTTCCTGAACACTTTACAATACCAACATACGAGCATACCGATCAACTTATCTTCAACAGATATAGTGATATGCTCGACTTGGCAAAAAGCCTGTGTGAATATACTATATTTTACAATGGACCTAAATGTGGAGCTTCGGCACCCGACCACGCGCACTTTCAGGCGGGGATAAAAGGATTCTTGCCAATAGAAAATGACATAGAGTCCCTACCAAAAGAAACGATATATACAACCGAATCAACAGGGGTTTCTGCATTAAAAAGCTATCAAAGAAATTGTTTTTTGATTGAGACAAAAGATAGAGAAGAAGCCATCCGTTTTTTTAAGCTGTTATATAACCTCCTTGAAGTAAAAGAAGGCGATCAGGAGCCAATGGTGAATATCATCACTTGGTACAACAATGATATATGGTACAGTTGCATCTTTCCTCGAGAAAAGCACCGTCCGGCTTGCTTCTTTGCCGAAGGTGAAGAAAACTTGCTAATCAGCCCTGCCTCTGTAGATTTGGGAGGTGTATTTATCACTCCTCTTGAAAAAGATTTTGAAAAGATTACGAAAGAAGACATTTCTCTCATATTAAAAGAGATATGTATCGACATTCAACAAATGCAGTCTATTACCGATAAGATAAAACAAAGCGTATGGAACCAAAAGTAAGTGTCGGCATTTTATGGAATAAAAAAATAACTTTTATTCTCAATGATGCCTATTTATACCAAGGACAAGAAGCCTCTGGAGAAAACACCGTTTCTTTCATCGATGGAAAAATCGTATGGAATGGAAGTGCCTATGATGAATTATATTTCGAACCAAAACATAAAGATGCATCATTCACTATTAAAGATGTCGTAATTGGCATCAACTTCCACTGGGAACGGAAGGAAGATCAAGAATTTCAAGGAGCATTGAAACTAATAGTAGAGAATGATACGATCACTGCAATCAATATTATCAGTGTAGAAGATTACCTGACAAGTGTTATATCTTCCGAGATGAGTGCCACTGCTTCTCTCGAATTACTAAAAGCTCACGCAGTGATATCTCGTAGTTGGCTCTTAGCCCAAATAGAAAAAAATCGCGAGATTATTGCACAAGAAGAAAAATATACCACTTTCATCGAAACTGAAGATGAAAGAATTCGTTGGTACGATAGAGAAGACCACGTCAATTTTGACGTATGCGCAGACGATCATTGTCAGCGTTATCAGGGCATAACAAGAGCCAACTCAAATATTGATATCGTTAAACAAGCTATAGAAGAAACCAAAGGTCAAGTACTAAAGTCTGAGAACAAAATATGCGATGCTCGTTTCTCTAAATGTTGCGGAGGAATTGTCGAAGAGTTTCAAAACTGCTGGGAAGATACAAAATTCCCCTACCTAGTAAAACTAAGAGATGATGACAGTACAAAGGATATACCTGACCTGACACAAGAACAGGAATCCATAAAATGGATACATACTCGTCCTTCTGCATTTTGCAATACGCAAGATAAAAAGATATTAAGTCAGGTTCTGAATAATTATGATCAGGAAACAACCGACTTTTATCGTTGGCAAGTAGTATACACCCAAACAGAATTATCCGAATTGGCATACAGGCGTTCAGGTATAGATTTCGGAACAATTCAAGAACTAATCGCTATAGAAAGAGGAACATCAGGACGATTAATCAAGCTGAAAATAGTAGGATCTAAGAAAACCATGACCATCGGCAAAGAATTGGAAATCAGGCGTACTTTGTCAGAATCTCACTTGTATAGTTCTGCTTTTACTGTCGACAAAAAAGATGATCAATTCATCTTAACAGGAGCCGGCTGGGGACATGGTGTCGGCCTTTGCCAGATAGGTGCTGCAGTGATGGGTGAAAAAGGCTATCAATACAATCAAATATTGTTGCATTATTATCTCGATGCAACTATTGAAAAGTTATATTAAATAAATTTATACGAAGGATAAAACCATGAAAGAAAAGAAAAAATCACCGTGGGCATGGATTCCATCGCTTTATCTAGCTGAAGGTCTACCGAATGTTGCTGTAGTTACAATTTCTGTTATTATGTATAAGCGGATGGGCATATCAAATGCAGATATAACGCTTTATACGAGTTGGTTGTACCTACCATGGGTTCTTAAATTCTTATGGAGTCCCTTTGTCGATTTATTGAAAACCAAACGTTGGTGGATAATAACGATGCAATTACTAATTGGAGCCGGATTTGCAGGAATTGCTTTTACTATACCTGTTCCATTCTTTTTTCAAGCTACATTAGCATTTTTTGCATTATTATCCTTTAGTTCTGCAACACATGACATCGCTGCGGATGGATTTTATATGTTAGGGCTTAACTCTAACGATCAAGCTAAATACGTAGGAATCAGAAGTACGTTTTTCCGTATCGCAATCATTATGGGCCAAGGAGTACTCATTATTCTTGCAGGCTTTCTGGAAAGTACATCGGGATGTGAACCTGTTACAGTAAATATTGATGCATCCCCTCAATACTCCCAATCTACTTTATTTGTACCGAAAGTGCAAAATATTACTGAGCAAGATGGAGATATACATTTCATTACAGATAAAAATATTATACAAATAGGGACACACAAAGTGAATAAAGATAGTTTGACAGTTATCCTGACAAAGGTTTCAGAATCAAACATAAAAAATGGCTTTATATTAAAAGAAAAGGAAGATAAAAAAAAGGAAGACGGTTGGTGGAAAAAAAACATTTCAAACCCTTTTGGGAATTGGATAAAAAATAACTTCGGAGAAAAACGTTACGTTACAGAAGCCGATCATACTGGAAATATTGCTATCCAAGCAATATGGTTGTCGAAGAAACCAGAAGAAGGAAAAGAAATGATCTTAAACACAACCATGAATCGAGGAGATAATAGTATTTCTTTGCTACATGGGGAACGGCTATCTTTTAACCAGAATAACTGGAATAAACCCGCATATCTTATTTTTCAGATAGATCCTAAATTAACGACTGCTAGTTCTGCTGAATACAAAGGTCTATCAGGGAATATCCCTTTTGCATGGTCTGTCACCTTTTTTGTATTAGCCGGATTATTTATATTTTTCAGCTTCTACCACAGAGTTGCATTACCTAAACCGGATTCGGATATACCGCATGCGCACATTACAACTAAATCTATCTTACGAGAGTTTGGAACAACGATTGTTACATTCTTTAAGAAACCACAAATAGGTATTGCTATATTTTTCATGCTCACTTATCGTTTTTCTGAAGCTCAACTACTGAAGCTTATTAATCCGTTTCTATTAGATTCAAAAGATGTAGGTGGTTTAGGACTAACGACAGGTGAGGTTGGATTAGTATACGGTACAATCGGTATTATCGGGCTTACACTGGGAGGTATTATAGGTGGATTGGTAGCCGCAAAAGGTGGATTAAAGAAATGGTTATGGCCAATGACATTAAGTATGTTACTTACCATTGCAACATTCCTTTATTTAAGTTTTAGCCAAACGGATAATCTATTAATAATAAATATTTGTGTATTTATTGAGCAATTTGGTTACGGATTTGGTTTTACTGCATATATGTTATATCTAATGTATTTCTCTGAGGGGGAACATAAAACATCCCATTATGCTTTTTGTACCGCCTTTATGGCTCTAGGCCTTATGATTCCGGGTATGTTTGCAGGATGGCTTCAAGAACAATTAGGATACAATCACTTCTTCATTTGGGTAATGATCTGTAGCATTATTCCGATCATTGCTGTTTCTTTACTGAAGATAAATCCAAGCTATGGTAAAGCAACGGATAAAGAATCTTAAAAACAATAAAAAGTAATCAACAATGAAAAAAGTATCGATAATATTATCACTATTATTCTTGTTCTCTTTCACAACCTTCGCACAGAAGATAAAGATTAAGACAGGAATCGAAGTTTTAAAAGAACAAAACTTTAAAATACTAGAAGGAAAGCGTGTGGGACTTATAACAAATCCTACAGGGGTAGACAATAATATGAAATCTACCATCGATATTCTTCATGAAGCAAAGAATGTACAGTTAGTTGCTCTTTTTGCTCCCGAACATGGAGTAAGAGGCGATGCGCACGCAGGAGATCATGTAGATAATGTAACAGACCCGAAAACAGGATTACCCGTATATTCATTACATGGAAAAACACGTTTTCCTTCTACCGAGATGCTTAAAAACATTGATGTGCTGGTATATGATATACAAGACATAGGTTGCCGTTCGTTCACTTACATTAGTACAATGGGACTAGCAATGCAGGCTGCTGCGGAAAACAATGTGGAGTTCGTAGTTCTCGACAGACCAAATCCTCTAGGAGGTTTAAAAGTTGAAGGCGGATTGGTTGACGACAAATTTATTTCTTTTGTAAGCCAGTTCAAAATACCTTATGTATATGGGTTGACTTGCGGTGAATTAGCATTGCTGCTAAACGGAGAGAATATGCTAAGCAGACAGTGTAAACTGCACGTAGTAAAAATGAAAAGCTGGAAGCGTAAAATGACGTACGAGCAAACAGGATTGCAATGGATTCCATCTTCACCTCATATTCCACAACCAATTTCAGCAGTTATGTATCCCGTATCCGGAATCTTAGGTGAATTAGGCTATATGTCTATCGGTGTAGGTTATACAATTCCATTCCAGATGTTTGCTGCCCAATGGATCAAAGTCAGCGATCTGGCTGATAATCTTAACAAATTACACTTGCCGGGGATACATTTCAGACCAATATATCTGAAACCGTTCTATTCTGTAGGACAAGGAGAGCAACTGGAAGGTGTACAAGTACATATAATGAATTATGAAAAAGCTCGTTTATCCGAAATACAGTTTTATGTGATGCAGGAAATAGCTAGATTGTATCCTGACAAAGCTATTTTTGACAATGCGAATGATAAACGCTATAGAATGTTTGACCAGGTTTCGGGAAGTGACTATGTAAGACTTACATTTGCTAAGAATAATAGATTCGATGATATAAAAGATTTTTGGTATAAAGAAACAGAACCGTTTAAAAAGACATCAAAAAAATATTATCTATATAAATAGTTATTTGAGATACCAATTTGAAAATTACAAAGCAAAAGGTTACAATATAAACATACCGAAAAAGTGTCACTTTTGTCACCTTTTAGCACCATAATACTTGATTATAAGCAATATAAAAAAAGTAACAAATGACTCAAAAACCAAGTAGCAGACTCCTATCTCTCGACATACTGCGGGGAATAACCATTGCCGGAATGATAATGGTAAATAACCCGGGTTCGTGGAGCTATATATATTCGCCTCTGGGACATGCAGCGTGGCATGGACTAACTCCTACCGACTTGGTTTTCCCATTTTTCATGTTTATTATGGGAATATCAACTTACGTCTCGTTAAGAAAATTCAATTTTGAGTTCAGCAAGCCTACACTCTTCAAAATACTAAAAAGAACGGTAGTTATATTCCTCATCGGGATTGGATTGGGCTGGCTCTCATTGTCATTCAGAACATTTAATAGTCTATCGAGTGAAGATATTGGCTTTTTTGAAAGATTTATAACAGCTATTACAAACTTCGAGCATATCCGAATACTCGGTGTTATGCAACGACTGGCACTTACATACGGTGCTACAGCTCTGATAGCTATATTTGTAAAACATAAGTATATCCCTTATATCATAGTTGTTACACTCATTGGATATTTTTTACTGCTCTTATTTGGCAACGGATTCGACTTTAGCGAGGATAATATTATCTCAGTCTTTGACAGAGCTGTTTTGGGTACAAATCACATGTATAAAGATAGCGGTTTGGCAATTGACCCTGAAGGGCTATTAAGTACAATTCCTGCAATCTGCCACGTACTAATTGGATTCTGTTGCGGAGAAATTCTCCTAACAACCAAAGACAATAACGAGCGAATACAACGTTTATTTATAATCGGAGCGGTAATGACATTCTTGGGCTTTTTACTTAGTTACGGTTGTCCGATTAACAAAAAAATATGGTCTCCTACATTTGTTTTGGCAACATGTGGGTTAGCATCAACGTTGCTTGCTCTTCTGATATGGATCATTGATATAAAAGGGCATAAAAAATGGAGTGTATTTTTTGAATCATTCGGTGTAAATCCTTTATTTATATATGTTGCAGCAGGTATTTTCTCTATTTTGCTCGGAAACATAATTTTTACATATGACGGAAATATAATTAATTTAAAAAATTTCATATATCAAATCTGCCTACAACCTTATCTGGGTAATTACCTCGGTTCGCTTGTATATGCCCTTTTGTTTGTAGGATTTAATTGGATAATAGGAAACATATTGTATAAAAAGAAAATCTATATTAAAATATGATATTATTAGCAGATGGCGGCTCTACAAAGGTCGATTGGCGTTTAGTAGAAGGTACTAAAGAGATCAAACAGATTTCTACCAAAGGAGCAAATCCGTTTTTTCGGTCTCGAGAAGATATTAGTGAAGAAATAAAGAAAGTTATTAACCCCGTCCTCAATGGACACACAATAGATTCTGTCCATTTTTTTGGTGCAGGATGTGCATCACCCGAAAAGAATAAAATTGTAAGAGATGCGATAGCAGATAACATAAAGACATCTCACATTGAAGTAAATAGTGATTTGGTTGCAGCGGCAAAAGGATTATGTGGAACAAAAAAAGGTATCGCTTGCATACTTGGCACAGGATCAAACTCTTGTTTTTATGACGGAGAAGAGATTGTTGAGAACGTTTCACCTCTTGGCTATGTATTAGGTGACGAAGGAAGCGGTGCTGTACTTGGACGCTTATTCTTAGGAGCATGCCTGAAAAACCAATTAACAAAAGGGTTGAAAGAAAAATTCCTGAAAGAATTTGATCTCACCCCAGCAGCTATTCTGGATATGGTATATAGACAACCTCTTGCAAATCGTTTTTTGGCAAGTTTATCACCGTTTTTGGTAGAGAATATACACGATAAAACGGTTTATGATCTAGTATACAATGCTTTCAAAGACTTTTTTGTAAAAAATGTGATGCAATATGACTACAAAAATAATGATGTGCATTTCACCGGGTCGGTAGCATACTATTATAAAGATTTGGTACGCAAAGTTGGTGCTGACTTAAATATTAAAGTAGGTATCATCTCTCAGTCTCCGATGGAGGGTCTCATAAAATACTATGCAGGCGAATGTCAAACAATACATAATTAATTCAACATGGCTTTTGTAAAGATAACAGAGCAACCGTCGCTATATGACAATCTTGAGAACAAGTCTGTACTTGGACTCTTGACAGACATAAACAATGAAGATAAAAAAGTAGCTTTAGCTGTAGAAAAGGCAATACCACAAATAGAAAAACTTGTTTCGCAAATAGTACCCCGGATGCAACAAGGAGGGCGTATTTTCTATATGGGAGCAGGTACTAGCGGACGTCTTGGTGTATTGGACGCTTCCGAAATTCCACCAACATTTGGCATGCCAAAAACATTCGTTATCGGGCTCATTGCAGGAGGCGATACAGCATTGCGCAACCCGGTAGAAAAAGCCGAAGACAATATGGAATCGGGCTGGACGGAATTACAAGCTCACAACATAAATGATAAAGATACAGTAATTGGGATTGCTGCATCAGGTACAACGCCATACGTTGTAGGAGCTTTACGTGAAGCTCGCAAACATGGAATTCTTACAGCATCCATCTCTAGCAATCCCGATTCGCCTATTGCTCAGGAAGCAGAAATAGCAATAGAAATGATAGTTGGCCCTGAATATGTCACAGGTAGTTCGCGCATGAAATCCGGCACAGGTCAAAAAATGATATTGAATATGATCACTACGGCTACCATGATAAAATTAGGACGGGTGAAAGGTAACCGAATGGTCAACATGCAATTATCGAATGCAAAACTTGTAGACAGGGGAACACGCATGGTATCCGAAGAGTTAGGCTTGGATTATGAACAAGCAAAGCATTTACTATTACTACATGGTTCGGTTAAAAAAGCTGTGGATGCATACAGAACTGACAATAAATAATCACTCTAAATAGTAAACATATAGATCACTACTATACAGAAGATTATACACTTATTCGATACGTCAGCATTATTGGGTCATTCGTCCCAAAAAGTAGATTTATACAAAGTGTTGCTGCTGAGCAGTAAGTGTTTTATACATAATTCATTATCTTTACCGATAAGTTTAACCTATTTATAAACCAAAATCAAATATGATGTTTACAATTAAAAAACAGACTCCTAAAATCCTACTGACACTATGCTCCATTGTGGCAGTATCTTTTACAGCCTGCATCGGTGGAGAAAAACCCAACACTCTGACCGAAAAAGAGAAGCAAGAAGGTTGGCAACTTTTATTTGATGGAGAAACACTTAATGGATGGCGCGACTACAATGGCACATCACTCACAGAGCCTTGGCATGTTGTAGATGGCTGCATTCAGGCTAAAGGTGATGGTAGCGATGCCAGTGGATACATTGTTACAGAAAAAAAGTATGAAAATTTCGAGCTATCTTGGGATTGGAAATTATCGAAAGGTGGGAATAGTGGTATGCTATATCATGTAGTGGAAAGACCCCAATATAAAGTTCCGTATGTTACAGGACCTGAATACCAATTGATAGACACCCCTAATTTCGCGGAAAAACTTGAAGCCTGGCAAGATCTGGGTGCAGATTATGCTATGCATATTCCTGATACAACAAAAATGAAAGTCAATCCTCAGGGAGAATGGAACAATTCTAAAATTGTATTTGACAATGGACATGTAGAACACTGGTTGAATGGTGTAAAAATATTAGAGTTCGAAGCATGGACTGATGATTGGTTCGAACGAAAGAATAGTGGAAAATGGAAAGATGCTCCAGAATACGGACTGGCGAAAAAAGGTGTATTATGTCTTCAGGATCATGGATATCCGGCATCGTTCCGCAATATAAAGATTAAAGAACTACCAACGAAATCGAAAGAAGTAAATCTGTTCAACGGGACTGACCTGAAAGGCTGGGACGTTTATGGAACAGAAAAATGGTACGTACAAGATGGACTTTTGGTCTGCGAAAGCGGTCCTGACAAACAATATGGGTATCTAGCTACGCGCGAATATTATGATAATTTTGACCTGACTGTTGAATTTAAACAAGAAGCAGATGGGAATTCGGGAGTATTTATCCGTTCGTTTATCGAAGAAGATGTAAAAGTGAATGGCTGGCAAGTAGAAGTAGCGCCTAAAGGTCATGGAACAGGTGGCATCTACGAATCGTACGGCAGAGGATGGTTGATTCAAATACCTAAAGAGAAAGAAGAGTTTCTTAAGGTTGGCGACTGGAATACTATGCGTATACTCGTTCAGGGTAACAAAGTAACGACATGGCTTAATGGACAAGAGATGGTCAACTTTGATGATGAGAAAATCGGTGCAGGACAAGGACGTATAGCGCTTCAAATACATGATGGCGGCGGCATAAAAGTTCTATGGCGTAATTTAAAGCTAAAAACACTGTAATAGAAAAGGTAATTCATATAGACTTAATTTAATATAGTGACGGTAGGAATGAATTCCTACCGTCACTACTTTTTTTAATAGAATCTTCTTTTTATTATAGTGTAACTAAAATATAGCGATTGAAAAACCTTGGCGATTCTAATATTGTCTTCATTTAACAGATATCAATTACCATAAAAGATCCTGTATACAAATTGTTTTCTTTGGAAAGAATCCCATGTCGCTATTTCACCAAAAACTTGTCTTTCGACAGCATTAGAAATATATTCTACCCTAAATTGACCACCGCCAAGATGTAAAAAAGAAGCAGCATATCCTTGTACGGTTTTACCATTTAATGGAATTGAGAATGTATCACCAACTTTTACATATCCTACATGAATCGGAATATAATCAGTAGGTAAAACCGGATATAAAAATTTAGTTGCTGCAATATCATTAGAACTAAATCCGGGTATCAATGAGCGATCGCGATTATAAGACATTATAGAATTGTCATCTATTGTGGGAGTATTAGGAACTAGCACACCACCTTGTTGAGCAGGAGTGTAATGTGTATGCAAGAAACCAATAGTATGTCCCATTTCATGTATTAAGGTGTTTGCCTTATAAGCATACCCATTGTCATGCATCGAGTTTACAACAATTTCTTTTGATGGTTTCTGATTTAGAGGAAAATCAGAGACTCTAGCATATTCACCACCTGAACTATATTCACGCCTCACTGTAATATCTGCTGTTGAACTTGTTGTAAAATAGAAATAAATACAACTTCCGGAAATATTATTCCATGCATTTATAGCAGTCTGCACGGCTGTTCTCCAATCAGAGCCTGTACCAGAAACAGGAACAGATGCATCTATCCTGACTGACATAGATTTTGCATTATCAAGAGATACTAATCTTCCACTAAAGTATCCTTGTTTAGTTTTGGAACTCTTATAAGACTCTCCTTTAAATTCTGCGAGATGTTGCTTTAAGTTCTTTTTTATTAAACCAATATCCCCCTCGACCAAATAATAATCTCCTCTGTCAACTAGAGTTGATACATCAAAGCCTAATTCTTTAATTATAGACTTATCATTCTCTAATTCTAAAACGTTAATAAATATACTTTCATCAACTACATCATCGTTCTGACAACTTAAAAATCCTATTGTAAGTAGGAATAATAAGGAAAAGGTTAATTTTTTCATAATAATTGATAGCTAAGGTCTGTTCTTTAGCAATATTGCTATGTAGAGATAAATTTAAATTAAATATATGCATATATTTAAAATTTTATTTTGAATGTGACTTTTTACTTCAGCACAAACCATACAAACAATTGATATACAAATAATTAACAGAATATAAATTTCTTAATATATGACTTTTTATTGGATGTATAAAATATTTACATATAGATATTTAGTCTCAAGCTATAACATGTATTCTGAAAAAAATACTCAAAGCATCATTCTGTAATCCTAGATAAAAAGGATAAAAAAGATGTAAAATATATTGTCCTCACAATTATAATTAAAGTTGTATGTATTACAAAAAACCAATACCTTTGAAGCCATAAAATAAATAAGTATATGAAATATAAATCCATTATGGCATTAGTTTTAGGTGCAGTCTTGGCCGCATGTAATTCTGCCGACAAGAAGGCAAATACAGAAAAAGATGAGCCCATCATAGGCAAAGCCTCCGTAAAGGTAGAAAACGGAATAATGACGCCCGAAGTATTGTATAGTTTTGGACGTGTATCTGATGTTCAGGTCTCACCTGACAAATCGAAGATATTGTATGGTGTAACTTATGTAAGCATTGAGCAGAATAAAACAAACAAAGAACTATTTACGATGAACGTAGATGGTTCTGACAAAAAACAAATAACACAGACTCCTAAAAGCGAAAACAACGCTATCTGGGTGAAAGTTGGTACTAAGATTGCCTTCTTGAGTAGCGAGAGTGGATCTTCTCAAATATGGGAAATGAATCCAGATGGTAGCGACCGTAAGCAAATAAGCAATATAGAAGGTGATGTTAATGGATTCTCTTATTCTCCTGACGGGAAAAGAATTATGTACATCAAAAACATAAAATTCGGAGAGCGTACTACTGACCGTTACAAAGATCTACCTAAAGCGTCGGGACGAATTATTGATGACCTGATGTATAAACATTGGTCTGAGTGGGTTGAAGAAATCCCTCATACTTTTGTTGCTGATTTTGATGGAGAAAAAGTATCAGACGGAATTGATATTCTTGGCGATGAACCATACGAATGTCCAATGCTTCCATTTGGAGGCACCGAGCAGTTGGCTTGGAGCCCTGATAGCAAGTCCATCGCATACACATGTCGCAAGAAAAAAGGATTGGAATACGCTTTGTCTACCAATTCAGATATTTATCTATTCAATATAGAAAATAAGCAGACCGAAAACCTCACAGAGGGTATGATGGGATATGATATAAACCCTGTATTCTCTCCCGATGGCAAATATATAGCTTGGCAAAGTATGGAACGTGAAGGCTACGAGTCAGACAAAAACAGAATGTTTGTCATGAATCTAGCGACAAAAGAAAAGACATATGTGACCGAAGCATTCGATTATAATACCGATTTCCTTTTATGGAGTGATGATAATCAGAGTATTTATTTTGTTTCTTGTGTTGAAGCTAAAACTCAATTGTTCCAGGCTTATATTCACACAAAAGAGATAAAACAAATCACCAAAGGCGATCATGATTATGAATCATTTGAGATAGCCGGAGACAAACTTATAGCACTTCGTCATTCATTATCTAAGCCGAATGAAATATACTCTGTAAATATTTCTACAGGAGAAGCGACTGAACTAAGTTTCGAAAACAAAGATATACTCAGCCAATTAACGATGGGTAAAGTAGAGGAACGCTTGATACCGACTACCGATGGCAAGAAAATGCTTACATGGGTTGTTTATCCTCCAAACTTTGACCCGAATAAGAAATACCCTGCAATATTATACTGCCAGGGAGGACCTCAAAGTACTGTGAGCCAGTTTTGGTCTTATCGTTGGAATTTACAAATGATGGCAGCTAACGGATATATCATTGTAGCCCCTAACCGTAGAGGTTTACCCGGCTTTGGTCAAGAATGGCTGGAGCAAATCAGTAAAGATTATGGCGGTCAGAATATGAAGGATTATCTTTCTGCAATTGATGCTTTAGCAAAAGAGCCTTATGTAAATGCAGACAAATTAGGATGCACAGGCGCTAGTTATGGCGGGTTCTCGGTATATTGGTTAGCCGGAAATCATAACAAACGGTTTAAGGCATTCCTTGCGCATGCAGGAATCTTCAATTTGGAAGCCCAATATCTTGAAACTGAAGAAATGTGGTTTGCAAATTGGGACTTAGGCGGTTCTTTCTGGGATAGAAGCAATTCTATTGCTCAACGCTCCTATGCTAACTCTCCTCATAAGTTTATAGACAAGTGGGATACTCCTATTATGATCACTCATGGCGAACTTGACTACCGAATTCTTGCATCTCAAGGTATGATGGCATTCAATGCTGCAAAACTTAAAGGCATTCCAGCTCGAATGCTGATTTATCCAAACGAGAACCACTGGATATCTCAACCTCAAAACGGAATTCTGTTCCAGAGAGAGTTCTTCCGTTGGTTTGATGCATACCTAAAATAAAAATTTAGCACTCATATAAAAGGTTATTATCTTAATTGGTAATAACCTTTTTTGTTTGCTCTATTTAATTCTATTATTATTAATCTACACAACGAAAATTTAACTATTTTAGAACAAACATTTGTTAGATTAAAAAATATAAAAAGTAACTTTGTATATAGAGAAGTATACAGTTTTCACATTGAAGTTTACGAATTATGAGATATATAAGATTATTTGTTATTCTAATCTTAGCCTTTACGTGTTTTGCATGTAACCCCGGATCAGAAAATGCTGAAAGGTATATTTTTGAAGCAGAATCACTTATAGACAACAAGCCCGACAGTGCTCTTGCTCTATTAGATTCTATTTTATATCCCGAAAATCTGAATAAAGAAAAATTCAACAAATACAATCTCTTAAGAATTCAGGCTAGAGATAAAAGCAACAAAGACATTTCGAAGGATACTATAATCTTCAATGTAAAAGACTATTATATAAAACACAATGATATGGTTAACGGAACTCTCGCTAGCTTTTACTCCGGCAGGGTTCTGAAAGATCAAAAAAAGAACAAAGAGGCTATGAGTGCTTACTTGGATGCCGAGACCTATGCAGACCAAACAATAAACAATTTCAATATTAAAGGGTTAATTCAATCACATATAGGATATTTGTATTATAATGAACTCTTACAAGATGAATCTCTTATTCGTTTTAAGAGAGCTGCCAGCTATTTTGAAAAAGCAGGCAACTATAAAAATGAAGCATTTTCGCTCAGAGATATAGGAAACAGTTTTTTGTTGAAAAAAGAAAATGACAGTGCGTTCTATTATTATCAAAAAGGGCTTGAAATTGCCGATATTACAAAAGACTCGATTTGTCAATCAAACATAAGGCATAATCTAGGACTCATATTTAAAAAAGAAGGGAATTTTGCTAAATCAAAAGAATATCTGAATAAAGCGATCCCTTTCGCTAACAGTAGCATTACCAGAGCTAAGATATACTCATCTTTGGCGCAAGTACTTTATAGTGAAAATAAAAGTGATTCAGCTATTTTCTATTTTGAGAAATCTCTGAAATTTTTGAAAGAGAGTAATGATCCATTTCTAACATCTAGAATATATGAATCTTTATCTATGATAGAAGAAGAAAAAAACAATTATAGACGAGCATTAGACTATAATAAAGATTGTATTAATAATCTTTATAATATTTATGAAAACAATGAAAATCAAGCTATTCTGGATATACAGAAAAAGTATGATTATGAGCTGGTAAAAAACACGAATAACCGACTGTTAATTCAAAGGCAATTTTTGTTTATCATATTATTAGGACTTGGACTTACTACGCTTATTATAGGGTTCTTCTTTTATTATAAAACACAGAAAAATGGTAGAGAATTATTAGAAGCCGAACAAAAAATAAGCCAATTGAACCAAATGGCTAAAAGTTACGATAAAAAAGAAGATTCGTTCAGAAATAAACTACTACACCACTTCGATATCCTAAAGAAGTCAGCTCTGCTGGAAGGTTTTTTACGCGAAGATGAAAAGAAGCATGGAGAAAAACTACTAAAGAAGTTTAATGAAATTGTATATAATCAAGCTAGTCTTGATTGGGATTTGCTATATCAAACAATGAATGAACTACACGATGGATTCTTTGATTCGCTGAGAGAAGCCTTTCCTCAGCTAGATGAATCTGAATTTAGAATATGTTGTCTTATATATTCAGATTTTACGAATGCTGAAATAAGCATTATCATGGAACAAAGCATTAATACAATTACTTCGAAAAGATCTTCGATTAGAAAGAAAATTGGGGTAAAAGATTATGGAAATATAGTCGATTATTTGGATAGTAATGTTGCAAAGAACCAAAACGAGACATTTTCAACACCGACTAAGTCAAAATAAAAGTCATATTTCGGTTCCTCTCGAATAGAAATAAACAACTGTAACAAAAAGACTTATCAAAAACGGATAGTCAAAAAAAGTCATATCCACCTATATATATAGCACAAGCATAGCATATCTTGAGTAATTTAGTGTCTGGAATTACAAACATTAAATTAATGCATGTTATGAAAAAATATCTTTACCTTCTATCATTTATTTTTCTTTTACTGCCGGCGACTATAAATGCTGACACAACTGCCATCAACGATAACAAAATACAAATAAAAGGTGATATAGCCGATGAAGGTACAACTAAGACTTCGGGTGTAGAGCCTATCGATATGTACATCGAAGGGACTAATCTAGATTTGTATTTTTATACGAAGAGTGAGTTTAAGATAGAAGTATACAATGCTGCAAATACATTAGTATATACTAAAACTGTTGTTAAATACGGAGGTAAAGTATTATCAATTGACATGGCAACCTGGGCTTCAGGATCTTATAAAATTGTATTAAATAACGTTACCTATAAAAAGTCTGCAACAGCTAATTTTATCTTATAAAGTTAGCATAAAAATATAGAGTGGTTTTTCTGATTTTCATTACCGTAGTGCGGCAATTATTTTGCTTTTCAATACTTCTTATTTACAGCTTGCACTACGGTTACTTATTTTCATTCAATTAAATTATTGTAAAAGTCTATCGTTGTGGTAATGACAGACTTTTATTTTTTTATTTAATTGATCTTTTCTATTTTAAATCCTGCTTGCTGAACAGCATTGACAATATCTGATTCCACAACCTCATCAGATATGACAGACAATACTTTATTTTTATCAGCTGTATCTACTTCCCACTTAGATATACCTTTCACAGAATCTAGATAAGGAGTCACTTTAGCTATACACCCTCCACAATTAATGCTTGTTTTGAATTTCAAAATATTATTTTCCATAACTTTAATATATAAATTAACTATTTAGTCCATTTTAATCTCAAACTATTACTTACAACACTCACACTACTTAAAGCCATTGCTGCACCGGCTATCATAGGATTTAATAAGAATCCATTTATTGGATAAAGAACTCCTGCAGCCAAAGGAATGCCAATCAGGTTGTATACAAACGCCCAAAATAGATTTTGGCGAATAGTGGCGACTGTTTGTTTTGATAATTTTATAGCTTCAGATATCTTTGTCAGATCTGAAGAGATAATGGTCATTTTAGCCACATCTATGGCGATATCACTCCCCTTTCCCATCGCAATACTCAAATCCGCCTGCGCTAATGCAGTACTATCATTTATACCATCTCCAACCATAGCCACAACTTTACCCTCTGATTGTAACTGCTCCACAAACTCAGCTTTATCCTGAGGCAAAACTTCTGCATGAAAATGATTTACACCTACTTTTGAAGCTATTTCTTTTGCCGTGGCATAATTATCACCTGTTAGCATATACACTTCTATACCTGAAGATTGAAGCTGTTGTATTGCTGATAAAGATGTGGTCTTTATTTCATCTGTAATAGCTATTAAAGCAATGGCCTTTTTACTGTCAGAAAACCATATCATAGTTTTTAAAGAATGGCTTGAATTTTCCATCTTTTCAAGTAGCACCTTGTCGACAATTACGCCGTTTTCATCGAGGAATTTCTCATTTCCAACAAAATATTTTTCTCCATCAACAAGCCCAATCACACCCTTTCCTGTAATACTCTCAAATTCCCAAATAGGCACTGAAACAATACCAGCCAAATAATTTGTTACAGCATCAGCCAAAGGATGTTCAGATTGTTTTTCTAGGCTATACAAAACATCTTTTTTATTATCATCGCCATTCAGCCAATAAATATCAGTAACAACTGGTTTACCTTCTGTTATGGTTCCGGTTTTATCTAACACTACGACATCTACTTTTTTTGCTAACTCAAGACTTTCGGCATCCTTTATCAATATCCCTTTTTCGGCACCTTTTCCTATTCCAACCATAATAGCTGTAGGTGTAGCCAATCCCAAAGCACAAGGACAGGCAATGATTAACACGGCAACCAATGCTAAGATACCATGAGTAATCCCATCAGAGCCTCCATATATAAACCAAACAGCAAGAGAAAGGAGGGCAATAGACATCACGATGGGAACAAATATACCTGCAATTTTATCTACCAACTTTTGTACAGGGGCTTTACTTCCCTGAGCTTCTTGTACCATCCTGATAATTTGAGCGAGTATTGTATCCGCTCCTACTTTTTCTGCCTGAAACAAAAAAGCCCCTTTCTGATTTATTGTTCCGGCATAAACCTTCTCCCCTTCTTTCTTTAATACAGGTATCGGTTCACCACTAAGCATACTTTCATCAACATAAGATGAACCTTCTATCACCACTCCATCAACAGCGACTTTTTCACCGGGTTTCACAACTATTATATTGCCAATATTTACCTGCTCTATGGGAAGCTCTGTATAATTCCCATTTTCGGAAACTGTAACTGTTTTAGGTTGGAGCCCGATCAGTTTTTTTATCGATGAAGATGTATTCCCTTTGGCTTTTTCCTCTAATAATCGTCCAAGCAAGATAAATGCTATAATAACACAGGCTGCCTCGAAATAAACATGAGGATGGACTCCCCTATCTAGCCAAAATTGAGGAAATAAGGTATTGAAGACACTAAACAGATATGCGACACTTGTACTCAGAGCAACCAATGTATCCATATTAGCCGAACGATGCTTCGCCTGCTTCCATGCGTTGATAAAAAAATCCCTTCCGAGCCAGAATATAACAGGAGTGGAAAGCATCCACATTATTTCATTGGCATACGGAATATCCATAAAGAACATGCCGATAATAACAACAGGCAGTGAGAAGATAACTGCAAAAATTGTCTTCTTTTTTAAGACATTAAACTTTTTGATATGCATATCTTCTAATACATCAGCCGCAGCATCCTTGTCATCCTCTATTAACAAGTCATATCCTCCATCTTGAACGGCTGTTCGTATTTGCTCAGGGGTAATTATTTCTGGTTGGTATTCTACGCTTAGAGTTGCCGTAGCAAAATTGACTGAAGCATTGTTTACACCATTCAGCCCTTTTACTATACTTTCGGCACTAATAGCACACGAAGCACAACTCATTTGCAATACAGGAAATGTTTTTTTTACTCTATTATCAGTTTTCATAATTGTATTCTTTTGTGATACAAATATGGAAACAATAGCCTAGAAGGCTGTTATATTATTCCTCGAAAAATTTATGAGATTTACACCTCATCTAAAGGTTTGCGCTTATTGGTTTTAATTTGTTTAAAATGGCTAGGCGTCAGTCCTGTTACTTTTTTGAACTGGGAACTTAAGTGTGCCACACTCGAATAGTTTAATTTAAACGCAATCTCGTTCAACGTCAGTTCATCATATACGAGTAGCTCTTTTACCCTCTCTATCTTTTGTGCTATAAAGTATTTTTCAATTGTTGTGCCTTCTATTTCCGAAAAGAGGTTACTGATATAATTATAATCGTGATGAAGCTTTTCACTTATATAATCAGATAGATTCACCTTCAGATCATTATTATTATAATGCACCAGTTCTATAATTGCATTCTTGATTTGCTCTATCAGGCGTGCTCTTTTATCGTCTATTAGAGCAAAACCCAAGTATTCAAGTTTTTTACTCAACGCATCTTTCTGTTCAGGACTTAAACCTCCCGACAAGGTTACTTCACCTAATATAATAGATGCAGGGCTAATTCCGAGTTTTTCAAGTTCGGATTTCACAACCATTATGCAACGATTGCAAACCATATTCTTTATATATAATTTTTCTTCTAACATATCCGCCTCCTAGTTTACTAACTATTTATATACAAAAATAGCACCAAATAATGCAATTATCAATGCTTGTCTTCTATTAGAAAAGGTGACAAAGCAGAAAAATATAACACACTAATAAACAAAACAATACAATCAAAAGGTGACAAAAGTGACAGATTACAATATGTTTTTTAATGTCACTTTATTAATTACCTCTTAATTACATAAAAATTACTCTATATTAGATAATTATAATTATCCAATATAAACAACCGATAGGATTAATAAGACCAAATATAAAAATAAAGAAAAGAATAGTGTGTAAAGAACAGCTAGAAGCTATAAAAACTTCTTATAGGAGTTTATCGAAGAAAGGAAGGGCTGAAATAAAACAATTAACTACTTATCATTAATTATTTTAGAAATATCAACATGCTTGAATATTTCTTTAAATATTTTCAGTATCTCCATATATGTTGGTGATAAATTATTTATAGCTTCATAATTATCAAAGATATTATAATCATTCACGTTCATATTCTGAGTTGTTTTTATACTGTAGACTTTTGACATAATATTTTATATTTTATAAAGTTTATAATCCCATCTGTAATAATAGCAAAACAACAAAATAACTCGATCTGAAATTATAAATAGTTCTACTACTATACTCTATAACAAATATACGAATAATATACTTTTTTCACTAATTTTAGGACAAGAAAAAGCTTCGAAAAGTTTCGATTCGAAACAAACCAACACCTACACCTATAAAGCAATCAATACCAATACTTTGAAAACGCTATAAGATACGATACACAAATTAAAAAAGTAAATCATCAGCTCTATCTGAAAAAATATAAGATAAGATACCTTTCCCTATCCTATAAAACACCAAAATCATCGAAACCCTATTCGAAACCACGTTATACTCTACTTAATTTATCATCTCTATCTCTAAGCCAAAGCTTCTGCCAATATAGAAACTGGATGTTCACAACGTTTTGTAGTCGACATTTCTATCTGCCACTTACAGGTTTCGCAATCCGTCACTATATAATCATAATCCTCTGCTTCAATTTGCCTAAAAAGAGAGTCTCCTATATCTTGCGATGTTTTATAATTCTCTTTCTTAAAACCATAGGTACCGGCTATACCACAACATTGAGAGTCTAATACTTTGAGCTCGATATTCGGAATTAATTTCAACAGCTCTATCGAATAATATGACCAACCCAGCTTCTCCATGTGACATGGTGTATGATATGCGACCTTTATTCTTTTATCTCCCAACTTCAGATTTGTATCAGATGTACTCAATAGCCTGTAGATATAACGTGTAGCAAGCTCAACATGCTCTCTGACATCCTTGGTATCGATCCCCAATAAGTGCGAATATTCATCTCTTATCGTGAAAGTACAGGTAGATGATGTTGCAACCACTGGAATATTTTTCTCCAATATAGATTCGCGGATAGATGCAATATTTGTCCTAGCCTGTTTTTGGGCTTGATCAATAAAACCATTAGAGATCAATGCGACTCCGCAACACTTTTCTTTCTTTAGCAACTGTACACCTATTCCCAATGAGTTGAAAACCTTAACCAAATCTTTCCCCAACTGCGGATTATTATAATTTGCGTAGCAGCCATGAAAATAACTCACTTGCTTCGGAAATACCTTTTGTTCATCAGCATGTTTCTTATACCAACCCTCAAATGTACCCAACGAATACTTAGGAAAAGTTCTGCGATGATCTATCTTAAATACAGAATCAAGTACAGACTTTACAGGGTTCAAGCCGAGTGTTGCATTCACAATTGGAGCAAATGGAGTAGCAAAGCTACCAACCAGATCCGTATTTGCTAAAATAAAATCCCGAACCTTGGGTTTCTTTTTACTATATTTAATTCTGGCAGATTGTATTATATCGCCAATCTTAACATTCGACGGGCAAGCAACCTCACATCTTTTACAATTGATACAATACTTCAAAGCCTCATCATAAAAATCAGCTTCTTTCAAACGCAAGCGTTCACCATCCGGCCCGGCTTGCTTAGGTCCCGGATAATCGGGATTAACGGCAGCTACAGGACAGTAAACAGTACAAACAGTGCATTTTATACATTGTTCAAAGTTGTTTTCACTTATATTATGTTGTTGCAAATTCATAATTCTCCCTGTTTATTTTTATTATGCTTTCGGCTATACTTAGTGCACTCAGAATAGACACACCGGCTCCACAGCCTTCTTTTATAGGATTGAATCCTTCGAGGATAGCTCCTGAAACATATAGATTATCCAATGCAGTTCCGTTCAAAAGTCCTCTGAAATTATTATCGGTTTTAACACCAAACTGCTGATAACCTTGTGTATCAAACATTTTTGAGCTATACCATTTTTGCCTGTTATCTGAATATGCGACATCCAGGTTAAAAATCGGCTCATATATCCGATCCGATGTGGCAATCAGCCCTTGACTGAAATAGCTTCCGGTAGCCAAAATATAGTTTTTACCCACAAAAGGAATGTCTCCATGATTGAATGAATAAACCCTCTTTATCGTATTATTCTCAATTTCTGCTTTTTTGATACTATCACCAAGCATATAAACTCCCCCCAGCTTCAAAAAATAATCATGAAGGTATTGTTGTGTATAAATCCCAACAATAGAAGGCGGCATCGTGGGAATCAGTAAGATTGGTTTATTTACTTCTTTTTGTAAATCTTGAAAGGCTGTTGCATTAAGCCCTATACATGCAGGTAAAATAATAGCCTCACCATCTGCACTTTTGTCATTTAATATTTTAGCCACAAGACTTATATTTCGATCCAAAACCCTAGCAATATTGGTTGATCTCATTTCGGTCGGATTACGCCTGAGATAATCTAAATCGGGAATATCAAACAAATGAATCTCGCTCTCTGTGCCTAGCTTGAAGAACTCATCAGCTATAAACTGCGGATAAAAATCAAGAAAGCCTACAGGATTGAATATTGAGACCTTTTTCCATCTTAGGCTATCAATTTGTTCGCTTGTCGCAAAGCCAAAAGAGGTCAACCATGTTGGCCTTAGTGTCCCCATTGGAGTAATTCTGTAGTGATTCGCATCACCACTCCCAAACATTGGAAGCCCAACATTTGTAAAAAAACTTTCTGTATCAGAAACCAAACGTCGAAATCGGTCTACTCCCAGTTTTGCATAAGGATGGTTGGGCATTTGCTTTATTAAATCAGGCAAAGCGGATAAAGGATTATCCACCGCTGTTCCATCAGGTAATGCATTCAATAGATCGTACGAACCGGAAGAAAAATGTAAAGCACTTTGCCCGGAAGAAACAATAACACAACGTTCCCCCTGTTGAGCCAATTTGATACCACAAACAAGCCCCGACAATCCACCTCCTATTATAATCGTATCAAACTTCATAATATTATTATTTTTCAACTGAATCTAACCCGCACACACCCTGATAAACCCAAGCAGTATATTCGCTTTCACGCAAAGTATCGCCCCATGCTATAGGATAGATACCCTTCCAACGTTCAGTCAAGAAAGATGACAAATCATCTTTTGCTCTCTTGGTACAAAACCGTTCAGTACTTCGCATTACACCGGATGCCCGACAAGCACAAAGCTCTCCTTGGCAAGTCCCCATTCCAATACGTGTTCTTCGTCTTAGATCGACAAGACTTTTCACATTCAATTCATCCAAAGCATATTTTACTTCACCTACCGATACGCCCTCACACTCACAAACCAGACTATTATCTAATTGTGTATTGTCTATGAGCTTTTCAGCCAAGTCTCCATGGCGATATATCGCAGCTTTTCGTTGCGTAGCGGGCAACGAAACTATTTTTTTATTTATTTCTTCTATATTTTCTCGAGATCCCGGTAATCTCTCTTCGGCCGTAGTGCATGGCGACGAAACATTCAACTTCTTACACACAAGGTCTGTTACCCATTCTGCCATCAAACGATAAGTCATCAGCTTACCTCCCGTTATCGTTATATAACCTTGAAGTCCATCACGTTCGGCATGGTCTAGCAGTATGATACCACGACTAACATTTCGTCCCGTAGGATCATTATCAGATGCAACTAACGGTCTGACTCCGGCATAAGCTCTCAAGATGCGAGTTTGCGCCAATCGTGGGGCAAGCTTTTCTCCTTCCCTTATCAGAATATCAACTTCTTGGGGAGTCACAGTCATGTTATCAATTTCATCGTATGGAATATTCATTGAAGTTGTACCGATCAGAGAAATAGTATCTCCCGGAACCAAGATATCCGAATCGGCAGGTTTTCGGCATCGATTAAGCACCACATTATTAACACGGTGACCAAAAATCAATAGAGAACCTTTGGCGGGTAACATTTTCACTGTAACACCTGCAAGCATAGAGATATGCTGTCCCCAAATCCCTCCGGCATTTACAACAATCGATGCGTATATCTTTTTTGTTTCTTTCTCTTTATGATCAAATACCTCTACTCCAATTATGCGATCCTGTTCTCTCAACATCCCTATTACTTCATGGTATGTCAATATTTTTGCACCATGATCTCTTGCATCTATCATGTTGGATGCCGTCAGACGAAACGGATCTACTGATCCATCCGGAACTTTTACAGCTCCTACTATCGACGGATTGGCAGAGGGCTCGAGTAAGAGCGCTTCTTTTGGATCTATTATATCAGCTCTTATCCCTGCAAGATTACAAGCCTCTACAAATTTTGCCTGATAGTTTATATCATCTTCCGGAAGTGTTAGAAACAAACCATTGGTTTCTTCTATACAATGGCTGGCTATTCGTTTCAATATCATATTTTCTTTGATGCATTCTTCAGCAGACTCTCTATCTGTTACAGCATAACGCGCACCACTATGCAACAATCCATGATTACGTCCTGTAGCACCTGTAGATATATCGTAACGCTCGAGCAAAACAGCATTCAATCCCCTACGGGAGCAATCTCTAGCAACACCTGCTCCGGTAATTCCGCCACCGATGACTACAACATCAAAAACATCTGAAGAATATTTCATAAGAATAACTTTTATGATGATTCACAAATATACGAAACTATTCGAAACACAAAAGAAATACATCGAAACATTTTATAAATAAAATAAGAGGATAGAAATTAAATCTACCCTCTTATCCGTATGTCAATATATAAAACTATATATAATTAAAAAACAACTTGAAGCCTGCCTTGAATAGCATTAATAGTTTCTCCTGCAGCCAAAGGATTTGTATTACCTAAAGAAATATTAGAATAGTCTAATCTTAACATTATATATTTATTTAAATAATAATTTGCGGCAAACGTCCAATCACTCATTCTACCTCCTTTTACCCCTGAGTTTTTATTGTCAAGATCGGTATAATTGTACCTCAAAGCAAACTCTAAAGACTTCGGTTTTGGAGTACCCATTCTCGCCCAAGAAGATGAATAAGTATAATTGCCACCAATAGCCAAGAAACCGATTTGAGCATAAGCCCCACTGGCTTTATATGCAGGCAGATCATCTTTCCTTTCCACATTACTATGAAAATATTCAGCTTGAAGATACAAAGGTCCGTATGCTCCGATGAGTTCCACAGCATATTTAGCCTGATAATCGGCATTTGATATACTCGCCTGAATAAATTTACGCTTTTCTACATTTGTGATCAACGAACTTCCATAGCTGATTACTTTGGGCTTCTGTATACCGTTAGCATCAAATCCATTAGCATCTGCCTTACGGTAAGAACCGGCTAAGCCGATATGGAATATTTTACCATCTTGCTGCAACGGATTAAAGACAACACGACCTGTTGCCGAATATCCATCATCTCCTTCAATGGAATTAGTCATAGAGTCTCCATCTGCAAATGCTCCTATGCCTACCCATGCATATTTATTCCAACCGATATACTCAACTCCCAGTTTTCTTCCCGGAGAGAAAGCAAACGATGTAGCATTGGCTGTAATAAACTTGATGTTAGCAGAACTCTCCATATGATCGATACCAAATGGTTCGGCAAAATGTCCACCTCTAACATAAGATGTTTTATTCAGATTATACTGCAAGAAAATATCCTTATAACCTACTTTCCCTCCGGCAAATCCGAGATCAACTTTCATATCGAAACTTTTATATTTCGCTTTCAGTCCTAACCGGACATCTGACATAGCTACCCCATTACTTAGGTCTGTTCCGTCTTCTATATAAGTTGCTCCGTCAAAATAAAAACGACCCATTGGAGTTATTTTCACGGTCTCGTCTGCGATTTTCACATCCACAGATTGGGCAAACAACGAAGAGAATGCAAACAGAGAAAGAGCAGCCAATATAGTTAATCTACAACTAGACATGGCTATTGTTTCTTATTGGTTTTATTAACTTTCACGCCCCATTCCTGAGTAGTATATTTATAGTTTCCTTCGGGAACATCGTTACAATAAACAATAACACAATTAGGATCTTTATCCCAATATTGTTTTACTGTCATACCTTCCATATTTCCGGCATGTTCTTTTTCTATCTTCACATTATCAGGGTTAACCATTAACTTCAATCCTACGGACTCATCCATCATTTCCATATCACCACGGCTATTACCACCAACGATAATCGGACGAGCTTTTATAAACGTGTGAATAGTTTCAGCTTTACCCCAATCCTGAGGTGTTGGCAATACTAATTCGTCTGTTGTCTTTCCATTTCTTACAGCAGATTTCACTCCGATAATACGGTCTACAGGAATACCTAGCTGTTCGTGAACAAAGCGTTGATATAAAAACTCGGGAGATGCAGTCAATACCCATATTTCGATTCCATACTCTTGTAGATTTGCCAAGAACTCTTTCATCTCAGGATAGAACTTTCCTTGAAATTTTTCGTGATAGCAATCATTCCCTATTGTAGATATTTCGTCTGGAGATAATCCAGCAAAAAATCTCACACGCTTTTGCACATAAGCGATTCCCACGTTATCTTTTCCATGAAGCATATCATCTACAATTGCCATTTTTTCTTTTGCTTCTTTGTCTGTTCTGTTTCCATAAGTTTTTTGTGCAAAACCGAAAAGAGCTTCGTCCGCCAGATAATAAGGGACCTGACCAAACAGTGTACCATCGCAGTCAAATATGGCTACTTTGCGTTCTTTCATAGGAATCGTAGAGTTCAAAAAGCTCTCGATACGGTCATTAGCTTCTTTCGGCCAGCCTTTTATATAACGGTATGTTTGAGCCGTTAAAGCGAACGAAGAAGTCAAAATCATCACTACCGCAAGACATAATGCCTTACGCATAAAATTAATCTTTTTCATAACTTAGTAATTTAAAAAGGTTTTAACAACTAGATTTTGGTATTAGACATAGTTTCTACTTGATTAATAAATATAGTCCCGAAGCTAGAGCAGCACCAACTATCGGCCCGAGAACAGGTATCCAAGAGTAGCCCCAGTCGCTATCTCTTTTATTTTTTATAGGTAGTATTGCATGTGCTATACGTGGTCCAAGGTCACGAGCCGGATTAATAGCATATCCGGTAGTTCCCCCTAATGACATACCTATAGATACTATAACCAATGATACCGGAAGTGGTCCATCTATTTGCGCACCGCCTACCATCAGCACCCCAAACATGAGGACAAATGTTCCGATTACTTCACTGATAAGATTATAGGTATAGGCCTTTATTGCAGGCCCCGTACAGAAAACTCCTTTTTTAGCATTTGGATTTTCTTCGGCATCAAAATGAGGCTTATACATCAGAAAAACTAAAGATGCACCAAGTATAGCCCCCAACATTTGCGCTACTATATACCCGATTACACTCCCTTTGAAACTGCCTGCAATTGCCAAGCCTATAGTAAGAGCCGGATTAAGATGAGCCCCCGAATATGGAGCAGAAATAAACGCTGCAACAAAAACAGCCAAGCCCCAACCGAAAGAAATCACAACCCAACCGGAACTGTTACCCAATGTCTTCTTGAGATTAACATTTGCACAAACACCTGCACCCAATAAAATGAGTATAGCTGTGCCTATAAATTCGAATAAAATATCTTGTCCCATGGTATATAGATTAGAATATTATCTCACCCACGATTGGGCACGGTAAACAGCTTCAGACCATTTTTTCTTAGCCAAATGCATATCAATCTTAAGATCAGGCTCGAATTTGGTATCAATATGCCATTGTTTCTTTATCTCTTCTACATTTTCCCAATAGCCAACAGCAAGCCCGGCAAGGTAAGCAGCCCCCAGAGCGGTGGTTTCGGTAGTTTGAGGACGAATCACTGTTTGCCCAAGTACATTAGCCTGAAATTGCATCAGTAAATTATTCTTAGCAGCGCCACCATCTACTCTGAGCTCTTTAAGCCCTACGCCTGCATCCAAGATCATTGCATTGATTACATCCATAGTCTGATAAGCAATACCTTCAAGTGCAGCACGAGCAATATGTGCAGAAGTAGTTCCTCGCGATATTCCAACAATTGTACCCCGTGCATATTGATCCCAATAAGGAGCCCCCAAGCCAGTTAAAGAAGGCACGAAATATACATCTCCATTGTCTTTAACCTGTGTAGCCAATTCCTCTATTTCGGAAGAAGAGTTTATAATTTTAAGGCCATCCCTGAGCCATTGTACGATTGCTCCACCAACGAAAATACTTCCTTCGAGAGCATAAGTTGTTTTTCCATCCAACTGCCATGCTATCGTAGATATTAAATTATTTTTTGAAACAACGGGTTTATCCCCTGTATTCATCAAGATGAAACATCCTGTTCCGTATGTATTCTTCACCATTCCTTGTTCAAGGCACATTTGCCCAAATAGTGCGGCTTGCTGATCACCGGCAATACCCGAAATAGGAACTTTGGAAGCAAAAATTGTAGTTCTCGTATGTCCATACACCTCACTGGAAGCACATACCTTAGGCATCATGCTCACCGGTATGTTAAACAACTCGAGAAGATCATTATCCCATTGCAAAGTATGAATATTAAACAACATTGTACGTGAAGCATTCGAAACATCGGTTACATGTACCGAACCCCTTGTTAATTGCCATACAATCCAAGTATCAACTGTACCGAACACCAATTTTCCTTTTTCTGCTTTTTCTCTCGCCCCCTGAACATTATCCAGTATCCATTTTACTTTTGTAGCACTGAAGTATGCATCAACAATCAGGCCTGTTTTTTCTTTGATAACAGGAAGTAACCCTTCATTTTTCAGTGCATCGCAATACTCGGATGTTCTTCGGTCTTGCCATACAATAGCATTGTATACGGGCTCTCCTGTTTCACGATCCCAGACAATGGTCGTTTCCCGCTGATTGGTAATTCCGATTCCTGCGATATTCGTACCATTGATTCCAATTTTTGTAATAGCTTCAGCAGCTACGGCAGCTTGCGAAGCCCATATTTCGAGAGGGTCATGTTCTACCCAACCGCTCTGTGGAAAAATCTGCGGAAACTCCTTCTGGGCTACAGAGCATATCTCCCCCTTGCGATTGAAGACGATAGCCCTTGAGCTGGTAGTACCGGCATCAAATGATAAAATGTATTTCTGTTCCATGGTATATTAGTTATATGATTAGTTTTTCTGCTATCATTCCATATGCTAAGGTATATAATTCGGCTTATAGTCTACTAATAAATAATGCTGAGCCAGTTCCACAAATTCACGAACTTGTATCGCCTCCCACTCCTTATCTTTATTCATCTCTATAGCCACAATCGAGGCAACTTGTGGAGCCATATCAATTGCTGCACGTGCATCTAAAAACAAAATCCTAAAACGTCTTGCAAGTACATCTTCTACAGTCAAAGCCATTTCTTCTCGAACAGCCCACAGAACCTCAGCCACCGTATAATCATAATCGGGATGTAATTTTTCGGCAAATTTCAGAGATTGGTTCTGAAGCTTAACGATCTTATCAATATCACTTCCGTAAACATAGTTAAAGTTGGATCTGTCTACCTTTTCCTTGTATCCATGTATTCGCAGATCTTTGGTAACACACTCTTTGCGAGGCAATCCCCCTATAGTAATACCTTTATCAACAACATCCTGAGCCATATCTCTATAGGTAGTCCACTTACCACCTGTAATAGTAATGAGTCCACTATCTGATATTACAATTTTGTGGCTTCTTGATATTTCTTTTGTTTTCTTACCGTCAGATTCCTTTTTAGGCGCAGCCAAAGGTCTCAAACCAGCAAAGACAGAAAGGACATCGTCCCGTGTTGGCTTCTTCGCTAAATATTCTCCGGCAGTTCTCAGAATAAACTCTATCTCCTCTTCCAATGCCTGAGGTTCAAGAACAAACTCTTTTAATGGAGTGTCTGTTGTACCTAAAACAACCTTATCGTGCCATGGCACACCAAACAGAACACGTCCATCACTCGTTTTTGGGATCATTATTGCTGTATCTCCTCCTAAAAATGATTTATCTACAACAAGATGGACACCCTGACTCGGACGAACTATATTGTCTTTTTCCGGAGCATCCATCTTCATTAAGCCATCCACAAATATTCCGGTAGCATTCACCACAACTTTTGCTTTTAGCGAATATGGCTGCTTACCTATTTCATCATAAACATTTACTCCTGATATTTTGCCAGAATCATCCTTTATCAAATTGGTCACTTTAGCATAATTAATAACAACTGCACCTTGTTCAGTTGCAGTCTGCATCAAGTTAATCCCCATACGAGAGTCATCAAACTGACCATCATGATAAACAACACCTCCTCTTAATCGAGTCTTATTTATTTGAGGTATCTCACATTCTACAGCCTTCTTTGTCATAGGCAAAGAACGCCCCAAACCTCTCTTCCCAGCCAGCAGGTCATAAACAGTAAGGCCAATTGTATAAAATGGCTTTTCCCACCACTTATAATTTCCGATGATAAAACGTTGATCTTTCACAAGATGTGGAGCATTCTTTTTCATCAGACCTCTTTCGCGAAGAGCCTCAACAACCAAACTCACATCTCCTTGTGCCAAATAACGCACACCACCATGCACAAGTTTTGTACTGCGACTGGAAGTGGCTTTTGTAAAATCAGCCTGCTCCAACAACACAACCTTGAACCCTCGTGAAGCAGCATCAACTGCAGCACCAAGCCCGGTTGCTCCGCCTCCGACAACAACAAAATCCCATATTAGAGATTTATCTGCTATTTGTTTTATATAATCATCTCGTTTCATTGTATCACATCTATATACACACAAAATTAATTAAGAGTTTGAAATAAACAAATAAATTCGAAACTTTTTTATCATAATTCGGAGTTATTTACAGTTAATTCGAAATAAAAAAATATGATTACGAAATTAAATACATATAACAAAATAAAAAACTTAACAATAAAGATGCAAAGCATATTACATAAACAATAGAAATATTTATACCTTTGCAGCAATTTCTAATAACTAATTAGCAAATAATATGGGAAATATAGCGAAGCGACATAAATATATACTAGAGCAACTTAAAGAAGACGGATATGTAAAAGTTCTGGACTTAAGTGAAAAACTGGGAGTTTCGGAAGTTACGATACGAAAAGATTTAAAGTTTCTCGAAAGCAAAAAGATGTTATATCGTAATCATGGAAGTGCCAGTAGCCTCAGTTCAATTATATCAGACAAACATATAGATGTGAAAGAAAAGCTGAATATGGATGAAAAATCATCGATAGCAAAAGCAGCAAGTAAATTATTGGAGCCAAACGATAAAATTATAATAGCATCGGGAACAACCCTACTCGCTTTCGCAAACGAAATAAATGCCAGCGAAGGTATTACAGTAATCACATCTTCGGTAAAAGTTTCATTAAGCTTATGCTATAACCCGAATATTGAGATCATTCAATTGGGAGGCATTATGAGAAAAAACTCGGTATCAGTGATTGGACACTATGCTGAAAACATACTGGAAAGCCTCTCCTGCAACAAGCTATTCTTGGGGGTAGACGGAATTGATCTCGATTACGGACTGACAACCAGCGACATGAGCGAAGCTAGAATCAATCAGCAAATGATAGATGCCGCACAAAAAATTATTGTACTTACAGACTCGTCAAAATTTGGCAGAAGAGGGTTTTGTAAAATATGTGATTTAAATAAAATACATCACATCATTACAGACAAAAACGCACCGGCCCATATAATTGAGATGATGAGAGAAAGAGAAATAGAAGTAACCCTTGTCTAAACTAACATTTAATATTGAGTTCGAGCAATACGTTTCTTATTTGCTCATAGGTAGTTATACGTGTAGGAACTAAAGGCAGACGAAGCTTATTTTGAATATAACCCATCATATTGAGCATACATTTTACTCCTGCAGGATTTCCATCCACGAAAAGAAGGTTGAATAGCTCGTTGAAACTATGATGGATAGTCAAAGCACTGGCATAATCACCTTCAAGTGCCAAACGAGTCATACGACTAAATTCGCGAGGGAATGCATTGCCAATCACTGATATGACACCAACAGCGCCGAGGGTTATCAAAGGAAAAGTAACCCCATCATCACCTGATATCACATCAAAATGTTCGGGCTTACGCTTTATGATATCATCCATCTGAGTCATATTTCCGGAGGCTTCTTTTACCGCAACAATATTTCTGAACTCATTAGCAATACGCAACGTTGTATCAGCCGTCATATTAACACCTGTCCGCCCCGGAACATTATAAGCTATAATAGGGAGGGAAGATGCTTCCGAGATAGCTTTATAATGCTGATATATACCTTCCTGTGATGGTTTGTTATAGTAAGGAACTACCGAAAGAATACCGTCTATGCCGACGTAATCATTTTTCTTTAACTTATCGACAATGGCACGCGTATTATTTCCACCTTCTCCTATAATAACAGGAATTTGACCGTTGACTTTATTTACCACCAATTCGACAATCTGTTTTTTTTCTCCTTCAGTCAATGTTGGGGTTTCTGCTGTTGTACCAAGTACAACCAGATAATCAGTTCCATTTTGCAACTGATAATCAACAAGCCGAAGCAGGGCATCATAATCGACACTCTCATCTTCTTTAAAAGGAGTAATTAAAGCAACTCCCATTCCTCTCAGATTTATCCTGGACATAAAGTCAATCTTTATCTTTAGAAAAGTGTATATCTCTTTTCAGTTTGTGCAAAATTAAGAATTAATTTACACCCTATAGCACTTTGCTCAGGTAATTTTTTATTTGCTGATAAGTTTCCTGTAGATTCATTTCATCAGTTTTGAGCACCAGAAAGTCATAGTAAGGCTGATCCGGCTTTGCAATACCAATACTGAACTCAGAAGAATTATTGGACAGCAGATATTCATAAACCTTACTCTCAGTCGTAGTCAAGTCAATAAGCGTATCATATTCCAACGCTTTGAACTCATTCAGGACTGATGGAGCAAGTATCTGAAGGAAAGACATTTCCTGAGGATGAATAATTCTCACATTCGCCGGAAATATTATATTCCCCGGAGCCTTCTTTGTAGATTGATACGTCCACAAAATAACTTTTTTACCATTTGCTGCTAAATCTTTTGATATAGCATCTATAGCCGGCCAATCGTTATATGAGAACAGAATAAGTACACTTTTCATGCTCTCTAAATTTCGGAAAGCATGTTTTCTTTTATTATCTCGGAAAGCAGAATTTATTTTCCATTTTACTAAAAAATCAAACATAATAATTTTGTTGTGTTAGATATCATAATAAACCAGCAGTCGTATATTTCGTTTTCAACCGGGAAAAATAAATTCTGCTTCTATTACTTTTTATAATTTTCTGGCACCATCACTGATCACCACATCGTATACCTTCGGCTTGATTCTGAACTTTTGCTCATAGCTTTCGGTAGCACGTTTGATGAAATCATCATGAAGCTCATTTTTCACAAGATTGATAGTGCAACCACCAAAGCCGCCTCCCATTACACGAGATCCGGTTACGCCACACTGACGTGCGATATCATTCAGGAAGTCAAGTTCTTCGCAGCTAACTTCATACTTACGGCTAAGTCCGATATGCGTTTCGTACATTTTCTTACCAACGGTTTCGTAATCGCCTCTTTCCAAAGCATCACACGCTTCGCTCATACGTTGAATTTCTTCGATAACGAATTCGGCACGCATGTAATCTTCGGCACTAACTTCGTTAGCCACTTCTTTCAACATGTCGATTGTAGCATCACGCAATAACTGCACTTCAGGATGATACTTACGAATGTATGATGCCGCATTTTCGCACGATTCGCGACGTTTGTTATAAGCTGAGGAAGCCAACTCATGTTCTACGCAAGTATTTAACAATACCAAGCGATATCCTTCCGGATTGAACGGAATATATTTATATTCAAGAGAGCGACAATCTAGGCGAATTAATGATCCGGCCTTACCAAAGCAAGACGCGAACTGATCCATAATACCACATTTGACTCCTACATAATTGTGCTCTGTAGCTTGTCCTATTTTGGCTAGTTGAAAACGGTCTAAGCCAAGATTATACATATCATTGATCGCAAATCCGAAACAACTTTCCAAAGCTGCTGACGAAGACATTCCTGCTCCGAGAGGCACATCACCGGCAAACACGCAGTCAAAACCTTGAACTTGTTTTCCTAGCTTCATTATTTCGTGACATACGCCGAAGATATATTTCCCCCATTGTTTGATCGGAATATCGTCTAGTCCGAACTCATCCATTTCAGACAAATCCATAGCGTATGCTTTAATACGGTCGGGTGTTCCATTGGGCTTGATCACACAATACATGGCTTTGTCGATTGCTCCCGGCAACACAAATCCGCCATTGTAATCTGTATGTTCACCAATAAGATTGATACGCCCCGGCGATGTATACATTGTACCTTCAGTTCCGAATAGCGATTTAAATTTTTCTTTTAATAAATTTAGCTCCATGGTCGATTTTAATTATTTAGGGTTTATACAAAAAATTATTCCAACATTTTGAGAAAATCATCTTCATTAATAATAGGAATACCCAGACTTTTCGCTTTCTCGAGTTTAGCAGGCCCCATATTGTCACCGGCTAAGACATAATTAGTTTTTGAAGATATAGAACCGCTGTTCTTACCTCCATTCTGTTCTATCATACTCTTGTATTCATCGCGGGAATATTTTTCGAAAGTCCCGCTAATTACGATTGACAAGTCTTTCAGTTTTTCTGTTCTCTGGGCAATAATAGATTCACTAAGCTCAAATTGCAATCCAAATGTACGAAGTTTATTTATGACTTCAAGATTGTTAGGATTACTAAAATATTTAACGATGCTTTGAGCTATCCGATCACCAATTTCATCAACCTGTGTCAAGTCTTCTATTGTAGCGGCTTGTAACAAGTCGATATCAGGAAAAGCCAATGCTAGTTTTTTCGCTACGGTTTCGCCGACATAACGGATACCCAAAGCAAAAAGCACTCTTTCGTAAGGTACGGATACCGATGCATGAATGCTATCTATTAGATTCTTGGCACTCTTCTCAGCCCAACGCTCAAGACGAGAGACATCCTGCCACTTTAGTGTATATAGGTCTGCAATATTTCGAATATATCCGGCATTGTAGAGATGTTCTACAGTCTCTGTTCCTCCGGCAATATTCATCGCTTTTCGGGTCAGAAAGTGTTCGATACGCCCTTTTATCTGAGGTGGGCATGACACGTCGTTGGGGCAATAATATATAGCCTCTCCTTCATCTTTGACAAGAGGTGTACCACATTCGGGACAATCTTTTATAAACTCGACTTTAGCATCAAATATATTTCTTTGGGCAACATCTACCCCGGTGATCTTAGGTATTATTTCTCCTCCTTTTTCTACATAAACCTGATCATTGATATGTAAATCAAGAGAGTTAATATAATCTTCGTTATAAAGTGACGCTCGCTTAACGGTAGTTCCTGACAGCTTTACCGGTCTAAGGTTGGCCACAGGTGTAACAGCTCCTGTTCGCCCCACCTGATATGAGACAGACTCTAGCGTTGTAACAGCCTGCTCTGCCTGAAACTTGAAGGCAATAGCCCAACGAGGAAACTTAGAGGTAAAGCCTAGATTCTTTTGCTGTGTCAGCGAATTTACTTTAAGGACTATTCCATCTGTAGCTACAGGCAGGTTTTTACGCTCCTTATCCCAATAGTGTATATATGCGAATATTTCGTCTAAAGTCTTACACTTCTTGGTTGCATCCGAAATTTTAAAGCCCCATTCCTTCGCTTTCATCAGATTTTCGTAATGTCCGTCAGTAGGCAATTCTTCTCCTAACAAATAGTAGAGATAAGAGTCAAGCTTACGTGAAGCCACTATTTTAGGGTCTTGCTGCTTAAGTGTTCCTGATCCGGCATTACGCGGATTAGCAAAAAGGGCTTCTTCCTGTTCGGCTCTTTCCTTATTTATTTGATCAAACACAGACCACGGCATCAGAATCTCTCCTCTGATTTCAAACTCGGCAGGATAATCTGTTCCATGCAATCGCAAAGGAATACTACGAATAGTACGCACATTAGCTGTCACATCATCACCCTGCACACCATCGCCACGTGTAACGGCCTGAGTTAACTGACCGTTGATATATGTAAGAGAAATAGATGTTCCATCGTACTTTAATTCACATACAATTTCGAAATCATCATTCAACCCTTTCTTTACCCGATTGTAAAAATCTGTAATTTCTGCCTCTGTATATGTATTTCCCAACGATAACATGGGATATTTATGAGGGACTTGTTTGAATGATTTATTAATATCGCTGCCAACACGTTGACTCGGAGAATTAGGATCGAAATACTCAGGATATTGAGTTTCCAAATCGGTCAATTCTTTTAATTTCTTATCAAATTCAAAATCTGAAATAGTTGGTGCTGAAAGTACGTAATAGTCGTAATTATGTTTGTTCAACTCTTCCCGAAGAGTATCAATTTGGTGCTTTATATGATCCATTATTTCGTTAAAATCGTAAATACAAATATAAAAAGAAATAGGTTGAAAATGTGCAAAATTAGATATTTTTCAGAAATCTATTTACACATTGACTTATCTTCAGCTAACGGAATATCAAGTTACTTCTCATATTTTCTTTTTCTATACAGAGAAATCGAACCCATGACCAAAGCAATAAAAAATACAGGAAAAGCAATATTTAGTATAGCATATTGATTTCTGTTCTCATAAGCCTCTTTTTTGTTCAGGATATATAGCTTTTGTTGCTTTGTCCTCAACTGCATCAGTCCATCATCTCCTGTCAGCCAATTTACGGCATTCACAATAAAATCACGGTTGCCAAATTGCTGTTGCGAAACTCTATCATAACCCATAGGTAATACTTGTGAGCTTTGTCCATGCCCCTGAATCTCATTTGTTATGATATCGGAAGATGAAACAACGATCATCTTTGTTCTTTCACTTATATTCTTAGTTTTATGACTATCAGCTTTAATGCTATCAGGCATCATCCTATTTTGGAACACAGAAGTAAATACACCTTCGAGACTTACCGCCACAGGAACAAATTGCTGATCGAAATAGTCTTTATTATTTTGTATTTTTGCAATATCAAAATCAATCGCATCAGGCACTTTTACTAAATGCGTGCTAGCTGAAGTAGTCAATAATATATGCTTTGTCACATTAGTAGAATTGTTTACAATATCGATAGAACTGGCAAACCCGGCTTTTACGTCCCTTATATTCTTTGTAATGGGAAAATCCTGAGACGGGATCAACAGTGGCTGAAAATAACTTGGCACAACCGAAGCCGACTGCCCTCCTGCATCACTCATTAAATATGTAGAAACACACTGGCTATCCTGAATAAGGTTTGAATTTATGCGTATACCGTATGAAAAAAGCATATCATCGAGATTGACATCATTTTTCATACTTGCAGAATGACCTAATTGAGCGAGATCCTGATGAGAGTAAAAAGCTCCATCGATAAGCCACAATACCTTACCTCCGGACATTATATACTGATCGAGGATATACTTATCCGTTTCGCTATATTTTGATAAAGGCCCGGCAATAATCACAGCGTCAAAGTTGTCCAATATATTAATTTCGTTACCAATCTGCCCCCTATTCACTGTGTAGTATTTAGATAATACTTCCTCGGCATCATATACATACGTACGTGAAATCTCATTATGACCTTCAATAAAGGCAATAGACTTAGATGCTTCCTGACTTAGCAAGCGAATAGCGTCTGTAAATTCAAACTCCAGACTCTCAATAGATGCATTTATGTTTTCTTCCGCAGTGTACCCTGCAATATTTTTGAGCAAAGGAACAACCAGAGTATCTTTTCCGTTTGATATCTGAGCGTATGGATATATTATTTTTTTGCTGGCTTTCCCTTCTCTATCGATCTCGTTAAGAATAATACCAGGCATACCTCTTTGTGCCATCGCCTCATATATCTCGGAGGCAGAACTTTCGGACTGATATATATTCGTTTGTCTTATTTCGAGACTGCTATTCACATATCGGTTATAATCATTTAATAGATTAACGGTTGCATCCTGCAAACGCTGGAATCCATAGTTGAGATCTCCACTCAAATATATATTTATATTAAGAGGAATCTCATTTTTCGTACCCTTCAAGAGGTTTATTGTATAATCACTTAGTGTATAACGTTTATCGGATGTAAAATCAATTCTATAATTAGGTATAAAGTACAATCCAACATTAAAGATAACAAACAAAACTCCCCCCCTTACTAAAACTCTTAATTTGCTCCCACTTAATACTACAAGAGCAAGAATTACAAACAAAACCAAATAATTAACAACAACAAGCAAGTCCTTAAATCGTATAACCCCCTTTTGCATCAATTCGTAATGATGAAGCAGTCTCAGAGATGACACGGCAGCCTGTGTTTTTCCGGTAAGAAATAAGCCGGAGAGCAAATCGAAGCCATAGTAAACAAAAACACTTAAAATTACTGAAGCTATAAGTGCTACAACCTGATTCTTAGACAAAGCCGACCCAAATAGACTGATAGATACAAAAACGATAACCAATAATAGCAAAGAAAAATACGAGGCAAAAATAGCATTAAGGTCAATATTTCCTACCGGATTGGCTAGTTGTGATAAAGAATAAACATAAATACATGTAGGCAGTAAGGTAATAGATACGAAGATAAGTGCAGCCAGATATTTACTTAGATAGATATGGAAGATACTAACAGGTCTCGTCATTAGAATATCTAAAGTTTTTCCCTTTCGTTCTTCTGAAAAAGAGCGCATGGTAAGAGCCGGAATCAATACCAAAAGTAGTATGGGAGACAAAGCGAAAAAGCCGCTCAGATCAGCGTAACCGGTATCCACCAGATTGTATTTTCCGGAGAAGAACCACAGTAAACTTCCTATAATGAGAAGAAAAGCTAAAGAAAAGAACGCTCCGAAAGAAGAGCAAAAAACAGACTTAAGTTCTTTAAATACTAAAGCTTTCATATATCTTTGTATAAATTGATGTTTAATTACACAATGGCTAAACGAGAGATAAAGATAGTTATTTTATTTGTTCTGATAATTGCAGTCCTTATCGGAGGGTGGCGATTATATAACAAACTTGAAAAGAACAAACAATCTTTCTCTGTTGATATTTATGAATATATATCTCCTCAGGCAGTGGCTGTAATAAATATCAATAGAGAGTATAATCTGGATATGCTATACCAGTATGATCCTTCACTTCGCAGCTTAACGGGTGTACTCGGAGAAAATTTATCTTTTCCTACGATTATTTCAAAGTATAAAGACAATAGTAGTATTTTAATAACAAAAATAAAACAAGAGAAAGAATCGGAGATAGCAGATTATATAAGAAATCAGATAGCATCGGACTTTCCTCCTCACAAAAGAGAATATAAAGATGCAATCGTATGGTATTTTACTCTGCCGGATGATAAATTTCTCGTTTGCTCTTTTTACAAGGGAATGCTTGCCATCAGCAACCATCTCAGACCTATTGAAATATTTATTGATTCTGACTCGGAAAACACGTTCTTCTCGGACGAAAATAATATCGAGCTTATAACCAAAATTCGAAATAGCACACCTGTCTGTATTTTCACAAAAGTGCAGGACAAAACGTTGGCTCTTAATTATGTTCCTTATAACAGCTCAATACAACTAATCGGCTATATACTAGAAAACAAAGAGAAGGCAGCAAATGACTCGATAGCATTCGATTACGCAACAATCCCTTTATTAATGGATTTGCCCGATAGAATTTGCATCGATAGCATAAACATACAAAATGGCAGCAAACCGGTAAGCGTAAAAATATTTCTAAACAAAAAGTTTTAAATTCGTGTTTATAAAAATATATTACAATTTATCAATTTAATAAAATAATTATGTCGGTATTAAAAGAATTAAAGGAGTTTATGATGCGTGGCAACGTAGTTGATATGGCTGTCGGTGTCATTGTAGGTGGAGCATTCGGCAAGATTGTATCATCGCTTGTAAGCGATATTATCATGCCTCCAATCGGAGTTGTGCTTGGCGGTGTCAATTTTTCGGACCTGAAGGTAACACTAAAAGAAGCAGTAGGTGACGCAGCAGCTGTAACAATCAATTATGGCTCTTTTGTACAAACCGTTTTTGATTTTGTTATCATAGCCAGTGCTATATTTTTTGCTATCAAGGGTATCAATATGCTACAAAAGAAAAAAGAAGAAGCCCCTGCTGCCCCTCCGGCTCCAACTAAAGAGGAAACGTTACTAACAGAAATCAGAGATTTATTGAAGGAACAAAATAAAAATTAAATATATACCTTTTATAAATTGAACTTAACAAACAAGCATTATGGTAAAGTATTTCCCTATTTTATTTATAGCGATGTCACTATTGTTCTCCAGTTGTGGCAGCGTACCTGTAACCGGACGTAAACAATTGAATCTGGTTTCGAACCAAGAGGTTCTTTCGTTGAGTTTACAGCAATATCAACAATTTATAAAATCTGCGCCAATATCAACCGATAAGAAGAATACGGCATTGGTACAGAAAGTTGGTAGAAATATAGCGAATGCTGTTGAAACTTATCTGAAAAACAATGGTTATGCAGATGAATTAGCATCGTATGCATGGGAATTCAACCTCGTGAAGAGTGCTGATGTAAATGCTTTTTGCATGCCCGGCGGGAAAATTGTCGTATATGAAGGAATACTGCCTTACACTCAGGACGAAACTGGTCTGGCTGTTGTCTTAGGACATGAAGTCGCACATGCTGTTGCAAAACACGCAAATGAACGTATGAGCCAACAAATGATGACTGAATATGGTACAGCTGCAATAGGTACAGCACTTGGCGGGACATCAACCGGAGTACAACAAGCCGCTGCCGCAGCAATTGGGCTCGGTTCTCAATATGGAATTTTATTACCTTATTCACGCAAACAAGAATTAGAAGCTGATAAACTTGGTCTGATATTTATGGCAATGGCAGGATACAACCCGAGTCAGGCTGCTGCATTTTGGACTCGCATGTCGCAGCAAGGAAGTAGCACTCCTGAATTTATGAGTACTCACCCTTCAGACAACACACGCATCCAACAGATAGAAAAAGATTTGCCTGAAGCTATGAAATACTATAAAGGTGGAACAGGAGCAACGAATACAAATTCGTCAAAAACATCTAACAAATGGAAGTTCTAATTGAATAAAACATAAAACAGAAGAGGCTATCTCGTGTAAGATAGTCTCTTTTATTTTAGAATTCCTTATAAAACGGAAAATCTGCAATGTCTAACAACGGTTTATCCCCGCTACTGTCGCCGTATACATATAACTGATAAGTATCTCTATAAGGATAAAGTTCCAGGAAACGTTTGACCTTCTCTACTCCGTAGCAATTTTCACCTTTGAACTTCCCTGTTATTACGCCTTCTTTAACTTCAATCTCCGTACCGATAACGTTCTCAATATCGACTGATTGAGCCCAAGGCAAAATCCAGTTGCAAATAGATGCGCTATTAATGAGCACTATATGCCCTTCCTGTTGATGAAATCTGATCTTATCGATCGCTTGTGATCTTAACGTCTGATTTATTCGATTCTTGTATTCTTTGCAAAGAGTATTAAACTCCGATAATGTCTTTCCTTTAAAGAAATAAGAAAACAGCCGTTCCTTTGCCTTATCATTTTGGATAAACCCTAGTTTAAATAAGATCAGAACAGGAGAGAGAGCAAACAACCCCCAAATCAACCTTGGAAATCCATAATAAAAGCGAATAAAATCGAATAAGGTATCTACGGTCGTTATGGTTCCGTCAAAGTCGAAAACAGCTATTACCTTCGATGAATTTACATCTATCATTACCTAAAGAATTTTGTTATAACAAAGAAAGATATAATCCATAAGATTATAATGATACGGATAAAATTATCTTTGAGGAATATCAATGTTGGATTACCACTCCTATCTTCCACAAATATGATTTGTAAATATCGGAACAACCCTACAAACACAAAAAAGGAGGTCAGATAAAGATTATCTCCATTACGTTCTGTTACTTCCGGCGAAATAGTGTACATAATATAAGCAACCATCATTACCGCCGCTACAACCACAATCGCCACATTCAGAAATGGAATATTATAGCCATCCACATTTTTACGTACTTTATCACCTGTTTCCTCATAAATTACTACATCATCACGACGTTTACCCAAAGCCAAGAATATAGCCAACAAGAAAGTCATAACGACAATCCATCGAGAAAGAGGCGTATCTGTAACAACCCCACCTATAAATATACGGATAACAAATCCTATAGCCACAATACTAATATCAATAACCGGTATATGTTTTAAAATTAGCGAGTAAAATATGTTTAGAATAAAATAAGACACCAATAATGCGAATGCAATATAGTTTCCTAAAACAAATATATACACAGACACACCGACTGCCACTAAACTAAGAATCATCAACAATGCCTCTTTTTTATTTATAGCTCCCGAAGCCAAAGGTCTATTTCGTTTTTCGGGATGAAACCGGTCTGTTGCAATATCGTTCCAGTCGTTGATAATGTATATAGAACTAGCTATTAAACAAAAGCCGACAAAAGCCCATAAATCGGCAATCAACAATGGAATATGATCCATTTTAAAAGAAAAGAATAGAGGTAAAAAGATGAAAAAATTCTTTACCCACTGATGTATTCGCATCAATTGTAAATAGTGTTTTACTTTATTCATTATTTGTTTATTCTGTTGGATATAAAGATTGTGCCATATTAATAAAATCCGTGAGATGATACAGATTGTTTATAATCAAACCGACAAACATGCATATCAAGAATACGACAAAGGCCTTTGCTTGTTTTTCTTTCAACTTATTATATAGCCATCCGATTAATAAAGGAATACAATACACCCAGTGTGCACCGTAGATAAAAGGCTGATTGATACCAAATTTCATTACACAGTGTATAATAATATCGATAAGGAATAGCAAGAAAATCATTTGCACAAAAGGGCTCTTATAATTCTTTACCAGAGAAGCTACAACGGTTGCCAGTATTAAAGCAACGAAGGTATATTGCCACCAATAAAAATAATTTCCTTCGATTATATACTGCATCGTTGAATTGTAAGCTGTATAATTCATCATTGGAGGAAAGAAGATTGGAGAGCCAAAAAAATGAGTAAAAACCATCTGGAATAAAGAGGAGCCTCCCAAAGCGCTATTGGTAAAAGATTCTCTGTGTATGAAAATCGACTCAAAAAAATTCTTCGAAAGAAAAACTATACTAATAACCTGAACAATAGATAATATTGCAAGAAATATTACTCCCAGCAAAACGACCTTCTTTAATATACTTATTTTCTTTTCTTTAAAAAATAACACAGGGACAATACCTTTTGCAACATTAGTAAGTGTAATTCCCCCTAAAATAAAATCTGCTAAAACTATATTTGAAAGAAATGGGGGTGATTTTTGTTTCTTTATATAAGATGAATTATAATAAACATTAAATGCCAAAAATATAGCAGATAGCGTAAAGCTTTCAGGTGTAAAGCTCAAGAGTAGGTTTGTAGAAAAAAATGCGAAAAATAATGTTATCAAATAAGCTACAGACCTTTTTATTTCAATGATCTCTCTCAGATATCGAAAAATATAAACAGAGGACATACTGATCATCGAGGAGGATAATAAAACAAAAAGGAGAGTTTTAGCTTTGAATGTAACTAAATATGCAAGTCCGTTGCCAATAAGAACAAAAGGGTAATAAAATAACATCAGGAGAGGATGCCCGCTTATCTGTGTTCGTCCCAACTTTAAGATTAAGGGGTTATCATAAGAAAAATAAATATCTGTTTCATACGACATATTATCTATCACAGATGTACTTAATGCTATATATATCGAATAGGATAAATAAATTAATAGCAGTATAAAGAATAGCAACTTCTCTTCTTTTTTCTGGGGCAAAAGGGCTTTCGATAAAAATTTAAAATCAGTAATTTTAAAACGAATACTTTTATTCATATTTTATGTAAGTAAGTGTTAGTCTGGGATACACCGATCTTTATTAAGTTTGATAGGCAAACTCAAAAAATAAAAGCCAAAATTACATTAATTATTTTTAAATCACACAGATAATAATTGAAAATTAAAGAATTAGACTGTACAAACTGTGTCAAAAATTTATTATTAAAATCTGATCTTTGTTGGAATAAGAAGTATAGTATCTTGTTTTGTTTATAAAATAATGGAGTTTCGTGATGAAGTTGCTTCAAAAAGAATCCTGCTAATCTCACGACTTGCAGGACCCCAACCTTAACACAAACTTTACAAAACTACACAATATATTTTTATTTATTTTTCTATCCTTTACGAAGCATTTATTTACCTCTGATCAATATTCTAAAACATACCTATCTGAGCGTCGAGCCTCGCCCTATATTCCGACGGAGACTGCCCTGTATGCTTTTTGAAAAATCTACCTAAAGAAGCTTGACTCGAAAAATGTGTATCCAATGTTATTTCCTGAATATTTAACGCTGTATTATTTAACAACGATTTTATTTCCAACAAAGTATATTCTACAATCCAGTCTTTGGCAGATCGACCACTTACATCCTTTATCACCTTAGAAAGATACTTGGGTGTTATACCCAATTGCTTCGCATAAAAAGACATTTCTTTATTTTCGTGGTAATGCTTTAGTATTAAAAGAAAAAATTGATATGCCAAGTTCTCTTTCCTTGAACAAGGAGTAGCATTCGCAGACAATAAGCTATTCTTAAAACTATAATAAACATCCAAATAAAAAAGTCTTATTAAACTTACTATATATTCCCTCTGAAACATACAGTCTGACGTAAGAAATCTTTCATTAACAAGATTATAGTATTCAGAATACCGAGACATCTCATTCTTAGTCAGTTTGTAAAAGTGCTTTTGCCTCATATATATGAAGAATAGTGGCGAAAAGCGTGAAATACCACCTAGAATATCATCTGTTATTGTTTGGGAAAGTAAAAAATAATCAATTTTAAAGTTGTCGCTTTTATCTTTTACCGATATAGTCTGATTTGGCAATAAAACGATCATCTCTCCTTCTACAAAACGATGCTCTTCCTGACGCTGATGGACTTCGATAGTAATAGCTCCTTCATAACAAACACCAACTATACCAAAAGTCGCACAAAATGCTGAATGAGGAACTGGTAAAGAGTGAGCATTCTTATATAATTTAAATTCGTTCTCTAACGAATATCCAAGCTCGTTACTTTCCTTTTCTAGCATGACTTTTGTTTAGTTTTGTTATGTGTTATTTATCATGAAATATTGCTCTTAATATTTCACGGTGCAAATATAGAATTTAATTTCTTAATAGCGAAAATAAATGGACTTTTAGTATAATATTTATAATTATTTAAACCTTTACTCTTCACTTCTTTTACAGATAGAGATTTTCTGTTATTTTCGATCCTTTTTCTTCATTCATTGATCGTTTTAATAAAATATTCAATAACAGAGCATTAATATAAGAAGAAAGATATAATTACTCTCAGTTGTATTAAACTATAAGTCTACTAATCTTTAAACTCATTATTTTGATAAATAGTTATTTTTTTTGAAGATAAACTCCCAGCAGAACCTGGATATATATTTAGAAAATCTCGTTTACACGAATATCATCGTAGTGTTTCTATTTGTTTTGTTAATCTTTTGAATGATACCAATCGATTAAATAACTCATAAAAAACCGTCCTGAGACGGGCAATCTCAGGACGGTGAGAGGACAACCAAAGCAATCCTCATTTTCGGGAACTTTATAACTACCTTATAACAAGGCTTTGTCATATAGACAAATGTTTCACTAAAAATTATTATCAATATTTATATGCCTTGCTAGATTATCATCAGTGTAAGAATGGATATATTATTCTATTTCAAGATTCTGATTATTTTATAATTATAATGCATAGTTAGCAAAGACTCGCTTCAATAACAATAGGATACAACTTTTTGGCACAGCACAAAACGCATAAGATTCTACAGATAAAGAGATTACCCCCTTTCTTAAAACATTAAAATATGACTTTTTAAGGAGTAAAAAAATGCTATAACTTTTACCTTATAGCATCATATATCTCTTTGATTGTAATTTACTCTTATATTCAGCCTGTGTATTATTTCATTTGATGTATTTTCATTTCCAAAAACTTAAAAAAATCATCCGCATAAAAATCATCATCTTCATTCATATAATCACGACAAAAGACTCTATACTCATTGCCTTTTAGCCCGGGCTCAATTAAGAAATAATACAAAGCATCCCCCTCTCCTTCTTCCAAAATAGTCAATTCATTCTGAGATGTAGCATTACTTATTATCTGAGACTTATATAAATATAAAAGGCTATCTACATCTGCAATATTATAGTTTTCGGGAGGAGACACATATTTAACATATTCATCTTCTACTTTGAAGTACTCAAACTCCTGCGACCACCACTTATAAGAGTCAGGTAAAGGAAATCCTAATTCTTGCTCCGTGTAGTCAATCCACTCTTGCTTTACTACACCCTTCTTTCCGTGTTTTATTTTATATTCATTAGCTCTGAATAACTCAAGGAACTTATGATATGCGGGGGTCATCTATACTAATTTTAATGGTTTGAGATACAGAATACATTTAGCTTAAAAGTTAACAAATGGTCAATTAAACTAATAATTCGACGTAAATATATTTACAAAGATACAATTCAAAATCAAATACGACCTTACTTGTCAGTAGCAAAATAAAACTTTCGAGATCAGAAACATTCTGCTATAAAACAGAAAAGGCATGCTCAAAGCATACCTTTTCCATTTTATTTTGTTTTCAAGAATGATCTAATTCATACTAAACTTATACCCTAAAGTCAATAGTCCTTGGAATGAGTTTGTCTTCAAAGAAGCTTTATCTGCTCCTGCAAAAGAATACAAATCTGCCTTCTGAGATTTCATTACAAAGGCAACATCTGTGTAAAAATAACCATTCGACCAATCGGATTTACCTCTTCTTTCAGGAATAAATTGATATCCTAATCCATAAGTGATATAGTGAGTATCGGCATCGAATGCATATTGTGTAACAGGACGAGGATCTGTAGTAACCTCATTTCCATTATTCTTTATTTTTGAGTCAAAAGGACTTTGCACCCATGAATAACCTACACGACCTGAAAATTTGCTGGTAAAACGATATTCAATACCAACACGTAAGGCTGATGCCATTTTGAAATCGTTTTTAATATATTCATTCGGATCCGGGGTAAATGCTTTACTGTTACGATTAAACAGCTTCATATTATTCTTATAGTTTGTCAATTCATAGTCTGCACTTATGATAGCCTTTGTCCCTATAACTCCCGCCATACTAAATGTCCATTTATCGGGTGTACGTAATTTATAATCAAAGACAGCATCTTCCCGCCCATCGTAGCTTTTTACTGTTCCTGCTACATAATCGGGATCAAGACTAGAGCTCGATACTCCTGATAAATTATGACTCAAATCGGCAGCAAAATGATCTGTCATTTTATACCATGTTGGCGAGTGGTAAGCAATACCTATACGGAATTCTTGAACCGGTTTTATTATCACTCCCGCTTTTACTTGCCAACCTGTTCCATCCGTTCTATTCCAATTATACAAATCAAATCTGCGATTATCTGCCAATGCGCCATTTCCATCAGGCATATACTCTGTATATTGAGAATAGAGACGATAGTTTATATCTGTCATAGAAATTGTAGCACCAACGCTCACAATATCAGAGAAAGAAGTTCCGATATTGAAATCATATGAACTAATATAACCTTTCTCTTCCACAAACAAATCATTAGAAACGTTGTTTGATATTGCCGGACTATAGCTACCGCCGTTAGAACCTTCATTTATCAAAAAAGAATTGTAGCCTAATACCGTCAACCAATCCTGACTGTCCCACACTCCCCAAAAGTCATTATCTTTTAGAGATAGGCGTGAAGCTGGAACTTCATTAAAATTCGCTCTACCAGCCATATAACCCGTAAGAGATCGAGTATTATCGCCCATTACGGCATATTTCCTGTCAAAGCTTTTTAAACGGTTATAAGAAAATCCAAAATTAAGAAAAGGAACTACATCATCATATAAAGGAAAAGTTCCCACAAAGGCTAAATTATCAAAAGCAAAAGTAAATTTATTTTCATTTTGCTTACCTATATTCAACTGACCTTGTGACTTTGTATTCTGAAAATTCATTGTAGTCACAATTTCAGACTTTTGATAAACTCCTATACCGGCAGGATTTATTGCGATACCGGAGATATCACCTCCCAGTGCACCAAATGCACCCCCCATAGCCACAGATCTTGCCGTACCGGTTAAATCGTTCTTGGAAAATCTGTATGCATCCATTTCATTTTGAGCATAAACCATTCCTACCGAAAAGGCAACAGCAAGCATTAATAATGATAATTTTTTCATATTTCAATATTTTTTATCTAACAGATGAAATTTGCATGTTTAAACTCTTTCGAAACGAAACATACACATTTCAGAGTATATTAAATGTTCTATTTTCTTATATTTTCCATAAAAAGCTGTTCCAATAACCACGTTTGTTGAAACAGCTTTTATATTTTTATTATGATACGATCGTATTATCTGCGTCCGCTACTACTTCTACCACCGCCGCCACTGTATGATCCTCCACCGGAAGAACGTCCCGAAGAAGAACTACCGGAGCTGTAAGATCCTGAGCTTCTTGAAGAAGAGCTACTAGAAGAACTACTACTATAACTTGGGCGTGAACTTGAAGAAGATGAACTGCTGCTATTATAGCTTGGACGGCTACTAGAAGAGCTACTAGAAGAACTGCCACTGTTGTAACTTGGACGGCTGCTACTAGAAGAGCTCCTTGATGGGCTACTACTGTTATAGCTTGGTCTTGAGAAACTACCGGACGATCCACTATTATAACTTGGGCGTGTACTGTTGGACGAACCACTATTGTAACTTGGACGGCTACTATTTGATGAACCGCTGTCATAACTTGGGCGTGTGCTCGGACGAGTACTTACATCGGATGAAGAACCTCTTCCCGAAGATGTTCCGCTATTGTAACTTGGACGAGTAGTAGGTCGTGTACTAATACCGCTTGACGATCCTCTACCTGTAGATGTTCCGCTATTGTAGCTTGGACGAGTAGCCGGACGGGTGCTCACACCACTTGACGACCCTCTACCAGTACTATATGATGGACGAGTACTTACGTTACTTGATCCTCTACCCGAACTATATGATGGTCGAGTACTTACACTAGAAGAAGAACCACGTCCTCCACTATATGAAGAATATCTGCCGGAGTTATTATATCCGGAATTATAGCGTCCTGAATTATTGTAAGCCGAGTATCTGCCGCTTGAGCTATATCGTGGACGTCCCGAATACGAATAGTTTGAACGATGATAATGTCCACCGCCATACCAGCCTCCGCCGCCGTACCAGCCGGAATACCAGCCACCATACCAAGGACTATTCCATCCCCAACCCCAAGAGCCTCCATACCAAGGTCTGCTCCAACCCCAGCCCCAAGAGCCATAGTACCAAGGATCATACCATCCCCATGCATAAGAAGGGGAATACCATGAATCGTACCAAGGATAATATCCATATCCTCCCCAGCCCCAGCCGAAGTTTACGTTAAAATTCCAACCTCGATTACGATAATAGTTGCTATATGTGTCATTTACAACATATACATTAATCTCGTTATCACTAGAAATTTTAACACTATTAGCGGGATCGTGGAATCTTACTATACGATCGGTATATTCATAATCATTATATCCATCTGCGTTTACAATAGAGTCGTCAGGCATCTGTGTTTGCTCGGAATCGTATACGCTTACATTACCTCTACGGTTATAAGCATCTACATCGATATTCACATTCCCTGTTCGCTCTAATGTTATATCCCCATTGTCTTTCACTACCAAAACCTGAGTTTGGTCTACTTGCTTTTGGGGAGCAGTAGTCTTTACTTTTACTTCTTTCTGTTTCGATTCTTTCGATTTAGAAGTAGCATATATGTCATCCCATTCCTGAGCAAAAGCCAAGAACGGTATAGCTGACACGAGAATCATTAGAAACATTTTTTTAGCTTTCATAATCTGCTCTCCTATAATTATTATTTACTAATTTAGTTTTGTATTCACTTACTGTACAATATACTTTTATGTATATATCTTAGACTAAACAATCGTCAAAAGGTTTAAAACTTACAGTAAGATCTTATGGTATATAAAACAAATGTACGACTTTTATTTTTCAATTCAATATTATATATACTAAAGATGCGAAGAAACAAACCTATGTTGCTCCCTATTGTGTTAAAAATAGTTATCCTTAGGTTATTTCTTCACTTAACCTCGTTTATACCAATAAAAAAGATGCTTCTTGGTTTAGAAGCTACTTTTAGCTACGTTTATTCTTCGAATTATAGAGGACGTGGTGTGGTAAAAGAAAAAGCGTATTTTTATAAAAAGCCACATTAAGCGAATTCATGATTGAATTTTCTCTCCATTACAATATAATCATAGCCATTTTTAGAGAAAAATTCATCGGTTTCACTATATCCAAATTTTTTATAAAAATCAGTTGCACCACTGCGAGCATTACACCATAGACGATCTAGCTTTAAATCGTTTGCATAAGATATAAGCCACTCCATTAGAGCTGTAGCATATCCTTTACCTTGCATTTCGCTGCGAGTTGCTAGTTTTCGGAACTGAACATCTCTACCATGCAGAAATATAGACATAACAGACACTAAGTCATCATTTTCGTATACACCAATATGCAAACCTCTGTCATCGTCAGGCAATTTTACGAACTCAATATCTTTATCCGGATACATCACTTGCCTGCGCAAGCCCAAAACATCTTCATATGGGGCTTCGGAAATAATCATTTTATTAAAATTTATATGTTAGCATTAATCGACCTTCTGATGTTTTAGAAAATACATCATCAAAATATCTATAATTTGTGTCGCGCATATAGTTGTAATATATACCCGTTAAGAACAAATGGCTTCTTAATTTTATATCTGTACGAAGACTGATCGCATGTAGAATTGCTTGCGATCGATCCCCCTGATAATTAAACTCATGGACATCAATATTATCCCAATCTATATCTTTGGGATACCCCTTCCAAGTAAACATACGATAGACCTCATAATTACCCGACATACTGATCCAATCCTTATACGTCAGATTAAAACCTAACTTTGTACTGAAACCACTGGCAAGGTTATAATTACGCATATCTACCACATAATGATCGCTAAGTGCTCCACCAAGCAACACCAGATTTGTATGCATAAATGCATTAAATCCTACATTCTGTATACGTTTACTTTGATAGATGAACCCCGCCCCGAATGATGCAGGAGTACAAAACTTGTATGGAATTTTACCCGAAACATCTGATATTGTATCCGAATCATAATAATCGAAATGTTGATAGAATCCTAAACTTAGAAAATCATTTTTTGTATCTACCAATTCTGTTACATACAGTCGACCAATAATATTTAGTTGGCTAAGCATTGGCTGCGAACTGTGTATATTGAGATTACTCTTAAAGGTGAAATAATCATAGGGTTTTTCATTCTCATCTGAAAATCGATCACCATATTCGATGTTTACATCCATTGCAGCCCCTACCCCCTTGTCGAGAATCTCACCTTTCAGCTCCAAAACTCTAACTCCGGCAGATACCTCTACACTTACATCGGGCACTCCAAACTGTTTGCCAGTAGTAGAACGTCTACGCCAAGCATCTCCATTCAGTATTCTTGTCAGCCCTCTGGTTGGAGCTATTACAAAGGCTGCTAATTCGCGTCCAAAGCGATGGCTTCCTTCGCGGCGATCATCCAACACTAGATCGGACGTCCGATAAAGCACCTCTCCAAGCGATAGACCACCAATAGGCGTTGCTATTATATCATTTATTGATGGATACTCATTTTCCATAAACAATTCCCACATGGCACTACCACCGAGAGCAAAAAGCCCCGACTCCCAATAATTAAAGCCTCTGGAACGAGCCGAGTTGTAATATAGATTACCATGATAAGGGTGCAGAAACATATTTGTTCCCATCTGATCATTATCCCAAACAAAACCACCCTTTAGATTTTTTTTTATAGTATGCATATTTATATATGCAAAATCTTCCTTCATTACAAACCGATCAAATCCCCAGATAGCCATATTCAGACCAAAATTCTGAGTTGCCGCTTCCCAAAACTTTTTCTTAGAATAAAAAGCTATGTCAATCGAGTCAGCCGGCTTGGGTGGAGCCACCTGATAACGAATAGCAAACTGAGCTTGAGCGTAAAATGAGATTAATAAAAATGTAAAGAATAAGAGAAACTTATTTTGCATCGATTAACCTGATTTATTAAAAATATTAAATTCAAGTAGCAAATATAATTCATTGCTTCTTGTAACGATACATATAGTATCGCTTTTTTATTGAAATCGCTACTTTAACTTAAATCTAACTTTTAGCAATACCTCTGTAGGCCTCAACATATATGCAGAATAATAACGACTGACATCGCTGTATGAGGCAGAAACAAACTGTTTGGAATTGAATATATTTGTATAATCAAACATAAACTCTAATTGTTTATACTTGTACTTTGCACTTATATCACCAAATGTCATAGATCGACTTCCCGATATAATTGCATTATTATAAAAACTTTCACACTTCAGGTTAAGCGACATCCCCTTGAATGGAAATATACTCAGCTGAACATTATGAGACATTGTGCGTATTGGATCAAATGTTTTTTCCTCATTTTTCACCTTACTAATACTTTGTGAATATTTAAACTCGCATTGTAAATTAACAGAAGGGCTTATCTTAGTTATTATACGAGGAGAAAAAGAATATCCCTGATTATTATAATCGATAAATCGTCCTTGTGTAACCTGAGAAGAGCGACTAATCGTATAGTTCCCTCCCAGAAAAACAGTTGAGCTTAACGTTTCAATATCTTTACTGAGGTGCATATCTGCTCCTAGCCTTTCGGTAGTAGAAGGGGCTAAAATTGAAGAACGTAAGGTAAGGGTTCCCAAATAAGAATAATCAGACAAAAGGTTCGTCCTAACATTGGAATAGCTAATATTAAACATTCCAAATAGAGTTGTAATAGGATCCCTATAATACAAAGATGCGCTTGCATTATGCGCCTTTTGTTCAAAAACATCCCCGTCATTTTTCAACAAGCTACGATACGACGATAGAATATATCCTTTATACAGTTGGTTGATCTTACCGATAGAAGTTTTATAGCTGTAGTTGCAGTAAGACGTCCAATAACCAGATATTTTATAATGAAGAAATAAAGAAGGATTAAAAGAAAAATTATTTCTGCGACGCTTTTCATCGGAAATATTGTCCTTTACATCAAGAAGTGTGTAATTAAAAGGTAATGACAATACAGAGTTTAGCTTTCCTTTAGCATAGGTATAAACTGGGCTAAAGATTAGCTCATATTTAACTTGTCGGAGATCATTTTTCAATGAATCAGGCACATTTGTAGTATTATCTGTTCCCAATTCAGAACTTAAACCTTGTATATCAGTACGCATGCTTACAGCATACTCCTGTTTCCAAGTTCCTTTACCGAACCCTAATGAGACCTTATTATATGCAGCCAAATTATCTTGTTCTACACTCTGTATCATCTTTGATGAATAAGCCGAAGGACTTAACAAATCTTTATACAGCAAAGGCTCTATAGATAATGTATGCGCAGATGAATTGTATCCGAAAAAAGAATAAAAGTTCCATGTATACTTTTCTCCTGTCTTCACCATATTGAACGTATTATTAATACTATAGTACGGCCTTTTCAGATATTGACTAACGCTATCAGCAGAAATGACATCTCCTCTCTCCCTATCCCATATACCCTCAATCTTCAAAAGATTATTAAAATAAAATTTATCTTTATTTGCATTCAATTGAATATCTCCAGTCAACCGTTCTTTTCTTAGGCGAGAGTTCATGTATTCTTCTATCTTCAAAACACTATCATTTGCCAAATAGTATTCAGTAAAAGCATAACTGTCTTTTCGTTGCAGATCGTTCAGGTAGCTAACGTTGGTGGTCAATTGATAATCATTCTTTAAAGACCACAAATTATTCGCAGACAATATATTTGATTGATTATTCAGATAGCGTTTTTCTGCTATGGATGGAGATAAGGGGCTCTGCACAGCCAGAAGACCTCCTTTATCCATATTAGAAGCATCATTCGAATAAAAAGAAGTCAACTCTCGAGTGACATCATCGCCCGAATTGTTTCCCTTATAAATTGTTATATTCTGCAATTTCTTAGCTATGTACATCCCTGTCAATTCGTTGTTCCAAAGCAAAGGCGAACCACCTAATCCGAGCTGTGCATTCGCAATGATAGTCCCTTTGGCCGAATCTTTCAACTTCAGATTAATAGCTGCATCTTCCGACATTTCTTTGTCTTTTAGAGCTTTTATTGGTTGGTGATTTTCCAACACTTGCACGGTTGATACATCTTTTGCATCGATATTGTTTGTAGCAATACCATAACGCCCTTGCAACAGATCGGCATTCTCTATATAGAATTTGTTTATAGGACGATTCTGATATAAAATCGCGCCATTTTCCTGAACCTTTATTCCAGGCATCTTTTTCAGCACATCACCGATTGTTCTATCATTAAGACCTAAAAAGCTTTCTACAAGATAATTCAACGTATCACCCGCTTGCCTGATTTTAGGGGGTGTTATTTTTACCTCGTTCAACAAAATAGATGCCGATTCTATAGAAAAGTCTATATTCTGATTTCTATTTTCTACAATCTTAGTTTGCTTCTGCACATTAAAGCCAGATACAGTAATTGCAATACTATCAGCCTTGCCTTTATATTCGAGCTTGTATGCACCCTTCACGTCAGTCATAGCAAAGCCAAGAGTCAGCCGCCCCGACTTCTCTTGTAAGGTAACATTTATGTCTGCTATAGGATTACGCTTCTCATCACGAACTATTCCTGTTATTATAGTTTGAGCTTGAGCCATAGCCGAAATCAAAATAAGAAAGAGGAAAAAATATCTTTTCATGTTTTATGTCACATCAGGCAACCGGTTATTCCTTTTCTAATGATATGTACTCATTATTATTCTTTTTACGAACCATTATAACATTGCCTCCATTAACATTCACTGCCATACCCCCGGATCTCTTTTTTTTGAGCTTATCTAAATCCTTAAGGCTGGCGTTGATATAATCCTCTTTTGCCAATAAAATTTCTATAGTTGGGGTTAAATGCTCCAAACCTATAATCTCAAAAGAGAAAATATTTTCGGTATCATTCACTTTTAAAATCAGCCCGGGTAGTCCATAAAACTTCCAAGGACCATCGTTTACCGGAATATCAGAGGTAAACCAAGCATCATACGTTCGGCCTCTAAAAGTTGTAGTCGCTTTCTGACACAAATAGCCCAAAATAGTCAAGGTATCCGTTTTTATATCCCATTGAAAAGAAACCTTATCTATACATTTATATTTATTAGGAGCATCTTCGGATCTGTCTATAATTATAATCTCACCGACTTGCTTCTTTTTATACAAATGTGCAGTCTCACCTTTCTCTTCCGATTCGAATGTTGTCCCCACGTTGCTATCAAACGACGACATATCTCCATTCTTCACAACCGAAATACTCTGTATTGTTGCCGGATTCAGCTTATTGTTCATAAAATCACCAAAAATCGAATCGCGTCTAGCTCTCGTAGCATCATAATAATGGGACACTTTTGCTCCGATATCGAGTGTTAGAGTGTCTATCTTCTGTTCAGTTTTCTGACTTATCGTTACCGGCTGCACGAACTTGTAGTAGCAACGAATACCGGCTTCATCAAGATTTTCGGATGAAACATTACCTTTATCAAGTTTAACAACTTTCACATTATTTGCAGATATATTCTGTGAAAAAGCTTGCATACAAGCAGATAAAAGGATCAATAAAACAAATATCTTCTTCATATTATTTCTTTTTTTAAAGTTCTCCGACAAATATAGTCTAAAAAATTAGACAAACAATATTTAGGTCTAACAAAATAGACTAAACACCAAAATAAAAGTTTTGCTGCTAAGAATGACTGGAATATGAAATATATCAGTTACTTCCATTTATCATCTCTAAAAGTAAAAAGTTAGAAAATATTGAATTAATTTTGGAAAATGATTAAGCAAATATTATTAGTAGGACTTGGTGGGGCTGTAGGAAGTATATTGAGATTTCTTACATCTACCTTTATCGTAAGGATTGAACCATTTCCTTTTCCATTAGCTACATTTCTAATCAACATCCTCGGATGCTTCTGTATCGGCTTATTTGCAAATCTGGTTCCCTCTAATAATTTACGAATGCTACTTATTACAGGATTTTGCGGAGGCTTTACTACATTCTCTACTTTTGCTAGCGAAACTTTAACATTGGCTAACAACAACCAATCAATACTGGCATTTGTTTATGTATTGGCAAGTTGTGTTATCGGAATATCTGCCGTTTGGCTAGGAATGTACCTAACAAAATAACACATTATATATATTTAACTTTTTTGATTGTGCTTTTGGCACCTCCTTTTCATCTATAATATATTAATAAGAAATACAAAACATAATAATATGAAAAAGCATTTATTCTTTATTCTTTTATTCTTTTCATTAAGTAGCATTATGAGATCACAAACTTCTAACAATAAATATGAAAATGAATGGAAAAACATAGAGCAACTTGCATCTGAAGACTTACCCCAATCTGCATTACAGTCGGTAGATGATGTACTGAAGATGGCAATCGCCGAAAAGAACAATACACAAGTAATAAAGGCACTTATATATAAGAATAAGTTCAAAAAAGAAATCGATTTTAGTGATAATGAAGGCATATTAAGTGACCTCCAGAACCTCCTAAGGCAGTCAAATGATGTTACAGAAAAAGCACTGTTAAACTCTATGCTTGCCGAAGCTTATCTAGACTACTACAATGCAAATAGCTGGGAGATCAATAGACGTACCAACCTTTCTGATGTAATTCCGGATGATATAAAAGAATGGACAGGAAATATATTTGTTAATAAAATTGCAGATCATCTCAAGCTTTCAGTTGCAGATATTGCAACACTAAAAAAACATACAACAAAAGAATATGATGATATAATCAACCTTGGTAAGGATACTCAAAGATTTCCCACATTGTATGACTTCTTGATAAAAAGAGCCATAGAGATAGCAGAGAATATACAAAATATTGATAACAGTGAATTTGACCCTACCCTTATAGGTTTAGACATCAAACAACTAATCCTCCCGGCTGATGAGTTCGTTAAGCTTAACATGAAGTCAGCTTCGGGTAATAGAATGCTTGCATATATATATTATCAGCAATATTTGAAAAATCTATTGGATAGAAATATGACTGCAACAATCATATCAATGGAGATTGGTAAGATAACTTTTACTCAAAACAAGTCGAATTCATTTACGCCAAAAGACGTATTGGATACATATTTGAAACTTGAGAAAAAATATGAATCAAACGAAAACTGTTCCGAAATAATAGCTAAAATAGTTGATGCTTATAATTACGGAACGGATGGTATGGACATAGCTAAAAGAAATGAAACCATATATGCATGGTTGAAAAAAGGATTAGATAAATATCCTAAATCGTATGGAGCGAGAATTTTACGACAACAATTGAACGTTCTTGAATCTCCAATCCTTCTAGTTAATGGTAAAAATCTGCAATATCCGAATGAGGAAATCCGACTAAAAGTAGAATATAAAAATGTAAAAACAGATAGCATAGCACCATTCAAACTATTGAGAAAATTAAATGGGAAATATTCCTTAATAAAAGAATACTCACTGAATCTGACATCTAAAACAACATATAACGCTGATACATTAGATTTGAATATAGGAAAACATCAACCCGGCGAGTATATATTCACAACCCGAACTATTGAAGAACTTGACAAAGAAATACCAAAAGGTGAAGAAGAAAATATGCTTTATAATAGGTGGGATGACAACCAATTCAAATTTATTGTTTCTTCTCTAATGACATTCTCTCGCAATAGCGCAAAGAATGAATACGAAATATTTTTAGTTGACCGAAATTCGGGCAAGCCTATAAAAGATGCTACAGTAAAAATACATTCTATAGTCAGAAAAAAGGATGATAAAAAAATATTGCTAGCTACATTAAAAACAAATGAAATAGGTATCGCAACATTCATCGATTCGCGCGATATCAAAGATCTATACTCTGTGGCTAAATACAAAGTAGAACTTGGTGCAGACTCGTGCTTGCAAGCAGAGAATTTAAATTCAAACTCGTACAGATGGGAGCGTACTGTTCCTTACAGCACCCAAGAGAATACGATTAATATATTTACCGACAGGAGCATATATCGTCCCGGGCAAACTGTTTATTTCAAAGCCATCGTGATCGATAAAGAATCCAAAGTTTTAGCGAATCAGACTTGTACAATAGAGTTATTGGATGTGAATAATGAAACGGTTACAGAAAAAGACATCATCACAAATGAATTCGGTTCTGCATCAGGAGAATTTATCTTACCGCAATCCGGATTATTAGGCCAATATAGTATAATGGCAACCAGCGGCGGAGCAGGAACTAACTATTTCAATGTAGAAGAATATAAACGACCAACCTTTGAAATCACCTTTGATAAATTAAAAGAAACTTATGCTTTCGGAGAAGAAATAAAACTGAAAGGTTATGCAAAAAATTATTCAGGTGTAAACCTACAACAAGCGGATGTAAACTATACTATAACCCGCAAACAGCTGGACATCTGGCGCTGGGGAAGAGGTTATAAAGCTCCTTTTGCCGATGGAACAGTAAAAACAAATGACGATGGTTCATTCGAAGTTGTATTTACTCCACAACCTGCAGACGAAAAAAGATATACACCTTTCAACCAACAGAATTACACATTTGAAGTTACAGCAACAGTGACGGATGTGAATGGAGAGACTCAGTCGAACCAATACTCTATTAACGTTGGCAATATTTCTATGGCTATCAATATAGACATACCTAGTCAGATAGAAAAATCGGGAAATGATAAAATAAATATAGGTGCAAAAAATTTACAAGGAGAAGACATCAAGACATCCGGAACTTACATTCTTTATAGTTTATCGGAAAATGATTCTATCAATAAGAAAGTATTTGACGGCAGATTTGAAACAGGAGAGCAAGCTAAATTAAAGTCTTTTTTACAAAGTCTGCCATCGGGAAAATATCAATTAAAAGTAAAAGCCCTTGATAGTAAGAATAATGAAATAGAAGAAAAGGCTAATTTTATTTTATACAGTTTTAGCGACAAAAAACCACCGATAAAGACAAATGAATGGCTTGTGAAAAAGAATACATCTCTTAGTCCCAACAAGCCGGCTGAGGTTATATTCGGAGTATCAGACAAAGATATATATGTATTGTACCAACTAAATAACAATAAAAAAGTATTTGAACGTCGCTTCATAAAAATGAGTGAGGCGAATCAATTGTTCACTGTTCCTTATAAGGCTGAATATGAAGACCAGATATACATGTCATTTACTTTTGTAAAAGATGGTAAGCTATACAACCAAAATGTATCACTAGCAAAAGAAACCGAAAAAAACGACACGAAGTTAAATCTTAAGCTTGAGGTCTTTCGTGATAAACTACGTCCCGGACAGGCAGAGACATGGACAATCAGTGTAAAGGATACAACCAATACCCCTTCTATAGCCGAAGTGTTGGCATCTATGTACGATGTATCACTGGATAAGCTATATCCGTATATGGCTTGGAATTTCAATCACCCATACATCGGAAAAGAAGCAATATATCCTATTTCGTTCGACTATCCATCACGGTATTGGAATTTAGATGAATCTAAGTGGTTTTATGCAGGCTCGTTATATATGGCAGAAATGAGTACGTCTGATGAAAAAACACCTGCGAGAAGATTTGACCAACTAAATTGGTTTGGATATATCAATAAATCTTTTGAGGAATATATTTATGAAAAAAGTAATCAAAGTATCGGAATTATCACCTCTAGCGGTATAGCTTCTGACGGGATATTTGCAGCAGATATGGCTGTATTAAATGAAAGTATGGTCACGGGGGTAGAATCAACGCCTGCACCTCCACGCCTAGCTCAATCAAAAAGTTTAGATGGTTACTTCGCAGCAAACTCGATCACTAGACAAGTGGAAACTGTCAATGAAGAGAACAATGCTCCCACACCTCAAATCCGCCAAAACTTCAATGAAACCGCATTTTTCTATCCTCAATTAAGAACAAACGAAAAAGGTGAAACTCTGATATCGTTCACTGTACCCGAAAGCAATACAACATGGCGTTTCAGAGCATTGGCGCATGACAAAAATTCGAGAGTAGGAACATTAGAACAATTTGTAATAACACAAAAGGAGCTGATGGTGACACCGAATATGCCTCGCTTTGTTCGTCAGGGTGATAAGACTAGTATTTCTACCAAAATATCCAATTTGTCAGAAAATGCTATCTCGGGAAATGTAAAAATAGAATTCTTCGATCCTGCTACAGATAAAGCGATTGACCTCAGAATTCCAAATCAAGAACAAACATTCTCTGTAGACAAAGAAACATCGACCTCTGCACAATGGACTTTCGATGTACCCGAAGGCTTTGAACTGATCGGTTGCCGCATTATAGCACAAAACGAAACATTCAGTGATGGAGAACAACATGTTTTGGCTGTTCTATCAAACCGTATGATGGTGACAGAAAGCATGCCTATCGATGTTACAAAAGCAGGAACTAGTACATTTACTTTCGATAAATTATACAACAATACGTCATCCACTGCAAGTAATTATAGACTCACACTCGAATATGCATCCAATCCTGCATGGTATGCTATACAAGCACTGCCTTCATTCAGTAATCCTACGAGTGAAAATGCGGTGAACTGGTTTGCTAGTTATTATGTGAATACGCTCGGTTCTTCTATCATCCGTCAGTATCCGAAAGTGGGTGCTATGATAGAAGCATGGAAGAAACAAGGAGGTGATAAACAAACATTCCTATCAAAACTACAGAAAGACGAAGAGTTGAAAAATGTATTGTTAGAAGAAACACCGTGGGTGCTGGATGCCAAAAACGAAGCAGAACAAATGCAGCGCCTTTCTTTATTATTTGATCTGAATAATACAAAACAGATGACCGATGCAGCTACCAAAAAGCTACAAGACCTACAAAACAGTAACGAAGGCGGATGGTCGTGGTACAAAGGGATGTACCCGAGCCGTTCTGTTACCCAATATATTCTGTATGGCTATGCTAAGCTACAGCAAGTTGGGCAAGTAGAATATCGTGAGGATGTGAAGGTAATGCAAATGAATGCTCTCAAATTTATTGACAGTCAGATATTGAAAGACTTTGAAAGCCTGAAAAAGAATAATAAGAATTGGGAAAAAACATCGTCTGTGTCAACCAATCAGTTAGAATACGCATATGTCCGTTCATTCTACCGAGACATACCGATTGATCAGGCAACACGTGCCGCCGAAAGGTTCTACACGAATGTTGCAAGTAAAAACTGGCAAAAACTCGATTTGTACGAAAAATCTATTCTTTCGGTTGTATTAAAAAGAAATGGAGAGAAAGAACTTGCCAATAAGATCATCAAATCAATACGCGAATATGCTGTTAAAAATCAAAAGACAGGTATGTATTGGCCAAATAATCGTAATCAGGTATTCATGTCTCTATCCGCAATCAGTGTACATACATTCTTAATGAATGCACTGCAAGAAGTTGGTTCATCGCAAGAAGAAATGGATATGCTGAAACGATGGCTGATAAATCAGAAACGAACTCAGATATGGGAATCAACGCATGCTTCGATAGACGCTATCACTGCATTGTTAAGCACAGGGTCTAATTGGTTTGCAAGTGAAGAAATACCTGTGATCTATGTAGGGAATGAGAAAATAGAACCTGAAAATAAAGAGGTAGGAACAGGCTATTTCAAAAAAGTATGGAACAAAGCCGAGATTAAAAACGAAATGGGTAAAGTAGAGGTGACAACATCAGATACCCGTCCGGCTTATGGAGCTTTATACTGGCAATATTATGAAAACTTGGATAAGATTACAGCGCATAAAGGAGACCTGAATGTAGAGAAACAGTTATTTAAAGAAATCAACACAGCTACAGGTAAATCTTTAAGTCAAATCACAGAGAACAATCCGCTTGCTGTAGGAGATAAAGTAGTAGTGCGCCTAACAGTTAGGACAGACATGGATATGGAATTTGTTCATCTGAAAGACATGCGGGCTTCTTGTTTCGAACCTATTCAAACGATATCGGGTATAAAATGGAATGAAGGATTGATGTATTACCAAACGTCAAAAGATGCATCTACTAACTTCTACTTCGATATTATGCCAAAAGGTACTTATGTATTTGAATACCCTGTATATGTAAACCGTACAGGTGAATACGCTAATGGAATCACAACAATACAATGTATGTATGCGCCTGAATTTGTATCACATACAGCCGGAATAAAAGTAACTGTAAAAGAAAAAGAATGAAAACATATCTTCCGATAATAGCTGTAATATTGCTTTTTACCGGTTTTGTATCTTTCATTTGCTATAAATCAAATAATAAATCGACAAAACAAAGCGAAGAAAGGGAAATAGTAGAATCCTCGGAATCGAAACAAAAGAAAGAAGAAAGAAAAAAACTTTATGCAAGGCTTAAAGCAAAAGCAGATGAAGCCAAAATATATAGTAAACAACAAGGACTAAGCTCGAAACACTGTATACTGATTGATTTCAGTATACACTCGGGCAAGAATCGTTTCTTTGTATGGGATTTTGCAAAAGACAGTATAAAGTACGAAAGTCTTTGTTGTCATGGATACGGACAGAAGAGCACACAGTCTAAACCCGTATTCAGTAATATTGAGGGCAGCTATTGTTCTTCATTAGGTAAATATAAAACAGGAGCACGATCATACAGCACTTGGGGTATAAATGTACACTACAAACTGCATGGTTTAGAGAAAACCAATAGCAATGCATTCAAACGGATCATAGTGCTTCATTCGCACAATCCGGTTGTGAATAAAGAAGTTTACCCAAATCATCTGCCATTAGGTTGGAGTCAAGGATGTCCTGTAATAAATAATGAGGCAATGCGCAAATGCGATGCTTTACTCAAAGAGAGTAAAAAGCCTCTACTGTTATGGATATATAATTAGTACAATACTAAATATTGCTAAATTCTTAAAAAATAGTCATATTTATTACTAACTTTGTAAGACGGTTATAGCTAATGCCTAACTACATAGTTAATAACTTAAAGTAAAATAAAGAAAATTAGGTATATGAAAAAGATTGGTTTTATACTATTGGCTTTGGTATTATCTACCAGCTTTATGATGGCTCAAAATGGAGATAAAGCTCCCAAGGCTGTCTTTACAAAAGATGTACACGACTTTGGAAAAGTGGATGAAAGTGCCGGTACTGTTACTTGCGAGTTTACGTTTAAAAACACAGGTACTGCTCCTCTTCTAATTCAACGCGTACAAACAACATGCGGATGCACAACTCCAGACTACACAAAAGAACCGGTTCTTCCTGGAAAAACAGGAGTAATAAAAGTAACTTACTCGACAACAGGTCGTCCGGGAATTTTCGCTAAAGAAATTACAGTATTTACAAACGTTCCTGATTCGGTTTACAAAGTTCGTATCAAAGGAGAAGTTATTCGCAACAAATAAAATAATAGGTTCCGGCATAGTACAATAAACAGCTAAGAACCTATAAAACAATTAAAAACAAAACAGGAGAAAGACTAGTCTTTCTCCTGTTTTGTTTTTAGTATCTTATTAACTTCACAAACGTTTTATTTATAACCATCGGAAGCTTTAAATAGAATCTACGTATTACTCTTTCGGGTCGGGTCCGTATTGATTTTGTCCATGAGTACCATCAGTACAAAGAAGGATTAACAACCAAATACTACCAATTAGAGGTATAAGTGAAACAAAATACATCCAGCCACTATGATTTGTATCATGCAACCTTCTGACTGTAACTGCTAAACTTGGTATAAAAACAGCCAAACTGTATAAACCAATCAGTACCATGCATATTATAAAAGGAATTGAAGATTCGTTCATGGCGAATAATATGCCGCCAATAATCATCAAACCTATCGGAATAAAAGAGTTGAAAAGATAAAACATCCAATATTCCGTGCGCCTAGCCCTACCACTAAAGTCAGCATACTGCTTCAATACTTTCAGATACCATTCCATAATTTTATTGTTTTTATAGTATTAAAAAAATATGGGATAAAAATAATATAATATTCTGAAAATGAAAGGAAAAAGAAATGTTATTTATAACACATCTTTTTCCTTTCTCACCTAAAAAAACTACTTTAATAAAATGCTACATTGTAAGAACAATGTTATTTTCTTCTGCCATACGGCGCATATTAAGGATGGCATAGCGCATACGCCCCAACGCCGTATTGATGCTAACCCCTGTTTGGTCTGCTATTTCTTTAAAACTAAGATCTTGGTAATAGCGCATTTCTAAAACTTCGCGCTGATTTTCAGGCAAGAAAGATATTAACTTTCTAATATCAGATGTTATTTGCACCTTGATCAGTTCGTCTTCAATAGTGCCATCACATAGTGTAGGGTTATTTAATAAGTCAACCGGAGCCTCGTCATTTGATACCGTATTTTCGTTTTTCTCCTGACGAAAATGGTCAATAATCAAATTATGAGCTATCCGGGAAATCCATGCACGAAACTTACCCGATTCGGTATAACGTCCCTGCTTGATAGTAACGATTGCTTTTATAAATGTTTCTTGGAAAATATCTTCTGCAAGTTCCCTATTACGCACAGTAAAAAAAATGTAATTATATACACTTCTTTTATGACGTTCTAGCAGGATATCAAAAGCAAGATTGTTGCCGTTAGAATAATCACAGACCAATTGTTCATCAGTCATAGTAATTAATGTTTCCATTATCTCTTATATTTAAAAATTTAGAGTAATGTCTATTCTATAGGCGTTGATTTTTTGAGGTTTATAAATAAAACTATGTTAATGATGCAAATAAAGAATAAATTTACCAAACTTACAAATACAGAAAGAATATTTAACAATAAGGAGACGATACATCAGATACAGTCTCTTGTTGTCATGTTGATCCATAGGATAATAAGAATGAGACTGTTTTATCTATGCCAAAATAGAAGGCGCTCACGAGTGCATAAGATTCGAACAATAAATTGGGATGTTATAAGAAAAAAAGAAAGTTTTTTAGCTTTCGAATATTTTCTATTAACGTCATTGTATATATTTGTATAGAAATCTATTAAACACTAATCATTATGAAAAGACATCTGTTATTCCTTGCAGTATTTACGGTTTTAACTACAAGTTTGTTAGCTCAGGGATATGAAGTTCCTAAAAATTATAAATTTGAGAGTAAAGACGCTTATACGGCATACGAACCCCAAGTGAAAGAGACTATAGACTGGTTATTAGGCACGCCGTTAGGAAAAGAGCCTATTAAGAGACAAGAAGCAAATGCCTTTTTTATGGCCTGGCTTACAGGTACACCGAATGTTAGTGTAGGTGTAGATAGCCGAGTTGTAGATTTCATAAAAGTCAATCCAGAACTATTAATGCCTTTTATGCTGGGTTGGACTAGATACTCTTTTGACAACAACTACTCAAAAGATAATATTCTATGTACAAAAGCTGCTTTGGAAACGGTTGCAGCATTTTATCGAAAAAACAGAGGATATCTGAAAAAAGATGGAAGCGTGGAGAAGTTAGAAAAATCAATAGAGAAAGGTAAATTAGAAGAAGAAATAAGAAAGAAACTTAAATAAGAAGTTCAACTAAGGAAAGGCTTAAGTATAAATTTCTGAAAGATAAAAACAGAACTATAAATATAAAACAGATTATGAAAAAAATTGTATTCCCTTTATTATTAGGATTAATCCTAATGGCTGGCTGTACACATAAGACGCAGACAGGACAAGACGATACTATTGTAATAAAATCGGATATGGAAGAAGAAAGAACAGGAGATGAGCTCAAAATAGTTGCAATAATGACCGTTAAACCGGAAGCTATAAAAGAAATTCTACCCATTTTTCAGACATTGGTTCAGGGTAGCCAAGAAGAAGATGGCTGTATCAGTTATAATCTGCATCAAGATATTAGCGACTCTACAAAGTTTGTAATGCTTGAAGAATGGAAATCACAAGCAGCTATAGATTATCACAATAACACCGAGCACTTTAAAACATTTAAAGAAGCTTCGAAAGGTATGATAGAAAAATCGGAAGTAAGCATTTTAAAGTTGGTATATTAATCACCGACCCCTCCTTTTATAGATATCTTAGATTTGTATTTTTAGATAACAAGATTGTCTAATATAAAGATCTTTGATATAACAGATAGGTAGCTGACAGACAAAAAGTGATACAGAAAGAATAGAGTAAATACTTGATGTCTCAAAACACATAAAAACAAAGCGAGACAAGAAAAGTAACAAACAGAAAATATACTTATATCTGTTACTTTTGTTACTTTTGTAACCTTAAAGATTATAAAAGAATAGAAGCTATGACAGAATTGAAGATTGTTGCTGTAATTGTAGTTAAAGCCGAATTTCAGGAAGAATTGGAAAAAGTGTTTCAAAACGTAGTAGATGCCACACGTAAAGAAGATGGGAATATCTCATACGATTTGCATCAAGATGTAAAGAGTCCTTTAAAGTATACAATTCTGGAAGTTTGGAAGTCTCAGGCTGCAATAGATGAGCACAATAATACGGATCATTTCAAGGCTTTTGTAAAAGCGATAGAAGGAAAAGTGGAAAGTCTGTCTGTAGATATAATCAAAAAAGTGTATTAAATATCATCAAATAATATATATGTATAGGAATCATACGTGCGGAGAATTAACTCTTGCAGATGTTAACAAAGAAGTAACGTTAGCCGGATGGGTAAACGCTGTTCGCAAGCTTGGTGGTGGAGTGACATTTATCGACCTCCGCGACCGTTACGGTATTACTCAATTGTCATTCAGTAAAGATATCAATGCCGACTTGTACGAGCGAGCGAATAAGATAGGTCGTGAATACGTATTGCAGGTGACAGGTAACGTAGAAGAGCGTTCGAGTAAGAACCCCAATAGGTCTACCGGCGATATTGAGATTATCGTAAACGAACTTGTAATATTAAATACATCAGATACACCACCATTTACGATAGAAGACAATACTGATGGCGGCGATGATTTAAGAATGAAATACCGATATCTCGATTTGCGTCGCGATGTGGTAAGAAAAAACCTTGAACTTCGTCACAAAATAGCATTCGAAACACGCCGTTATTTAGACGAGCGTCAATTCCTTGAGGTAGAAACGCCTGTTCTCATTGGTTCTACTCCCGAGGGGGCACGTGACTTTGTTGTACCATCCCGTATGAATCCGGGTGAATTTTATGCACTTCCACAATCGCCACAATTATTCAAACAGCTATTGATGGTTTCGGGATTTGATCGATATTTCCAGATCGTTAAATGTTTCCGTGACGAAGACTTGAGAGCAGACCGTCAACCTGAATTTACTCAGATCGACTGTGAAATGTCGTATGTTAATCAGGAGGATGTGCTGAATATGTTTGAAGGATTAACAAAGCATCTGTTCAAAGTTGTAAAGGGAATTGATATTCCTGATTTTCCTCGTATGACTTATGCGCATGCCATGAAGTATTACGGTTCTGATAAGCCGGATACACGCTTTGGTATGGAATTCGTAGAAATAAAAGACTTGACAGAAGGTAAAGATTTTGTCGTATTTGATTCATCTGAATACGTAGGAGCTATCTGCGCTAAAGGAGCAGCTTCATATACCCGTAAACAAATTGATGCTCTGACTGACTATGTAAAACGTCCGCAGATAGGAGCAAAAGGGCTTGTCTATGCCCGCTACGAGGCGGATGGCTCATTAAAATCTTCTGTAGATAAGTTCTATAGCCCTGAGGATTTGAAGATGTGGGCAGAACGCTGTCAGGCAGAACCGGGAGACCTTATACTAATTATCTGCGGTGAAACAGAAAAGGCTCAGAAACAGCTAGGAGAACTTCGTCTAGAAGTAGCAGATCAACTTGGACTAAGAGATAAAAATCAGTTTAACTGTCTATGGGTAATTGACTTCCCTCTGTTAGAGAAAGATGAAGAACTAGGACGTTATTTCGCAAAACACCATCCGTTTACAAGTCCTAAAGAAGAAGATATAGCTTTGCTTGATAGTGATCCGGGAGCAGTCCGAGCCAACGCCTATGATATGGTTATCAACGGTGTAGAAGTAGGAGGAGGCTCTGTTCGTATTTTCAACAGTCAACTACAGAATAAGATGTTCCAAATACTTGGCTTCACTGAAGAAAAAGCTCAGGCACAGTTTGGCTTCCTGATGAATGCATTCAAATATGGAGCACCTCCACATGCTGGTCTGGCTTTTGGTTTAGATCGTTTGGTATCATTGTTTGCAGGATTGGATAGTATCCGTGATTGTATTGCATTCCCTAAGAATAACTCAGGACGTGATATGATGATAGATGCTCCGGCAACTCTTGATCCGGCTCAACTTGAGGAGCTGAATTTGAAAGTAGAAATAAAGGAATAAAACAGATCCTATATAAATCAAAAGCGCTCTAACTATCAAGTTAGAGCGCTTTCTCGTTTTAAAAACACGTGTTGTTATCGGTTGGATAGTCTCAGTCGATAAGAAGCTCTGGTCTATATTCAAAGTGCATTGTATCATAATGATACCACTTGCCTCCCCAAATAAATCCATGCTTCTCGAATATATCGACTATAAGTTGCGGTATTCTGTTTTTATACTGTAAAGTTGCGTCCTCTGATTTACAACGACAGTCCCATTGCCAATAATTGGAATATTTAACATTCAAATCGATAGCAGTACCAAAGCTATGGCTGCTCAGCCTGTTTGTTCCTCTTATCTTTCGCCAGTTAAATACGCCCGAACTATACAGGTATTCCCGTAGTTCGGGATGCTTATCTAATTCATCTGATACTTTCTGCAATTGCTTCGCAACACCATTTATGTTCGTTACTCTCAGAGTCTGGTTTACAAGCATTGGACACCAAGTGATGGTAACCAAATTAGCTTGTACTTCCGCTGAAGTAGACCCATACATTAACTTTAAGAGCTCTTCATTTCTTATTCGTCCCGGATCGTAATTCTTAGAAATATTCTCAACCTTTCCTTTGATGTAAGGATATGTAAAGATATCTCCTAGATCATTACTGTTCATCAGGTCAGAGTGAGTCTTCGTTCCTCCTTCGTTATATTTGATAGTTCTTCCGTCTTTTAAGACAATATTAGAATTATCAAAAGCCACAATACTCTCGGGATAAGCCTTCATAAGCTTATATACAGCTATGGGATATTGATCTTTATTCTGAGAAAAGCTTATTCCGGCAATGAAGAGAAAGAGCAGGACTATAACTGTCTTTTTCATATACTAAAGATAAAAATTTAAAAGGATATATCATGATAATATATCCTTCTTTTATCATTAAAAACGGATGTTTTTTACTTCAGTATTTTCTCTATCAAGGTCAACTCTTCGGCTGAAAAATTTGCATTATCTTTTGCCTTCAGATTATCTTTCAACTGATTCAAAGAACTTGTTCCAATTATGACAGATGTAACCTGTTCGTTATGTAACAGCCATGCTAAAGCCATTTCTGCTAAAGTTTGACCACGCTGTAGAGCCAAGTCGTTCAATGCAGAAACCTGTTTTATCACATCCTGAGTAATTTCACTTTCCTGCAAAAAACCATGGCTTTTGTGAGCTCGGGAAGTTTCAGGAATACCATGCAGATACTTATTCGTAAGTAACCCTTGCGCTAATGGAGAAAATGCAATAAATCCTACTCCATATTCTTTATTAATAGCCATATGCTCAATTTCGGGATTGCGAACAAGCATACTATACTTGTCCTGATAAATCAAACAAGGCACATTCTGTGACTTCAATATTTCATAAGCCTTTATCAATTGCTGCGGAGGATATTTTGATACACCTACATACAAAGCTTTCCCGTGGCGAACAATATCGACTAAGGCTTGCATCGTTTCTTCTATCGGAGTCTGAGGATCATACCGATGTGAGTAAAATATATCAAAATACTCTAAGCCCGTACGTTTCAGGCTCTGATCAATACTTGCCATAATATATTTTCGCGAACCGCCATCACCATAAGGGCCATTCCACATCAAGTGACCTGCTTTTGATGATATAATAAGCTCGTCTCGGTGTCCTTTAAGCTCTTTAGCTAACACTTTTCCAAAGTTAGTCTCTGCACTTCCGGGAGGTGGGCCATAATTATTAGCTAAGTCAAAATGTGTAATACCACTATCAAAGGCATGTAAAATCATAGATGTAGCCATTTCAAAATCATCTACATCTCCGAAATTATGCCACAACCCTAATGAGATTTCAGGAAGCTGTAACCCACTGTTTCCGCAAAAGTTATATTTCATCGTTTTCGTTTTATTTTGAATAAAGATAGTTTATTTTCTTTTAGGATTCTCGTATTTATTAAATTTTTAGATGATACTATTTACCCCTTATCTATTCATAATATTTAACAATGGAGCATTAATATTTCCATAATCGAAAAGAATTATGAGCCGAATCTTTATATACTTTTACCCGATTTTTTAACATACATAACATTTATGAAAATTATAAACTATCTAAAATTAACTTTAACAGCTGTAACACTCTGTTTGATTACCGTTTCTGTTTATGCTCAAGAAGCAAATGAAAATCCTTTAGCTCTACTTAAAGAAGGAAACCTCCGTTTTGTATCAAGTACTCCATTACACCAACATCAGGATATGGCTAGAGTTGACGAACTCAAAAGTGGGCAACAGCCTTTTGCTGTCATTGTCAGCTGCTCCGATTCCCGTGTATCTCCTGAAATCATATTTGACCAAGGACTCGGCGATCTATTTTCAATCCGTACAGCCGGTAATGTTATGGCTGACTTTGAAGAAGGAAGCATCGAGTATGCTGCAGAACATCTTGGCTCAACGCTTATAGTTGTTTTAGGACATACCAGTTGTGGTGCAGTAAAAGCATTCATGGATATCAAGCACAATCCGGATCACCAGCATGCGGATCATGCTGAAAAATTAGGTCATATAGAATCTATTGTAAATAAGCTAAACAGTGAAGATGAAGAAAACGAAGTCTTCAAAACAGAAGGTTCGGATAAGTACCAAAAGGCTATCGAAGCAAATGTTATACATGGAGTAAAGCAATTAAGAGAATCTACACCTATATTATCAGAAAAATATAACGAGGGAAAGATTCAAATAGTGGGAGCTATTTACCACATTGAATCAGGAGAGGTTGAATTTTTAGACCTTTAATAAAATCTTCGTTTTTGATCATAAAAAAGCTCAGCCTTTGCGGCTGAGCTTTTTCATTATATGCTTTATTTTAGAATAACATATTCTTAATATCTGGATTTGTAAGGAACTTAGCAAATTCGATATCTTTCGCTATCTCAGCTGGAGAAACTCCATTCTGAATAGCAGACTTCAAGTTTCCGGCAACACCTGATGCACTATTTGTTCTTGCAGCTACAATAGCAGCCAAATAATATGTAGTAGCATCTTTAGTTGGTACTGCATCCAATATTTGTTGAGCACGGCTATAATTCTTAGTCAAAATCTGAGCCAATGCAGCATTGTTAGATACAGTGTTACCAAACGATTGAACTGCACGGTTATATTCTCCTTTTTGGATATACATCAATCCCATTGTTTCACCTAACGAGTTAGCTCCTGCTGCATTACCAAGTAGTTGCTCTGCTTTAGCAGTATTTCCATCAGCCAATGACACTAAAGCTAAGTTCATATTCGCTTCAGCTGCACGAGACGAAACTTCAGCAGCCTTATTGAAAGCCTGAACCGCTCTGCTGTTTTGTCCATTCTTATAATAGTATGCACCTAGGTTATTCCATCCACGATAGTCGTTAGGGAATTTTTGAGTAACGAAAGTATATACTTTCTCTTTAGATACACCATTCAAGTTAGCAGCATATAACAATTCTTCTACTGTAAGGTCTCCAAGGTTACCGCTTACTGCAACATTTTTCAGTTCCTCATCAGTTTTACCAATTATTTCTACATTAGCCAAAAGGCGAGAACGACGAAGTTTTGGTAAAATAGTTTCAGCTAGATCAGAGTATACAACTGAGATATTCTTAATTTCTTTTTCTCTGGTTTCTGGATCTGGATACATAGACAATACTCTAAGAACAAGATCTTTGTCTTGTAAGCTAGATGCTTGAACTAATTTTTGGAATCCATCCCAGTCTTGAGCTGTATATTTAGCATTAATTTCAGTATCAATACTATTTTTCTTGAATTCTTTAGTCAAATAGTTTGTTGTATTCTTCTCACGTTTTTCAGCTAGCTGATCATTCAGTTTGAACCCTCCATCAGGAGATGCATATGCCGAAATTTCAACATCTACTTTCTTGCGCTCGTTGCTATCTGCTTCTTTTACCAATTCTTTCCATGCATTCAGGTTTGTAGAATTCAATTCGCTAGAACGCAATTCTGCACGTTGGATCAAGAACATTATATCAGCATCATAAGCTTCTTTGATTATGCGTTGGAAAGCGTCAGGAGCAACAGCAGGAGCTGAAGTGCCCGCATTTGCAAGCGCTTGAGTTGCAACTACACCATCAGCAATTTTTACATCGCCAAAGCCAACCACTTGTTTTCCGCCTCTGTAAAAATCGAAGCGTAAAAATAATTCCGATTTTTTCATTGCCGGAATATAATCAAACTCAGACTTCATTGTTATAGCACTACCAGCTTCATAAGGTACTACGATTCCGTTTCCGGCTACCTTTTCGCCCTGATATGTATAAGGAGTTCCAAGAGTTTCACCTCCTGTATACTTCAATACCGGTGTAACTACAACTGTTGTACTTTTCTCGAACCATTTAGCAGGAAAGCGTCCGTTTATTGTAACAGGAACTTTAGTCCCTACCAATTCTAACGGCGAAGGATTTGTTGTAAATAAAGAATTTGCCAAAGGAGGCATTGTTTTTTTGCCGCACGATGTTGCTATGATAGCAACAAAGGCTACTAACGAAAGGAATTGAATGAGTTTCTGCCTTTTCATAACACTTAAGTAATTTAGTTTTATATATTTATTAAATTCCGATTCTTCGTATCACAAAGCTACTTGATTTCCATCTGAAAATAAAATACAATTACCTTATTTTGAATATTCCTAAGACTTTTAATTTTTTTTAATCTTTCAGCATTTTCACACTCAGTGTTGATGCGGTATAGATCCCTTTTTCGGAGAAAGACTTATATATATTCTCGTTCAAACAGACACTTGTATTTCCATAATCCTCACTATTCACCCATACCCGTATTGTTACATTGATAACGCCATTCGAAACATCTGTAACACCCACAAAAGGTGTAGGGGTATCGTTTATTGATTTGTTTTCTTTAATAACTGATAGCAATAAACTTTTTACAAGGTCAATATCTGTTCCATAATTAATATTAAACGTGAGGTCAATACGCCTCTGTTTCTGGGCTGAATAGTTCGTTATATTCCCGGTAGATAAAGGGCCATTGGGTATAAATATAGTGACATTATCGCCTGTCAGCAAAACAGTATATAATATTCCAATAGACTGAACGACACCATCCGTACTTTGGGCAACAATACGATCTCCGACTTTGAACGGTTTGTTTATTAACAGCATCACACCTCCTGCAAAATTAGAGAGATTATCTTTCATAGCCATACCTACGGCTAATCCGGCAGCAGCTAATATAGCAGCAAAAGAAGTAGTTTGAATGCCTAGTATATTTACTATAAAAAGAAACAATACAATCTTTAATGAAATATTGATCAGGCTATCCAAAAACGAGCGTACTGTTTCCTCTATCCGTCGGCGAAGTAGAAACTTATCAAAAAACTTTCTTATCCACCCAATCACCCAGCGGCCAACAATAAATACAATAATTGAAGCTACAATTTTTGTACCTAGCGCCACCGAAACATCAAGCAGGTAGTCAAGCAACTTATCGAGGGTTGAAACCGTGGCTTCTGCATTCACAACAGACAGACTATCAGTAGAAAATATATCTAACAACATAAACTATATAACAAGTGCAATAATTCGAGCATAAAATTATATATTTATACAATACAATTGTCATTTTATTCGGGATTAAAATAGATTTTTAACAATCAAATTTTACAGATTCGAATGGTATATTTCTAAGAGTAGATAAATGATCTCGCATTTGTCGAACATCCAACAGACAAAGAGCAAGACTTTCTGCTCTTTTGTTTTTTATATCTTTGTCCTACCAAAATAGATTGACAAGTGAAAGGTATAAATATATTTGATCTCAAAAACTTCCTCGACCAGAAAGTAGAACAGTACAACACCCCTACTTTTATCGATAACGATCCGATCTCCATTCCTCATAGCTTCACAAGCAAACAGGATAAAGAAATAATGGGTTTCTTTGCTGCCATCTTTGCATGGGGACAACGCAAAACCATTATCAATAAATGTAAAGAGTTGGCAGAAAGAATGGACAACGCTCCATACAACTTCATACAAGGACACAGTGACGAAGACTTGAAAAAGCTCCTACAGTTTAAACACAGAACATTCAACGATACAGACTTGCTATACTGTATCGACTTTATGAAAAGGCACTTCACTCAATACAACAGCCTAGAGGAAGCTTTCTTTCCTTCCTCCGACATGAATATAGAGACAGTCCTCAATCACTTTCAGACATACTTCTTTTCTCATCCCGATGCACCTGACCGTACACGAAAGCATATCCCCTCTCCCGTTCAAAAATCGGCATGCAAACGACTGAATATGTACCTGCGATGGATGGTAAGGGATGATAATAAAGGGGTCGATTTCGGGTTATGGAAACAAATCAGCCCATCCAAGTTGATTTGTCCACTCGATCTTCATGTAGAGCGTACAGCCCGCAAGCTAGGTCTGCTGGAACGAGACAAACCCGATTGGAGGGCAGCGCTAGAACTAACAGAAAGTCTAAAAACACTGGATATCAACGACCCTGCCAAATATGACTTCGCTCTGTTTGGTATTTCTATAGAAGAAAAATGTATTATCCCTTAGAATAAAAAGTAACAAAGGTGACAAAAGTGACACATTTTACACATATTTTTCATGTCACCTTTCTGCTCTCAGATTTCAGTTGTTATAGATGTCAAAGACCTCATTATATGACAATTTTATTCCAAATAAATAAACACAAATAAAATTTCTGTATTTTTTTTATTTGCAATATACAACACCTTTCTCATTTTGAATTCAAAGCAAAAAAAACTATCTTTGAGCTAGTTTTTTAGTAGCTATTAAATCCAATAAACACATATGCTCCCTGAAGATATTATTGACGAACCAGAGAATTTAGATAACGACGAACCAATATTGGATGATGAGTTGGAGAACGCTGATGCAGCATCCCATTCAGACTATAAAGTCCCGATAAAAGATACGGCTGACAATCAGACACATCTTTCGGGTATGTTCCAAAACTGGTTTCTCGACTATGCATCGTACGTAATACTCGAACGTGCGGTACCTCACATATCTGATGGTTTCAAGCCGGTGCAACGTCGTATCATGCACTCTATGAAGCGCATGGATGACGGTCGCTACAATAAGGTCGCTAATATCATCGGGCATACTATGCAGTTTCACCCGCATGGAGACGCCTCTATAGGGGATGCATTGGTGCAACTGGGACAAAAGGATTTATTGGTAGACTGTCAGGGAAACTGGGGAAACGTGTTTACAGGAGATGGAGCTGCTGCACCCCGTTATATAGAAGCTCGCTTATCAAAGTTTGCTTTGGAAGTGATTTTCAATCCCAAAACCACAGAATGGAAACCATCATACGATGGACGTAATAAAGAGCCTGTTACGCTACCTGTTAAGTTCCCTCTACTTCTAGCTCAAGGTGCGGAAGGTATTGCTGTGGGACTTTCGTCTAAGATTCTTCCTCACAACTTCAATGATCTTTGTGATGCAGCCATAGCGCATCTTCAAGGAGAAAAATTTGCATTCTATCCCGATTTTCAAACCGGGGGCTATATAGACGTCAGCAAGTATAACGATGGCGAGCGAGGCGGATCAGTAAAGGTTAGGGCTAAAATATCTAAACTGGACAACAAAACGCTTGTTATAAGCGACATTCCCTACGGTCGTACATCATCGTCTGTTGTGGAATCGATCTTGAAAGCCAACGATAAGGGTAAAATTAAAATCCGCAAGGTAGATGATATCACTGCTCAGAATGTAGAAATACAGGTACATCTGGCAGCAGGCGTCTCTTCCGATAAGACAATAGATGCTCTATACGCTTTCACCGATTGTGAAATAAGCATTTCGCCAAACTGCTGTGTTATCGAAGATAATAAACCTTATTTCCTTACAGTAAGCGACATACTCCGTCATACTACAGACAATACGTTAAGCCTGCTTCGTCAAGAACTGGAGATACAAAAGAGTGAACTGGAAGAAAGTCTTCACTTTTCTTCGCTGGAAAAGATTTTCATCGAGGAGCGTATATACAAAGACAAAGAGTTTGAGAATGCTGACAATATGGATATGGCTGTAGAGCATATCGATAAGAGATTAGCTAAATATGCGAAACAGTTTATCCGTGAGGTTACACGTGAGGATATACTCAAATTGATGGAAATCAAGATGGGACGTATTCTCAAGTTCAATTCGGACAAAGCAGATGAGCTGATAGCTAGATATAAAGACGAAATAGAAGAAATAAAGCACAATATAGAAAACATTGTAGACTATACGATCTCGTGGTTTGTAATGTTGAAAGAAAAATACGGAAAAGATTTTCCTCGCAAAACAGAAATCCGCAGCTTTGATACCATCGAAGCGACAAAGGTGGTAGAAGCAAACGAAAAACTGTATATCAACCGTGAAGAAGGCTTTATCGGCACATCACTGAAAAAAGATGAATTTGTCTGCAACTGTTCCGACATTGACGATATAATTATTTTCTTCAAAGACGGTAAATACAAGATTGTAAAAGTGAGCGACAAGATGTTTATCGGTAAAAATATTCTTTATCTATACGTCTTCCGCCGCAATGACAAGCGCACGATCTATAACGTGGTCTATCGCCACGGTAAGAATGGCCCTTCATACATCAAGCGTTTTGCCGTAACGGGCATAACCCGTGACAAGGAATATGATGTTACACAAGGTGAAGATGGTTCTCGTATCACCTATTTCAGTGCAAACCCAAATGGTGAAGCTGAAACCATACGAGTAATACTGAAGCCGAAACCTCGTCAAAAAATACTTGTATTCGAAAAAGACTTTAGCGATATTGTCATCAAAGGACGTCAGTCTATGGGAAATATCTTAACGAAAGCTGAAGTACATAAAATATCACTGAAGCAAAAGGGTGGATCAACACTTGGCGGACGCAAAGTTTGGTTCGATCAGGATGTGTTGCGCCTAAACTATGATGGCAGAGGCAAATTCCTTGGAGAATTCCAAAGCGAAGACCAAATATTGGTTGTACACGATAATGGAGAGTTCTACACCTCCAATTTCGATGTAACGAATCACTACGAAGCCGGAATCATCCGTATCGAGAAATTCGACGTAAATAAAAATTGGACAGCCGTTCTGTTTGATGCCGACCAGCAATTTATGTATCTGAAACGCTTTACATTCGAATCTTCTGCAAAAAAACAGAATTTCCTTGGAGATAATCCGAACTCGAAACTGAAGATTCTTACAGACATTGTTTATCCTCGTATTCTTGTCACTTTTGGCGGGCGCGATAGTTATCGTGAAGCCTTGGAAATAGATGCGGATGAATTCATTGCAGTAAAAGGCTTCAAGGCTAAAGGTAAGCGTTTATCGACATTCGAAATAGGCGACATCAAAGAACTTGAACCTATCCGCTTTCCTGAACCGGAAGAAGAAGAGGAAAAGAAATTTGAAGTACAGATAGACGATGACGATGATGAAGTGGACAATCGCCCCATCTCGGATATTTTGGATGAAATAACAGGGCAGAAATCGTTATTTAAAGATGATGATAAGGAGGAGGAAGAATAAATATATATTTCTATTATTTCTGAGTGTATGCGTTTTTATTAATTTACAAGCTCAAAACCTTGTTGATAAAACACATGCTCTTGATTCAGTAGAAATTGAAGGTTATGCCCCTCAAAAGAGAACGATAGTTATCGATGATTCCTCTTTAGGGGTTCCTATACCGTTAAGAACGAACAACGCCCTATCGGTCTCTATCGGCTCTGCTAACATGTACGATACATACCTATCGCCATTAGAGTATAAGGGTTTCTCTATTCATTTGATGTATGAGCAGATGCGCCGTACGACGTGGTTCGATTATAAGTTCTATAAACAGCAGATATTCGAACTGGATCTTTCGAAAGGAGATAATCCCGCAAAAAATGTATCGGAATACTGGGCACTTCTTAGCTACAGGATAGGAGGTCATTATATGGTTTATAATACCGACAACTTCCGTCTCGGGCTAGGAGGACTATGGGATATAAATGGCGGTGTATTGTACAATGAACGAAATGGAAATAATCCGGCTTCTGCCCGTGCATATTCCAATCTCAACCTGTCTGTTACCGCCTCATATAAATTCAAATGGGGTGCTGTACGCTGGCAAATAGATTCTCCGTTTATGGGAATATTATTCTCTCCTAAATACGGACAATCGTACTACGAGATTTCGTTAGGCAACTCTGTCGGACTTGTCAATTTCGCATCCTATGACAATCAACGAGCATTGCGCAACTACATATCGATGGATATCCCGATAAACAAATATACAATCAGAGTGGGGTATATGGGCTCATGGTATCAGACAAAAGTAAATGAGATACAAACGCATCAGTATACAAACAGCTTTGTGATTGGATTCCCTATAGAAGGGGTAAAGAAACCAAAAGAAAAAGCCCGTATCGACTATTGGAATGGGAAATAAGCAGTAAAAGGCTTAAATGAGAGATATAAAAGAAATAGAGAAAAGATATAAAGATCCTAACAGGATACCTACAAAGGGCTCGCATCTATTTAAAAAGAGATATCTTCTTTTTATCATCTTATTCATTGCCTTTATCACAAATCCGGATGAAGAGAAACACAGAGAAGCCGTTAAACATAAAATAAACAGCATTGTGCTTCCACCTGACCCTTTGGGTTCGGGATATGTAGGCCACCATCCGAGTGTAGACCCATTGGTGAATAATCATATCACTGTTAATAATTATTTCCTATTCTCTACTACAAAAGCTTTCTGGAATAATGAGGAAGCAACGATCGGACTGGGAATTTTTGGGCATGTATTCATTTCCGATATGGTAGACAAAGCTATAAATAGAAGATTAAACAATTAGTATTTAAACCAATATGTTCAGAGAAGTAAGAAGACAAAACAGAATACTTGAAGATAAAGCTCGCATAAGCGAACTATTGAACACATCAGAATACGGATTTCTTAGCTTAGGAACGTCCGAGAATGGATATGGCTATGGCATCCCAATCAGTTATGTTTATGATGAGGAAGCTAATACTCTCTATTTTCATTGTGCTCCCGAAGGTCAGAAACTAGACCTGATAAAACAAAACAATAAGGTGTCATTTTGTGTAGTAGGTGTAACAAAACCCATTGCCGAACAATTCACCACCTTATACGAAAGTGTTATATCCTACGGTAAAGCTGATATAAATCTATCTGATGAAGAAAAACGAAAAGCTCTCAGGCTATTGGTAAATAAATATTCAAAAGGCTTTGAAGAAATAGGAGAAAAATATATAGACAAATCGTGGAGCCGTACAGCTACATTCAAAATAGAAATAGAACACATAACAGCCAAAGCAAAATATAGTCCACATTGAATTTCTTTTTACCCAAGTTAAGCTATATGTACCTCATAGCTGCAAGATAGAGGAAATCGGGAAAAGTAAAATATCGCTAAATTATACTTTCTCTCAAATAGATTTTCAAAGAAAGTGATTAGCTTTGCACAACTTTATAAATATATCGTAGCAACAATAAAAACTTATTAATTTGTTGATTGTGAGTTCATCTAATAATTCTTACTTCGGAAAAGCAATCTTGTTTATTGTTTTATCCGTAGGCTTCTTTTTACTCTGTAAACAGTTGCTTCCCAACCGCTTATTCCCCGAGAATAAAATAACAACCGAAAATATTGTTGTAGACAGCCTGATGCTGAATGCAATCAATGATACTACAGCCATTGACGATTCTCCACATATAGCCAAGGCTGACAGCACAAATACAACAGACAGCTTAAACATCCAGCCCGAAGAAATAGATGAGGCTATAAACCCCTCGCTTAATGCAGATGGTTATCAAAATCTAAAACGATTTTATGAAAAGCTGCATCAGCTGGAAGCAAATAAGTCAGGCAAAGTAAGAATAGCCTATTTCGGCGATTCTATGAACGACGGCGATTATATTGTACAAGACGTCAGAAGTGAATTCCAGAAAAACTATGGAGGGCACGGAGTCGGTTTTGTTTCTATATCATCTCTTTCTGCTGCTTCACGGGGATCTATCTCACACCAAGTTTCAAAAGAATGGATTGTACAATCTTTTATAAAAGTAAAGAAACCAACCAGACCATTTGGGATAGATGGACAGGTATTCTTTACACGTGGTTCAGGCTCTAATTATTGGGTAAAATATAAAGCTCAGGCTCAACCCTATTCAACTGCATTATATAATCCTATACTTCTATATGGTAGTTCCAATAATGCAAATGCGTCTATTACGATTCGTGCAGACAAAGACTCGATATCTACCAAAAAGCTTACCCCTTCACATTTACTCAATACGCTGCCACTTACATCTTCAAGTGTAAAGTCTTTGCAGGTTACATTTGCCCATGCCGATTCTATTCCTATTTACGGATTCAGTTTCGACGACGGACAGGGAGTACATGTCGATAATTTTTCCATGCGTGGCAACTCCGGTCTTCCACTTTCTATACTCAATCCATCGCTAATGAATGCGTTCGATAAAGTTTTAGGGTACGACCTCATTGTTCTTCAATACGGAACGAATGTATTGGGCTATGGTACTCTAAATTATAGTTGGTATGAAAAAAACATGACAACGGTTGTAAACAACCTACATCAATGTTTCCCGAATGCTGACATACTGATTATTTCCACAGCGGATAAGGCAAGCAAAATTGAACAAGAAATGAAAACAGATCCGGCAGTAGTTCCGTTGGCAAAAGCACAAAGGAACTATGCACGCAAAACAGGATCGGGCTATATAAACCTGTATGAATTAATGGGTGGCAATGGATCGATGGTAAAATGGGTCGATGAATATCATTTGGCAAATAAAGACTATACCCACTTTAATGCGTCGGGTTCGAAAAAGATAGCCAAGCTGCTTTATGACGAGATTAATAAAGGCTACCTGAAATACAAACAACATAAGACCGAAACAGAGATTAAGAAATGATATTTTCGAAAAAAATACGGACAATCTGTTTATTTACATTATTCTTATTCTACCCCCTTACATTTTTCTATTCTTCAACGAAAGATGCGAGAAGAGTTAAGGACATAAAGAATAATGTTTTTGCAAATCAGGAATTATTAAATCCGATCTTCAATAAGTTATACAACTTGGAGAAAAGTAAAAAAGGGAAAATTAATATTGTCCACATAGGTGACTCTCATATTCAGGCTGATTTTTTCACGAATGCCATAAGAAGCGAACTACAGTCAAAATTCGGAAACGGAGGATATGGCTTTACTTTTCCTTATAGTCTGGTAAAAACAAACGGGACCCGAAATGTAAGATACAGCAGCAATGCCTCTTGGCAGAGCCTTAGGAATGTACTACCGATAGCAGATGTAGGCGTAGGACTTAGCGGAATTGCATTATATACTTCTTCTAACGACTTCGTATTGCAGCTATATACAGAAGAAGGGTATGAGTTTACCAATGTTAAAGTAATATATCCGGATAAAGAGTCTCATTATAAAATGAGCATATCGGCCGACCCTCTTGAAGTAACCGGAGCAGCGCCAACAGGCTCAACGTCGGGCACAAGCATTAAATATCACAAGGTAAAAAAAGGAGAAACACTGTCTTCCATAAGCAGGAAATACAGAGTAACAGTTGCTCAGGTAAAAAAAGCAAATGGAATGAAATCGAATACAATCCGATTGAACCAATCGCTTAAGATACCAACGAAAACCACAGCCAAGCCTGTTCAGGTTAAATCGAGGGAAACCAACTTGGATACGGAAAATCTGAAATTTGTGAATATGTTATCCAAGCCATATTACTCATCGTATACGAGTGATTCAGCCATAAACAGGATTACCCTTGTACCCGATGGTAAAACGGCGATGTACAACCTCAACGGATTTGTAATAGAAAACAATGAGCCGGGAGTTGTATATCATACAATAGGTGTAAACGGCTCTAAAATGACGGATTACATCAAATATCCTCTATTTTTCAAACAACTACCGATACTCGAACCCGACCTTATCATCCTATCTTTTGGTACGAATGAATCCTTCGGAAAAATGAGTGACACAGAGTATATCTTTCAGCTGAATGAGTTTATCAACAATATAAAAGCATATTGTAAAAATGCAACTATACTCGTAATGACCCCTCCTCCGTCTATGTTTCGAAAAGGCAGGCAAAATACATTTGTTGCCGACTATAGCGTTGCTCTAATGGGGATTAATTACCTACCGGTATGGGATTTATACTCACGCATGAGTGGCGATTCTGCCATCAGACCAAGAGGAGATTATGCATCGATGATAGCTCGCGACAAAGTACACTACACAACCGGCGGGTATGAAGCTCAGGGACAATTATTTATTTCTGATTTTCTTGACGCTTACAATAATTATAAAAGCAAATATGATAAGTAATATATTTGAAAGCATAAGAGATTTCTACTTACCTGATTTTTTAGAAAAGGTAATCAACGATATAGGACCATATTTTATTTACGACCCGTCGCGACCGCTCCTGTTCAATAGTGCCTTCTTTCTTGGGTTCTTCCTTGTCTTCTATATGGTATATGTAGCCAGTAAGAAACACGACCATTTCAGGAAAGTATACCTTATCGCTTTTTCTCTTTACTTCTACTATTTGGCAGGGGGAAATACGATGGATATAAATCTTTTCGGATTTCATTTTCCGCTCAACTATTTTGTACTACTGGTTATCTGCGCTGTAGCAACACACTGGCTAGCTGTAAAAATGCATGAGTCAGAGAAAACCTCAACACGAAAATTATTCTTGACACTTATTATTGTCGGCAACTTATTGATGTTGGCATACTTTAAGTATACGAATTTCCTTATCGATAATATCAATGCAATTTTCAATGGAAACTTTGCATTACATAATATTATATTACCAATCGGTATATCATTCTTTGTATTCGAAGCGATAAGCTATGCTGTAGATTTGTATCGCAAGCAAATGAAACCGGCCGACTCTCTTTTGGATTTCTGTTTCTATATAACCTTTTTCCCGAAACTGGTAGCAGGGCCTATTATACGAGCTAAAGATTTTCTACCGCAGATGAAAAACAAACTGCATCTGACCAAAGAAGACGCCAGTGCTGCTATATTCCTTATACTTATCGGTTTGATAAAGAAGGCGATTATATCAGATTATATCTCTACCAACTTTGTTGATCGGGTGTTCGATTCACCAATGAGCTATACTGCATTCGAGAACCTTATGGCTGTATATGGATATACGCTGCAAATATATTGTGACTTTTCGGGCTATTCAGACATTGCGATTGGACTATCCCTCTTGATGGGTTTCACAATACCGCCTAACTTTTTAACACCATATAAATCCCAATCAGTCACCGAATTCTGGCGTCGCTGGCATATATCTCTATCTTCTTGGTTGCGGGACTATCTGTATATTTCGATGGGAGGTAATCGTAAAGGCAAGATTAGAACTTATTTCAACCTATTCATGACAATGCTGATAGGAGGATTATGGCATGGTGCATCGTGGAAATTTGTTATTTGGGGCGGATTGCATGGAACAATGCTCACAATAGAGCGATTCTTTAAGCAATTTATAAAAATACCTGACAACCGCTTCACCCGGATAATCTGTATCTTACTAACTTTTCACTTCGTAGCATTTTGTTGGATATTCTTCCGTGCCGGAAGTTTCGAATTGGCTGGAAGCGTTATTTCAAATATTGGTAAACTAACATTTGCTCCGAACGAATGGCTGGTTATTATAGAAGGATACAGAAATGTATTTATCTTACTAATTGTAGGATATATTATGCACTTCTTACCCGAAAAATTGGTTAACAATATAAAAGCGGGCTTCGATTCTATCCCATTATTCGGGAAAGCTGCTTTTGCAGGTCTTATCTTTTGGATGATATTTGCAACAGCATCTAGCGGGCCGCAACCATTTATTTATTTCCAATTCTAAAAATATATTTAGTTGAACATCCACTACTTTAATCCCGGACACGAAACAGCAGTCAACAATGCGTCGCCTTACTATACACCTCCGACAAATATAGCGGCTATGCAAGAAGAGTTGTCTTTTCTGCCGGCATGGTACGCCGATCGGGAAGATAAAGTTTTGGTCGATAGGAAGGACGAAGTATATTATTCATACTTAACAAAAAAATTCTCTACCCTAGCTCAACCAGTATCTCAGAACGAACTGAAACTATATAGAGATGCAAATGTATCATTATGGGGAGTATCTCCTCAAGCGATTCGCTACTTCGAAGAACTAAATAAGGAATTAGAAATTAATCTGAATATTCCTCAATGGAGTGAAGAATATAAATATCTTAACAGCAGGCTCGCAGCGAGAGACTGTCTGTCTGAATTAATAAACTCTATCCCCCTACTCTCTCAAGCAGTCATACCGCAATTCTATACAAACCTGGACAATATAAACAGGGCTGTAAATGCCTCGGCATATCAACTATTAGCAAAGGCTCCTTATTCATCCTCGGGCAGGGGATTGCTATGGCTACCGACAACAGGATTAACCCGCACCGAAAATCAGATATTACATGGAATTCTAAAAAAACAAGGGAGTGTCTCTATCGAAAGAGTTTTAGATAAACAAATGGATTTTGCCATGGAATTTATGGCAGATGGAAAAGGAAATATTGCCTTTGCAGGCTATTCTCTTTTTTATACCAATGCGAAGGGCGGCTACGAAGCAAATTATATAGGCTCACAAGAAAGCATAATAGAACAATTGTCTGAAAAGATATCGCTAGACCTTCTTGATTCTGTAAAGGGCAAGCTTATCAACATATTATCTGAAAAGCTTACAACACTTTACAATGGCTGTATCGGCGTGGATATGCTTATTTATTTAGAAGACAATGAGTATAAATTACATCCTTGCGTTGAAATAAATATGCGATACAATATGGGATTTCTCACTTGCCGGTTGTATGAAAACTATATAGCGACGGAGTCTTGCGGAAAATTCTATATAGACTTTAATCCTAAAGCAGAAGAGATGTATAACAACCATCTCTTGATGGAGGAAAAACACCCTATCCGAATAGAAAATGGCAAAATAACCTCAGGATACCTTTCGTTATGCCCAATCAACAGAAGCAACAGATATAGAGCTTATGTATTGGTTGAAAAAGGCTTTTAATACCCTCTCCTATTAATAACTACAAATTTCTTCTTCTGAATTCAGCGCAAATAATTGCTGTAGCTATAGCTACATTTAACGACTCCGATGTGGGATTACCTACAGGGTAGTTTGGTATATACAGTTTCTCGGTAATCAATTTTTCTATTTCAGGACGGATTCCATTGCCTTCATTTCCCATAACAATAATTCCATCTGATGTAATCTTTTTTTCGTACATATTTTCTCCATCGAGAAAAGTTCCGTACACGGGCAAATGTTTATTCCGAGTCAAAAAATCTGATAAGTCTGTATAATGAATATTAACCCTCGCTAAAGCCCCCATTGTAGCTTGTACCACCTTCGGATTGTAGACATCAACAGTATCTTGCGAGCAAAATATATGATGAATGCCATACCAATCAGCCAAGCGTATGATTGTGCCCATATTGCCGGGGTCTTGAATACCATCCAATGCCAAAACCAGCTCATCATCAATCTTTATATCAGCTACATTTTCTGATTGGTAGAAGACTGCTAACACCTGCTGTGGGTTTTGCAAGAAACTCACTTGAGCCAGCTCGCTATCATTCACTTCTATTACTTCTTCAACATTTGCCACATCTGTCGATCTCAAAAATTCGGGAGTAGCAACGAGCAACTGACATTTTATAAATGGCAGTAGATCGCTTACCATCTTGTGACCTTCAGCGACAAAAGTTCCGAACTCGGCACGATATTTCTTCTCTTTCAAAGAGCGAATATATTTCAGCTTATTTTTGCTTAAACTCATTTATTTATTATCCAAATTTTACTTCACACGATACCTTAATCTAACTAAAACATTACCTCTAACCTATTTCCTTCAGGGTCTAGCGTTTCAAACTCATAATAGCCATCGCCTGTTTGCCGAGGACCTCTTAATATCTGATATCCCGCATTCTTTAGTTCCTCTGCTTTCATATCCACCTCTTCTATAGAATCAACAACAAAGGCCAAATGAATAAGTCCTTTGTGCTGTGTTCCCACAACATCATTTGCATTATCAGGAATATCAGTCCTGTGCATTATTTCTAATTGCCCGCCTGATTCGAAACTTAAAAAATAGCTTCTGAATCCTGTGGTTTTATTTTCGTACAGTTGATTCGCTTGGGCTCCAAAATGTTTAACATAATATTCCTTTTCTTTTCCCAAGTCTGTAACCCAAATAGCAGCATGGTGAAGTTTCATAAACTATTCTATTTAAAATCAATTTATACTCTTTTTAATAACAAAACTACAAAAAGAAACAATTAAAACCCTAAATTTGTCGTTCAATTGAATAAATAGAGTTTGCTTCAGGTTATTTTCTATGAGACATAAGTTTTTGATTCCCTTCTTTGTAGTAATACTTCTTACGATCTTCATACAGTCGTGCAGTACAACGAAATATATCCCGGACGGAGAATATTTACTGGCAAGCACTACAGTAAAGAGTGACAAAAAGGTCATGTCAACCATGGATATGGAAACCTTTATCAAACAAAAACCTAACTATAAAACCTTTGCAATATTCAAGCTACCACTTTTCTTATATAACCTATCCGGAAAAGATAGTACAAAATGGGTTAATCGTACGTTGCGTAATGCGGGAGATCCACCTGTGCTATATGATAGTACTATGCTAGAGCAGACAGTAGTCAACCTGGAGCGTATGATGACAAACAAAGGGTATATAGATGCAAGAGTTACCCCCATAGTAGAGCTAAAAAATAAAAAGGCAAAAGTAATTTATGATATAAAAGCAGGTGCGCCTTATCGTATAAAGGATTATACTATCAACATCAATGACAGTGTAATAAAAAAAACAATAATACCTGCCCAGCAATACCAGCCATTGATTAGCCGAAAACGAGACAGAGGAAATTTGCCAATGAGCATCGATAGTATTTTATCTCGGAACACATTGGTACACAAAAACTCTCTACTGGATTTGGATGTTCTCGATCAGGAAAGAGAACGGGTATCATCTTTATTCCGTCGAACGGGATACTATGCATTTAATAAAGAGTACGTAGGATTTGATGCAGATACCACACTCGGCAATAATATGGTTAAGCTCGATCTGACTATCGAGCCATTTGCTACACGTGCGGCAGATGGACAAATAACAGAAGTTCCTCACAGACAATACATAGTAGAAGACGTAGTCTTTCTGGTTGACTATAATCCTCTAACAGACCAAAGCGTTAATGAATTTGAACCTACAAGTGTATACGAAGAAGGTAGATATAAAATAAAGTATGGACCAAGAGAGCGTTACATCAGTCCCAGAACGGTTTTGGATAATTGTTATATCATGCCGGGAGCATTGTTTAATGAGAATGCAACGTCCCTTACATACAGCTCGCTAGCTCAACTTAAGATATTAAAAAACATAAATATCAGTTATTACGAATTTATCGATAATGATTCGACTAAACTGCATTGCGTAATTACCTGTGTTCCGGATAAAAAACAAGGTATTTCTGCCGAGGTGGAAGGCACTAACTCAGGAGGTTATTTTGGTGTAGGAGCCAGCGTAGGATATCTTCACCGAAACGTATTTAAAGGATCGGAGCTATTCAGCGCACGTTTGCGTGGAGCCTACGAAGCTATTACCCCTAGCTTCTCCAGCTTCTCAGACAACTATTTTGAAATTGGAGGAGAGACCTCACTTACATTCCCAAGCTTCATGTTTCCTCTTTTGAGTAAAGAACAAAAACGAAGGATACACGCCTCTACGCAATTAAATGCGAGCTATTCATTCCAACGTCGACCCGGATTTTTCACCCGTACAGTATTAGGATCAGGAGTGCAGTATATATGGCAAGACAGACGACAATCTCTTAACCGTCATATATTTGATTTGATAGAGATCAGCTATATTCACCTTCCATCTATCGACTCAACATTCGAAAGCAAACTTTCTGCGGCTGCGAAACAGTATAGTTTTAAAGACCACTTTATTCTGGGAACAGGGTATACTTTTTCACGTACCAATGTAGCAAATGTAAACAGACGGTCTTATCAACCGATATATTCGTTACGAGCATCGATAGAAACTGCCGGAAACCTGCTCTCTCTGGCTGCTAAAATGTCAGGAGCAAAACCAGATTCTTTAGGTTCCAGACAAATATTCGGGACGAACTTTGCTCAATATGTACGGGCAACTATAGACTATAGTAAAGCATACCAAATAGACGAAAAGAACTCACTGGCATGGCATCTCGGCGGAGGCCTAGCCTATCCGTATGGAAATAATCAACAGATACCTATCCAAAAACGCTTCTTTGCAGGAGGAGCAAACAGTGTAAGAGGATGGTCGATAAGAGAACTTGGCCCCGGGTCTTATTATTTTAAAAAATCGGCAGATGGTAATGATAAGGACAACTTTTATTATCACTCGGGAGACATACGGCTCGATGCAAGTGTAGAATATAGAAGTAAGTTATTCTGGATTATAGAAATGGGGGCTTTTATCGATGCCGGAAATATATGGACTGTGAAGAACTATGAAGATCAGCCTGATGGGGCTTTCAAATTAAATAAATTTTATAAAGAAGTTGCTGTAGCATGGGGATTAGGATTACGCCTTAATTTCGATTTCGTACTTATTCGCTTAGATTGCGGATGGAAAGCTTATGATCCTTCGGGAGATCCCAATATAACCCGATGGCCTATTAAGGAACCTTGGCGCATAGCCAAAAATACAGCTTGGCACATCGCCGTGGGCTATCCTTTCTAATACTACATTAGCAAATTATAACATCTTAAGACTCCGCCCTATAAGTTTTAATTCTTTTTAGGCAATATGTTTTAAGCAAGCGAGTTAATAAGATGTACTTTTGCAATAAATAAAATTTCTACTTATTTAATGAAAAAATTATACATACTATTACTATTCATTACTTTCGCAACTATTACGTGGGCTCAGACATACGAGGATATGGTAAATAGAGCCATGGACTACATAGATATGAAGGATTATGCCGCTGCCGAACAAGCGCTAAAGGCTGCATTGCGTAAAGAACCTGCAAACCCGAACAATATCATGCTGATGGTTAACCTGGGTACAATACAACGAAACCTCGGTGAATACGAAGAAGCTCTTATATCTTATAATGTAGCAATAGAACGATATCCCGATCGGGCTTTTCTGAAACATAGCCGTGCAGCATTATATTGCGATATGGGACGATATGACGATGCCATGAAAGACTACAATACGGTATTGCTAAACGACCCGAAAGATATAGAAGCACTTTATCGACGAGGGCTATTGCATCTCAATAACAATAATATATTTGCAGCCGAAGAAGATTTTGAAAAGACCTTAAAAGAAGCACCGGATAATCTACAAGCTAAACTGGGACAAGCTCTGATAATGAAACGAAGAGGCGAATTTAAAGAGGCAGAAGAGCTATACAGCGATTTAATATACAAACACAAAAACAACGCAGACCTATATTTCAACAGAGCAGAATGCTACTTGCAGTTAAACAAACTGGCACGGATGAATGAAGATATAAATAAGGCTCTGGAACTAGGCTTCAGCGATCCGATTATCTATCTATTGAGAGGTCAGTTAAGACTGGCTCAGTATGACAAACGTCTGGCTAAAGAAGACTTTCTGAAAGCACAGGAAATGGGAGTTAGCCAAACAATTGTAGCCGACTTTCTCAAATTGTGCAAATAACAAAAAGACTCTCTTTCATCAAACATAACATTTATCAATATTAACATAATTATTATCTATTTGATTTATTAAGATTATGCTTCTATATTTGCAAGTATAACAAATAAACTAATAATTAAAATTAAGTAATTATGTCAGTATTAGTAGGAAAGAAAGCACCCGTATTCAATACAAGTGCTGTAGTGAATGGAAATGAGATAGTAGAAGGCTTCTCTTTGGAACAATACAAAGGAAAGAAATATGTATTGTTTTTCTTCTACCCTGCAGATTTTACATTTGTATGTCCGACAGAGATTATCGCATTCCAAGAAAAAATTGCAGAATTCGAATCACGTAACGTAGCTGTTGTTGGAGCTTCTACCGACTCAGCTTTCTCTCACTGGAAATGGTTACAAACAGAACAAAATGATGGAGGTATCAAGGGGGTTAAATATCCATTGGTATCAGACCAATCACTCATGATTTCTACTGCTTATGATGTACTGGCAGGATCATTTGACTACAACGATGAAGGTGAAGATGTATTCAACGGTGCGCCTCAGGCTTATCGCGGACTTTTCTTGATCGACAAAGAAGGTGTTGTACGCCATCAGGTAGTAAATGACATGCCGCTGGGACGTAGTGTAGACGAAGCTATACGTGTAATCGATGCACTTCAATTCACTGAAGAATACGGCGAAGTTTGTCCTGCAAACTGGAAGAAAGGAGATAAAGCTTTAAAAGCAACCCAAGAAGGGATTTCTGATTATTTATCCCATAAACATTAGTTCTGTCTTGTTTATAACGGATATAAGTTTAAGTTAATTTAGTTCATAAAAGCCGTAGTCCTTCTGATTACGGCTTTTTAATACATAAAAGGAATATATTGCCCTTATTTTTCATACTTTTGTACTCGTTATTTTTAATTTAACTCAAAATGAAATATAATTTCGATGAAATTATCAATCGCAAGGGGACCAATGCCTTAAAAACAGATGCTCTTGCGGCACGTTATGGTAATGCCGAACTCATTCCTTTATGGGTTGCAGATATGGACTTCAAGTCCCCACCGGCAATAACGGAAGCCATCATCGAACGAGCTCATCACGGCATTTTTGGTTATACTTGTGCATCTCAAGAATATTATAATTCTATTATAAATTGGGTTAATCGCCACCATAACTGGCAAATCCAACAAGAATGGATTACATTTATTCCCGGAATAGTAAAAGGAATAGCCTTCGTTTTAGATTGCTTTACGTCCAAAGATCATCAAATAATAATACAACCACCCGTATATCACCCTTTTCGTATAATCCCGACTTTGCACCATCGTATTGTTGTAGACAATCCTCTAACATTGGAAGCCGGACAATACAAAATGGATTTGGAAGGATTGAAGAATATAATCAATCCGGCTAGTAAAGTACTGATACTTTGCAATCCTCACAATCCGGGTGGAAGAGTCTGGACACGTCAGGAATTAATTGATATAGCTGAAATATGTTACGAGCACAAAATATTGGTTATATCAGATGAGATTCATTCAGATTTGGCCTTTGCTCCACACAAGCATATTCCATTTGCCAGTGTGTCAGAGAAAGCTGCGCAAAACAGCATTACATTCATGGCTCCCAGCAAAACATTTAATATAGCGGGTATTGTAAGTTCATATTCAATTATTCCGAATGACGAACTCAGAAAAAAATTCAACAAATATTTAGAAAGCAGCGAGCTTGACGAAGGTCATATATTTGCTTATTTGGCAGCTCAAACCGCATACGAGCATTGCGATGAATGGTTGGCACAAGCTAAAGATTATATATGGAATAATATCAAGTTTGTGGACGAATACCTAAAAGCGAATATCCCTCAAATAAAAGCAATGACTCCTGAAGCATCATTTCTTGTATGGCTAGACTGTAGAGAACTGAATCTTTCTCAAAAGGCATTAGTTTCTCTATTTGTAGACGATGCCAAATTGGCACTGAACGATGGCGAGATGTTTGGACAAGGGGGAGAAGGATACATGCGCTTAAATGTGGGTACGCCTTTAGCCAACATACAAAAAGCGTTGGATAATCTTAAAAAGGCAGTATACGCAAAACAAATACATGACTAGAATTGTTTCTATTACAATTTTGGGCACGATTATTGTCATACAAAAATAAAGTAAAAAATAGGTCTTAGGACTTGGTTATTAATCCATATAAACAATTAATAAATAAAATGAAAATTTCAACTAATAAGTTTGTTGCTCTATCTTATGACCTGACAGTTGGTGAAGGTGAGGAACGTGAACTAATGGAAAAGGCTACAGCTGAGACTCCTCTTGAATTTATCTTTGGTACAGACTCTATGCTTCAGGCTTTTGAGAAGAACATCGATGGATTAGCTGAAGGAGATTCTTTCGATTTCACACTCACACCGGAAGAAGCATACGGCGAATACGATGATGATCATGTGGTTGATCTCCCACGAAATATATTCGAACAAGATGGTGTATTGAATGAAGAAGTGATCTTTGAAGGAAATACAGTTCCAATGATGGATACAAACGGAAATCGTTTGAATGGTTCTGTTGTGGAAGTAAAAGAAGATGTTATAAAAATGGACTTCAATCACCCATTAGCTGGAGAAACATTAAATTTCTCAGGAAAAGTACTAACTGTAAGAGAATCTACACCTGAAGAAATTGCAGCATTGTTTGCACCTCAAGGTGGTGGATGCGGATGCGGTTCAGGATGTGGTTGTGGCGACGGAGAAGAAGACTCTTGCGGATGCGGCAGCGAAAAAGAAACAGCTGGCGGATGCGGTTCAGGATGTGGATGTCACTAAAATTTGATTGACATTATATAATATATAAAAGACAGATGCTAAAAAAACATCTGTCTTTTTCTTTTATCCGATTATTTCAATCCGGGCAAACTTTAATAATAATTGCTTTACTCCGGAATTTTCAAATTCTACGGTTGCCTTACGACTATCTACATCACCTGTTACTGCGGTCACTTTTCCGATGCCAAAACGTTCGTGTTTGATAATAGCCCCTACACTTACCTCTCCTGCATTACTCCCTGCCGACGTTTTAGGCGTAGCTGTTCTAGCATTTACAAATTTAGGTTGACCGAAGCTTTCATTTTTCGGTTGAGATAGAGGAGTTGATTCTCTTTGTACAGATCGTTCCGGATGAGTAGTACGAGTATTGGATGAGTAGTCAAACAGCTCTTTGGTGTATGTCTCAGGACGATTGAGAACACCAAAGCCTCCCGATCCGAGTACTCCGGCATTTACATTCAGATAATCCGTATCGATATCCCTTAAGAAACGACTTGGATTACATGCATTAATCTGACCATTACGAAATCGGCTTTTCGCATAAGTTATCATACAAAACTCCTTCGCCCGTGTTATTGCCACATAGAACAAACGCCGTTCTTCTTCAAGTCCTCTGAACTCATCCTTTGCCATAGCCGAAGGAAAAAGATCTTCTTCGAGCCCTACGACAAAGACATTATTAAATTCCAATCCTTTAGCTGCATGGATTGTCATCATGGTAACTTTCTCTTTATCGGCTTCCTTGTCGGTATCTTGATCACTGAGAAGAGATACCTCGGACAGAAAGTCCATCAATCCGATTCCGCCTAGACCTTCTTCCTGACGGCTTTCACAGTACTCATGAATACCTCCGAGCAATTCCTGTAAGTTCTCCTGACGGCTCATACCTTCGGGTGTCTGATCTTGGTATGCATCAGAAGCAATACCACTTTCCTTCACAATACGGGTAGCCAGTTCGTAAGCAGAGAGTTCTTGTAATTGGGAAATAAAGCTTTCTATCAGTTCTTTGAATCCAGCCAATTTCTTTGCAGTACCGGCATTAACATCCAGATTGAAACCCAACGGATTGCTGATTACCTCCCACAGGCTTACATTATGCAGGCGTGCTGCATCAGCAATTTTATTTAAGGTTGTATTGCCTATACCTCGGGTAGGAAAATTAACGGTACGGCGAAAAGCTTCCTCATCGTACGGATTTACCACCATGCGAAAATATCCTATTACATCTTTTATTTCCTTACGCTGATAGAAAGATAATCCGCCATAAATACGATAAGGTATATTTTTCTTTCTCAATGCTTCTTCAAAGATACGAGACTGTGCATTTGTACGATACAGAATTACAAACTCACTGTATGGAGCATTCTTATCACGACGCAAATCCCATATCTTATTAGACACAATCACCCCTTCCTCGAAATCGGAGAAAGCACTTGCCACTTCGAGGCGATCTCCTTCTTCATTTTCGGAATATATTGTCTTTTTTATTTGATCTTTATTTTGTTTTATGAGACTATTTGCTGCATTTACAATATTCTGGGTAGAACGATAGTTTTGCTCCAGTTTAAACATCTTAGCTTCCGGGTATACCTCCTTAAACTTTAATATATTTTCAATATTGGCTCCACGAAACGAATATATACTCTGGGCATCATCTCCTACCACACACACTCGATGATGTGCATCAGCAAGCTGTTTCACAACAAGATACTGTGCAAAATTAGTATCCTGATACTCATCTACAAGTATAAACTGATAACGCTCCTGATAGGCAGCTAACACATCCGGGTGATCTCGAAACAAGCGGTTGGTATAAAACAGCAAGTCATCAAAGTCCATTGTATTCGATGCCCTCAACCGATTGTTATATTCTCTGTATAGATCTTTTATCATGGGCATCTTTGCTCGCTGATCGTACTCTATAAGTTCTTTGTTCTGAGCATACATCTGTGGAGATATGAGAGCATTTTTTGCACTCGATATGATCGATTGCACACGTGCCGGCTTGTAGACTTTATCATCAAGCTGAAACTGTTTTATTATGGTTTTTATAAGATTACGGGAATCAGCAGAATCGAAAATAGTAAAGTTAGCTGTGAAGCCTATTCTTTCTGCTTCGGTACGTAAGATTCGTGAAAAAACAGAGTGAAACGTACCCATCCATAAGTAACGGGCATATTGCCAGCCAATAAGCTGCGCGATACGTTCTTTCATTTCGCGTGCAGCCTTATTGGTAAATGTTAGCGCCAATATACTTTGAGGATGATAGCCTTGCTGCATCAGATAGGCTATTTTGTATGTCAATACACGAGTCTTGCCCGACCCTGCTCCGGCAATAATTAGAGAAGGTCCGCTATTATATTCTACGGCTTCGCGTTGTTGTTTATTTAATTGATCGAGTAAGTTATCCATAAAAAGTTGAGATAGGATAACAAAGGTAATGCTTTTTCAGCGAACAATAGTAAGCTTATCGCCTACAGAAGTACATGTATTTTTCGTACCCTTCAAATTAATCTATATAAATATTATAAGGTAGAAAGAATATATCTACTAACTTTGTTTTTGTTACAGTAAAATAAATATCCAAGAGTATTAATCATAAATCGAAATAGATAGATGTATGTATTTATATCTCCACATTTTGACGATGCCATAGGGTCGGCCGGAGGTGTTATAAACAGACTCGTTGAATCTGGAGAAGAATGTTCCGTAATGACTATTATGACAGCGATACCATGGTATCATCCCAAATATGCATATTATGTATTACACAGACAATCTGAAAACAAGAATGCAGCCGAGGCATTAAGATGCAGTGTAAAGAATGCCCCGTTTCTGGATGTTGTATACAGAAAGGGGATGAGAAAATTGATGAAGCAGGCGAAGAAAAAGTTGTTCACAGTAGAAGTTACAGAGTATGATTTGATAGAAAAAATCCGAGATTATATTCTGATGAATACAAAGTCTGATGATATATTGATTGCTCCTGCAGGACTGGGTAATCATATAGATCACCGTATCGTGAATATTGCTGTTCAGGACCTCGATAGACGTGTTTATTTCTACGAAGAATTCTATTATGATATTGAACAGACGGAATCGCCATTGACAGCCCATTATGCATACGTGTATTTAAGAAAGAATGAAATTTCTGAAAAATTAGACGCAATGTTGATGTATAAGAAAACCCTACGAAAACTATTTCGCAGAAATTGGAAAGAGAGAACGGCCAACTATTATATGAAAGAACGTATACATGCAGGCAAGCCTTATGAACGGTTTAACGATATTACTTTTCTAGATGGGAAATAAAAAACTAATAGGATCATTAACCTCTTATCCTGCTAGGATAACGACTGTTCACCGTGTAATTGAAACTATTTTAAATCAATCGGTACCACTAGATAAAGTTATCCTGTATCTGGCCGATGAACAGTTTCCCGATCGACAATTGCCACAAACATTAACTGATTTGGCAAAAAATGGAAAATTTGAAGTCCGTTGGTGGGCACGCGATATAAAATCATTTAAAAAATTGATTCCGGCATTAAAAGAGTTTCCAGATGATAATATTGTTACATTCGATGATGATATTTTGTATCCGCCCAATATAATTGAAAGATTGATAAAAAAACACCATAAGTACCCACATGCTATTTGCGGGTGCCGCATTAGGTTAATAACCACTAAAAGTGGGAATATTGGAAAATATGAAACATGGAAGCGATGTAAAAGATGGCGACTATTTTTGTACGGAGGCAAACCAAAATTTAGAAATCTAGCGACAACAGGTGGTGGTACTTTATTTCCGCCGCATTCTTTACATCCGGACGTTTTCCGCGATGATATATTTATGAATCTTTGTCCAACAACTGATGACCTATGGTTTTGTGCAATGGCAATTCTTAATGACACAAAAACTGCTCCGGCAGGAAGCTCTGAGAAAATAACAGTCATAGAAGAGTCTCAGACTGAGGCCTTGATGTATGACAACACGCAAGGAAAAAAACTCAATGACAAGAATATGAAGAATATTATAGATGCATATCCCGAAGTAAGAGCTCGCCTCATTAATCGGAATAAAAAGTGACAAAAAAACGGTGTTTTTTACCATTTTTTTTGTCACTTTATTTTTCTATCGGATATGTTCTACTCTTCAGTTTATAACTAATGACTACAAACTTTACTTACATCTACAGTAAATCCATTATCATTTGAAGGCATAAATTTCCCTTTATTCTTTAAAAACACTATTAATTCATCAATATCCATATCTTCTGCTGAACAAGCATAAAACTTTTGATCTTTACCAAATTGTTCAATAATGGCCTCCTTTAAAGAAGACTCCGTGTAATTATTTCCTTCCATCATATGAAGTACTTCATGAGCATGCAATTGTTCCATAATTATCTTATTCTTAGTTTTCCATACAAAGATAAGGAGTAAACACCCAGAGCAAACGTAACATATGTTACACAAATATTCCTCTTTACTTAAAAAATATTTTTATTTAGTTTTCTATTTTGTTGTATCTTTATGTGTTCAAATCTAAAATCAAAAAAGTTCATGAGAAAAACCCTTAAAACCATTTGTTATTTTTTACTTGTAACCGCTACATTAGCCGGATGCGAGAACAAAATTCCACTAAAGGCTAATTACGAGGTTATACCATTACCTCAAAGTATAACTTTGGCGGGAAATGAAAGTTTCACGTTAAATAGTAATACTCAGATTAGTTATTCGAAAGGCGATGAGATACAAAAGCAAACAGCCGAATTTCTGTCCGAGTACCTCAAATTGAGTACAGGTTTGAGCCTAAAAGTAACAGATAAAAAAGTATCTGAAAACTCGATTATACTGAAAGCTGATTATCAGGTAGATAAGCCTGAATCATACAGTCTTATTGTAAACAGCAAACAGATAATCATTAATGGGAAAGACAATGCCGGAACATTTTACGGAGTACAAACATTAAGAAAATCGATCCCCGAAGATGCATCAAACAGTACAATTATCTTTCCGGCTGTAGAAATAAAGGATTACCCACGTTTCGAATACCGAGGAATGATGCTTGACGTAGGTCGCCATATGTTTCCTGTAGAGTTTATAAAAAAATATATAGATATCTTAGTTCTACATAACATGAACCGTTTTCACTGGCACCTTACTGATGATCAGGGATGGAGAATAGAAATAAAAAAATATCCCGAACTCACCAAGGTAGGGTCTCAACGTGCTCAGACTGTTATCGGAAGAAACTCTGCTAAGTATGACGGAAAACCTTATGGTGGTTATTATACACAGGAGCAAATAAAAGAGATAGTAGCGTACGCTCAAAAACGTTTTATAACCATTGTTCCAGAAATAGACCTTCCGGGCCATATGTTGGCAGCATTATCAGCCTATCCTAATCTTGGGTGTACAGGAGGCCCATATAATGTGGGTGAATCTTGGGGTGTATTTGACGATGTGCTATGTGCCGGTAATGAAGAGATATACACTTTCCTGGAGAATGTATATTCTGAGCTTATAGATCTATTCCCATCTAAACTTATACATGTAGGTGGTGATGAATGCCCTAAGGCACGATGGAAGGAATGTCCTAAATGTCAGGCTAAGATTAAAGAATTAGGACTTAAAGGAGATGCAAAACATACGAAAGAAGACATGCTACAAAGCTATGTAATATCTCGTATGGAGAAATTCTTGAATAGTAAAGGACGTGAAATCATTGGTTGGGACGAAATACTTGAAGGAGGATTAGCTCCAAATGCTAAAGTCATGTCGTGGAGAGGCATGGAAGGCGGTGCATCTGCTGCAAAAATGAAACACGAGGCAGTGATGACTCCTACATCTCATTTATATTTCGATTATTATCAGACAGATGACACAACGGGAGAACCTCTTGCTTTCGGAGGGTTTGTTTCTGTAAAGAAAGTATATAGCTTCGAACCTGTTCCTAGTGAACTTACAGCGGAAGAAAGCAAATATATAATAGGTACTCAGGCTAACTTATGGACAGAGTATGTAGTAGACTCTAAACAGGCTGAATATATGGTATTGCCTAGAGCTGCGGCATTAAGCGAAGTGCAATGGACGATGCCGGAAAAGAAGAACTATGAATTTTTCCTGCCTCGCCTTGGCAAATTGATGGACCTATATAAAAAGCTGGATTACAACTTTGCAACGCATGTAGTAGACATTAGTTCCGAAATTATTCAAGATGTTGCTAAAGGTGTAGTGAATGTAAAACTTTTCACCTATGATAACGCTCCTATATACTATACTCTAGATGGTAGTACGCCATCGACTAAGAGTATAAAATATGAACACCCTATCGAGATTGGTTCAACAGCAACTATAAAGGCTATAGCATTCAGAGACAAGGAACAAAGTAAAAAATATACCGAATCTTTTGAGTTCAATAAAGCCACATTCAAAAACATAAAACTGGAGAATGCCCCTCACAAAAATTATACTTACAACGGAGCAATCACGTTGGTAAATGGAAAAAGAGGCGGTACCTCTCACGCGAATGGTGAATGGCTCGGCTTTTATAATACAGATTTCGTTGCAACTATTGACATGAAAGAACCGACAGAAATGTCAGAGGTTATTACCGGGACTTTTGTTAGTCCGGGATCGTGGATTTTTGGAGCAACAGGATATATTGTATCTCTTTCTGAAGATGGAGAATCTTTCAAACAAGTGTTCGAAGAAAAATATCCAATTGTGGATAAAGATAGCCCGAGTGACAGAGTGCAGGATTTAGTAGCGAAATTTCCAACACAGAAAGCTCGTTATGTAAAAATAACAGCAAAAGTTACCAAGTCAATCCCTGAATGGCACGTAGGGAAAGGAAGTCCCTCATTCGTATTTGTAGACGAGATAATCATTGAATAAAAAAATGTAATGATAAAAAGCAAAGGAGCTGTCTGATTAGACAGCTCCTTTGCTTTTTATATAGAATTATACTTATTTCAACAGTTATACACAACACTATATATTTTACTGCGAATATCTACCAAGTTACGCTCAATATCAATATCTCCGTAAGACATTAGTTTCATCGGAATAGCATTCCCATCATTATGATAAGCCGGTTGCTGATATTGTACATTCTCCCACAATCTGAATCCTAAACGCTGATAGAAACCAACACGACGCTCGGATAATATAGTCGTAGGAAGTTCTACTTCAAGAATTATAGGCCTAGACGCTTGCATAAACAACTCCATCACTTTACGTCCGTAACCTCCATTTCGGAAGTCGGGTGAAATAGTAAAGTGTTCTGCAAAAATAAATTTATCTAAGTCCCAATATGTGAGAAAACCAACTAATTTACCATCTTCTATCGTTACAGATATAACAAATGGGCTCTTGCCTTTATGCAAATCCAGCATTTTCTCGAAAGGGCGTCGTTCGCTAAGAGGAAAAGATTCGATATAAAGATTTTCTATAAACGAAACCTCTGCATGATTTGACATATCTAATTCCTTAATCTCCATTCTCTTGTGTTATTTTTATTAATTCCCTTGGCTGATTTTTACTTCTTTCAAGTAACCGTCTTCGCATTTTATAATGCGCCCGGGATATTTTTGTACAACGGCATAATTATGCGTCGACATGACTACAGCCGTACCATTTCCTGCTATGATATGAAGTAATTGAACAATCTGCCCCCCCATCTCAGGATCTAAGTTTGCGGTTGGCTCATCAGCCAATATAACCTCCGGTGAGTTGAGTAGAGCACGAGCAATTACAATTCTTTGCTGTTCACCACCCGAAAGCTCATGAGGCATTTTATAGCCTTTATTTTGCATACCAACCTGAGTCAGTACTTCATTAATCCGTAGACTTATTAAATCTTTGTTTTTCCATCCGGTAGCCCGTAATACAAATTCAAGATTCTTTTCTGCCGAGCGATCGATCAATAATTGAAAATCCTGAAAAACAATACCGACCTTTCTTCTCAGGTAAGGAATTTGTTTCTTTTTAATATTTTCTAACTCATAGTCCAAGACTTTTCCTGTACCTCTAACTAAAGGTATCTCATGATACATACTTTTGAGAAGAGTACTTTTTCCTGAACCAACTTTACCAATCAGATACACAAAATCGCCTTCTCTGATAGTCAGATTAATATCACTTAATATTGTGTTGCCATCTCGTTCGAGATCAACTCCTTCGTATTTTACAATTACTTCTTTTTCTGTATCCATAATTACTCTATTTCAACAGTTAAACAATTAGCAGATACTATTTGCTCACAGTCTACGTGTTTTATTTCTTATGCCTCTTTTGAAGCTCTCTAGCTAAATCTTCAATACTCAAACCTTTTGATGTTAGCAAAACAATCAAATGATAAAGCATATCGGCAGATTCATAAATCAGGCGATCATCAGTACCATTACATGCTTCTATTACAGATTCTAATGCCTCCTCTCCCACTTTCTGAGCCATACGGTTTATTCCTGACTGAAAAAGAGATGTTGTATATGAGCCTTCGGGCATTTCTTTGTAACGTTTCTCTATAAAATGCTGCAGATATTTAAAGAAAAGAATATCTTCTTTATTATCCTCCTCAAAGCAGGTATCAGCACCTGTATGACACACAGGGCCAACAGGATTCACCTTAATGAGTAGCGTATCATGATCGCAATCGTCTTTTATACTAATCACATGAAGAAAGTTTCCACTCTCTTCTCCTTTTGTCCACAAACGTTGTTTCGTACGGCTGAAGAATGTAACCTTTCCTGTCTCCTGAGTTTTATTCAGAGCCTCTTCGTTCATGTAACCCAGCATTAGAACTTTGTTTGTTACATTATCTTGTATAATTGCAGGGATAAGTCCGCCCACTTTATCGAAATCAAGTTTCATCTTACATTTACTTTTATATAATCAAGAAGCCACAACAGCTCGGCATCCTGATCAAAATTATATTTTTTATAATCTTTATATTCGGGCATCATATCCGGCCAGAATATCTTTGCTCTTTTATCATTCACAGGAAGAAAATACTGTACACTGTTCGAAATACTTCCCTTCAATTTTGTATAAGGCAACTCAAACTCTGTTACCTCCATATATGCATTAGGTGATTGAGACGAAGGAATTCCGACAACTTTGGCTCCCATCTTCCATAAGTAGAAAGCATAATGAAATGCGGCACTGAATGTGCCCTCGTCTGTTATTACATAAATATTTTCTGGAGTATATATAGCATTGCCTTCGAGATCCTTAATGTAATTCTGACTTTCTCCAAGACTCCTATTTACAAATTTAATACGTTTTTCTTCTTGCGTCTCATTATTATTAATAATAGACTCAGAAAAAGTATAATCACCGTACTCATAATTTGATTTATTCCGTTTATTAAATTCCTCTAATGTTGTTGCTTTTTTATGCATAAGAAGAGAAGATAACATCTGATAAGAATATATCCGCATATCTTTATTCAGATATTTATCCCCATACAACATATACAAAGTTGGTAAAGTGATAGGTGTCCAACCTCCACCGTTACCTCTGAGATCAACAATCAGATTAGAGGTATTATTTTCTTTCATCTCCGTAAGCATTGAGCGAAAAACATCTGAAAAACAAGGTAATCCTTCAATAGCTTCATTTATATTATCCGGCATTTTTCGTCTAAGAGTCCACTGATAAAAATTCTTTAATTGATTTTCAAGTGAAGGCCATTTCTGTTGCTTTATTTCCAGAAAATTTTCCTTCGCCATCACACTTTTCATTCTCAAATACATCGTATTTTTATCATTAGCAAAAGTATAATATAAATATTCATCTTTTGAGAATCTGCTTTGTATAGGCAACTGAGTGAAATTAGTTAAATACCACTCACTGTTCTCTGTCAAATTTAAGGTTATATTTTCTATTGTATTATTCGGAGTTTCAACTTTTATTTCAATATATCCTTTATCCTCAATATCAGGAAACATTTGTTTCAATATTGAAGGTTTAAAAAGCATATATCCTAAATTCTTATACTCTCCATATCTATTTTCAGAGGGAGATATATTGGATATTCTTTTACACAAAGTATCAAGAGGGATTCCGTCCATCAAAATAACTTTGCTTCCTAATAATTTTGCTTTTGATTCAGGCAAACCTTTTAATATAAGCCCTTCTGTTGTAACCTTAAATGAAATAGGAATATATTTATTTATATTACTTATTTGATTATTTGATATATAACTATGACCATCATGTAATCTAGAAATGAATGATGCAAGTATATTTCGATATTGATCTAATGTATAATCATTTAATTCAATTTTCTGTCTGAGGTAAAAGGCTTCCTTTGAAAACTGAACTTTTCCGCCAAACTCAGAATATGGATCTGGATGTGTTTTTTCTATTAGTTTTATAAAATATTTGAACTCACTAGATAAAGAGTCTCTAGATAATACTTGTGCTTCAGAAACTTGTAGTCCTGACAATAAGAATAAAGCAAGTATCACTATTTTACTCTTTTTCATCTTACATTTATATTTTCTTTTTTCAAATATTCTTTCAAATCTTTTATCGCAATTTCCCCAAAGTGAAAAACACTGGCTGCAAGTGCTGCATCGGCTTTACCTTCCACAAAGACATCCCGAAAATGTTGCATGTTTCCTGCGCCTCCGGATGCTATGATGGGGATATTTAATGTTTCGGATAACATGCGTAACGCTTCATTCGCATAGCCTGTCTTCACTCCATCGTGATCCATACTAGTAAATAGAATCTCTCCTGCTCCTAAATTTTCAACTTCTTTTGCCCACGAGAAGAGTTCTTTATCAGTCTTGTTGCGCCCACCACTCGTATAGCAAGACCACAGTCCATCTTTGAGACTGGCATCTATCGCACACACACATACCTGAGAACCAAAATTCTTGGCTATCTCTTCTATTATCTTCGGATTTCTGATAGCCGTAGAATTTACTGATATCTTATCAGCTCCCGCATTCAAAAGTCTGTCTACATCAGAAAGCTCATTGATACCACCACCTATAGTAAAAGGAATATTAATATTTGCAGCAATACGCTTAACAAGATCTATAAAAGTTTTACGTTCTTCGTGCGACGCTGTGATATCAAGAAAGACCAATTCATCCGCTCCTTGCTCACTATAACGTACTCCCAATTCGACCGGATCTCCAGCTTCTCTGAGATTTACAAAGTTCGTCCCTTTTACGGTTTTCCCATCTTTTACATCAAGGCAAGGTATAATTCTTTTTGCTAACATTTATTCTTTTTATTTTATCTCCTACTCAGTTCTTTTAGTGTTACTCTATTCTCATAAATAGCCTTTCCTAAAATAACGGCAGGCACTCCCGATTTTTCTAAATCAAGTATGTCCTGAAAACAACTGACACCACCACTGGCTATGAGATACAAATTCGGAAAAACATTTAATATATCCTTATACAAATCAATTGATGGCCCCTGTAACATACCATCTTTGCTTATATCGGTACAAACAACTTTCGATATACCTTTTTGGTTATAATCGCCGATAAAAGGTATTACCTCAACTGAGGTTGCTTCCTGCCAACCCGATACGGCAATCTTATGATCTTTACAATCGGCACCAAGGATAATCTTGTCTGCTCCATATTTGGTTATCCAAGAAGTAAAAAGCTCCTTATTTCGGATAGCAATACTGCCTCCGGTAACCATTGATGCGCCCGAATTAAAAGCGATTTCAATATCCTCATCACTTTGCACACCTCCTCCAAAATCAATGATAAGAGATGTGTTGGATGCGATTTTCTCCAATACTGATTGATTGAGTATATGCTTTGCCTTAGCTCCATCAAGGTCTACCAAATGCAAGCGCCGAATACCGGCACCTTCAAACATTTTGGCAACCTCCAAGGGGTCTTCATTATATACTTTTTTGGCTTCATAATCTCCTTGCGAAAGTCGTACACACTTCCCATCAATGAGATCTATAGCCGGAATTATTTCTATCATTTATATCAGGTAAAAAACGGTATACTTAGAGGATATTTCCAATACTCTCCATTATTGGCTTTTAAGGCAGCAATAATAATGAATACAATCTCAATTATTCCTAAAGCGATAAGCATAGGTATACCAATAAGGACGAGACAAAGTATGATTGATATAACTATATAGATAAGCATACTCAACATAAAGTTGGCGATATTCTTGCCATGCCTGCTTACAGCCTCACTCTTATCTGCATTAACCAACCACATCACAATTGGGATAACAAAACCCAATCCGGCAATAATGAATCCGGCAAACTGGGAAAGATGCATCAACATCAAGTATGTGTTTTCTTCCATACCGAGTGAATTTTTCGTTTGGCCACTAAAAGAGGAATTTAGGATTTTATCCTTTTCCCTTTGATATTCTTCTTCTGATATGGCTCCTTTCGATCTTAGATCTTCCAATATTCTCAAATCCTCATATTTATCCATAACAAAATGACGTTTTTTTTAAAGTAAAACGATAATCCTGTAAAGATAATATAAAGTTGTAAGTTATAAGATAAGTGTTAGGCGTTTATTACACGTACTTTACCCGATATCATTTCCAATTCGCCTCGATCAACTAAAAAGCGAATAGTATCCAAGATGTCTTTTTGATTATATTCCGACAATGAACTGACAACATGATCCACAGACAATAAATCACTCTTTATCAAACCTTTTACAGACTGAGATATTTCATTAAACGTCTTATTATTCAGCCCCGAACCATTCTTTGCCAAGCATATATCACACTGCCCGCAATCATTTATTTTCTTTTCGCCAAAATAAGAGAGTAAGATACGGCTTCGACAGATTTCATTTTGTTCTGCATAATGACTAATCGCCTCTATGCGTTTCTCGAAGCGAAATCTACGATCTTCGTTCACTATTCGGGGGATATTAAGGTACTTAACATCTATACGAGGTTGGGTATAAGCAATCAGTGGAGTTTTTTTATGAGGTATAAAATCAATAATATTTCTTTTATCTAGCACCTTGAGCATCTCATAAACTGCATTCCGCGACTTATCCATCCTTAAAGCTATCTCAGCCTCATTTATAGCTGCATAATTAGTAAAAAGTCCGGTATAAAGTCGCAATATTGTGTTTACCAATTGCTCATACTCCTTATCAAAATTATAATGGTATAAATCGTCTCGGTAAACAGTAAACATGAGCCTAGAGCGATTATCTACTTCATCCGTATATTCAATATAACCGGCAAGATCAAGAATTTTCAAAGCATTATGTACAGGTAATATCGGTAACTTATACACCGAACAGAACTGATGAATATTAAAATCATAGATCATACCTGTTCCATAGCCTTCAGCTATTTGAAAAAAATAAGCCAAAGATTGATATACATGAAAGATAAGCTCTCTTTCAGGAAATTCATCTCTTATGCGCTTTTTGAGTTTAGCAGTATCATTTCTATCGTACAGTATAACTGCATAAGACTTTTCTCCATCACGCCCTCCACGTCCCGCTTCCTGAAAATATTCTTCGATAGAATTAGGTAGATCGGTATGTACTACCAAGCGGACATCAGGCTTATCGATTCCCATTCCAAAGGCATTTGTACAAACTATTATTCTGATCTCATTATTCTTCCATGCATTTTGCTTGCGTATTTTATCCGAAGCATTCAATCCTGCATGATAGAAATCGGATGAAAAACCATTTTTAATTAAGAAATCAGAGACATCTTTCGTCCGCAGCCTGCTACGCACATATACAATGGTAGACCCTCTTATTTTTTCGAGAATCCGAACTAACTCTTCTTGTTTTCCCTCTGTGCCACGAACGATATATGCCAAATTCTTGCGCTCGAAACTTTTTCGGAATACATTTTTTTCCTTAAAGTGAAGCTGCTCTTGAATATCATCGATCACATCAGCTGTTGCAGTCGCTGTAAGAGCCAATACCGGCACTTCTGGTATATGCTGACGTATTTCTACTATCCGGAGATAAGACGGACGAAAATCATACCCCCATTGAGAGATACAATGCGATTCATCGACTACAAGCAAGCAGACATTCATATGTTGAAGCTTACTCAGGAAAAGTTGGGTAGCAAGTCTTTCAGGGGATACATATAGAAACTTATAATCACCAAATACTGCATTCTCCAGTGTAGTTATAATCTCTTGGCGAGTCATTCCCGAATATACAGCCAAAGCTTTAATTCCTCTTTCACGAAGATTATCCACCTGGTCTTTCATCAATGCAATGAGGGGGGTAACAACTATACAAATGCCCTCCATAGCCATTGCAGGCACCTGAAAAGTTAGAGATTTCCCTCCTCCTGTGGGCATAAGCCCCAATGTATCTTTTCCTTGGCTAACGGAATGGATAATATCTTCCTGTAATGGACGAAACTCATCGTAACCCCAATATTGCTTTAATATTTTGTGATATATATCCATTCTAAAAAACCTATTAATAAATATGCCAACATCCCAATTTGATTATAATATTGGCATATTGGCACATTAAATTCAGTTTATTCCTATATTAGTTTTTCATTGGACGAATCTCTAATTTTATATTAGTATCATCCAAGTACTTACCTATTTTCTCCTGATCAAATTCTGACATGTGATAAGGGTAAAGAACTTTCGGCTGTACTTTTTTAGCAGCATCAACAAACATATCGTCATTCATTGTATAAGGAAGATTTTTGGGTAAGAAAGCGATATCTATCGTACCTTTCAACTTATCCATTTCAGGAATATTTTCGGTATCCCCAGCTACATATACTCTTTTATCTCCGAATGCTATAATGTATCCGTTTCCTCTACCTTTTGGATGATAGGCTTCTCCATCCGGCTTTTTATTGACGATGTTATATGCAGGCACAGCATCTATATGAAGATTAGCCCAGTGAGCATGATCACCATTGTTGATTACATCACCATATTTAAGGGTTTCATTACATACTTTAGATACAATAAAATGTGTATCTGCCTTTTTCACGGCAGCAATAGCAGCACTATCGAGATGATCCCCGTGCTCGTGAGTGAGCAGTATCAGATCGGCCTTAGGCAACTTCGAATAGTCTGCGACTTTTGAGTACGGATCTACATGTATTATTTTCCCTCCAAACTCGAACATAAGTGAGGCATGACCCACCAGAGTCACTTTCAAAGGCCCAGCACTGGTTTCATACACATCCGCTTTAATATATTCAAGTTGAGTATTCATACTTAATGAATCGGTTGACGCTACAGATGAATTTGCTGTAGATTTATTACCACAAGAAACGAATAAAACTGTAGTTAATACGAATATTGATAATAATGATTTCCTCATAAGCTTATAATTTTGAAGTTAGCAAAATTGTCCGGTATCAATATCTTTCACATAAAGCTGGATATTAGTCTTGCCGTTATGCGTATTTTCTTCCAATGTATAACATATATCAAAAGGCTTACCGCTTTTAACCTTATCTGAACTATCCTGTTGCCTGAAAGCAATTCCATTAACAGGTGTCGACATTGTATCGTCTATCATTTCAAGCTTGAGATGAACATTATCTTTTCCCACCAATTTGCTTGTACCGTAATCCATAACATTGCACGTAACAAATATAGGATTCAGGTTTTCAGGACCAAAGGGAGCAAAAGCAGCTAAATCTTCAGTAAACTTCTGATTTATTTCCTTAAACGAGAGTTCAGCATCGACATGTATCTGAGGACGCATCATCTCGGGAGCAATCATTTCGAGAGAAAGGGCTTCGAAACGGCTTTTGAATTCCTTTAAATTTTCTTCTTTCAATGATAATCCGGCAGCATAGGTATGTCCTCCAAAGTTTTCCAAGATATCTTTGCAGGCTTCAATCGCCTTGTAAACGTCAAAACCCATTACAGAACGGGCTGAACCGGTAATTAATCCCTGAGACTGGGTAAGAACGACTGCCGGCCGTAAATATTTTTCAGTCAAACGTGAAGCGACAATCCCAATAACACCCTTGTGCCATGTTTCATTGTAGATAACGATACTTTTCTTCTCTTTCATATCTACATTTTCATCGATAAACTGTATTGCTTCTTCTGTAATTCGTTTATCGAGCTCGCGGCGATCATCATTATAATGGTCTATATTCATACTTTTCTCACGAGCATCTTCGATCGTGCTCGACAAAAGTAAATCTACAGCCTCTTTTCCTTTCATCATACGACCCGAAGCATTGATACGTGGTCCGATTTTGAAAATTATATCATTGACTGTAATATTCTTATATGTTAAGCCGCAAATATCAATTATACCTTTAAGTCCTAAACTCGGATTGGAGTTTATCTGTTTCAACCCAAAATAGGTAAGTACCCTATTTTCTCCTGTGATAGGTACAATATCGGATGCCACACTTACAGCTACCAGATCAAGCAAATCTGTAATTTCAGAAAAATCGATTTTATTACTCTGAGCCAATGCCTGCACAAGCTTAAAGCCGACTCCGCATCCCGAAAGATGTTCATAAGGATAGGTAGAGTCTAAGCGTTTGGCATCTATTACCGCTACCGCATCGGGCAAGACATCATCGGGCATGTGATGATCACCAATGATAAAATCGATCCCCTTGCTTTTAGCATAGTCTATCTTCTCATTTGCCTTTATACCGCAATCGAGCGCAATGATCAACTTAACGCCTGTTTCGTCTGCATAGTCTATACCTTGTTCGGATATCCCATAACCTTCATCGTAACGATCGGGAATATAATAATCCAGATTGGTGGTAAACTTCCGAAGAAACTTGTACACAAGAGCAACCGCAGTTGTTCCGTCTACATCGTAATCTCCGTATATAAGTATACGTTGTTTTTGTCCCAGTGCCTTTTCTATTCTCTTTATAGCCTTATCCATATCAGGCAACAAGAAGGGGTCATGCAAGTCTCTCAAACTAGGATGAAAAAACTTACGGGCCTCTTCGGCAGAAGATATCCCTCTCTGAATCAAGAGCTGGCAAAGAACAGGGCTTATGCCTAATTTCTTAGCAAGCTCGTCTCTCTGCTCTTTTTGCTGGGTTGTTAGGGCTTCGTAATTCCATTTGTAAATCATTATATATAGTTTTTCTTTCTTCTGTCTCAAGAGAGATAGGCTAGCATTTTTTTGTTAAATATGACAACAATATGCCCTTTTACCAATCTCTTAGTACGGCTATTTATATCGAAAAGTAGCCTAGTACGAATTCGTAAAGATAATATATATAAGTGAAATCAGTATCGCCGATTTTACTTTTTATTTTTTATTATGATAGAATAATCTATGCGTAAAACACAAATACAATGAGGCTATCGAGTGATTTATATGCATAAAAAAAGTCTTACTATTTTGAGTAAGACTCTATATCATTCAGAGTAAATATTACTTTACATTACTTGCTTTCAATCCTTTGATAACCGATGATGTAAACCCTGCATGCTCCATTTCATTAAGCCCCTTTATTGTTATACCTCCGGCTGTGGTTACCTTATCAATCTCAGCTTCGGGATGAGAGCCATTTGCCTCAAGCAGCTTCACTGCCCCCAACAAAGTCTGCATCACTATTTCTTTAGCCTGATTTGGATACAAACCCATTTCTACGCCACCTTCCATCGCCGCTCTAATATAACGAAACGCGTAGGCTATACCGCAGGATGCTAAAGACGTTGCTGCAGGCAATAGCTTTTCATCGATTAATTCTGTTTTTCCTAATTCATTAAATATTTTCACAATCTGTGTTATATCTTCTTTTTGAGCATTCAGAGTAGAAACAAAAGTCATACTTTGTTTTTCGGCAATCGCTGTATTTGGCATCACCCGAAAGATGCTTTTCCCGACTACCGACCAACTCGCTAACTGCTCTAATGAAATACCGGAAGCAACAGAGACCAATATCTGAGCTGGATTTTTCAATCTATCTTTGTTTTGTAACAATACTTCCTCTATAAGCCATGGTTTAACTGCAACAATTACAATATCGGCTGTATCTAATGAATCGTACTCACTGGCGACTACATTTAAGCCTACAGCGGAATCTTTCATCTGAGTTGCCGAAACCGAAGTCTTCGTAATGACCGTTATATCGTGAGCTTTAAAAAGTAAGCCGGTAGACAATCCTCGAGCAATAGCTCCACCCATGTTTCCTCCGCCTATAATCGATATTTTCATATACTTATTTATTATAGTGTTTCTTTATATAGTCTTTATAATCATCTTCCAATTTATCTATCTCATTTATGAGGAAATCATAGAAATTACCATCAAATATAATCCCTTCCTCTTTTTTTCCATTTTCTAAAACAGTTATTATTCCTTCACTGTTTATATATGCCCTATAAAGATTTCCACTTCGTTTATAAAACATCTGTCCATAATCCCCATTGCCAGAACTTGCCGTCTCCTTATATTTTTCATCGTAAGTAAGCCATGATAGCATATCTTTATCTGAGGATAATCCATAAATAAACATTCCATACCCAAATTCCCATGCCGGAACTACATCATATTCTTGAGGTCTAGGCCAAATTTTCTCTTCTACTTCGAGTATTACAGCACCTAATGAGAGTAAAAACGTCTTTACTTCTTCGTTAAAACTTATTCCATAGGATCTTTCATAATCTTCAATTTGCTCTATTGTTGCCGGACTGTTTTTATAATTGTACCACATAAAATCATCGTTCAATAATTCTATACGGTCTAAAAAGTCATCTAATATAGCCATTCTTACCTGTTAAGCTTCTTTTGTTGTAATAAAAAAACAGTTAATGCTTTACTCGTTATATTATTTCTTTATCACCATTTACTATTTTTTGCATTCTGTATTTTAATGCCTGATTGATATCAGTAAAACGTAAAATTATCAAAAAATATTTCTTTTTTATCTAAAACACCTCCAATAACAAGATAATTATTTCATTTTCCTTACTTTTGCACAAATTCTAAATTATGCTCGATAGATTATTCAAGAAAAAAGACATTTCGGTTATACTTGCAGAGCCTTCAGAAAACAAAGAAGGGCTTAGAAGAAGTCTGACTGCAACCAACCTTATAACCTTAGGAATTGGAGCCATTGTAGGCACAGGTATTTTTGTTATTACCGGTCAGGCAGCTTCAATGTATGCGGGTCCGGCTCTAACTATTTCTTTTGTTATATCAGCACTGGGATGTGTTATGGCTGGTTTATGCTATGCTGAGTTTGCCGCAATGATACCGGTATCAGGAGGAGTGTATTCATACAGCTATACTACAATGGGCGAAGTATTAGCTTGGTTTGTAGGTTGGATTTTAGTTCTTGAATATCTTTTTGCATGCTCCAGCGTTGCTGTGGGATGGTCTGGTTACATGCTTAGCTTATTAAATGAATGGGGAATACATTTTCCCGAGCAAATAGCAGGAGCCACTTTCGATCACCTGAAAGACGGAAGCTGGGTGTGGACAGGAAAAATCATCAATTTTCCTGCTGTATTTATCGTAGCCATAGTTTCCGCATTTCTTATAGGAGGCATAAAGCAATCAGCTCTTGTCAACAATGTGATTGTAGTTATAAAAGTCGGTGTTATTCTATTATTCATAGGTTTTGGTTTATCATATATCGACACAAGCAACTGGGTGCCATATATCCCTGAAAATACAGGAGGGTATGGAAACTTCGGATGGACAGGAATCCTTCGTGGGGCTGCTGTTGTTTTTTATGCATATTTAGGTTTCGATGCCCTGTCTACTGCTGCGGGAGAGGCCCGTAATCCTCAAAAAGATATGCCAAAAGGTATCCTCATATCATTACTTATCTGTGCTGTTCTTTATATTGGTGTAACAACAGTATTGACAGGAATAGTAAATTACAAAGACCTCAACGTAGATGCACCCATCGCATTAGCGATCGACCGTGCAGGTGAAGGTTTAGCATGGCTGAGCCCCTTTATCAAGCTTGGAGCTATTGCCGGACTTAGTTCCGTAATCTTAGTTATGATGTTAGGACAATCGCGAATATATTATGCTATTTCAAAAGATGGTTTATTACCAAGTATCTTCTCTAAAGTAAGTCCTAAACATGGTGTTCCTCATAATGCAACTATATTCGCCAGTATTGTAACAGGGTTAATAGCGGGTCTATTTCCATTGCATGTACTCAGCGAATTGGTATCAATCGGTACGTTAATGGCATTCACTATAGTTTGTATATCAATTGTTATACTACGTAAAACTCAGCCAGACCTAAAGCGTCCATTCAAAACACCACTTGTTCCATTTGTTCCACTCTTAGGTGCTGCTATATGTATCGTACAAATGGTATCTCTACCTTGGAGCACATGGGAAAGAATGATTGGCTGGACTATTCTTGGATTCATTATATATTTCACTTATGGCATTAAGCATAGTAAACTGAATAATAAGTAAGGCATTGTGCAGAAGGAGTAAGTTCGTACAATCCTCTCAGCACCAATATGCACCTTTAAGAAATTTAATTTCGACATTTACAATCATTTTGACACACAACTAATACAAAATATTTCAAAAAGTTATTATTTTTGTCAACACGCATAAAATATAACAACTTAATGAAAGAACAACTACTCCGCAAGAAGGATATTGCATCCATTCTCAAAGATTCCCTCCAAGAAAAGGGTGGGTTGAAAAGGACCTTATCGGTCAGGCATTTAATCGCCTTAGGCATAGGAGCGATCATAGGTACCGGAATATTCGTTCTTACAGGAACTGCTGCTGCAAACTATGCAGGCCCTGCCCTGACAATTTCTTTCATCATTTCTGCATTAGGATGCGCAATGGCCGGTCTTTGCTACGCCGAATTTGCATCCATGATTCCCGTAGCAGGAAGCGCCTATTCTTACAGTTATTCTACATTAGGAGAATTCTTTGCCTGGTTTATAGGCTGGGATCTAATACTCGAGTATCTGTTCACGGCCGGAACTGTAGCTGTTGGGTGGTCTGGCTATTTTGTGAGTTTCCTCGACGACTTCGGATTGCATATACCAATGAATATGCGCCTAGCACCATTCGATCACACCTCCGCCGGAGGTTGGGTCACAACCGGTAGCATTATAAACTTCCCGGCTATGTTTGTTGTGGCAGTTATGTCTGTATTATTAATTCGGGGAATAAGTCAGTCTGCTACGTTAAACAATATCGTAGTTGTCGTTAAAGTTGTTGTTATACTCTTATTTATAGGGTTCGGATTATCATTTATAGACACTGCCAACTGGACACCTTACATTCCTCAAAATACAGGAGAATTTGGTCATTATGGTTGGAGCGGAATATTTCGAGGTGCAGGAGTTATCTTCTTTGCTTACATCGGATTTGATGCTGTATCAACGACTGCGCAAGAAGCCAAAAATCCCCAGAAAGATATGCCCAAAGGAATACTTTTATCGTTACTTATATGTACTATCTTATACATTGCCGTTACGGTTGTGTTAACGGGAATAGTAAATTACAAAGAATTGAGCGTCCCTGCACCCATCGCTCTGGCTATAGACAATGCGGGAGAAGGTCTTGTATGGCTGCGTATGCCAATCAAAATAGGTGCCATAGCAGGATTAAGCTCTGTTGTTTTGGTTATGATGCTTGCCCAATCACGTATATTCTATACTATATCCAGAGATGGCTTACTTCCTAAATTCTTTTCGAAAGTACATCCTAAATATAGTACACCTCACAATTCAACGATTGTAACCTGTATTGCTGTTGGTCTTATAGCAGGGCTTCTACCGATAAATGTACTCGGGGAGCTTGTGTCTATCGGAACTTTAATGGCTTTCACGCTGGTATGTATATCAATAATAATTCTACGCAAAACGCGTCCGGATGTAGAGCGTCCATTCAAAACACCTCTTGTTCCTCTTGTTCCTATATTAGGCGTTTTAATATGTCTGTCGCAGATGCTAGCCTTGCCTTTGGATACTTGGCTCAGGTTGATAGTATGGATGGTTATAGGTTTTGTTATTTACTTCACCTACGGAATTAAGCATAGTAAACTCAATAAGAAATAATACAAAAGAGGTTGTACCAAAAGTAAAATACTTTTATCATTATCCGTCTTATCTTTTTTAGTGTAATGGAGAATCTCGGCTATTGAGATACGAGATGTTTCACTTCATTCAAACTTGACTGGTGATAAAAAATATTTTCGGCACAACCTCTTTAATCTTTATAATTAGTAGGTTTATTACTTCAGCTCCTTAATTTTTACATTTTTAAACCACACTTCATCTCCATGATCCTGTAGTAAAATATTGCCTTCCGCTGCATTTCCAAAGTTAGGCCAGTTTGCGTATTTACTGTAAGCAACCAATGCATTCCACATCTGATTGTTACGCTCATACTCAACAATTTTGACGCCATTCAACCAATGTTGAACTTTATTATCAATAACTACAACAGTAGCAGTGTTAAAACCATTCTTGATAAAAGGTTTATCTGCCGATGCAGGAATCAGATCATATAACGATCCTAAAGTTCTATTCCCTTTTACGCCCAATTTTGCATCCGGGTGCTTTTCATCATCAAGTATCTGGAACTCACAGCCAATTGCAGAACCCTCTCCTTTATTTAAATCAGGGTTTACAAAATATTTTATTCCACTGTTTGCTCCTTCTGTAATTTTAAAATCTACTTTCAGTATAAAATTCTTATACTTACGGGTAGTTACGATATCTCCGCCATTCGTTGATTCGCCGCCACCGCTTTTCAGTACTTTCAAAATACCATTATCTATTACCCAACCCTTAGAAGGGAAAGTAGTAATTCGAGCTCCTTTCCATCCTTCTGTTGTTTTACCATCCCACAATAATTTCCATCCATCTCTTGTTTCCTGTTCGGTCAATACATTATCTTGAGCAAACAGAGACATCGTAAATAAACTGATAGCAACCGCTAATATATATTTCTTCATGTATGATATCTGATTTTATATTTTATAATATTGTTCCCAATCTTTGCGCGGAGGAATTCCGGTCAGCATTGCGTTGGCAAACGCATTATTTGTTATTTGTTTTGTTCTACTGTCGAAATAAAATTTCGTATTCAAGCGTTGAGCCATTACTCCTAAAGAGAAAACCTGACTTAATGGTCCATGAATTTCAAACGGAGAACGAGTCTTTTCTACTCCTGTACATGCTAGTAAGAAGTTTGCGAAATGATTTGAAGGGCTCTTCGGTACTTCCGGCAATTTAGAAGCCATATCCCTAGCCTTGCTTTCTGGTATGATAGAAAGTGTAGTGCCATGTGAAGCTCCTTTGAAAATCAAATCTTTACTATAAATAATCTTTCCCGGATTTAGAGACGTTTTCTTTATTTCACCTGCTCCCGAGGCAGGAATATTAGGGTCGAGAGCCGACTCTCCATATCCTTCAGGGATTGGAGGAAGGTTATCCACGCCATCGTACCATGTTATATCACAAGCCGGCATCTCACCTCTCGGACCAAATTTAAACTGAATAGTCGAAGATGTTGGGAAAAAATAATCATTGTGGCCTGTCAATTTCACGGGATTGATTTCATAAGGTAGTCCTAAATCCAGAAATTCATGTACAGTATCTAAAATATGAGCACCCCAATCTCCTAAAGCTCCCATACCAAAATCGTACCAGCAACGCCATTCTCCATAATGATATTTTTCGTTATAGTCATGGTACGGAACAGCACAATTCCAAGTCATCCAGTCTAGTGTGGACGGAATAGGTTGCGCCTCAGGCAGCTTATAAATATTGGTATCCCATGTATGCCATCTGCGGGGATTATTCATATGAGCTACTACAGAAGTTACGTCCTTTATTATACCTGCTTCCTGCCAAGCTTTGAATTGAAAGTAATTAGCTTCAGAGTGACCTTGATTTCCGACCTGAGTCACCACATTCGGATATTTACGGGCAGCTTTCATCATCAATTCAGCCTCATAGAAAGTGCGAGCCATTGGTTTCTCTACATACACATGCTTACCGTTAGCCATAGCCAACATTGTGATCGGGAAATGTGAATGATCGGGTGTAGCGATAGCAACAGCTTCAAACTCGTTTGCTATTTTGTCGAGCATCACCCTAAAGTCTTTAAACTGCTTTGCTTTAGGATATTTGCCCATCACTTTTTGGGTATGCTTCGCGCCCATATCTACATCACATAGAGCAACGACATTCACCAAGCCCGTTTTTTCAAAGTCATCGATTATCTGTTCGCCTCTATTACCTATACCTATATAAGCAATATTCACCTTGCGATTTGCTCCCGCTACTCTGCTATAACTTGCCGCATTCAATGGGTTCATCGTACCTACAGCGATACCGGCAGAGGTCATTGCAGCGGTTTTTAAGAAATTTCTGCGTGTTACCATGTATTATATATTTAGTTTTAATAGTCACCAAGTGTTATATAAATATGAGCTATACAAAATAAGGCATATATTTATTAAAATCAAAACGTGTGTGCGAACACACAGCTGCGAAATACTTGTAAAAAACTAATATTCAATCATATAAAAAAACAGGCTTACAACCTTATTTTTTATGTTTTATAACATAAAATCATTATTCAGCCACAAACTACATATCGCCCTACTATTTTATTAAAGTTAACAATAAGGGTTATCTAAACATTGATTAATAATGATCTTAAAGAAGCTATTCTTTTGCTATCTTAATCCAGGTTGCTTTTTTCCACAGCCATTCCAATGGCCCATGACGATGAGAACGAAGCCACCAATGACAAAAGAAAAACTGAATAAGGAATATTCCAATACCCATCAAGAAACATACAGTAATACCTGTGTATTTATAAAGACCTAATCCCCAATTGTAAAACAGGAAGCTACCTATCAAAGACTGCGACAGATAGTTTGTCAAACTCATGCGTCCATAAGGTGCTAATTGGTGAAGAATATTTTTAAACTTTGTCAAATAATAAACAAGTATTATTCCGGCAAACAATATTCCCGTAAAAGCAAGATTCGAAAGAGATTTAAGTATAAGGATAGAAGGAACAAGCAATGCATCCCGACTCACAAATTCAGGAAGAGTAGCAATCAAGCCATAAATTGGAAAAAATGCTATGACTGCTATAATAAATACTTTAATCCATAATTTTATATTTTTCTCGGAATAAAGAAATATTCTTCCACGTCCTATTAACATACCGATCATAAATAATCCTGCAGTTTGTGTAACCCTCCCATGTAATAACATCCACCCCATATTGGCAATATTACCTGTCCATATAGCTGTTTTGCACATTTCGAAGAAAGATCCTTCTTTCTGAGCTACATTGACTATCTCCCAATATGGAGCGTCAAACTGAGCATTAATCCCGGTATATTGGGGATTGAAGGGAGCATATATTATTTGTCCCCATTCAAAAGGTTGCAGAAGAAGAACAATAGCTATAGCCATTACCGTACGAGTAGAAAAACGACAAACTGCTATCAGCACATAACCGAGTAAAGCATAGAGCACTAATATTTCACCCGGAAATAAAGTAGAATTGATACACGCTATAAAAAACAGCAATACTAATCGCCAAGTAAACCGTCCACGAAAATCTTTTCCTTTTTCTTTTTGCGAATTGTCTTGAATAAAAAAACTGAAGCCAAAAAGTAATGCAAAAATACAATAAGCCTTACCGGAAAATGTAAAAAATATACTATCCCAAATTATTCTATCGGTAAACATCATAAAATTTGATGTTTCCTCCGGAAAACTATAGAGACTAAAACGTTCAATAAAGTGAATAAGGGTAATTCCCATTACAGCGAAACCGCGCAATACATCTGCGATCTCAATACGATTATTACTGATTAGAGTAGTAGATACGGGCATTTTTTAAGATTTAAATGTTAAGATACTCTTCTATTTTGAGATGCAAATCTAACATAAACCTTTTATGTAACCTAAAAAACACGACTTATCTCATCAGAATCTTTATTTTCTTAAATTTGTTATAATGTAGTATCATCTGCTAATTTATACTCATTATTAAAATCGATAACTTTTAGATGTTGTGCTTCATAACCTTTCTAATATGCAGAGAAGATTGTATTGCCAAAACAAATGATTAGAGTTTAGAGTTTAATAATAGACAACTCAGCAAGAAAAAAGAATTATCAATAAAAAAATGAAACTGACTTATATTTTTCATAGCGGTTATGCAATAGAAGGTGATGATTTTACCATCATTATAGATTATTACAAAGATTCGTCTGATATATCCGGCGAAGGTATCGTTTACAAAGAACTTCTGAAAAAAAAGGAAAAGCTATATGTCCTCTGTACTCATTCACACCACGACCATTTCAACAAAGAGATACTAAAATGGAAATGGGAACACCCGAATGTTATTTATATCTTTTCGAAAGACATCTTAAAATACAGGAAAGCTAAAGAGAGGGATGCTATCTACCTTGACAAATCGGATACATACAGTGACGAAACACTCTCGATTGAAGCTTTTGGTTCTACCGACTTAGGCATTTCTTTTTTGATAAATATAGAAGGAAAAATCATCTTTCATGCAGGAGACTTGAATAACTGGCATTGGAATGAAGAGTCTACTAAAGAAGAGATAGATGAAGCGGAGGACTTTTATCAGAAAGAACTGAATTTAGTAATCGACAAAGTTAAACATCTCGACTTAGCCATGTTTCCTGTAGATCCCAGGTTGGGGAAAGATTATATGAAAGGTGCTGAACAATTTTTAGATGCTATACAAACAAACCTTTTTGCACCAATGCACTTTGGAGAAGCTTATGATAAGGCAAACGCATTTGCTGAATATGCCGAAAGCAAAGGTTGTAAGTTTATAAAGTGGCAGCACACAGGGGAAAGCTTTGAATTTTGACATCAACAAAATATATTCAATTAATGGCGTAATTTATTCTATTTTCATTAGATTTGTACATAACAATGCTACTGTACAAAACATTTGGATACAATAGGTAAATCCATTACATTATGAAAAATATAATATCTCTATTATCGTTATTAGTGACATTCTTGTTTGCTTCTGCACAAGAGGGTCATAAGCTTAATGCCGGGATAGATATGTCTTGGGGAATGCATTATTTCAATAGTGAGAAGAACAACCCCGCAGCTGTTGGTGGTAGTATAGGATACGAGTATGATTTTATCTTTTTCTTCGGAGTAGAAGCCGGATTTCGTTTTGGTGGGTTCAATCAAAAGGTAGGTTACACAGATCCTAATATAGGACAAGGAGGGATAGGTGAAACCAACGGAGATTTCAAAGACATATACAGAGGCACATATTGGGCACCCTATATTGCCCCCAAATTATATTTCCCGATAGGCTATGACGACAAGAGAGATCGAGCTCAGTATCTGTATCTTGAGAATAGACTATCCTATACCCGAATGAATCTCAATCTGGACAAGATAACCAACATGGAGGGATCTGCTCACAAATACAGACTTCAGTACGAGATTAGGGCTGGCTATCAATTTCCTGTAACAGAAAGATGGGCTATTAACTGTTGGTTAGGCTATAATACTTTCGATTTCTCAAAAATTAAACCGGAAGCTATTAAATTCAAAAACTCTACACCTATACAAATAGGAATAGGATTTAATTACATTATAAAACAATGACAAGCCATGCTACGAAATGCCTCCCTGCTGATTTTTCTGTCGTTTTGTTTGTTATCTATACAAGCACAACAGAATAAAATAACCAGTATTCTTGAAATACTGAATATCGAAACAGGTGAGCGAACCACAGTAAAAGAGTTCCCTTATCTGATAGAAGCGCCAAACTGGACTTATGACGGACAATGGCTGATTTATAACAGTGGAGGTAAACTTTGGAAGCTCTCCCCTGCTACTCCTACCGAGCCACAAGAAATATATACAGGTTTTGCAACCAATTGCAACAACGACCATGTATTGTCTTTCGACGGAAAACAAATAGCAATCAGCCACGGCACAAAAGAAGATGGGCTGTCACGCATCTATACATTACCCATTGACGGTGGAGATCCTCAACTCATAACACCTCTAGCCCCAAGTTACCTACATGGCTGGAGTCCTGATGGAATATACCTAACTTATTGTGCCGAAAGAAAAGGCAATTATGATGTTTATTCTATTCCAGCTAAAGGTGGTGTAGAAAAACGACTCACACACTCAGACGGTTTGGATGATGGTCCGGAATACTCCCCCGATGGAAATTATATTTGGTTCAATTCGGTGCGCACAGGCCTAATGCAGATATGGCGAATGAAAGCTGATGGAACGGAGCAAACTCAAATGACATTTGACGAAACACGTAACTCTTGGTTTCCACATATATCACCCAATGGTGAGCTTATTGTATTTATTACATATTACAAAGATGATCTAAAGCCCGATGAACACTTGCCTAATAAGAATGTCGAATTACGCATTATGCCGACTAATGGAGGAGAACCTAAAACATTGGCAAAACTCTTTGGAGGGCAGGGTACTATAAATGTTAATTCATGGTCACCCGATAGTAAATATATTGCCTTCGTAAGTTATCGTCTAAACAATCAATAATAAAATGAATTATAATCCCGAACCGGAGAAAGTAACCAGTATACTCGAAATATTCGATATCACTACAAACAAAAGTATATTAATAAAAGAATTTCCTTATCTCATAGAAGCTCCCGATTGGACGTCTGATGGAAAATGGCTCATATATAACAGTGAGGGATTAATATATAAACTATCTGCATCGGGAGGCGAACCTCAATTAATAGATACCGGCTTTGCAAACCAATGTAATAATGACCATCTCGTTTCTCCCGATGGAAAATGGCTTGCAGTAAGCCATCGCTCATTGCCTCAAGGGAGACCTACTGTTTTTATACTGCCCGCCGAAGGAGGTACTCCCAGACAAGTGACGCCATCAGCTCCGAGTTATCTGCACGGGTGGAGTCCTGATGGAAAATCACTGACGTATTGCGCAAACCGACAAGGAGAAATGGATGTATATACTATAAATACAGATGGGACGAATGAGACTCGTCTTACTTTCTCGGAAGGATTGAATGACGGGCCGGAATACACACCTGATGGTAAATACATCTGGTTCAACTCAGTCCGTACTGGATTGATGCAACTATGGAGAATGAAAACAGACGGTTCGGAACAGACTCAAATGACTTTTGATGAAGATAGCAACTCATGGTTTCCTCATATCTCACCCGATGGCAAACATGTAGTTTATATAGCATACAAAAAAGGTGATCTTGAACCTCACGAGCATCTACGCTACAAAAATGTAGAGATTCGCATAATGTCGGCTACAGGAGGCAAACCTCAGAAATTAATAAAACTTTTTGGAGGTCAAGGAACATTCAATGTCAATTCTTGGTCGCCAGACAGTAAACAGTTTGCCTATGTAAGATACAAGACAGAACTTAACTCTAAATAACTAATATGAAATCTATTAAACTTTTATTACTTGCAATACTACTTTCTACAGGAAATTATATTGCAGCTCAAAGCTCTCCATTGTCTTTTACTATCAATGCCGGAGGAAGTCTTTCAGATATGCGGGTAAAGGGTAGTTCTACCGATTCCAAATATGGATTCCGTGGAGGTGTAGGTCTGGAAATGAATCTCCCTAATAATTTATTTTTGCAAACAGGATTGGATTTTGCTATGAAAGGAGCAAATTCGAATTCAATGGCAGTCGGAGATATTAACGGAGATGGCTATTCTCCTGATGTTTATATGGCGGAAGAAAAGGTGAGAGCTTCATATCTTGTCTTACCCATTAAAGCGGGCTACAGACTTAATGTGTCAAGGGCGGTACGCCTCAATTTTACTTTTGGCCCATATCTAGCCTACGGTATTGGTGGAAAATATAAAGCAAAAGAAGCTCTAAAAATGGCTCTACCGGGGGATCGTGAATTATCGAATGGTACTTATACCGAATATTCAGAGTTTGAATATGACACTTTTTCAAGCGAAACACTGAAACGCTTCGACATGGGCTTAGCCGGATCTGCAGGAGTAGAATGTAAACGTATATTACTTAACTTTGGTTACGAACATGGTTTGATTAATTACTCTAGAGGGAGTGCTTCATCATATAACAGTGCTTTGTTTTTAACTTTAGGTTATCGGATATTTTGAATTCAGAAATAATACAAGACTAGGATTTGATTAAAAATATTTTTTGATTTATAAGATTCAATGCTGTATAATTATTTATAGATTTGTAGATTAATAATTACACCAGAACAGATGGAAAACATTAAAGCTCAGTACTGGAAGTATTCCCTTATAATACTTATTCTTTTCATAGCCGTTGTCCTGTTCCGAGAACTTGCACCATTTATGAGTGGGGTACTGGGAGCATCTACCATCTATGTTATGGTAAGAGGGCAAATGAGAAATCTTACGCAGAAAAAGAATTTGGGACGGGCTTTGTCTGCTATTCTTATTGTTATCGAGGCCATATTATGTTTTCTTATCCCCATTTCTGTGGCAGTATGGTTATTAGTAGGAGAACTGAACAATATAAATCTTGACCCGTCGTCTTACATATCAGGAATACAGCATTTCAATGAGTTAATTCAACAAAAAACAGGGTACAATGTACTCAGTTCAGAAAATTTGATAAGTGCAGCATCCTATTTACCTAAAATAGGCCAGATATTACTAGATAGCGTCAGCAGTTTTATCATCAATTCTCTGGTACTTGTCTTTGTGCTTTATTTTATGCTAATCGGTGGTGAACGAATGGAAAAATATCTTTTCTCACTCCTTCCTTTCGATGATGATAATAAAAAGAGCGTTATACATTCTGTAAAAATGATGGTTACATCAAATGCTATCGGAATACCTTTATTAGCTATAATACAAGGTGTTGTTGCCACAATCGGATACATTATATTTGATGCGCCCAGCCCTATTCTTTTCGGATTCCTTACATGTTTTGCCACAATTATACCATTAATCGGTACATCGCTGATATGGTTCCCGTTGGCTGTCTATTTAGCACTAACCGGCGATTGGTTTAATGCCATTGGCTTAGCTATATATGCTCTGATCGTAATATCCAACTCCGACAATCTGATCCGTTTTATATTACAAAAGAAAATGGCCGATACGCATCCGTTAATAACTGTATTCGGAGTTATAATCGGTCTTACATTATTTGGTTTTTGGGGTGTAATATTCGGTCCTTTACTGCTTTCCGTATTTATCCTTTGCATTGATATATTCAAGAGAGAGTATTTAGATGAAAAAGACACTGCAATGACTATTGACGACTATAAATATGATGAAAACCTAAATTTATAAACATGAAAAGAACTTTTTTATTTACCATTACTTTAATCATATCAATGGTATATATCCATGCACAACAGGCATTGGGTGAGGGTTCGGACATTACGTCTCCGGAAGTGCACAGTAATAATACTGTTACATTCCGTCTATATGCTCCGAATGCAAACACGGTAGAAATCACAGGAGACTGGATTCCTCGAGATAATTGGAAGCCGGGAATGGTAAGCCTTACTAAAGACGCAAAAGGACTTTGGTCTTACACGACAGAAGCTTTACCTTCTGATCTTTATAGCTATTCATTCTTTATAAACGGAGTAGAAACAAAAGACCCTAATAATGTATATCTCAACAGAGATGTAGCTACTGTATCTAATATATTTATAGTAGGTAACGGCAACGGAGATCTATATAAAGTGCAAAACGTACCTCATGGTTCGGTTACTCGTCGTTGGTACGACTCTCCCGGAAATAATAAAACACGCCGTATTACAATCTATACTCCTCCGGGATATGAAACAGGTAAAGATAAATACCCTGTTTTATATCTACTACATGGAATGGGTGGAGATGAAGAAGCATGGATGGCTCTGGGACGAACTTCACAGATCGTAGATAATCTTATTGCTCAAGGCAAAGCTAAACCGATGCTTATCGTAATGTCGAACGGGAATGTATCTCAAGAGGCTGCTCCCGGAGAATCGAGCTTAGGGTTTTACAAACCTGTATTCCAGTTACCTCAAACCATGGATGGTAAGATGGAAGAAACATTTCCGGATATAATAAAATTCATAGAAAGCAATTACCGGGTCTACACAGACCGTTCGGAGCGTGCTATAGCCGGTTTATCTATGGGAGGATACCACTCGCTGCATATCTCACGATATTATCCGAATACATTCGACTACATTGGCTTGTTTTCTCCTGCGATAAATCCTCCGAATAAGAATTCAAAAGTTTATGAAGATATTGATGGAACACTATCAGGACAAATAAATAATGGCTATAAACTTTATTGGATAGGAATAGGAAAGACAGACTTTTTATATAAAGATGTAGAAGCATTCAGAGCCAAGCTTGATAATATGGGTGCTAAATACACTTATGTAGAATCTGAGGGTGGACACACTTGGAGCAACTGGCGTGTATACTTATCAGAATTTTTGCCATTACTATTTAAGTAATTAAAATATAATATAAGTGACGGCTGTAAAAGATGAGATATTAATATTTTTTGCAGCCGTTCGACTTTTTTACCCACACGGAAAAACGATCCTCTTTAACTGCAAATTCTCCATAACCATACTTATCTATAAGTATATCATATTCTACATTCCGGGTTAAATCACACCAAACTTCGCCACTTCGGTGAGTGCCAACATTCATCATTTTACTCCCATCTTCACCATTGGATATGAGTAAAGCCAGACCTGAATCTAAATGATCTGTATCACCGAGTCTCACAAAACCAACAATAGCTGCATGATCGAAATAATCAACCTGATGACCGTATGCATATTTATGTCTCGTTTTTAGTAGTGTATCTATCGTTTTTCGATGATTGGATATTTTACCATTCACACCATAATAGTCTCCATAAAAAATACATGGATATCCGTCTTTCATTAATAATATCAAGGCGTATGCCGATGGCTTGAACCAATCTTCAACCTCAGACTCTAACGAACTTCCTTTCTGTGAATCGTGATTATCAACAAAAGTCACACCTAACTCAGGATGCATAACCGACAAAGAATCTTTTAATAGATTTCTCATATCATACTCTTTTTTCTTTCTGGAAGCATCGTACAGACTATAGTGTAAAGGCACATCGAAAAGATCGATACTCTTATCCACCGCTTCCAAATAGTTATTTAAAGTATCTACATTACCACTCCAATATTCACCTACCGCATAGAAATCTTCGCCTCTGTTCATTCTAACCCACTGGATAAACTGTTTGATAAACTTATCATCCATATGTTTAATGGCATCCAAACGCATCCCATCAAGATTCAGTTCGTTAGCTACCCAGACTCCCCAACGATTGAGTTCGGTAATGACCGCGGGATGATTCAAATCCAGATCGTTGTACATCAAGAAATCATAATTCCCGTGTTCTAAATCGACACCCCTACTCCAATTCTTATTTTCACCTATAATTCGAAAAATACCGCTTCTCCTTTTTATATCATCGAACCCGACACCCGAAAAGTGATACCAATGCCACTTGAAACTAGAATATTTATCTGCGCGTCCAAAAAAATCATACCCCGTCCAAGCTTGTATCTCAAAATCATCAGAAATGTCACGATTTCTTTCTTCAGGGTCTACTTCTCTAACTGTAAACTTTTCAGTATAATCTCCCTCCGCCTTATGATTCATCACAGCATCAAGGTATACAGAAATATTATATTTATGCAGCTCGGCAATCATAGACTTCAACTCTTCCTTCGTTCCGTATTTTGTCCTTACCGTATTATTTTGATAGAACTCTCCCAAATCAAAGAGATCATACGTCGCATACCCCTCATCTTGTTGTTCATCAGCTTTGTAGGCAGGAGGTATCCAAACAGCAGTAATACCAATTTCATGTAGATGCCCGGCATCTGCACAAAGTTGCTTCCACAGTTTACCGTCATTTGGTAAGTTCCATTCGAAGTATTGCATCATCACTCCGTTTTTCATAATCTACGATAGCTTTGATTTCTTTATTCTACAAAAGTAGATTATTTTTCAAAAGCTTAGGACATCCCCCCATTCTAATGATTAAAATAGAACATATTTTTCAATAAAAATAGCAGCAAGTAAATTTACTTGCTGCTATTTCATCCTATATCTTATATCTTTATTATGGTGTATTAATACCGTTTAATTCAGCTTGTTTTATTGCCCACGCCAGTGCATTTGCAAAGAAAATTGAATTACAAACAGAATACCTCATACTCATCCTAGAATCGAATTCATTTATACCAAATCTAAATCTTTCAATAGGAAGCAATGTACCTACTTCAAGTCTGAATGGCATTTTATCAGTACTGACAGGTATTCCTGCAGCATAAGAAAAGAAGCCACCATCTCCTACATATATAAAATTTAGTTTTTTGTGCTTAAATGCTGTTACATACTCAGTTTCATTTACAGTCAACACTCTAGTTGGAGTAAAACCATAACTATACACGTCTATTTTATCGGAAGGGATTCCCTCTAATGCACAAGTTGGAGACAAATCCTTACCCCAGTATCGTGTTCTCACATCACCAAATGGACCATTTAATATTTCATCATTTACCATTCCAAATTTATAAATAACTCCACCATTATGCATCCTCCTTTGGTAAATAGTCGTTTTACCAAATACAGCTCTCATTATATTGCCAACAGATCCTGCATCCTCACCACCATCACCATCGCTAAAGAGTAACACTACTCCTTTTTTGTTTATATAATCAGAGAGATATCCTGCTTGTTCTGCGCGAATATGAGTTACCCTGCCAATAATAACAATATCCGGTTTAGCATCTAATAGTGCCTTTAAAGTTGCAGCCGGGGGAATTGAATCTGAAATAGATGTAATTTCAAATCCTTCTGAAGCTACAATACTGCTGGTAAGGGTTCCAAATGCCCGAGGATTATTCATTAAAACGTTCCCTCCTGATTGGTAATTAGCGACGTTGTTGATCCCTTGCCCTAAAGCTAATATTCTCTTTTTAGGGATCGATGTTGCAATAGTAGTTTCACATATTGCCGCCGACTTCGTACTATTGGAAGTAATAGTCATCAACTTTTTTTTTGTATTGGTCGGTATCCCTGTGCCTATCAACCTGACTGTCTGATTAACAGATGTCAATAACCCTTCTCCACTAAACGAAATTCCATCAACTTCATTCGTTCTGATGACATAAGTTGAACCAAGAGCCTCGCTATCAACCCTTAATGGTATATCTATGTAATGTTGACTAGCTACTAGAGAATAATTAACCTTATACACTCCCCCCACTTTAATATCTAAGCAGTTCATTAAGAATGAAGCTTTTTTTGAAGAATCAATAACATCTATATATTTTTCGCATCCGGTTATTTCTTTACCATTAATATTTACTTTCATTAAATCCCCTGAAGTACCTGTCGTATGCTTGTTTGGAGTACCTGCACCGGGAACTGAGACATAATAATATCCGGTTGTCAAAAAGATTCCGCTCGTTGTAAAATAATAGCCATTATCTTTATCTGATTTTGCAGAAATCGTATACCCACCCGGCTTAGTCACATGTAGAGGAATATTCATATAGTTTTCACTTTTTAGGGATACTCCATTCTGATATTGACCTAGAAAGAGTAAAGAATCACAGTTACCTAAAACTGCAATGGCATTTCCCATTTTATATTGGAAACAATTCCACTGATTACCATCCCATTGATTAAGGCCTCGGCACAGATCTTGACTTGCATCTTCTGTCAAATTATAAACAATAAGCCCGATATGCGCAATCTTAGCATCTTTATAAGCTTGGTTATTCAAATCCACTTCATCTTGTGTAGCAAAAGGAAGTAGTTGATCCTTTTTTTTCAATTCGACTCGAGGCAACAACAAGCCACCCTTCTCGGACGTTACCCCACCCAAATCATTTAAGCTTTGAGATGTCTTATCTCTAATTTGCAAAGTTGCATACTTTTCAGCAGGTTCACCTGCTCCTATAGTTACCTGAGAATAAATCTCCGTCATCCCTCCTGTAATATACAACAGAAAGAATAACAAAATTGATAGTTTTGTTTTCATAAGTTAATTAAATTAGTACAGTAGCAACTACAACTTTTCGAACAAAAAGTTGAAATAAATAGATTATATTTCTAATAGGATAAGTTAATTACTGTGCTATATATTTGTCTTCTCTATATTATGTTGTTTTGTATCGGATGCGAAATTAAGACATTTAGTAGACTTTTACAAATGTATTTATAAGAAAAGGATGAACAGTTCATCCTTTTCTTATAAATCATTATCTATTTATTAAAATTGTCTGAGAATTTTTATTTTTCAGGATATAAACTATTCCACCAAGCAGTATCCTCCTTTAGCCATTTACTAAACCAAGCCATTATAGAATTATTCCATTCCACACGTCTTTTATAATTTACGACTCCATGGTTTTCATCTTTCACCTGAATAAATTCAACCGGTTTTCCGAGTATTTTGAGAGCCGTGTACATTTGAATGCTTTCTCCAATAGGAACATTCGTGTCAACAGTTCCGTGTGTCAACAAAAGAGGTGTTTTTATTTTATCTGCACTAAACAAAGGGCTCTGTTTAACATATAAGTCCGGATTATTCCAAGGATAACTATTGGCACTAGCCCCCGAACTATATGTATAACCCCAATATCCTTCACCCCAATAACTACTGATAGAGCTGATTCCGGCATGGGAAACAGCAGCAGCAAACATATCAGTCTGGGTTTGAAGATACATCGTCATAAAGCCGCCATACGAAGCTCCGATACAACCAATCTTCTTATCATTCACATACGGATGTTCTTTCACAAACTGCTTCGTTCCTTCTATTATATCTTCAGCAGTACGCTTTCCCCAAGCATTAACATGAAGAGCCGAAAACTTCTGTCCAAAGCCGGTAGCTCCACTTGGCTGCACAACATAAACAACATATCCCTGCGAAGCAAACACATGACCGGGATATGGTCCTTCGAATGTACGGGATGTAGGCATAGTACCACCATAATAATAAACAATCATCGGATATTTTTTCGTAGGATCAAAATTCGGCGGTAAATAGAACATTCCGGTAATCTCTTTTCCGGCTGAATTTGTAAAATTCCAACCCTCAACCTTACCTAATGTCATTTGAGATAATCTCTCTTCATAAGGGTCGGCTATCCGGATCGACTTCTGGGTCTTAAGATCATAGATATAAGCTCTGGTAGAGTTAGATACGCTAACACCGGCGTAAATACCTAAAAGGGCATTCCCCGCAGTACTAAATGTACGAATAACTTCTTCGTCTAAAGGGAGTTTAGAATATGCTTTAGTCGAAAGATTATAAGTATACATATTCACACAATCTTTATCCGTTGTACGAAAGTATATAAGGTTATCTTTTTTATTCCAAAAATAGGTATCAATACTGGGATTAAAATCTTTAGTTATCGGATCTATCTTTTTCGTTTCTAAATCCATTATGAAAGCCAAAGTATTATAACTGTTCGCAACCTGCCCTTCATCAATATTCAATCCTATACCATCAAATGCTTCACCGGCTCCGGCAACAAGGATTTTCTTTCCATCAGGAGAAAATGATGCACTATATGCAAAGTCTTCTTTTGTCCAAAGAGTATCAACGGTCATAGTTGATAAGTCCAGTTTATACATAGAATTTGTACTGAAAGGCCTGCTGGTAATAGTCTCTTCTGATATTGAAATCAATAATTGTTTCGAATCTGCACTTATATCATTCAGCGCTGTAGAATGAGAGCCAAATGTCAATTGTTGACTTAGCCCTGTAGCCAAATCATATTTATATATAAAAGACCTGTTTCCATAACCGGATTGACGATCTTCCGGTGACCTTAAAAGCTTCAGATCACTTTTATTTTCAGCTTCTTTCTCAAGCTTGGTATAGAATAGAGTTTTTTCATCAGGCGAAAACATAATACTTTCATCCGGTATGTTCTTTGCGAGAACAGCTTCCTGCAATGTTGCAGGATCTATTGCCCTTAGCTCTGAGCCTGAGTCATCTTTAGAAACATAAAACATTTTCTCGCTCTTGGGCATCCAGGCGAGCTGGCTTTTACGACCGTCGGTATCAATCAAGAGACTACTACGAGTCTTCAGGTTATATAACTCAGTGGTTGTAACACTTTTTTCTCCAAATGTTTCTCTATAAGATAGCAAGGCATATTGTCCTCCTGCTGATAAACTTACATTTGTCACTCGTTTCCCCAGAAGCATGTCTGAGAAGTTTACATTTCGGTTTACAGTATTTGACATTGTAAAATTAGAGACAGAATCAGTTTTTTCGTTTTCTATTTCAATTTTCAAAGTAGGGGGTACTTCATCTTTAGCCGAAGCCAAGAGTTTTATTACGACGCGATTTTGTAGAGGATATGGATTTATCGAAGCCGTAATATCCTTTTTGTCAGACCGAAAAGTTTTTTCTTTTGTTATTTTTGAAGCAGCCAGCTTTCCATCAATGTATATCTCCAACATATTAGGACTAGTCACCCTCAATGTTCCCTTCGCATATCTATCTGAAGTAATATAAAATGATATCAATTGCAAAGAGAAGGCTCCATCCTGCGGTTTTTCAGGATATAAAAAACCATCACTATCGGCTTTCAGTGGCCTTACAAAAGCAGACTGCTCTGGTATTGATATCGACATTTTTAGCAAATCTGATTCAGAAAACTTTTCTCCTTTCAGGTTTACACTATCAATCTTTAGTGGGTTTACGATTGTTATCGGAGGGGTGGTATATGCCTGTAATAAGCTCTCTTTTTTCTGCCCAAACAAAGTCAATGCGACAATCAAATTGAGCAATAGAATAACTGACCTGAACTTCATATCTTTAATTTTAGTGTTTTTATATACTACAAATGTACAAATTATAGAATGAGTTTGTGTTTCTTCATAAATCTGATTTTTGAAATATTTCATATCATACCTTTAACAAATTAGATTACTTTTTAATATTATATTTATTATCTTTGTGTGTCTAATAGTAAAGCCTAAACAAAACTAAGAAAATGAAATTCTCCTCTTATGTAATATCTAGTATAATACTTATTATCATATGCTTATCCTGCTCGGATGAATCAATAAGATTATACCATCCTCCGCAAGAAGATCCTGAACCTGAGCCCGAAATACCTGAATACTATTGGTTATTAAAAACGGTTACTTATCCGGAAGATAATCCCGGGTTTTCTTTTCGTTATAGTCAGGAATTTACATATACAGATAATGACTTGATGAAAACGATACAAAGTTCTAACATCAAAGATTCTGCAATAGTAGTAGACTATATAAGCGACAAAAAAGTATCATATTCCAGATTAATAAAACAAAGCGAGTCTACCATATATTATGATAGCTTGTTAGTCTTTCGTAATGATAAAAAGCAAGCTGAATATGCTTTACATGTAAGATACACAGAAAGAACATCAAACGAAAAGGTCTCAAAACAGGTGACTATCAACGACTCTACCACATTTATTTATGATGATGCGGGATATATCAAACAGCTTGATCATTATGACAAAACTGGTGTTACCTCATCTTTGAATTATACGGAAAACTACACTATTAAGGATGGAAATATAACAGAGATCACAACAACTAAAGGATACAGGTTTGTGTATACATACGATGATAAAGAATACGCAGCACCATCGGACTATTGCTATGAGATGCCACGCAATACATTCAATATGGCAAGTACATGTTGGCTAATGGCAAGTCTTCCGTTTCTGTCGGAACATATGGGGACAAAAAATAAAAACAATATTATCCAAGCAGAAATTATCCAAATGGAAGGGGAAAGAAAGTATGCTGATATAAAATACAATTATACTTTTGACGAAAACAACCTTGTTTCTCAAATCGTAATGTCTGGAACAACAAAGTATAACAAAACATTTGAAAATTATATAACTTCATTCTCATACATTCAAAAAGAGAAAAAGAAAAATTAAAAAGATATACAAATGCCCCCTGATTGCAAGTAATGAGGACAGAGAAGACATTCTATTTTCATCACCCAATTAGGGGCGAGACTAAGGTTAATAGCCATATAGCGAAAGTTACTTTCCATGAGAAATGTGGATTATCTTTCCTGTTATTTTATCTATTTTAATTTCTGAAACGCCACCTTTTCCAGCATCTTTTGATGACCCGACAACAGTCCATATATTATTTTCAAGACTTACCAATAAAGGTTTTTCGGAATCGACTATTTTTGCTCCATACATAATCTTTAATTCAGATTCTGCTCTTTGTAAAACGCTTTCTATAGTGGGATAGGCAGATGTATCAGTAGTTAATGGATTAGGCTTAACAGAAACTTCTTCAAAAGGAATACTTCTAAGAGATCTACTTTTGAAGTGATATAGGGGAATGGACACAATAAGCCCGATTAGACATACAGCGAACACAGACGATCGGTTACTCATAATTTCTACTATTAGCGGTTAATATTCAATACCTTTTATTTAGTAGAGATTTATTCGTTTGATTTTCCATAAAAGAATAAAAAAACGCTGAAAGTATTTTCAGCGTTTCTAATCAATATGTCTTTCTCCTCTATTTTTCTAATAGCCTAAGAAGCAATTCGGGCTCATCTGTTGTTATAAAATCCAGTTTTAATTTGAGCATTGCTTGCATATCCTCTTCTTTATTCACCGTCCAAGCATTAGTAAGCAAACCCATTGACTTCGCCTTATCGGCTAATTCCGGATCTTTCTGAAATAATGAATAATGAAAATCAATACCATCTATATTTGCTGCTTTTAATTCCTCCAAGCTTTTATCGGATCCTAAATAAAGTACCTTTGCTGCAGGGTCTAATTCTTTAACTCGAGTAAGGTATTGTATACCGAAAGATATATAATCTACCCACGCCTGAGCTTTCATACGATGTACCAAATGCACAACAGAGTCAGCGATAGCCTTTCCTTTATTTGTTCCTTTTATTTCTATGATTAGTTTTGTTTTATTTTGTGTTTTTATATAGTTGATATACTCTTCTAGTGTTGGTACAAAATCTCCATTCTTCAATGCTACAGCAGACAATTCTGCTGCTGTAGTTGATTCAACATCCTTCCCGCCTATCGAAGGATCGTGTGAAAGCACAACAACATCGTCTGATGACATCCATACATCCAGTTCTGAGCCTTCACAACCTATCTCTACTGCATGTTTCAATGAGCTCATCGAATTATGGCTAAAATCACGATCTTTCCAAGCTCCTCTGTGAGCAATTACCTTGTTGTGTAAAAACTCATCTTTTACCAGCTCGAATGATTTTTCGGCGTTTCCGTCTTTCAATATTACCTTATAAGAAATAGGCGAATTTGCAGTTAACAGTTCTCCTTTCTTTAACCTTATATTTTTTTCTTTATCGATTTCAAATAGCCCGGAAGGATCTTTTAATGTAATCTTTTCATTTCGCTCTGAAATGACTTTTCCTATCACAGCATCCTTTTTATTTACCGGGATAGTATAACTATCCAATACAAGAAGTTTGTTCTGAGAGTATGTATGGATAAAACAAACACTTAGTAATACGAATAACAAAATAACTTTTTTCATAATAAAAATCTCATCTTTTATATTGACATGTAAATATACCAAAAATCTTTTTTTCGCTGAAAGTTTAAATTGGATATATTGTACAATAAGCCCTCTTTTTGCTTATCACGCCTACAATCTCAAACAGAAGTGCACTATACTGAGTTAAAGGATAAGATAGAGATACTAATAATGACATCGAGGACACTATTTTTAAACATCTTGACACTTTTAGTTAGTAGCATTTTATTACCTTTGTTTCAAAAATATAATTATCATGAGCACTTATTCTGGTTTTCAAAAGCACCTGCAAAACGAATTAGCTGACATTCAGTCAGCAGGATTATATAAGAACGAACGTATTATTGTATCACCTCAGGGTGCTGCAATCAAAGTAAATACCGGACAAGAAGTCCTTAATTTCTGCGCAAATAATTATCTGGGATTATCTAACAATAAGGAGCTTATACAAGCAGCCAAAGATGCTATGGACGAACGTGGTTTTGGCGTTTCTTCCGTGCGTTTTATTTGTGGAACACAAGATCTGCACAAACAATTGGAAGCAGCTATTGCTAAATTCTTCGGCACAGAAGATTCAATTTTATATGCAGCTTGCTTCGATGCCAACGGTGGAGTGTTCGAACCGCTTTTGAACGAACAAGATGCTATTATATCCGATTCTTTAAATCATGCTTCAATAATAGATGGTGTACGCCTATGTAAGGCTGTACGGTATCGTTATGCAAACGCAGATATGGCTGATCTGGAAAAACAATTGCAAGCAGCCAAAGCCCAACGTTTCCGAATAATAGTGACCGATGGAGTTTTCTCTATGGATGGCAATGTGGCTCCGATGGATAAAATATATGAACTGGCACAAAAATATGATGCCATGATTATGATCGACGAATCGCACTCTGCGGGAGTGGTGGGTAAAACAGGACGCGGTACAACCGAACTATTTAATCTTCGTGGAAAGGTAGAAATCATTACGGGCACGCTTGGCAAATCCTTCGGTGGGGCTATTGGCGGCTTTACGACAGGAAAGAAAGAAATCATCGACATGTTGCGCCAACGTTCCCGCCCTTATTTATTTTCAAACTCTATTCCTCCGGCTATAGCTGCAGCAGGTATTAAAATGTTTGAAATGATGGATCGCACAAATGAGTTGCAAGACAAGCTCCATGCTAACACCGATTATTTTGTAGAAAAAATGAAAGCAGCAGGGTTTGATATCAAACCTACTCAGTCTTCTATCTGTGCCGTAATGCTCTATGATGCAAAACTATCTCAGGATATGGCTGCAAAATTATTAGACGAAGGTATTTATGTTACAGGCTTCTACTATCCTGTAGTACCTAAAGATTTAGCTCGTATCCGTGTGCAAATATCAGCAGGACACGAAAAAGAACATCTCGATAAATGTATCGCCGCATTTACGAAGGTAGGAAAAGAACTGGGCGTTATTAAGTAAGTGGAATATTGAAACAAGATACAACTAAACAATCACCCTTTTACAATTAGATTTTTCTTTTATGAAAAACATTCTTATCGTAGGCAGTACGGGCCAGATAGGCTCGGAATTAAGTATTAAATTACGCTCTATTTATGGAGAGAGTAATGTTATCTGCGGATATTACAAACCTCCTTTTCCTGAAAACTTTTTCGAATCGGGCCCTACTGTAGAAATAGATGCTACAGACATACAGCAAATAGCTGACGCAGTAAAAAAATACAAAATTGATACTATTTACAATCTGGCAGCAATATTATCAGCTACAGCCGAAAAAAATCCTAAGTTAGGGTGGGATGTCGGAGTAAATAGCCTGATGAATTGCCTCGATGTAGCACGCGAATTTGGTTGTGCCGTTTTTACTCCAAGTTCTATAGGTGCTTTCGGTCCTAACACACCAAAAGACAAGACACCTCAAGACACTATCCAACGTCCGAATACAGTGTATGGAATTACGAAAGTAATGGGTGAACTACTTAGTGACTATTATTATACCAGATGGGGAGTAGACACTCGCTCAGTACGTTTTCCGGGCATCATATCCAACCTTACTCATCCCGGTGGAGGTACGACAGACTATGCCGTTGAGATATATTATAATGCAGTAAGAGAGGAAAAATTTATATGTCCTCTTAAGCCGGGAACATTCATGGACATGATGTATATGCCCGATGCTCTAAATGCAGCAATAAATATAATGGAAGCCGACCCGACAAAACTTATCCATCGAAACTCGTTCAATATTGCATCTATGAGCTTCGACCCGGAAATGATCTATACAGCAATAAAGAAACATTATCCTAGCTTCGTAATGGAATACGAAGTAGACCCTCTAAAACAAGCTATAGCAGATTCATGGCCAAACTCACTCGACGACACTTGCGCCCGTCACGAATGGGGATGGTGTCCTGAATATGATCTGGAGAAAATGACTGCTGATATGATACAAGTTTTGAAGGAAAGAGAAGTGTTTTTAAACGCCTAACATAGAGAACTCGTTTAGAGATAATTAAAACTTAAAAACTCCCTGCTTATACAAGATGTTAAGTAGGGAGTTTTTCATTCTCGGTCTCTATAAAAAATTTCGGTTATTTTGTTGCACAATCAAAATATATCATATTACTTTGTATTTCAAAGTAAATATTATGGATACAAATTTAGATGATATAAAACACATACGTTCCATGATGGAACGTTCGAGCAAATTTTTATCGATCAGCGGTATGTCTGGTGTTATGGCAGGTACATTTGCAATATTGGGTGCTATATTGGCTTATTTTGTATTGATAGGCAAATTTACTTTTACAGGGAATCTTCTATATGATCTTATTTTGATTGCCACGGTTGTACTCATTAGTGCTGTTGCAGTGGGATTATATTTCTCAGCCCGCAAGGCTAAAAAAAGTAATTCAAAACTTTGGATGCCTGTAACGTTAGAGATAGCTAAAGATTTTAGCGTGCCATTAGTATCAGGAGGTCTATTATCCATTATCCTTATTTACAAAGATGTTTACTTTATGGTAGCACCGTGCATGCTCATCTTTTACGGACTAGGGCTCATAGCTGCCGGTTCTCGCACATTCCGTGATGTAAAGGTATTAGGAGCATGCGAAATAATATTGGGATTGGCTGCAGCTATAACTGTAGGCTATGACCTTATATTTTGGGGAATAGGTTTTGGTATTTTACACATTGTATATGGCATACTCATTCATTACAAATATGATGTAAAATCAGAGAAAAACGGTTGATTATGAAAGATATTATATCAGGATTGAATAAAATCTTCGACAGCCGCATCCGATTAGGTATAATGTCGGTACTAATGGTAAATGACAGTGTAGACTTCAATACAATGAAAGAGCTGCTTGACGTTACCGACGGAAATCTGGCCAGCCACTTGAGGGCTTTAGAAAAAGAGGAAGTAATTGAGGTCAGAAAACAATTTCTGGGAAGAAAACCCAATACATCTTACAAGGTAACTCCTCTGGGGCAGAAACTATTTAAAGAACATATAGACGCTCTCGAGAGATTACTTAATCCTCTGTCGTAATTTTTTTTTATTTATAAACTTTGAATTTCAAAGAACTTTTATATATATTATTAATTTAATTATTTATGAAAACAAAATTCGATATCGGAGTGAACATGATTTTTGTAAAAGTCATTGTTGTTACAGTTTTAATTGCCGTTATGCTATTACCGATCAATCTGGTAAGATCACTCGTTGAAGAACGCGAAGGGAATCAGAAAGCAGTTCAAGACGAAATAAGCCAGAAATGGAGTGGGATTCAAACTATATCAGGTCCTGTATTGGTACTCCCTGTAGTGAGCGAGACTGATAAAAATCAAAATGTAATTACCAATTATGCTTATTTCCTTCCCGACAGCTTCAACGTTGAAGGAAATATAAAAACAGAAGAACGCTCTCGCACACTCTTCAAGACATTGCTATATCAGTCTAATTTGCATGTAAGTGGAACTTTCTCTCTACCAGACTATGCTAAGTTAAACATAAAACCCGAGCAAGTAATGTGGGATAAAGCTTTCGTCCTGATTGGTATCACGTATCTGCAAGGGATTAAGAATAAAATTGTTTTTAATGTAAATGGAAAGCCACAGATCGTTCAACCGGGGATCAAGAATAATTCTTGTGTAAGTTCGGGAGTGACAGTTGAAACACCTTTAGATCCCGCTATCAACAGTTACGATTTCAATTTCGAACTGGCTCTAAATGGAAGCGAAGGATTATACTTCAACCCTGTGGGAAAAGAAAGCACCATACACCTTAGATCGTCATGGAATACCGTATCTTTTGATGGCAACTTCTTACCGACAGAACGCACCGTGAATAAAGAGGGCTTTGATGCTAAGTGGAATATATTCGATTACAACCGTAATTATGTACAAATGTGGGTTGGAGATAACGACGTATTAAAATCATCTGCCTTAGGTATAGATATGAAATTCCCGGTTGATAAATACCAGATGACAATGCGTTCGGTAAAATATGCAATCATGTTTATAGTATTCACTTTTGTTGTGTTTTTTTTAGTTGAACTTCTTAGCCGAAAAAAAATTCATCCTGTACAATATTTATTGGTAAGCAGTGGGCTCGTTATATTCTATGTACTATTACTTGCGATATCAGAGCACCTCAGTTTTGGTTTATCATATCTGATTTCGAGTTCTGCAACTACTATCCTCATTTCCTTATATTCAATAACAATGTTTCGGAGCACCAAACAAGCAGGTATGATGGGGCTATTCCTTGCGGGACTATATACCTATCTGTATATAGTATTACAGTTAGAAAACCTCTCTTTGCTATTCGGAGCTATTGGGCTGTTTATAGCATTAGCTATCGTAATGTTTGTATTGAGAAGAGTAAATTGGTACAATGATGATAATAAATCAGACCAAATAGCAGACGAGCATTCTAATCATAATTAAAAGATGAAAATAGTAGTATAAATTAAGTTTAAGATAAATCTGGGGCCTGTCTCCTATTTTCGCTGACATACCCAACTCTTTAAGCCGTGTGAGTAAGATATATAGTATCTCACTAACACGGCTTTCTTTATTATTCATATATCATTTTTTCAATAATGAACGAACAGAAAGAGTTAATTAAAGTTAATTATTCAACAGCACAAAACACATAAACAACTATATATCAATAATATAAGCAAAACATATAATTCACCCACAGGTACTATGTATTGCATGGTACTTATATTTATTTATATATTTGCATTACAAACAACATTGTATAGGATAATATTAGGTAATAAAATACAAAAAAAACAAATAGTCTAAAATATGAAAAAGGTTATTGAAGTAAGTATAGGAGGCATCAATTTCACAATGGAAGACGATGCATATTTCAGATTAAAAGATTATCTGAAACGATTCGAAGAAACTATTCCTGACAAACAGGAAGCTCGTGAAGTAATGGAAGATGTTGAAGCTCGTGTAGCTGAGATATTGCAAAAAGAAATGAAATATTCAAATCAAGTTGTAGACATGAAACAAGTACAAACAGTAATAGACCATTTAGGCGAAGTAGACTCTAAATCGTCAGAACAGGAAACTGAATATAAAAATTATAAAAGTTCAGATAAAGAATATACAAGAGGAGATAAACGCATGTATAGAGATATTGACGAAAAAATGGTATCAGGTGTATGTAGTGGGTTAGCGCTATACCTTGGTATCGACGCAACTATCATCAGGGTGATTTTTGCAGCTACTTCTTTCTTGTATGGTACAGCCATCCTTGTATACTGTGTTCTTTGGATTGTAATGCCTAGAGCCATAAGTGTAGCTCAGAAGCTGGAGCTGAGAGGTTATGCTCCGACAGCCGAAAACATTAGAAGATTTACATCACAACACAAATAATTGAACAATATGGAAACTATAAATGTAGACAATATAAAGGCTCAGATGCGTAAGGGCATATTAGAATATTGTATCCTCAGTATTCTATCTAAAGGAGACGCATACGTATCAGATATAATAAATGAACTGAAAGATTCGGAGATGATTGTGGTTGAAGGAACATTATATCCGTTACTTACCCGACAAAAAAATCAAGGACTACTCTCTTACAGATGGGAAGAATCGACACAAGGGCCACCCCGCAAATATTATGCAATCACAGAAAAAGGAAATGCCGTATTAGGAGAACTGGATGGCGCTTGGACTGATCTGGTAAGAGTAATAGGCAATATTAGAAATAAATAAAATCTGATAACAATGAAACCAACAATTAGAGTTAGCATAGGAGGTTTAGCTTTCAATCTCGAAGAAGATGCATTCCGTGTCCTCGACGATTACCTGAAAGCCTTAAGAAGGCATTTTGAAAAGAATTCAGAATCGGGAGAAATCATATCTGACATCGAACTTCGTTTGAGCGAATTATTACAAATGCGTGTAAGCTCGGCTGATGGGGTCGTATCTATGGCGGATGCGTTGGATATTATAAAAATTATGGGAAGCCCAAAAGATTTTGACGATGCTCCGCAAGAAGAATACACTGAAGAAGATTCTGAAAAGAAATCGTTTGGTAAATCAGACTATGCTACCGACGACACACAAGATTTGTTCAAGAAAAAGCTATACAGAGACACTGACAACAAATTTATTGGTGGAGTGTGTAGCGGATTGGGGCACTATTTCAGAATAGACACAACTATCATGCGTCTGATATTCTCGGGAATATTCCTTTTCTTATTATTCTTCATGCACAAAGGCCCGTCATGCATGGTGATAGTGTTGATATATGGTATACTATGGGCAGTAATGCCTGCGGCTCACTCTTTCAAGCAAAAACTATCAATGACCGGATCGGATCCTTCTATTTCAAATATTGAAGAAGACCGGACTCAATCAGCCCGAAAATATAAAGGTAGCTCCTTGGCTTCGGCAATAGGTATTCTTGTGAATGTATTCATTGGTATTTTAGCTGTTATTTTGTTTCTCATCATCATTGCGATGATTGCTTCCTTTATTTGGTTGTATTTCGACACAACAATCCTAGGTCTGAATAATTATCTTATACTATTAGGTTTAAGTTCGATTAATTTAAAGATTGCATTCTTATTAGCATCTTTAATTCCACTAATGGGGCTGCTATCTCTAATGATTAAAATCTTGAAAAGATCTCCATTTACAACTCAGACATTAATAAGTTTTGTTATAGGATTTGTATTATGGTTAGGGGCTTCTTTTTATTTGGGAAATACCGGATTTAAATTCGGATTAAATCATCGCCACACTGCGGAAGCTGTTGAGAGTGTAGATGCAAATACAACTTCAGATTCCCTATACGTAAAATTGGGTAGCGAATATTTAAGCGCAGAATCACAACCGAACAATCCATTTGTTTTATATACCGGATCTTCGGACAACAAAAAGCTGTGTGTGTTACCTTCGATACAAACCAGTGTGGATACAACATTAACTAATTATGTAATTGAAATACATAAGAAGAATTTCGCAGACAATGAAATGACGGCTAAAAGAAAAGTTGAAGATTTACACTTAGATTACACCCTGACTGATTCTTTATTAACAATTAATCCTACATGGCATACAAATTCAAACCCATGGAGTTTGGAAACGTTTGAGATTGTGATAAAAACGCCACGTGATAAGAAAGTTATAAAAGAATATCCCTTAAACAGATCTTATAAAGATTTCAATATAAATATAAACAGATATGGTTATAATCGTTGTTTTTACAATATTACTATTGATTGAAGTCATAATAGAACATCTTATATAAAAGATGCATTACCTACTGAATGATAATAGATAATAAGTTTGGTGTTAAGAAATCGGATAAATCTTTTTGTCCGATTTTTTATCGAAAAAGATGCAACATTTTAGCTATTTTTACGTTTAATATATGTACATTTGTAAATTAATATTAATATTAAAGCTGTGAAAGCGAAATTTTTAACATATATACTGATGGCCTTTTCTATAGGTCTCTTTATGCTGTCTTGTGATGGAGACGAAAACCCACCTACAAGCACCATAGAAGGGCATTGGATATATACAGCAACAAAAGTTGATATCTCCTTAACAGATCACAATCCGGCGTTAAAAGCAAAAGTTGAAGAATACATCAAACAAAATGTAATATCCGAGCATACAAGCTATGAATTTAAGAATGATAAGACCTATTATTATTATCTTAATTTCGCAGACCCGCTAAAAGGTAAATATAAAATGCAGGATAAAGATTATGCAACACTGGATGACTCAAGGGGATTAAAGAAAGTAATTTGCGAAGATCCTTTGATTTACGTTCAATCTGATTTGAAAAGCCAAATTGCAAAAGATTTAAAAATCAGTGAAAGCAAGATCATAGAAGCTACAATTACAGAAGTTTTCGAAAAAGGGTTGAAACCCTCGAATTAGAGAATATCATACAAACCTAAAATAAAACCTCAAAAGCTTCATTCTGCTTTTGAGGTTTTATTTTTTATATCAATACAAACGTTTAATCTTTCTTTGCCCCAATCCACGTTGCCTTTTTCCAGATATATTCCAGAGGCCCATGCTTGTGGTTTTTCATCCACCAACAAGAGAATATATATTGTACGATAAATATTCCTACTCCGATGAGAAAAGACATTGTTATACTCACAGATAAACCAAGTCCCCAACTGTAAAATATAACTCCACCGAGCAAAGATTGAGTTATATAATTGGTAAGGCTCATTTTACCATAAGGTATCAACTTTCTTAATAAGGATTGTCCTTTTTCAGTAGAATAATAAACAATAAGGACTAATGATACAAGGAAAAACAGAAATGAAACATTGGCAAAAGATTGAACTATTATCCCCAAAGGCTCTAAAACTGCTTTATTTTCAATAAAGCCCGGAAGCATAAGAGTCAGCCCCTTGAGAGGGAAAAAGCAAACAACTCCAAGAATTAGCATACGAACCCATTTGCGGATATTGGTTTCGGGATGAAGGAAAAATTCTGTACGCCCTATAAGCATTCCGAACAAGAAAAGTCCGGCAACCTGACAAAAACGTCCATTTTCCCATGCCCACATAAAGCTACCCCATTCTCCATGATGCAACATTACATTAAATATCTCACTCAAGCTTGCCGATTTATCGATCAAGATAGGATTTAACTTACCATAATGGTATCCTACCATACTTTCGCCCATTACATAGTCCGGATTAACCAAAGCATATATCACCCGCCCCCACTCTATAGGCTGAAGAATAAAGATTGTAGCGATAACCAATACAGTCTTGGTAGACAAACGCGCTGTTAATATCAGCACAATACCAATGAGTGAAAACATCACCAGAACATCGCCTGTATAGAAAAGGGAATTGATCATTCCCCAAACAAAAAGTAAGATTAAACGCCATAAAAAACGAGGACGAAAATCGTTACCTCTTTTCAACTGATTATTATCTTGGATAAAGAAACTAAAGCCAAATAATAAGGCAAATATACCATAAGCTTTTCCTGCAAAAATAAAAAAGGTAGAATCAAACAGAACCGAATCCAAAAACTTCATAAATGGAGTATCTATCGGAGTAAAATTGAAAAGATTATAGTTTTCGAGGCTATGTACTAACACTATGCCTAGTACCGAAAGACCTCTCAGGGCATCGGCAACATCAATACGGTGGACACTTTTTGTCATTTTTCTAAAATATGTTTTTTGGTATTAAAATTCGAAATACAAAATTGCACTCTCTGCATGATGCGACAAAGATAATATTTTATATAAAAAGAAAAAGCATGAGACTATAGACTAACCTCATGCTTTACAAAAAATATCTTTCTTTTTTAATCCCATATATGCTTTTTACTAAGAGCATATTTGCCACCACCGGTAAACACTAAAGCCAAAGCCCCGAAGAAGTACAATCCTTGCAATTCCACCATCCAGCCTCCGGTCTCATTTAGAGAGAATACATCACCGCTATGAGCGAGCGAAACTGCAACCAACATATTAAATACAAATATCGCTGCAGCAACACGTGTACCGTATCCGAAAATTATAAACAAAGGTGCTATAATCTCTCCAACATACACTCCATAAGCGATAAAAGAAGGTAGTCCTGCACCCTCCACCATTTGTTCTATCATTCCTGCCCCATGTGATAATTTAGCTATCCCATGCAAAAGCATTAATATACCAACACTTAATCTTAGAATAAGTAGTCCTAAATCTGTATTACGTTCTAATGTTTTCATTAATATATACTGTTACTATTTACATTACAGATATAAAACAATGAAAAGTTAAATTAGTTCATATGAGAGTTCTTTTCTATTTAGGTAATTCAAATGAAATAGGCAACATCACCTGCTTTGCGACAGGAACCCCATCTTTCAATCCGGGAATCCATTTAGGCATTTTCTTTATCAAATAATAGGCTTCTTCATTACAATCCGGAAACACGCCTTTAAACAACCATATCTTTGATATCTCACCTTCAGCCGACACCTCTATATTAAATATAACCCGACCTTCTATTCCATATTTAATGGCACGTTTCGGATATTTCATATTAGTCTTCAAATAAGTATCTAGTGCCACCTGTCCTCCCGGATATTGAGGATCAGTGTTTAAAGAATCAGGCTCTTGAACAATCTGTTTTACTTCTATCTGTGTCAAGGTATCTGTCGGAATCATTACCAAAGATGGCTCATTTGTTAATTTCTGCTCTTCGTTTTTAGGCTGTTCCTTTGCTTGTGCTATTAACGTATCGGTCAACTTGAAAGTGACAGAAAGATGCTGAGTGAAATCCACAGGATTTCCATCAAGCGAGGCAGGCGACCATTTGGGCATCGCTTGCAAAACACGTATAACCTCGTCATCTGCATCCGGATCAAATCCTCTTACTATTTCTACATCTTTTACACTTCCATCTTTAGCTACGTTGAACTTCAATTCCAGATCCCCTTCCATCTTTATTTTTATCAAAATAGGAGGATATTTTATATTAGTCTCTAAAAATTCATACAACGCCTTCTCGCCATCCTTATAGTGAGGAGGAATAACACCATTCAATGACGATGTTTCTTTTGTCAAAAGCTTTGCAGTAATAGCTTTTTGTGAATAAACAGGGGTTAATATACAAAACAAGAATATAAATAAGGCAGTATGTACAAATTTCATTTTTGGCTCTTTTTTACAAACAAATATATACAAATTACTCAAGTCTAGTATGTATTTATATTTTATTAAATCCGTAAAATATATTTATGTTAATATTAACGTTTTTAATATTTAGAAACAATATTTTTAACAATACTATATATATCTTTACAGCCAAATAGAAAAAATAATATGTGTGGAATTGTAGGATATATTGGCTTTAGAGAAGCCTACCCCATTTTGATAAAAGGTTTACATAGACTAGAGTATAGAGGATACGACAGTGCCGGAGTAGCAATTATAAATAGCGAAGACAACCTTTCGGTATACAAAACAAAAGGCAAAGTACAGCATCTTGAGGAATATACCAAAGGAAAAGACACAACCGGCACAATCGGCATAGCACATACCAGATGGGCCACACATGGCGAACCAAGCAACTGCAATGCACACCCCCACTACTCTCAATCAGAATCTTTAGCCCTCATACACAATGGAATCATAGAAAACTATGCAGTACTTAAGGCTCAGCTAACACAAAACGGGTACAGTTTTCAAAGCAGTACCGACACGGAAGTACTGGTACAGCTAATTGAATATATCAAAAGCTTAAATAATTGCGATCTGTTTACAGCAGTTCAAATTGCACTCAATCAGGTAGTAGGTGCATACGCCATAGCAGTGATAGAAAAAGGAAAGCCCGACCAGATAATTGCAGCACGCAAAAGCAGCCCGCTAGTTATCGGAATTGGTAATGGCGAGTTTTTCATCGGATCAGACGCTTCTCCTATTATAGAGTATACCAACAAGGTTATTTATTTGGATGATGAAGAAATAGCTATACTCAAAAGAGATAAAGAGCCTAAGATAATTACGATCTCCAACATACAGAAAACACCGGAGATCAAACAATTGGAAATGAATCTCAGCCAACTCGAACGTGGCGGCTATCCGCACTTTATGCTAAAAGAAATATTCGAGCAGCCTGATACGCTCAAAAACTGTATGAGCGGGCGCATCAATATAGAAGGTACAAACATAACTCTATCGGGGATAATAGACCATAAAGAAAAATTCATAAATGCACGGCGTATCATTATCATCGCATGTGGAACTTCATGGCACGCCGGACTAATAGGAGAATACTTATTCGAGGAGTTTTGCCGCATTCCCGTTGAAGTGGAGTATGCTTCAGAGTTTAGATATAGAAATCCAGTTATCTATGCCGACGACATCGTAATCGCTATTTCTCAATCGGGAGAGACAGCTGATTCGCTTGCAGCAATCGAGTTGGCACGCAAAGCCGGAGCTTTTGTATATGGAGTATGCAATGTTGTAGGATCATCAATTCCTCGCAACACCAATTCGGGCTCATACACGCATTGTGGACACGAAATAGGAGTAGCATCGACCAAAGCATTCACAGCACAGGTTACAACCCTCATATTAATGGCCTTGACTATTGCGAAAGAGAAAAAGGTGATAGAGGACGAAAAATATATCGAAATCACCAAAGAGCTACTATCTATTCCATCGAAAATAAAAAAAGTTTTATCAAGCAATGAAAAGATAAAGGAACTATCCAATATCTTTACTTATGCACAAAACTTTATTTACCTCGGTCGTGGATACAATTACCCTATAGCTTTGGAAGGAGCCCTCAAGCTAAAAGAGATATCGTACATACATGCTGAGGGTTATCCGGCAGCCGAAATGAAACACGGACCAATAGCGCTCATAGACAATGAGATGCCGGTGGTAACGATTGCAACACATAGTGCCATATATGATAAAGTAGTCAGCAACATACAAGAAATAAAGGCCAGAAGAGGCAAAGTAATAGCCATAATAAACGAAGGCGATGAAACAATGAAGTCAATAGCCGACCATTATATTGAAATACCTACTACAATAGAATGCCTCGACCCTTTACTAACCGTCATACCCCTACAACTACTTGCCTATCATATTGCTGTAAATAAAAACAGAGATGTAGATATGCCGCGCAATCTGGCAAAATCTGTAACGGTTGAATAGATAGCTTGTTTTCACAATATATATTAAGTTTTGAATCCGATATTCAAAATATTTCTATCTTTGCATAAACTTTACACAAAAACATAAAATTATGAAAACAAACATTTTGATACTCACGTTTCTTTCTTTGTTTGCACTGAATCTGAGTATTAATGCCCAAAACTATCTTGCAACAGGAACTCAAATAACAATGGGAGACGATCTAAGAAAAGGAGTGGAAGATGTTACTGTGGGCGACGTTATTTTATCTTACGACTACACAAAAGACTTATACGAAAAGAAAAAAGTAACAGGAGTGGACAAAATCATGTTCAACAGATTAGCTCGCATCGTCTTAGAAAACAAGATGCAGGTACTTGTTACTTCTCAATATCCCTTCTGGAGCGAAAGAGGCTGGGTTTCTATCGATCCGGAAATGACAATTCAAAATCCCAAATATGCATCAGTAAAATCATGCAATGTGGGCGATTATTTAAAATTCTATGATATACTGAGTACCGGTTCGGATAGAATTGCTATTATAGAAGGCATACTCGAACCAATCATGGGCTATAATATCCAGCTCGAAGGAGGGGGCTCTATTATTGCCAACGGCTTTATCATAGGCGTTGATTAATAAAATTAAATGAAGCTGAACACCAATAACATTCAAGAACGTATTAAAGATACATTGATAGAGACGTTGAACATCACATTCATAGAATCGGATGATCAAACGTCTCTTGAAGCTATTATGCCTGTAGAAAAACATTTGAGTCAAACGATGGGCGTATTACACGGAGGAGCAACAATATCTCTGGCAGAATCTGTTGCCGGCGTAGGCTCAAACTCTCTATGTGCACACGATGAGCAATGCTTTGGCATGCAAATAAGTGCCAGTCATATATCTAGTGCAAGACTAGGCGATGTGTTAAGAGCCATAGGTACCTTACAACACAAAGGGCGATCTACTCACGTCTGGAATGTTGACGTCTTCTCGGAGACAACAGGAAAACTAATTTCGTCTGTGCGTGTGACAAATGCAGTTGTAAAAAAAATATTATATACAAAAGGAAAATAAAGGCAAGAAATGTAATAGGGGTTAGAATTTTTTAACCCTGGTTATATTTTCCGTTATTTCGTCCTGATTAAAGCGAAGTATCTCGAATAAGAAAAGCGAAATATTTCACTCCATTCGGTGTGAGATAATAGATTGGTGTTCTACTCCTTATTACACCCTTGCCTTTTACGAATTGAATTCTATTAAGCAGGAATGAGATTTATAAATTAAGTATTATAGAGAAGATACTATCATCTCCATTATTTGAAATATCATTAGAATAAAACAAATAATAACGACTGCAATCATAATATATAAAATTTTGTTTGTATATTTTTTCATTTTACTTCCTTTTTAAATTGTTCGTACTGCTTTACTATATCATCGATACTTATATCGAGTAAATTCATAGAACGAAAAGTTTCGGGTAGTACTTCTTCAAAAAATTCTTTTTTCTGAAGCTTCGATATCTGTCCTCTAGCATTTTCTGCGACGTAATATCCCATTCCACGTTTCGAATATATAATTTCCTCAGACTGCATATATTCAAATGCTCTCATAGCCGTGTTAGGATTCACCTGCAATGTCATAGCCAGCTCCCTCACAGACGGAATCCGATCATTTTCGGGCCATTCTTCTGTAAGGATATGCTGAAAGCAGAAATCTACTATTTGAAGATATATTGGTTTATTTGCTTTGAAATCCATAATACTATACTTCTGTTTCTCTTAATTTGAAATACGTCAACACCCACATTCCAACAGGGAATATCGCTGCCAGTATATATTTAGCTACATCATACAGCAATGTTGCCTGTGTTGCTACAAAACGCGATGAATCGCCTTCGGGGATCCAATAGCCATTAAAGCTTAGAATAGAAATCGGATCCATAGAACTTCTTATATACGATACCTCCGGATAGAATTGGCTTATAATAACCTTAGAAACAATTATTATAAAAATAAAAAACACAGCGATTAATGACAATGTCTTCACAAAAGACCTTTTCTTCAAACATGCATACCCAAACAGAAAAACGGATTGAGCAGCATACAGCATATGATAATCCCACCAATCGCTAAACTTAACGACAGGATGTGTAGTGGATACAAAGAGAGAGGATATAAAATCTAAGCACACTGACACGCCAAAAACCAGCAAAGGTATAATAACAATATATTTGATCCACAGGCCCAAAAATCGTTCAAAAGTAGATACCGGCAACGTAAAATAAAAAGTACTATTAGCATCGCTTAAATTCTTATCAAAAGAAATACTGCAAATGATAATCGCAACATAAACGGGAGGAAGCATATTCCATAGCCATCCAGTATCGATAGATTCCCAAACAGTCGCAATTGTATAATACGCAGCTATACCACATACAATAAAAAGGTATTGCTTCCAATACATAGCAAACTCCCTTTTCTGCAAATTCCAAAAGCGTTCTATATTAAATACAGCACTCATATCCATTTCGTTAAGCGTTAAATATATTTCTTATTTTTTCCTTATTCGTAACCACCGCATTAAACAAAGCTTCAATATTTAATGTACTTTCTTCATTGTACTTGTTCTCCAAGACCGAAGTGTACCCCAACATAGTTTGCTCTGTGAATAAAGCGTCTTGAGGCCTTGTAGTAGAATAAGTAAACAGTAGTTTTTTAGATATCTCCTCAACCGTATTATTAAGTAACACCTGATTGCGATCAAGAATAATGATAGGATCTATCAGACTTTCCAAATCACGAACTTGATGAGTGGAAATCAAGATACATTTGTTTTCATCAAATGCCGAAGCTATTACTTTTCTAAATTGAGATTTAGAAGGGATATCCAGCCCATTGGTAGGCTCATCCAACAAGGTAACCGGTGTATTCAGAGAAATAGCAAAAGCAATAAGAACTTTCTTCTTCTGTCCAAAAGACAATTCTTTCATCCGAGAATCAATATCCAAATGAAAATCATCTAAATATGAATTAAACTGTTCATTGCTAAAGTTGGGATAAAATACCGAATTCAACTTTACAAAGCTTTTGACTGTCTGCGATGGCACAATGAACTCTTCAGGCAGATAGTACAATTGCTTCAGCATATCGGGATTTCTAAATGCCGTTTCAGTACCTAATACTTGGCAACTTCCTTTTTTAGGGAAACACAACCCACTAATAATGCGCAACAATGTTGTCTTTCCAACACCATTTTCTCCGAGCAAACCATAAATACCATTTTTCATTTCAAATGAAACATTCTCAAAAATAGGCTTACGCTCTCTGTAATAAAAAGTAAGATTATTTATTTTTACCATAACAGTGTACTAGTTTATTAACACACTGCAAATATATTATATATTTTGATTACACCAAAACATTTGAATATTTTTTATGCTGATTAAAAAAACTTAAAAGCGATGCATAATTACAATAATTGTAAAAACAGGGAAAATATGTTTAAATCAACAAAATTTGTCTCACAAATTAACCCCTTTTTTACAAAAAGATAAAAGACAGCTTAACACTATTGAATATTACAATAAGCCATGATAAAAAACTAAATAAAGACAAAAAAGTAATTATGAAGAAAGTAAATAGATTTTCTCTTTTACAATAGAGAGAAGCATTATGCACAAATAACCATTATCAGTAAATATATTTAGGAAGTAGTGGTTTTTTATATACTTTTGCTGCCGAATAACATAAACAACATGGAGATCTGAAACCATAAAAAAAACGAGGCGGAACCGAAAAGCCAAAAGAGTAGGATAATTTTTTACAAAACTAATATTATAATGGAGTGGTTTTTAAAAGTAGTGAAAGAACATTACGCAGACTTTAACGGAAGAGCTAGACGAAAAGAATTTTGGATGTACAACCTTTTTGTGATGATAGGATATTTTGTCCTATACATAGTAGGTATTATCCTAGCATCAGTTTCCACAACTATTGGATCAATCGTTTTAGGATTAGTCGGATTGGCGTATCTTGCAATCCTGATCCCTTCAATCGCTGTTTATGTGAGAAGAATGCATGATGTTGGCAAAAGTGGATGGTTTATATTAATCCCCATCTACAATCTCATTTTAGCGATTACAGAAGGTAATAAAGGGGACAACCAGTATGGTTCGGATCCTAAAGCTCAATAGCCTCAGTATCTATCATAGAGTTTACACTATAAGAAAGAAGGACATAAATAATATTATTTATGTCCTTTCGCTTTATAAGATATTGATATTTATAAATTTATCCTATCAAGAATTTAATAACAATTATTTATTTAACTACTCCTGTTATTATTATTTTTTATTATATTTGTGACGTTGGTAAAAAGCGTATTCAACACTTATAGCATTAAAGCCAGAAACACATTATTCTTACTTAAAGGTAAAGAATAAATAACAATAATAGAGTATACATCATAATATCCGGTATGGAGTTATTATACAAACAAGAGCATCTCACTTGCTACAATTATGAAAAAGGTAACCGGCCAACAATTGAGAAAATATCTTTACTAGATGGACAATCTTGGAATATATTTTCAGTTGAGAACAAAGTTATATTTATCATAGAAGGGTCTTTATCTTTTTCTTTGGATGAACTAACTAACCAAGTCATTTCTGAAAAAAAAATGATGATGATACCAGCAGGTTGTCACCTAAACAGTAAAGCAAATAAAGATACCACAGTAATTATTATGAGGTTGCATAACACTAAGATGCTATGCGATTGCTTCTCGCTTGATTTACTACTAAAAGAAAAAAATGAAGAATTTGAACCAGGTCTACATTATCTGGCTATAAATGAAAGAGTAGACTCATACCTCACATTCTTAAACACGTGCATGTCGGAAGGCTTAAGGTGCACATATTATTTCGCACTGAAAGCAAAAGAATTTTACTTTTTACTAAGAGCATATTATACAAAAAGAGATTTACTGGCATTCTTTTTCCCTCTCATTAGCCACGACCTTTCTTTCTCCGAGTTTGTCCTTAAAAACCATCACAAGGCAAAAACAGTACAAGAGTTAGCCGACATGATGCACTATAGCCTTTCAGGATTTCAAAAACGTTTCAAAAAAGTATTTGGAGTGCCTGCTTATCACTGGATGAAAGAAGAGCGATCAAAATCAATTTTTTATCAAATAAACAGCACCGATAAGTCATTTAAAGAAATAAGTGACGAGTACGGATTCTCGTCCCCCTCACATTTTAATGACTTCTGCAAAACCAATTTCGGCAATACTCCGGGCAAAATTCGCCAACAAAAAGCGACTATGAACCCTAGCCATTAAGAAAAGGCACGAATTCTGAAAAAGCAGGCAGATATCTGTAATAAACAACCCTTCCAATCTTCATATCTTCGTAGCGTAAATATATGAGGAGTATATTTATAATTCTAAACCTGACTAGATTTAGAATTTAACTCTATTATTGTGTAGTTTTGTAAAGTTTGTGTTAAGGTTGGAAAGTCTGCGAAGTGAATTTGCGGGCTTTTTGCATTTTATAAAAGATTTCAATGTAGTTAGAATACAAGAAGGCTCTTCCCAAAAATTTTCGACAAGAACCTTTTTAAACAATAAAATTTATGCTTATTTCAGAAATAAAGGACGATAGGGTCAAAACCCGCTTCGTTGCTCTGCCAAATGAATCCTTTTGCGCTCTTTCATTACAGTATACATTTGAAGTAATACAGAAAGTATGATTAACAGCAAACCGGTATAAAATGAAAAGTTTAACTCCTTAGCCTCTCCAAAAATAATCATAGCCAATACAATACTATATATAGGCTCTAAGTTATAGCTTAGATTAAGAGTAAAAGCAGATATGCTCTTCAATGCTTGTATTTGCAACATATACAGACCGATTGTACAAACCACTGAGAATATTAACAAATAGATTAAATCTGTATTACTCGGAAAAAAAGACACGACAGGAAACAATTGCAAATAAAAAGGAAGTATAATACTTAAACTAAAGAAACCTCCAATCATTTCATAAAACAAAGTAACATCCCATGAATAATTAGTATTTGTTGCAACTCTTTTATTGGCAATCACAAAACTAGCTGCCAAAGCTGACGAAATAGCCCCACACATTATACCTGTTCTGTAACGGGTATCGAAATGAAAAATCAGCGCAATCCCCAAGAGAGCAATAATGCTAAAAGACAACTCTCTGACAGAGATTCGCCGACGACTCACGACAGGTTCTAAAACAGCCGTAAAAAAACCTGTCATCGAGAAACAGACTACACCGATAGAAACATTCGAATATTTAATACTCGCATAGAAAAACAGCCAATGCAGTGTTAATAATAGCCCAACAAAACCAATCCTATAGAAATCTTTGATCGGCAATCGGACAAACCGTTTTGTCACCGATAGCATTATTAATAGTAACACAGAGGTAATCAATAAGCGGTACCAAACGAGCATACCTTCGTTCAGGGTTATAAGCTTGCCGAATATACCCGTAAATCCGGCAATTAGAATAGATAAGTGCAACTTAACAAATGCTTGTTTCATCGTTGATAAATATTCTGCAAAGATACCCTTTTAATCAAAAAAAAGCCCCAAAGATTCATTCTCTTTGGGGCATATATTATTAATCAAACCGTTTAGTTTTGACCTCCAGCACTTCCTCCACTTTGTTCTCCTTGTCCTCCAGACATAACATCATCATTCTTGATACCACGTCTTGCTTTTTGTATTTGAGATTTCATCTCTCCAAAACGGAAAGATACAGAGATTCCAAAATTTTGAATTTTATTAGACATGATTGTTTCTGAATAAAACGCTTGATTATTCATTGTACTTCTGAAATCATGAATGCGTTTAAATGGATTCTGAGCATAAGCAGATATATTCAATTTGTCATTATTAAACCCTTTGCTTACATTAAATCGGTGAAAGAAAAACGAAGAGTTTTCACTTTGTAAATTTATGTATGGAGAAAAATAACCTACATTAACAAAAGCTTTCCACGATTTAGGAAATGAATATTGCGCACCTCCAAAGACATTCGCGGATACTCCATCTTTCTTTAATCCTGACCCATTATTTGCTTTTATATCCACATACCGTGCCCCCATATTAGAGAATATACTCAGTTGTTCCAGCCATTTATATTTATCTCCACCCATTTTAGGAGTCCATCGCAGGTTTAAAGATAAACCAATATCTTTTCTTTTTCCTATATTTTCGTAGGTAGAGGTCACTACTTTATTTTGCTCTGTCGTAATTTGTTCAATTCCATTATTCTCGAAGCTATAAGCCAAATTCACATTCAAAGTCAGATTACGGTTGAAAAGCCCATAGTTGGTACTTATCGTATGATTTTTCACAGCATCTAATGCCGGATTCCCCTTTTGTATATTATTCGGGTCGGAAGTATTCTCATAAGGATTTAATTGCCAGATACCCGGACGTGATATACGCATATTGTATCCAAAGCGCAGGTTTTGCATTGGATTTATCTGATATGTAACTGTTGCAGAGGGTACGATGTTAGAGTAGTCTACTTTAAAATCTTGAGCTCTATCCTTTGGGAATTCAGCATTCAACCATGTTGCTTCATAACGCAATCCGGCTTTGAAACCCCAAACATTCCTGAACTTGGCATTGTAACCGCCATACGCAGCTAATATATCTTGTGTATGCCTAAATCTATCAGTCGGACGTTCTATGGCTACCCAATTACCTGTAGCATTAAGACTATCTAAACCACTATTGCTATTATTTATACGGATGATATACTTTACTCCTGTTTCGACACTATGAGATAGGATATCAGACTTATTCAAAGGAGTTACAAAATCTACCTGAAAGGTATGTTCTTTCATATCTGCATCAGAATATTGTTTGTTAGTATATACATACTTAGGTAGTTCACCAAATAGTTCAGTAATATCCGAATTTGATTCCGAATCGTTAGGGTTCATACTGAACTTATAAGAAGCTGTCAGCAATTGTTCTTTTTTATGGAAAGTGCGCTGATAATCTACATTCAGATCTGTACCGCCATACGTTTGTTTCATATAGCCTCTTTGATCATATCTATATTGGCTATCCTTATTTATTCCGAGCCCCTCATTAAAGATGTTACTTCTTGATTTATAATCACCTTCAAACCTATTGAATCCGATATTAATAAGATTTAAGGTATCTACCTCGTAACTTAACTCTCCTGAACCAAACTGTCCGAGTCCGTTATTCTTTGAAGGGCCTACTCCTGTAAGATATTTCGGATTATTGCTTAAATTATATTCTCTAAAAGAAGAAGAAGTCCCTTCGGGACGTTTCCATTCGTAATAGTTATAATTCCCGGTGAAGCCAACTTTGCCATATTTCATGGTCCAATAAGCGCCTAAACCATATCCACCTTGCGAGTCTACCCTACCATTCAATGTGGCAGTATATCCACCCATAGAAGTATTGGTTATAATGTTGATAATACCTGCTACACCCTCAGCATCATATTTTGCTCCGGGATCGGTAATCACCTGTATATCTTTCACCGTATTAGCAGGCATGCTGCGGAGAACTTCCTTCGGATTGTTAGAAATCATGTTAGACGGTTTTCCGTTTAGATATATTTTAAAATTAGTAGATCCTTTCAGCTGTACATTATCTTCGCCATCAACGGTTACCATCGGAACTTTTTTCAACATTTCCAATAGGTTATTAGTCGTTGATTCAGGATCACTCTCCATACTATATACAATTTTATCGAGATCAACTTTTACCAGTGGCTTCTGTGCCGAAACTATAACCTCCGATAAGGCATTTTCATTATCACTCATATATATTGTACCTAGGTCTACTATCTTTGCATCACCTACAACAACAGGCTTAACAAGGGTCTTTTTGCCGATATATTCTACCGTGAGCAGATACTCTCCCTTTTTATTCATCGAAAACTGAAAGTTTCCATTATCATCGGCTGCTACAGCCTTTAACGGGCTTCTCGGATTTGCCTTACCTAACAATTTAACTGTCGCGTAGGGAACTGTTTCATTTGTTAATGAATCTGTTACTACACCTTTAATCTGGACATTTATTAGTGGGCTGGATTGAGAGAATGCTAATGATGAAATTAGCAATGATAGAAAAGTTAATAAAATGCGGACATTCATAAGTTTAGTATAATTATAAATATATTTCGTTTTTTTAGTTGTTTTTCAGCTGACTAAGATATACATAGATTTAATCTGTTTAACTGAGATATGCTTACTAGTCGCCATAATTATACATTTATCACTAAAGCAATAAATATTTTATCATTTTTAACAGAACGACACTTTTTTCACAAAAAAAAGACACCAGGCTCTGCTTACCTGATGTCTCTTGCCAACTCATCTACAGATAAATTTTATTTACTAAATGGAATATCGTTTATCGGCATCACCTTACCATAGATTTCTACATAGCGAACATTTGCTGTATCTAAATACATCTCTATCCTAGTGTTCTGCCTATTTCTTTTTAGTTTCAGATCTACGTGTAGAATGTCATCATCATAACGAGAAGCACTCCAGCCCGAAACCGTATAGATTGGATTTTTAGAATTAAAGTACAAGGTATCTCCTGTTACATTTCGGCATATATTGATATCATTTGCCGAGCTACGAACAAACCACCCTTGATTACGCCCAATCAGCCAACCACCTATAACTACGGCCACAATAATTAGAGTAAACAGAATTGAATGTAATTCTTTGTTCATATCCGACACCAATTATTCGACCTCTTTATCCTGTTCTTTCTTAGAATCTTTCCTCTCTATAAAGTAAGCAATAACAAGCCCTATACCACCAAATATAGCAGCGCATGCCGGATATAAAATAGATATAGTATTGCGAAACTCATAGAAAGCTCTTTCATCCGCACTTGGAGGAGCCACAGCCAACAAGTCTATAACAGCGACGATAGCCACGCCTAGTCCAACACCTACTAACAAGAGCCCAACACGAATAGCCCATGAGGTCACATAGTTGTTTACATTGCTTTTATTCGGAGACATATCCAATTGCCCTTTCAGTAGATTCGGGTCTATCCCTTCTGAAATTTTTTCGATAAAAGCTAAGCGCTCCCTACGACGAGCAAACAACTCAAACAAGCGGTAGATTGCATATGCTATTGTAGCCACAATAACCATTGCCATAATTTGATCCATAATTTTCTATTTTTATTAATTAAACATTTTTGTTTCATCCGTTTGCTCATTTTGACGCAAGCATTTTTAAAAGGTTACAACAAAATAAAAAATATTTTTTTGAAAAGATTTTACATTACATTTGTAACCTATCAAATATTCTTGCGTCATACGGGTATGGCTGAATTTGATGATATCTATTTTATACGCCGAATAAAAGACGGACATACCGATGCTTTTGTACACATTGTACGTCGATATGAGAGAATGGTATTTACCATTGTCAATAAAATAGTTTCTCGTCGGGTAGAAGCCGAAGATATTGTTCAGGAGATATTTATAAAGGTATTTCAGTCATTAAAACAGTTTCGTGAAGAATCGAACTTTGCAACATGGTTGTACAGAATCGCATACAACACAACTATATCAGAATTGCGAAAGCGTAAACATGAATTTACTGCCATTGACGATAATTTCTCAAATATCCCTGATGACGAAATATCAGAAACACTGGATGAGATTACAACTGAGGATAAGTTACAGCTTTTGGATACAGTACTAAAAAAACTGCCCCCGGACGATGCTTTGCTGATCAGTATGTTCTATATAAACGACCAAAGCGTAAAAAATATAAGCATCATCACGGGAAATAGTGAAGCTAATGTAAAAGTAAAGTTGTACAGAATCAGAAAAATTATAAACTTTGAAATAAATAAGCTCATACAATCATGAATACAGAAAATACAGATAGGCTAAAGAGTTTATTTCAGGAAATAAAACTAGACGAACCATCGACAGACTTCGAGAGTCGGTTGATGCAACGAGTACATATTGTTGCGGCAAAACAAAATCGGAAGAGAAGCATTATTTCAATTCTTTCTATTACGTTCGGCATTGTAGGAATGCTTGGAATACCGACACTTATCTTTTGGCTTTTAGGATTACCTCTCAAGGAAGGCATTCAGAGTATGGGGGCAAATATCACATTCAATGTCCCATCAGTAGGGTTTAATCCTTTCGTGGTATCTGTTGCATGCGTCGGAGTACTTCTTCTTATAAGTGACTCGCTGATCCGCAGACGAATCAAAGAAAAGAAACACAAAGATTAACATAAGCTATAAATAGAATTTAAATATAAGCAAACTATCAAATATCTAACTTCCCGGCTTTATACTCCTTATATTTAAGAGAAAGCAACCTCAAGAATGAGCTTATCTGAGATAGTGCAGATTGAGTTTCGCCCGATATCTCTTTCTTTTGCAAGCGCATTAACAAGAAACCATATAGAGCGGCTAGGCAAGTTTCGAGTTCAGGAGTATTTTTATCTTGCGTCTTGGAACGTAATTCGACAATAAAAGGCAAGGTTTTATAATAGGCTTCAGTATATTCAGTTTCTCGCAGCGACTTCAGCAATCGATTATGTAGTTCGGTCAATTCCGATATTACATTCTTATTTATAATCAGATGCCCTTTTTCCATCACGTCTTCTCTCCTCATCATGTCAATAAGGTTTTCGTACCATTCCCTTATTTCATTTTTCACATTTTGAGGCTGTTCGAACCCTGATATTATTTGCTTATCAATTATATCGATGTCTAATTTATTGGCTCTTATAATATCCTCTATCTGCCACATATACAATAGATATTCGGCGATATTTTCTTCTTTTAGTTTTTTAGCTATCAGCATAATTTATTTTAGATTTCCTTCAGTTTGACTTAACCGATTGAAGAATAAACGTTTTATATTTTTTAATTCCAGGAGCAACGATTTACAAACTATACATATTGAGCTTTTACAATAAAATACATTCAAATAATTGGGAGATAAAAGTAAATAATTTCATGGAAATCTCAAGTATATGTTTTCCCCTTATCTAATCAATAACTCTCTTATAGAAAGGAATAAAACAAACTCCTTCTTAAAATCCCATCGCTTTTTTTACTACTGTCATTTCTTCTTCCGAGGTCAGCATCTTTAATAATTCAAATGCAACAGTTGGAGCTGTTTCAGGACAATAAGACGTTATAATTTTACCATCAACTACTATTCGTTCATTCACAACATTCACCCCAAATTCTTTCAACTCTTTTTGCCTATAACCGTTATTTAAGTGATAAGTTGTTGCCTTCCGATCTTTAAGAATTCCACTTTTTCCTAAGGGGAGAGCTCCAGTACAAACTGTAGCAATGATTTTATTTTTTGCATCAAAATCCTTAATTAAGTCTAAGAATCTTTCGTCATAGGCTTCTTCATAAAAGCCAAATTCGCCAAATCCACCAGGTATTGCCAATGCAGCATACTCGTCAACATTTATCTCTTTAATTGTTTTATCTACTCTTACAGGCACATTAAATGTGCTTATAACTTCTTTCGTAAAAGCGCAAGTTTCGACAAACAAACCATAGCCATAACAAACTCTTGCCCAACCAATAACATCTATGAAAACAGAAAACTCCATAGTCTCAAATGCCTTTGCCAGAAACACTAAAACTTTCTTATTTTCCATAGTTGTCAAAATTATTATTTTTAAGAATAAATGATAAACAATAATAGATTATGCTTTGTTTATATACAAAACAGAGTACAAAAGTAGTATTTTTTTATATATAAAGTTTAAGATGGATTTATACGCTATTATATAAACCTTATCTATCGCCACATAAATAAAACAAATACAAAGTATTCTGAACAAACATGTTGTCTTTGATGTTCTAATGTAAAACAGGTATGATTTACTTTTTTCATAGTGTGTTAGATAGATTGTTTAGTTGATTTTTTACCTGTTTTATCATAGTATATGTTAGTTTTATATTAGTGTTAAGAGGGGAAGGGATGATTGTGATAATCATCTCTTCTTTTTTGTATATTAGCTGAATATTTAGAAAAAAAATGGTTGACATAAAAATAATAGAAAGCGGCTATATCCAGGCAGACGGAGGTGCCATGTTTGGAGCTATACCAAAGCGTGCCTGGCAAAGAAAATACACAAGCAATGCCGACAACTTGTGTACATTAGCTATGCGGTGTGCACTCGTCATATCCGAAGACAGGGTCATATTAATAGACACGGGTATGGGACATAAGCACACCGAGAGAATGTCTTACTACCAACCACACTCTCTGATTAACATTGAAGAAGAAATAAAGAAATATGGCTTCTCGAGTGAAGATGTCACCGATGTGATATTGACCCACTTGCATTTCGACCATTGCGGATATGCAACTAAAAGAGATAAAAACGACAAAATAATCCCTTCTTTCGCTAAAGCTACTTATTGGCTAAGCCGCAAACAATGGGACAATTATTTAACCCCCAACATACTGGAAGCAGATTCTATCTTAGCTGAAAATATACAGCCGATACACGATGCCGCACTCTTACACGTTGTTGACCAAGACATGCAGATATCTAAAGAGGTAAGTGTGAGATTATTTGACGGACATAGTATAGGGCAGTTAGTTGTATATATCAAGACAGATGCGGGTGTATATACATTCCCCGGGGATCTGATACCAACAAGTGCTCATGTCCCATTAGAATGGATTTCAGCTTACGACATTAATGCATTAAAATCGGCCGAAGAGAAACAGCGATTTCTCGTTGAAGCAGAAAAAGAAAACTATACCCTTATTTATTGCCACGATGTAAAGGTAAAGACAAGTAAAGTAAAACGTTTGAATGATAATTATAAAGCCTACTGACTTTTATTATAAAAAAAGGATCTCAAAGCCGAGCTTTGAGATCCTTTTACTAATGTATATAATTTAACCTCTTCTATTAAAATACCATCGGCACATCTATCAGTAGTATGCGTGCATTGTCAGATTCTGCAGTGATATTTATACCATCTGTATCCCATACTCCAAGTGCATCTCTGTGATATAGTTTTTGCCCTTCGACAGAAAACTCTCCTTCAACAACCATAGCAAATACACCGTTCCCTTTTTTCTTCACCTGATAGCTTGTGTTGACACCTTTATCGAAAGTACCCATATTAAACCAAGCATCCTGATGTATCCAAAGTGCCGTATTTGAAGGATCACTCTTAGGTCCAACAATTTGGATGAATTGATTTTTATTATCTATAAAATCAAATTCACGTTGGTCGTAACGAGGTTCTACATTCTTTTGAGATGGAAAAACCCATATCTGGAAAAGACTTACCGGTTTATACTCATTAGCATTGTATTCACTATGTGTTATACCCGATCCGGCACTCATTACCTGCACTTCTCCGGCTTTTATGACTTCTGTATGCCCCATACTATCCTTGTGTTCCAAATCACCATACAAGGGAATAGTTATTATTTCCATATTGTCGTGAGGATGAGTCCCAAAGCCTTCTCCTCCGGCAATTATATCGTCGTTTATAACCCTTAATGCGCCAAAATGTATACGGTTGGGATCATAGTAGTTTGCAAAACTGAATGTATGGTGTGTGTTCAACCATCCATGGTTTGCTGATCCTCTTGAAGATGCTCTAATTAATGTTGTTTTCATAAAACTACCCTTTCTGTTATATCTGATGAGTAACTATTTATAATATAAAGTATATCATAGCAATACACCTTATTTTTATATTACAAAGATAAGCACTATCCATCTATTATCAAAATAAGATAAATCATACATATATATAAATATATTTATACAATATTGCAATACATAGATCAGAAAGGCAATGCAATAGAACAAGGATTTATATAAATTTATTTATTCTAATTTTATCTTATTATATAAATAACAAAAAAGAATATGGGTAAATAAGAATGAGTAAAAGTGACAGCACAAAAACAGATAAAAACTGTTACTTTTGTCACCTTTTGATAGGGAAACATTTCCTAGATGAGCTATAAATCATAAATCTATCAGCTATTTACAACTTCTTTTTACAAAGAAATATATGTTTCTTTCACAATTATTTATTAACTTTACTGTTGTAGTAATTAAAAACAAGAAATCATGAAAAATCTAGTCTTTATACTACTTTTACTCGTCTCAGTTACCTCTTATTCCCAAACTGAGATTCCTAAAGATAGCTTTCCTCCTCTAAAGAAAGGATCTTTCAAATTTGATGAAAGGTTAGAGAATTATTTAAACCTGGATGTATCGGGCAACAACAAATCATCTGCAAGCAAATATGATTTGTATAAACCTTTAGAAAAAGGAGATGATGCAACTATAGACTTAATACTTCCTCCGCTTGATGTATATCTCGGACCTCCTGTAGAAAGCAATACGATTACACGGTATCCTTTTGCCAATGATTACAGCTATTATTCAGGAATGAATCTGAATAACGAAGCTTGGCTCAGTTCGTCTTCTATACAGAATACATATCCATCCATAGGCGCAATAAGGTCTGTAAGTATGTACTTTAACTATCAACCAACAGATTGGCTGGTAATTTCGGCTGGTCCTTACGCCTCAAAATATGCACTATATGGAGGGAACTACAACGATGTGGGTGCAGGAGGAAATATGAAATTCATCTTAAGCGACAGAATAAGGATAAATGCCCGAGGACAATATTCCGTGAGAGGAAAACATAATGGTGTAGAAGGCCCAATGATGGGTATGTATCCTCAAACATATTACGGAGGCACATTAGAGTTCAAAATCACTGAAAAATTTGGAATCGAAGGCGGTGTAATCCGAGAGCTTAATCCATTCAACGGGAAATGGGTGAACAGGCCATACTTTGCGCCGGTATTCTACAAGAAATAAACTCTCTGGATGTATATAATCAGTAATGAAAATACATTTATCTTATTTGGACACTTTAGTATCTTTATCACAAATAAAAAATGAGAATTAGCCTAACAATACTCTTTACATTCATTATATCGGTCGGTATTTCTGCTCAGGAAACCGATTTCTATAAAAGGTTATCGAATGCTGCTATAGAGCTGACTAAGGATAAAGTTGTTTATGATCCCCGCTATTACACAATCCCTTATCCGAATGGAGATGTACCGGCAGACAAAGGTGTCTGTACTGATGTGATAATAAGAGCATATCGCAAACTAGGTATGGACTTGCAGAAAAAGATACATGAAGATATGAAAGCCAACTTTAGCAAGTACCCTAAGAAGTGGGGTATGAAATCAACGGATAAGAATATCGATCATAGAAGAGTACCTAATCAAGCCACTTTTTTTAGTAGGTTTGGCTCTGTAAAGAAAATTTCAGATAAAGCAGAGGACTATATTGTCGGAGATATTGTTACATGGGATCTAGGTGGAGGGATTACACATATAGGCATAGTTACAGACCGTATGTCTGCGGATAAGAAACGGCCACTAATAGTACATAATATAGGACAAGGACAAGTCTTGCAAGATTGCTTATTCAGCTATAAAGTGACAGGACATTATACATACAGAAGCAAATAAATATAACATTCGCCTCCGCAAAAAACTCAGTGTACTTAAATATAACATAACTAGATATTGAGAATTATCTTATTATATTAAAAAAATCAGTCGATAAATATATCTCGTAGAATCTTTCTCTGATTATTAAAAAATTCTGTTCTGTATAAATCTCCACTTTTAGAGATCAATGTAGAATAGCGTTTCAAAGATTCAATCCATTTCTTGTTAGCTTGACATATTTCAGGAGTAAACGATCTCACTACGTTAATAGAAAATACACGTATCGTAGACAATTCGAATTCAGGACACTGCATATAACTATAAGTGGTGTCAAAATCGATATTGGATATATAAAAGTTAAATTCAAAGTCATCCATCCAAACTCCTGATATAGACATCGACTCCAATCTCTCCAACATGCACAACAACTCATTCTTAATCTCTTCTATATCCTGATTGTTCAACAAATTAAGTTTATAAAAGTATTTTACTGTATTCAGAAATGAAGACAAAACATTTTGAGATAGGATAGACGTTGTATGACAAGAAGAGTTAGATTCTGAAATATACTTTTTATTCAGGTCGATAACTCTCTGAGGCAAGTAGAACTCAGAAAACGGAACAGTAGGCTTGGAAGTCTGAAGCTGATATACCCATTTGTATAAATAGAACTTAGCTATTTTTTCATAAGAAAGGTAAAATGAAAAAGGTAACTCATTATTAGCACCTTGTACCTGAGAACTAGGGTAAACCTTCATTCTACTAAAAATATCTGTATAAAAAATCAAAGAATTACAATATTGCTCAAAAAAGGATTCTTCTTGAATCATATTTATGCTAAATAACGCTGTAGTATCATTCTTACCCAAAACATCATCAATTGATATGCTTAACGCTTTAGATATTACAGAGAGCTCCTCTAAGTCAAAAGACACATCCCCTCTTATCCTACGATAAACAGCTTCACGCCCGATAGAAAGCAAATCCATTAAGTAGGTTGCAACCTTTATCTGAGGAGGAAGGGCTTCTTTGATAGATATAATTAATTTACTGTTTAATTCGTTTTTCATGATATTTATGTTGTAGAGAGAAAAGATTAGAAATAAATCTTGATTATTAATAATATTAAAGCCTTAATTATATTGAATATTCATCATATAAAAACAAGAGAATAATATGTTTAGTTTTACAAAACCACATAAATATGTAAAAGTAGATCTGGAAACAATTACAAGGAATCTTAATTGTATTTTCATCACATTTTTCAAAGCACAAAAATACGGTAGAAAAATACAACTTCTTGCCTCGCTCATAGGGTTACAAAAGAGGAGCATACACCAAAAGCATATTGAAATATGCATATCATAATGCAAAACTCTACAACAAGTCCGCATAAAAAAAGAGCAGCAAATAGATTTTCCCCATTTGCTGCTATACGTTTTATATATTATTTAAAGAGATTAGATATTATTAAGCTCCCTTCTGAAAAGAAGACTATATCAAATAGTCATATCATCTTTTTCGAGCCAATATTTTTAATTTCCTTATAGACTCCTTGGTCTTAATTCGTGCTTTATACAAATCATGCCTATCCAAATCCAGAACTTTTTCATAATCAGCGATAGCTTCATCATATTCATTCTTTCGCTCATAAATTGCAGCTCGCTTATAATACAGGCGTATATTCTCAGGATCGAGAATAAGTCCTTTATTACAATCGTCTAAAGCTTTATCAAATTCCTGACGGAGTATATATATTTCGGCTCGGTTGGTATATGCATTTATATTCGCAGTGTCTATTTCCAATACTCTCGAATAGTCGCTTAATGCTTTGCTGGTATCTTTCATAGACAAATATATATTTCCTCTATTATTATAGATATCTGCAACATTTTTTGGTTCTTCTTTTATCGCCCGATTGTAGTCTTCAAGTGCTTTCTCACATTCTCCACCTACTTCATAGATTATACCTCTATTGTAATATGCATCGGCATAATTATTATTTAGTCTGATAGCCTGCGTATAATCCCTCATGGCAAGGCTATCATCTCCTATCGATTGGTAAATACTGCCCCGATTATAATACCCGGTAGCATCAGTAGTATCAAGCCCTATGGCGATATCGGTACATTCTATTGCCTTTTTATAATTCTTAACATTAAAATATTCATTGCTCAGATAAAAATTTGCCTCTATCAGCAACTTATTTTTTTTTCGAGGAGTTATCAAATCCTCATCGGCTTCTATGTTCTCTAATATTGTCTTCAATGCATTAATTCTTTCGGCCGGTGTATCTAAGCTATCTGCAACCCGTCCCATCTGATGCTTAAAAGAGACAATATGTTTATCTTGCCTGATATCTTTATCAAACAATCTACACGAGCCAAAAACCAAAGGGAATATAATAAGAATCAGAAAGTATAACTTACTGTGTGTTTGTGAAATCTTCTTTGTCTTGCGCATAAATTGTATTGATATATATGTTGGCAAAGGTATAAAAAAAACGGATATTCAAACTCAATTGATTTATATAAAAAAGAAGCACTTATCTGTCTCAGTTAAGTGCTTCATGGTAGTGTTTAAATAAAAAAGTGATATTATAATTATTTCTAGAAATAATAATGTTATACTTCTTATTATTAATAACGCAGAAAGTATAAAGAAGTTACTCTTTTAACATAAAATATGATATTATTCTCCTTTATAACCTTTATAAAAAACAAAAAAAGACTAAAAGCGATCCACTCTTAGTCTTTTTAGAAGATGAAGCTATTGAAGCATTCTACATAGCAACACTCAAACAGTTTTCACCCCTCTAACAAATCTTTATATAAATTACCTAGCCTCTCTCGCAAATGAAGCACGGCATAACGTTTGCGAGAAATCAGTGTATTTACACTTATTCCGGTAGCTTCTGATATTTCCTTAAAGGAAAAGCCATCAAGCTCTGTCAGCTCAAATGCCTCCCGTTGTTCAATCGGAAGTTCGGACAAAGCAGCGTCTAATTCTTCCCAAACCAAAGCCCGCAAATATGTAGTCTCGGGAGATGCATCTTTATCAAACATAAGACTAGAAACCTCCGCTAAGAATGTATCTTCATCATCTTTAGCTGTCACATAAGGCATATCCACCTCCCTATGCTTGCGGCTACGGTCTATGATCTGATTATTGGCCACTGAATACAACCACGCAGACATTTGCTCAATTGGTTTTTCTATCATATCTATTTTTGATAATTGATAAAAAACATTCTGCAAAATATCTTCCCTATCCTCCTTCGAAAAGACTCGTTTAGCTATATAATTTTTCAGCTGCACGCGATACTTATAGAAAATATCGGTAACATTCTGTTGTCCTTTAGCTAAATCGTTCGTCATTCTTTATTGTCGTTGGCCATATCTGATTCAAAACCTCTTCTTTCACATCTTTCTCTCATGTGCTTCCGAATATATTCGCGTCGCTCACTAAGAGGCATATCTTTCATTTTTGCTCTTAATGCATGCCAATAGTAGAAATCTTCATTCCGCTTATCATGGCGAGGATGTCTTCCAAATTTACCAAAACGTCCAAATCCTCCCAACAGTAACCTCAACAGTATCATAAGACCGGCCGCCTGCCAATAATTAATAGACGTCCACCCTATTATTGAAGGTATCAGAGCATTCCACAGAAGCATTACAACAGCTATGGATGTTGCAAAAACAGTAATAAATATAAAAAAGTACGCGATCTTTTTTCTTTTAAAATTTTTCATATTGTTTATCCTTTTATTTCTCAAACTCTTACTTTATCACACTGAAATACAAGTGAAGTATACTAATCGTTGCCATCAGTAATGAAGCAACTATAATTGCTATAGGGACAGCCGTTTTACTTATATCTTTCTTTTCCATTATTTATTTTATCTCAAAAATATCTCTATTATTTATGACGAATGAGGCAATAAAATATTTTAGAAAGATTTTCATTAAATACAAAAAAAACTAAATCTAATTCACTTACAACAAACATCAAGCCGAATATTCTATCGAATATATTTACTTTTATGCCCTTTAAAAGATAAAGAATGAGAAAAACATTACTAATAGCCGTCATGGCTTTACTGAGTTACTCAATATTTGCTCAAAAGAACAAAAAGCAAGAGATAGATATTCTCCCATACGACAGCACTAGAAACTTTCTAGGAAAAGATGTTCTACAATATACAGGACAAGAATTATTTCTTAAAGGCCTTGATAAGCCTTCACAAAAATATGGATACAGTGGATTTATCCTCAAGTATAAAAAGGATGACGACATACTAAACGACGAAAAGAACATCTATAAACCGAATGATAATTACAATTCTCGCTATGAAGATCTGGCAGGAAAATATTTCCAGATTTTAGAAGTTTTGAATCACCCGAAAGCAAAATCAAACAAACAAGACTATGCAGATGATTATTATCTGAAACTTCAGGAAAAATCGAGTGGAGACGTATTGTTTTATAAATACAATGTCGATTCCGAATATACATTTCCATTTATCGTTACAGGATTTTTTCTAAAACAGAAAGCAATACAAACGGGAAAAGAATATGTTCTATCCGACGACATCCTGAAAATGTCACGTAATCTTTCTACCGGAAAAGCGCTATCGTTTACAACAGGTCAAACGTGGAAATGTACCGATCTGACAATAGATAACACAAACAATGAATTATCTCTGATATTAGAAAGCAAAGGTGGATTAAAAACCGCAATCCCCTACTCTCTTTTGAATAACAACGAAGGTATAAAAAAAGTATACACTGCAACTGAAGCTAACGAGTTGACAAAGAAATATAATATAAACAATTTCCGCCGTATATTGCAAAACAAAATCAGGGTTGGTATGACCAAAGATATGACACGTCTCGCATGGGGTGAGCCTACAGAAGTCGTTAAAAATGGCAATACTGAACAATGGTTTTATCCGGCAGGACAATTAAACTTCAGAGGCGATAAAATAGTAAGCACAAAATAGTAGATTTCTCTCCACCCTAAGATATAATCAAGGATGTCATGCTCAAAGATCCCGCTATAACCTTATCATTAAAAAATCGGACTTCCTCTCCTTTCTGTTGCAAGGCTAAGATATAGAGTAGCGGAATATAATGCTCCGGAGTAGGAATAGCTAGTCGTGCAGAATCGTGCAGATGGCTAAAGTCAATCAAAGCATTGTGATTCTCTTCTTGGATTTTATTTTTGAAAATATCATTCAGTTCAAACGCCCAATCATAACCATATTCCGTATTGAAGTCTCCATTTTCTACTTTCACCATCCTGAGATTATGGATCATATTGCCACTACCGATTACCAAAACACCTTTAGAACGCAGGAAAAACAGTTCCCGAGCCAGTTCATAGTGATACTCTGGTCCTTTAAAGTGGTCTATACTAAGTTGTACAACAGGGATATCAGCCAAAGGATAGATATGCTTCAACACACTCCAGCTACCATGATCTAAGCCCCATTCGTAATCAAACTCTACTGCTTTTACATGATCTTTCACGATAGCTGACAAGTCTTGTGAACCGGGCGCAGCATAGCGCTGATTATATAATTCTCTTGGAAAACCGTAGAAATCATGAATTGTTTTAGGCATATCCATTGCTGTCACAAATGTTCCCCTTGTTTCCCAGTGCGCTGAGATACAAAGAATAGCACGAGGCTTTGGTAGTTCACTTCCCAGCCGATTCCACTCATGCACAAACTCATTATCTTCTATTGCATTCATTGGGGTTCCATGTCCCACAAAAACAACAGGCATCAAAGGTGTATCATCAAAAGACATAACCTTTTTATGTAATTCTTTCAGAGTCATAATTCTAATCTTATATACAAAAACAGCCCTGACCTACGATCAGAGCTGAATCTCATCTACCTATTTATAAATATATTTATTGTTGCTGAGCTGCCTTTGCTACTATAGTTATCTGTAGTTCAATATTATCGTTTACGATATTCTCTTTCAAGTCTGCAAAAAGAGTTTTAGATCCATATTTTACATTCCATTGCGTACGATCTATAGAGAACGGAACTGTAACAGCTTTATATACATCTCCTTCTTTTGTTATCTTAGCTCCAAATGTAATATTTTTCTCTACATCTTTCAGTTTCAGGTTACCACTCACTTCATAGTTTACACTATCGGTAGGATGAGCAGCCTTTGCTATTTTAGTAATAGTAAATGTACTTTCGGGATAAGCAGCGACATCAAAAAAATCTCCACTTTTAAGGTGACCTGTCAGTTTATCTTTTAATATCTGAGTAGGAAGGTCTTCATCTACAATATTATTCATATCGACCACAAAACTACCTGAAGCCACTTCTTCTCCATTTACAGCTAACTGTCCACTCTTCAATGCTATTGTTCCTACATGGTCTCCTCCAACCTTAGACCCTTTCCATTTAATGGTAGACGCTGTTGTATCTACTACCAACTGTTCACCTGTTCCTGTTGCTGCCGACTGAGCATCTGTTCCTTCTACCTTGTTCTTCGTTGTTGTATTGCAAGACACAGCAAACAATACTACCGCAATAGCTAATAAATATGTTTTCATATTATTTATAATTTTTAAATACTAATCGATTTGTTCTATTAAATATGATGCAAAGTTAAATTATCATTTTCTATTTACAAAATAGCAATATTTATACATTATCATAAAAAAATTTATAGATTTGTATTTCATTAGTCTTTGGTTGCTAATAGTTTCTAATAAATATAGAACTCTGTAACCCTGAAGATTGTTCAATTTCAATTCATGAATTTATAATTTGCAATCAAATAGTAATGGTAAACTTAGAATGGTACAGGACATTTAAAGCCATTTATCAATATGGTACGCTCACAAAGGCTTCACAAGAGCTTATGGTATCTCAACCCAATGTCAGCATTCAATTGGCATCCCTAGAAAGCTATATCGGTCAGCCTCTATTTATACGAATGCCTCGCAAGATGGTTCCAACGGAGTACGGCAAACAGCTTTACACGCAGATAGTAGAATCAATAGACAACCTCGAACGAGTTGAAACCGAATTTAAAAGGACTGTACTCAACAAAGCTCCAAGCATACGCTTTGGCACTCCAGCAGAACTCTTTTCGGATTATCTGGCCGAACATATAGGTAGTCAAGATGATCTGCACCTAACCGTTGAATACGGATTGGCAGACGAACTCACAGGCAAGCTTATCAACAATGATCTGGATATTGCAATCATCACCAGGCAGAGCAAATCAGATGATACGCTCACCTATGAGCCTCTATTCACCGAGTCATTTATGATTGTATGCAATTCGAGTATGGACACAACAGTATTTGATGACCTAATAGCAAAAAACAATTTGAGCGAAGCCGAGAAATGGCTTAAAGCCCATAAGTGGTATGCCTACGACAATAATCTGCCTCTTATCAGGCGCTTCTGGCGAGAGAGCTTCAAGAAACGCCCTATACTGAAATTACATGCTGTAATTCCGGATAACGTATCTATCCTAAAAGCCATAAAAAACAATAGTGGTCTTGCTGTATCATCTGACATAATAGCAGGAAAGGCTTTAGAAAACAAATGGGTAAAGACATTATGGAAAGGAACAATTACGGCAACGAATACACTCTATTTGGCTTACAATAAGAATAAGATACAGCCACAGTATGTAGAAAAAATCAAATCTTTCATATTAAAACATGTTGATACGAATAAGGAAGATTTAACAACTGTATAGCAACCTAAAAAACAAAATTAAGTTATGATTCTATCTAATTCACAAAAAAGTTAGTTTTTTGTGTATATTTGTATACATTACCTAGTACAATTTAAAATATGGAAAGCGGAAAATTTCTAACCCTCATAAAAGACGGAATATGTAACAACTGGGAGCGACCGGCTCTCACAGACTATAATGGCGAAACATATCTATATAAGGACTTCGCCACAAAAATGGCTCAATTGCATATTCTATTCGAAGATATGGACGTCCAAAAAGGTGATAAAATAGCTATTTGCGGACGAAATTCAGCAAACTGGGCAGTTGCCTTTTTTGCATCCCTCACCTATGGTGCTGTGATAACAACAATATTACATGATTTTAGTGGAGAAAGTATACATTCCCTAGTAAATCACTCGGAATCGAAAGTATTCTTTGCCGATGAGTTTGTATGGTCGAAAATAGACCCGATACAAATCCCGACTGTGGAAACTATCCTTTTGATAGATGACTTTTCTGTACAGAAATCACGGTCTGCCAAATTGTTAGCATCCTGTGCCAATTTAGATCAGGCACTACTGAAAAAATATCCCAATGGCTTTACGAAAGAAGATGTAGTTGTACACGACGAGTCGCCCGACGAATTAGCCGTACTAAATTATACATCAGGTACAACAAGCAACCCGAAAGGCGTTATGGTTCCTTATCGCAGCCTATGGTCTAATACACGGTTTGCTATAGATAATATCGAATTTGTAAAAGCCGGTGACGGTATTGTATGCATGCTACCGATGGCTCACATGTACGGATTAGCCTTTGAAGTTTTATTATCCATCGCCAAAGGCTGTCATATTCATTATCTGACACGTGTTCCTTCTCCTCAAATTATAATGGATGCCTTTGCGAAGGTAAATCCGACTTTGGTACTGGCTGTGCCACTGATTATTGAAAAAATCATACAGATGCGTGTGTTTCCTGAGTTAAAGAAGCAGCCGGTGAAAACGCTGATAAAAATTCCTTTCTTCAGAAAAAAAGTATATCAAAAGATTGCAGACAAACTAATACCGATGTTTGGTAGTAAGCTGGTCGAAGTTGTGATTGGCGGTGCTGCACTCAACAAAGAAGTAGGACAGTTCCTTACAGATATAAAATTCCCATACACCGTTGGATATGGAATGACAGAATGTGGACCGCTGATTTCTTACGAGTATTGGGAAACCTACAAACCCGGATCTTGCGGACGTCCTGTAGATAGAATGAGTGTACGCATCGAATCGTCGAATATGGAAACCGAGACAGGCGAAATCATGGTCAAAGGGCAGAATGTAATGCTTGGATACTACAAGAATGAAGAAGCGACAAAGCATGTCATAGACGAAGCCGGATGGTTACGTACAGGTGATTTAGGCGTAATGGACAGGGATGGTTTTATATTTATCAAAGGTCGTAGTAAAACTATGATACTAGGAGCTTCAGGACAAAATATTTATCCGGAAGAGATAGAAGGCTTTTATAATAATTCTCCATTCGTATCCGAATCGCTAATTATAGAAGAAAATGGAAAACTGATCGCTCTCATATACCCAGACAAGGACTATATGAAGAAGCATGATATAAAAGAAAGTGAGTATTCCGATATTTTCCTTACTGAACGAAAATCTATTAACAAGCGACTGCCAAGCTGTAGTCAAGTTGCAAACTTCAGAATACAGGAGCAAGAATTCGAAAAAACGCCAAAACGGAGTATAAAACGATTCTTGTATCAACGATAAATAATATTCCAAAGTGGTATATATTGCGTTCCTCAAGGGAATTAATGTTGGAGGGAAAAATATCATAAAGATGTCCGACCTGAAACTCATGTTTGCCAACATGGGAATATCGGATGCTATAACATATATCCAAAGCGGCAATATTCTTTTCACATCAGATGATACGGAGGAAGCTTTAGAGACAAAAATAGAAGCATCTATTTTTGAAACATTCGGACTAAATATTGCGGTTATATTAAGAACTCTAACAGAATTAAAGCAACTTTTGAATTGTATTCCATTTTCGGAGAATGATATTCGATATATAGAGCAAAATGCAGAAGGTGAAGTGTTCTATTTGTTTCTGTATAAAGAAGCTTTATCTGAAAGTAGCAGAGAACGTATATCAGCACGAAAACAAGTAAATGATAGGCTAGAGATAATCAATCGGGATGCATATGTTTTATTTGATAAAACAATCAGAAATTCTAAACTAGCCAATGCTTTGCAGAAAGCAGATGAATATTGCACTTCTCGAAATATAAAAACAATAAATAAATTAGTAGAATTAGGTACAAATAATTTTATATAACAGACATGTCAGTAGACGATAAAAAAATCATCTTTTCAATGATTGGCGTAGGTAAAACGTACCCGCCACAAAAACAAGTATTAAAGAACATCTACCTCTCTTTTTTCTATGGGGCTAAAATTGGCATCATCGGGCTCAACGGTTCGGGTAAGTCAACATTACTAAAGATCATAGCCGGTATAGACAAAGAGTATCAGGGAGAAATTGTATCAGATAAAGGATACTCGGTTGGGTACTTGGAACAAGATCCAAAACTTGACCCTGCAAAAACCGTTAAAGAACTTGTGCAAGAAGGTGTACAACCAATAATGGATGTACTAAAAGAATACGAAGGCATAAACGAGAAATTCGGTCTGCCTGAATATTATGAAGACCCGGACAAAATGGATGCCCTTTTTGCACGTCAGGCAGAATTGCAAGACAAGATAGATGCAAGTGACGCTTGGAATATAGATAATAAATTAGAGCGTGCGATGGATGCTCTTCGTTGTCCGCCTGAAGACCAATTGGCAGCCAACCTGTCGGGAGGAGAAGCCCGCCGTGTAGCATTATGCCGTTTGCTACTACAAGAACCGGACGTATTATTGCTGGATGAGCCAACCAACCACCTTGATGCAGAATCAATTGACTGGCTGGAACAACATCTCCAACAATACAAGGGTACTGTAATTTGTATTACCCACGACCGCTACTTCCTAGACCATGTAGCCGGATGGATTCTTGAGCTCGACCGCGGTGAAGGTATTCCTTGGAAAGGAAACTATACCTCATGGCTCGAACAAAAGACCAAACGTATGGAACAAGAGGAAAAACAAGCAAGCAAACGCCGCAAGACCCTCGAACGTGAATTGGAATGGGTGAGAATGGCTCCTAAAGCTCGTCAGGCAAAAGGTAAAGCCCGCTTGAACGATTACGAGAAACTCTTGAATGCCGACCAGAAAGAACGTGAAGAAAAACTAGAAATATTTATTCCGAATGGTCCTCGTTTAGGAAACAAAGTGATAGAAGCACACGGTGTAGGTAAAGCATTTGGAGATAAACTATTATTCGACAATCTCGAATTTATGCTTCCACCATCAGGAATTGTGGGTATCATAGGACCGAATGGTGCAGGAAAAACCACGCTCTTCAGACTGATACAAGGACTCGAACAAGCGGATAAAGGTACATTCGAAGTGGGCGAAACCGTAAAAATAGGATATGTAGATCAATCACATGCTGATATAGATCCAAACAAATCTGTATATCAGGTAATATCTGGAGGGAGTGAATTTGTTCGTGTAGGAGGCAAAGAAATCAATGCACGTGCCTATCTTTCTCGTTTCAATTTTTCGGGAGGCGATCAAGAAAAGCTGACAGGTGTATTGTCGGGTGGTGAGCGCAACCGCTTACATTTAGCACTCACACTGAAATCGGAAGCGAATGTGTTGCTACTGGATGAGCCGACCAACGATATTGACGTAAATACTTTACGTGCACTTGAAGAGGGGCTCGAAAACTTTGCAGGTTGTGCAGTGGTTATTTCCCACGACCGTTGGTTCCTCGACCGTATTTGTACTCATATACTGGCATTTGAAGGAAACTCGGAAGTTTTCTTCTTCGAAGGCAGCTATAGCGAATACGAAGAAAATAAAAAAGCACGATTGGGTAATGTTGAACCAAGACGTATCCGCTATCGTAAGCTTATGAATTAAAAAAAGTAACGTTTATGCAACGTTACAGAAATTACATAGTCTAATTAGTATTGATAATCAAGAGTAAATATCGATATTTACTCTTGATTTTTTAAATACAAAAAACAAATGTGATTCCCCAATAAAAGAATGAGTAAAACTCCACAATATATAATACTTAGGAAGACAGTTTTTCTCTTTTTATTCTGTTGTTTTTGTGGCATGACATACGCCCAATCCCTCACAGTGGTACGTGGTGTTGTAAGAGATGCTGTCACAAAAGAAAAGTTACCTTTCGTAAGTGTTACGATCGACAATACATCTTCGGTAACATTTTCAGACGAAGATGGTGAATATAGACTAAGCTATAGGGGAAATAGAACGACAGTTTCGGCTTCACTATTGGGGTACAAAAGCCAATCATTCACCATACATCCAGGTGTAACCACCACAAGAGAGATACTATTAGAACCCGAAGACAAACAACTGAAGGAAATAATAGTACGGCCACAAAAAGAAAAATATTCTAAAAAGAATAATCCGGCTGTAGAACTGATCAAGAAAGTAATAGCCCATAAATATATCAATAGTATTTCGGCATTAAAGTACTATCAGTATGAAGAGTACGAGCGTACATTTATAGCTCTGAATGAGTTCAAGCCTGAACAATCGCAATTTAAACGTTACAAATTCCTCCCTAATTATATAGATACATCTTTGATAGATAAAAAGCCTATTTTGCCTGTATCGGTAAGAGAGAAGCTAACAGATGTATTCTATCGTAAAGATCCGAAAGGGAACAAACGTATTGTAAAAGGCTATCATATAGAAGGTCTTGATCAAACTTTCGAGACCGAAGCTCTCGATGCCATTATCAAAGAAGTTTTTAAGGATATTAATATTACAGACAACTCAATCACTCTACTATTCCAGCAGTTTGTCAGCCCGCTAAGTGATCACAGCTCTGTAAATTTCTATCGCTGGTATATATCCGACACAGTTAATATAGATCATAACCGATATGTGAAGCTCGACTTTGCCCCGTTCAATTCACGGGATATTGGCTTTACAGGTAATTTATTTATTTCTCTGGATAGTATGTATGCTGTAAAAAGAGCAATATTGAGAACTCCCCAAAAGATGAATATTAATTTTGTGGATGAACTGATCATACAACTCGATTTCAAAAAAACAGCAGACAACAAATGGATTCCGGACAAAGAGCGCATGGCCATAGACCTGTCGATGATAAACATGGTAAAATTCTATGTAGATAAAGTAAAGTCATACGAGAGATTTACAATAGACAATCCGATGGATCCCGTTTTTGCTCTGGCTGCTCCCGAAGCATTTGAAAAAGACTACCTGAAAAGAGATAAAAAATATTGGACTAACAACCGCCCTTCGGATTTCAAGAAAGATTACCGGATGGATCAGATGATGGAAGATGTAAACAAAGTAGCTCTATTCAAAGTTTTGCTGAATGCCGGAAGTGTATTATCAACAGGCTATTTTCCTACTACCAGAAACAAGGAGGACACAAAGTTGGAAATTGGAAGACTCCCTACAATGTATAGTTTCAATCCTGTTGAAGGGAATCGTTTTAGGTTGACCCTCAACACAACGAAGAACCTTCATAAGCACCTCTTCTTATACGGATATGCGGCTTATGGAACTAAAGACGAGAAGTTTAAATATTATGGCGAAGCAACATGGGCTTTTAACGATGTAAAATATACCAAAGACGAATACCCAAGAAACAACCTGACGGTAGCTTATAAATATGATGTAAACACACTTGGTCAACGACAGACACAAGCCGAAAAAGATAACATATTTATGTCGTTTCGCAGATCGAATAATGTGAAGATGACATACAACCGCCAGACTGAAATATCGTACGATAAGGAATTTTACGGTGGATTCTCATTCACGCTCACCGGGAATACTTTCGATGAAGAAGCAGCCGGAAAGCTTCTTTTCGAGAAGATGGACGAAGCAGGGAACAAGTACAATGTAAATAGAATACGTACCACCGAAACAATGCTGACCTTGCGCTATGCACCGAATGAAAAATTCTACCAGATGCGCCGAAAGAGAAGTTCGTTGACTGCACCACGCACCATCTATACCTTATCGCATGTGATGGCCGTAAATAATCTTTTTGGTGGGCAATACAATTACAACAGAACTTCATTATCATTCTTCAAACAAATGTGGGTAGCTCCTTACGGAAAGCTAACCTTATCGGCACAAGCTGAAAAGCTGTGGGGCGAAGCTCCTTTTCCATTCTTGATTACGCCAAGCGCTAACAATTCATATACAGTCCAACGTGGTAACTATTATTTGATAGAACCGTTGGAGTTTGTGCACGATGCTCAGGTATCATGGGAAATATATTACCATTTGGGAGGCTGGTTATTTAATAGAATACCTGTGCTTAAATGGTTGAAATGGCGAGAAGTATTTGGATTCAGGGGTTTCTATGGAGATTTGAGTAAGCGCAACAACCCTCAGTTTAATCACAACTTATTGTTATTTCCACAAGAGACGTTTGCAACCACAAATACCCCTTATATGGAATATAACATTGGCATTGAGAATGTCTTTAAATTCTTCCGAGTAGATTATGTTAGAAGGGTAAATTATCTCTACCATCCGAATGTAGATAAAGACGGAATCAGAATATCATTCGAGCTAACCTTCTAAAGTTAGATAGAACCTAAAACTCTCAACAGTAGTTCTTGAGGATCAAGAGGGTGTTTCTTTTGTGGTTTTTTAGGAACGAGGACTTTCAATCCGAATGGAATTATTTTCACATGTATTTCTTTCCCCATCTCTACCGGATCACCGTCAATGTGCATCACCCCGGCTTGCTCTCTGATAATAGTAACTTCATTGGTCAAAAGCTCAACCATCTTACTATTCTCATCTATTTTTTTTGTAAACAATTGTACCGAAGTTTGAGGCACATCCAATATCGAAAGAGGTTTCAATATCGCCACATTCATCAACCCGTCCTGTATATCGGCATGAGGTGCAATATGGGCATTGTATCCGTACTGCGAAGCATTAGCACAAGTAACAACGAAGGCTTTATCCTTTATTGTTCCTTCGGGGCATGTAACTATATACTCTTGCGGCTTTTGTTGAAAAAATATTTCAAGCATATTTCTGAGATACATCAAAGAGCCTCTATTTTTCCTGCCCGAGACCTTAGCTGCCACTTCAGCATCGAAACCTACTCCGCAAGTGCAAAGGAATATGCGGTCATTCACTGTTCCGTAATCGATGGATATTATATTTTCTTCCAATATGATCTCCATTGCTTTCTTCGGATCGGTTGGGATGTTCAGGTCGCGCCCTAAACCATTTCCCGAACCCATTGGTATAATACCAAGAGCTACATCTGAGCCTACAAGAGCCCCTCCTACTTCATTTACGGTACCATCGCCCCCCACAGCAACCACATAGTCTGCTTTATCTTTTATTGCCTGAGTGGCTATTTCTGATCCATGACCGGGATACCCGGTAACAAAAATATGCACATCAAACTTATGGGCGTCAAATGCTTCAGCAATCTTATGCGGAATATTTTGCTTAGCTGAAGTACCCGATTTAGGGTTGATTATTACATATATTTTTTTCTTCTGAACCATAATGAAATGAATCTGTTTTGCCGTACAAAAATACTCTTTTAACTATCACGGTCAAAATAAATGAGTATTGAATTATATGACACTTAAAATGGCTATTGATGCTATCCTATTATCATTCTCCCGATAAAGTTATATTCTAAATTTATCTTATATATAAAGAAAGGCTTTCATAGATTACTATAGTATTGGGTATACAAAACAAAAAGTAACACAATAAAATAACATCAAAAACTGTCACTGTTACATACGCTTTGCTCCTGTGACCGTTGGTTGTCACCTTTTGAGTATAAACAATTGTTTATATGATGATTGCAAAAAATAACTTTAGTTACATTTTTGATAAACTAAAACATGATCTATTGTTTGACTTATTGTCAATTATTTCTTTGCTTTTCCTTTTTTATGAAGCCTTTAACAATAAATAGAAAGAAGAACCTGTATCTTTGTCTCAATAAAACCTAAATCAGCTAAATGAGCATGCTAAACGAATGTGAACGTAGTCTAATCATCAGTTTAATCAAAAAAGAAGTTGTTCCGGCTATCGGATGTACAGAGCCTATAGCGGTTTCACTATGTGTAGCCAAAGCCACTGAAGTATTGGAAACCGTGCCGGAGAAGATAAAAGTATACCTGAGCGCCAACATATTGAAAAATGCAATGGGTGTTGGTATTCCAGGGACAAAGATGGTAGGACTGCCCATAGCGATTGCACTAGGTGCTTTGATAGGTAAAAGTGAATATGGATTACAGGTGCTGAAAGACTTGAAGCCTGAAGATGTAGATACAGGGAAAAAATATATTGAGGAAAAACGGATAGAAATAGGGCTTAAAGAAGATATAGATGATAATCTATATATTGAGGTGCACTGCCTTAAGAACGACAAAGAAGCTGTAGCCATAATAAAAGAAACACATACACACTTTTCTCACATATCTAAAAATGGCGAAGTAATTATAAACGAATGCGATAGCAACCATTGCGAAGAGAGTAAAGATGAGATAAAATTATCCTTTTCAAAAGTATATGAGTTTGCGACTACTACTCCGATAGACGATATTCGTTTTATACTTCAAGCGGCAGAACTAAACCGCACTGCTTCCAAACTGTCAGCTCAAGGAAGTTATGGTCACAATGTAGCTAAAACAATGACAGGAGCATTGGGCAAGCAAATATTCGGAGATTCAATGCTTACTCATATGATGTCGTATACCGCCGCTGCATGTGACGCACGTATGGATGGTGCTATGATACCGGTAATGAGCAACTCAGGCAGTGGTAATCAAGGCATTACTGCAACACTACCGGTTCTGACGTATGCAGAAGATACAAACTGCTCGGAAGAAAGTCTGATAAGGGCGTTAATTCTCAGCCACCTTACAGTAGTATATATAAAGCAGAAACTAGGACGTTTATCGGCTCTATGTGGCTGTGTTGCAGCTGCTACGGGCGCTAGTTGTGGCATAACTTATCTAATGGGAGGAGATTACAACCAAATAACATTTGCCGTAAAAAACATGGTTGGCAATATCACTGGCATGATTTGCGACGGAGCAAAGCCCAGTTGTGCTTTGAAGATATCCAGCGGAGTGTCTACAGCCGTGCTTTCGGCAATTATGGCAATGGAGCAGAAAGTAGTTTCTTCGCTAGAGGGTATTGTTGATGATGACGTGGACAAAACCATAGAGAACCTGACAAGTATAGGTGCCGTAGGCATGCAGGAAACAGACAAATTGGTATTAAAGATAATGACCAGCAAATAACACTCATGATTCATTAATTGAAATAAATGAAATAAAAGAGCCGCCCCAAATGGAGCGGCCCAAACCTAGATAACCAAACCCTATAACTAACTGTATCTTGCCTTTTACAGTTTCTTTAAACCTTTTATATCGTTCTTCCCTGCTTCAACAATGCTTATCGCATACCCTCCGGCCGGAGCACAGAATTGAGACAGTTTGGACTTATTAGAAATCACTACTTTTCGAATTGTATATGCCTGCGGATTGGTCTTATAATGAGCATCTTTTGCATCGCTATATATTGTAGCAATATATGTTTTTGCCGGATCGAGATAATCAAATGTAATAGTTGATGTACGTCCGTTTTCATCACATACACTTCCTATAAACCAATTATTTGAACCTTTTGCCTTACGTGCTATTGTGATATATTCTCCCGGCTCTGCTTCAAGTATCTTACTTTCGTCCCAATCGATAGCTACATCTTTTATAAACTGGAAAGCATCAATATGCTGTTTATAATTTTCTATCAAGTCGGCGGCCATTTGCAACGGACTATACATCGTCACATACAGTGCCAATTGGTTTGCTAATGTACTATTCACATGCGAATGATTATCAGGATTAATTTTACTCACATCCATCTGGAAAATACCCGGAGTATAATCCATCGGACCACCAATCAAACGGGTAAAAGGTAGTATGGTAACATGATTCGGTTTGCTACCTCCAAATGCCTGATATTCTGTTCCACGAGCTGACTCATTACCTATTAGGTTTGGATATGTACGACATAACCCTGTAGGACGAACCGCTTCATGAGCATTCAACATTATTTTATAATCGGCTGCTTTTTCCAGTGCATATTGATAATGATTTACCATCCATTGTCCGTAATGATATTCTCCACGAGGGATGATATCTCCTACATATCCGCTTTTTACAGAGTTATAACCATTATCTACCATAAACTTATATGCCTGATCCATATGGCGCTCATAATTACGAACCGAAGCCGATGTTTCGTGATGCATCATCATTTTAACGCCCTTGCTCTTCGCATAATCATGTAATCCTTTTACATCAAAGTCTGGGTATGGAGTAACAAAGTCAAATACATAATCTTTAGACTTTCCAAACCAATCTTCCCAGCCTACATTCCAGCCTTCAACCAATACAGCATCAAACCCATGTTCTGCTGCAAAATCTATATATTCTTTCACATGGGCTGTATTTGCTCCATGCTTACCATTTGGCTTTATCTTAGAATAGTCTGTCACTCCTAACTGTACGCTGTATAGATCATCAGTATAAGCCCATGTGCTTTTACCGGTAATCATCTCCCACCATACACCTACATATTTTACAGGTTTGATCCACGATGTATCTTCAATCTTACACGAATCATTCAAGTTCAGTGTAATATGAGATGCCAATACATCACGTGCATCATCACTTACTATTACAGTACGCCACGGCGTGTTACATGGAGCTTGCATATATCCTTTGTTGCCTTGTGCATCAGGTGTCAACCAAGATTCGAATACCATGTTCTTATCATCCAAATTTAGATGCATACATGCATAGTTTATCAAAGCAGCCTCATGCAGATTGATATACAACCCGTCATTTGTTTTCATCATCAATGCAGTTTGTACCCCTGTTGGAGAAAACGGCGTCTGAGATGAGTTAGGAGTTATAGCTTTACTCATCAACCCTCTTATCTCTGATAACTTCGATGTCGTATAATCATATTCTTGTGTATCATAATCGCCCGGAATCCAGAATGCTTTATGATCGCCGGCCATAGCAAACTGAGTTCGCTCTTCTTTTATAACAAAGTATATAAGATTCTTTTGCTCGGGAAATTCATAGCGAAATCCTAAGCCATCATCAAAGAGACGAAAACGGATAAGAATATGCCTGTCTGTTGATTTCTGATTTAGCGTCACAGCTAATTCATTATAATGATTGCGTATTTCTTTTACTTCACCCCATACAGGCTGCCATGTTTCATCAAAAGATGAGGTCTTGCTATCTGTAAGCTGAAATCCGTCTAGTAAAGAAACCTTGTCTTCTTTTTGTGAGTCTGTATTTCCTTTTATAGAAAAGTCATTGAAATCGGTATGAGAGTCACTATTGTCTTTCAACTCCAAACCCAGCTTACTAGGCTTAATTACGTCTTTTCCCTTATACGTTAAAGTATAAGTTGGCACACCATTACCTTGCAAATAAAACTTTAATGTAAGATTTCCATTTGGTGATTTGAGTTCTTGCGCTTTCACTGTTCCAAAGATTAAATAAAAGCCAATAAAAATAGAAATACTAATGATTTTTTTCATGATTCTTAAAAAAATATTTTCCTATTATACAAAGAAACTACATTTAGAGTTCAATGATAGAATCCTTTTCTCGTAAACCAAACAAAATAATCTGCAAACGTTTGCAGATTATAGTAAAAAGAAGAGGTGACCAAATCAGCCACCTCTTCTAATGAGTATTTCTATCAATCTAATTTATTCTATTGTACCTGTACCGGCATTGAAATCAAGAGTAACTTTTTTGCCTGCAGCAACAGAAACTCTATCTTGGTCACCACCTTTACCTCTATATTCTATTTTTCCGTTAAGAATAATAAATTCCATTTTCCACCAATCACCTCCAACTGCAGGATAACCAGCATACATTCTTAATTCACCTGCACCTGTAGTTGTTATAGACATTTTGTTGCCAGATGCGGTAAATGGATATGTAGCAGTACTCCATCCACCAAAACAGTCTCCCATTCCATAGACTTCTGCCGCTTTTATTGTAATCTTTTTATTAGGCATATCCATATAAACAATATAAAAGCCATCGGCAGGAACAAATGCATTGCCTCCATTCGTTGTATATCCTTCCTTAGAATCCAATTCATAAAAGTCTGAACCATCCCACGCTTTAGAAGTATTCCATTTGAAGCCATTTGCTGCTTTAAAATATCGTATCGCCCAGAAAGTCCCGTCAAGTCCCCAAACAGGAGTCATATCTACAATACCGGCATCACTCCAGTTCCATCCGCCAAAATCAGCTCCTATCATATATACATTCTTAGGATATGATAAATAGGTAGTAATTTTAGAAGTTACTACATTTGTATACAAAGGAGTTATAACATCACCAATAGTTGCAGATATACGTATATCATAAGTAGCTTCTGTTCTTGGGGGAATATTATATATAGAATCAAGGCTTAATAACACATTATTCAATTCTTTATGAGTTATAGCAGCTTGAGTCTTTCCTATAAGAGAAGAAATAGTTTTCTTATTTGCAAAATCTTTACCAGCCACATCAACTTCCAATTTATAGATAATAGCAGCGTCATAACCAAATGAAGCTTTCGTCCATTTAAACGTATCGACTACCTCATCAGCCTTTTTGTCATCAAGGACATAAGATGATGCAATTGGATTTAAAGCCCCTATTTTTGCATCTTCTTCATGATATGTTACTTTATCCAAATCACTATCGCACGAAGCAAAAGTTATTAGAGAAAGAAAAACAACAGGTATATATTTTAATAGTTTCATATCTATTTTATATTTATAAGACAATTATTACTTAATATCCTGGATTTTGAGTCAGATTTCCATTTACAGAAAGATCTGTTACCGGAATAGGGAAAATGTTACGAGTATTATCTACTCCTACACCTTCCAATACTCCTCCCTTGAATGGCCAGCGATAAGATCCAGATGTATATAATCCATAGCGAATGAGGTCTGTACGTCGAGTTCCTTCCCAATACAATTCACGAGAACGCTCATCCAATATAAAGTCTGTTGTAAGTTCAGTAGATGTAATAGCACCTGAGTCGTCTCCATATCCACGTTTGCGAAGCTCGTTTACATATCCCAGAGCAGTATTTTTATCACCTCCTGCTCCTCCACGAAGAACCGCTTCGGCATACATCAGATATACATCACCTAAACGCAGCATAGGAAAATCTGTATCAGGGAATTGAGTATCAGAAGCCAAACTTCCATTCGATTTTACATTCTTAAATTTGTATACAGCCCAACCCTCACTGGTAAATGTTCCTAGAGGTGTAGTTTTTATTTCCACAGAACGGCCTTCGGAGTAGAATATGCCTCGCTTATCTATAATATTTGCTGCAGTTTTATTATTACTTGAGAATGCAAACTTATTCACTAAGTTTTGTGTTGAACGAGTTCCATCCCAACCTGAACTAACTCCGTCTGTAGCTAATACATATTCAGCTCCACCACGAGATGAACAAATAAGGAATGTCATACCTCCCCAAGTTTTAGTTGCTGCCCCATCAAAACAAATAGGGAAGATTATTTCATTTTTAGCAACCACGTTATTATCTGCTTTAAATATGTTTGAATAATCTGCAGTCAATGCATATCCGCCGGCAATAACTTTATTACATGCTGTTATACATTCTGTATACATCGCTTTTCCTGTATATACTTCTGCATTCAGGTAGGCACGTGCAAGTAAAGCATTTACAGCACCTTGATCAGCACGCCCATATATACCCTGGCGTGCAGCCGGAAGATCTTTTTCTATCTCTGTTAATTCTTTTACTATCCAGACAAAGAGTTCTTCTCTACTTAATGGGGACGGAGATACTGAATAATTACTCTCTGTGATAAAAGGAGGTCTAGCATATTGATCCATCAACACATAGTAAGCCAACGCTCTACAAAAACGAGCTTCTGCACGCAATTGAGTAGGATTAGCATCCGTTGGGGCATTTCCTACCTGTTTCAGATATTCGTTAGCCAATGCTACAATAAACATACATCTTTGGTAAACGCCTTCTATAGATTCATTCTTAGAATTAGACCAAGTCATGTTATTGATTTCTGGAACCCATGAGTCGTTTGCCCACGCTACTTTACACTCATCGGTAGACACTTCTTGCAGATTCCACCATGAACGCAATAACTGAGCATTACCCGGATCGAGATTTTCAATATCGGAACTACCTTCACCATCTTGTCCACTAATAGCCCATACTGAATATATTTTCATTAATCCTTTGGTATAACTGGCAGCATCAGAATAAGCTATTTCGCCAGTCACTACATTCTCATCCAACGGCTGTACATCTAAGTCTCCCAAACAAGAGCTTAAAGTCAACGCTAATCCGCTAAATAATGTCAATAAATATTTTGCTTTCATTTTCATGTCAATTAAAAGTTAAGATTTAAACCAAATGTATAGGTTCTTGGACGTGGCCATATATTCCTATCAATGCCAAGATAATCTTTATTATTAGAGCTTTCAGGATCAATTCCACTATAATTGGTGATAGTAAATACATTCTGAACAGAAAAACTCACACGTCCGGATAGTTTATTAAACAATATATTTTTGAAACTATAGCCAAATGTCAGATTATCCAATTTTAGGAACGATGCATTCTCTAGGAAGTAATCAGATAGCTGCTGCTCTGTTCCATTCTTATGAGTAAATCCGGTTTCATACACTCCTGTATAAATATTAGAAAGGAATCCTTGATTGTTGAAAGTCAATGGCGTTGAATTTTGTGCAGCAAAAGCATTATATACATAATTACCTAAATTAGCACGTAAATTAAACCCTAAATCAAAATCTTTATATCTGAATGTTGAGCTAAATCCCATAAATACCTTTGGCATAGGGCTCTTTCCTGTCAAGTAACGATCGGCCTCTGTAATTTGTCCATCTTTATTACGATCTACAAATACATTTTGAAGAGGCTTTCCATCTTCCCCATAAACCTGCTGATATAACCAGAAAGTATTAGGAGCATATCCTGTTTGATGTTTTTGTGTGCGAAGTCCTGTTCCATAACCAGGGTCACCGATTTGTATACCCGGATAATCAGGGTTGTAAGATGCTGTCAACTTAGTAATCTCACTCTTATTCCACGTAATATTATAACCTAGATCCCATGAAAAATCGTTAGTTTCTATAGCTACAGCATTGATATTAAACTCAACTCCATTATTTTTCATTGTACCAACGTTAGCCACAATTACATTAGAGAAGTTAGTTCCTGCAGGAGAATCTATTGTATTAAGCAAATCTTTTGTCTTCTTTTGATAATATTCGATGCTACCATTAATACGATTATTCAAAAATCCAAAATCAATACCAAAGTTTGTCGTAGCAGTTTGCTCCCATTTTAGATTTGGATTATATCCATCAGGTTTTAGTAGACCAGACCCTAAATATGTTCCATTCGGATTTGTTCCAAAAATATAAGATGGAATATAAGCATAATCCTTACCTATATCTTGTTGACCTGTAACTCCATATCCTACACGCAATTTCAAATTAGATAATGCATCAATTTTACCGTGCATAAATGGTTCCTTAGAAATTGTCCAAGCAAATGCTGCAGATGGGAATAAACCCCAACGATTATCTTTACTGAAACGAGAAGAACCATCATCACGCAAAGTTGCTGTCAATAAATAGCGATCCATGAAGTTATAGTTCAACCTACCGAAGAATGATATCAAATAGTTTTCAGAAGGGATTTTTCGACTAGCTGTCCAAACATATTGACTAGTAGATTCATTGTATTCAAATCCATTTATAGTTCCAATAGATTTTGTTGAATTAGAGAACGTTTTATCAAAATCTGATTTATAAAAATGTTGATAAGAATAACCACCCATTATATCAACATTACTCTTTATCGACTCAAAATACTTATTATAGTTCAGATAAAAGTCTAACAATTGATTTCGGCGCAAATTATCCCAAGATGTATATCTTCCTATATTCGGCAGGTCCGAATCTTTCGCTGCTTGGTATGACCCTGCTGAAGGTCCGTTATTACCTGTAGAAGTAGCAATATCATAACCCAGATTTAAATTAGCACGTAGTTCAGGTAAGAAGTGGAATTTATAATCAAGCTGAATATTTCCTAAACTGCGTTTAGTTTTTCCGGAGTTGTCGACATCATATAACAATGCCAATGGATTGACAGGAGCTAACTTGTTCGGTTCAGTTCCTTGCATGTGATTCCAATAACCATGATATCCATTTTCATCATAAATTGGTTTTGTCGGATCATAAAAAGCTGCAGCACCTACTGCTCCGGAATCTGCATATCTATTATTATTTATTGTTCCTTTAACATTAATATTTACACTCAAATGATCATTAAGAAACTTCGGACTCAAGCTAACACTTCCCGTAAAACGCTCATAATTTGAAGTTTGCAATGTCCCATCTTCATTTGTATAACCCACTGACACCCGGTATGGCAATATTCCTGCTTTTCCGCTAAATCCCAAGTTATGGTCTGTACTAAAGGCTGTACGGAAGATTTCATCTTGCCAGTTTGTCGATTGATCTGGATATTTATTCAACAGTTCTTGAGCATTATCTCCTGCATCTGTTCCTTTAGGATAATAAGTAGAAATTACATCACGGAATTCTTGAGCATTCATCGTTTTAATTTTCTTATAAGGGTCATTAAAACTATATGTGCTACTATAAGAGATTTTCACTCCTTTAGATTGGCTTCCTTTTTTTGTTGTAATAATAATTACACCGTTTGATGCCCTTGAACCAAAGATCGCTGTAGCAGAAGCATCTTTCAACACTGTGAATGATTCAATATCATTCGGATTGATTGTAGCTAAAGCATTTGGAGTTCCTGGAGCAGCATCATTCGATGTAGGAATACCATCAATAACGATCAAAGGATCATTACTTGCACTTAATGATGCACCACTACGAATACGAATTGTAGAACCCGAACCCGGAGCACCATTCCCCGGCTGCACAAACAAACCGGAAACCTTACCTTGTAGCATTTGCTGCGGTGATGTTATTGCTCCTTTGTTTATCTCTTCTGCCTTGATTGCAACGATTGACCCACTAAGGTCTTCTTTCTTCACACTACCATATCCGATTACTACAACTTCTTTCAACATTTCGGTATCTTCCTCCAATGTGACATTAATTGTAGATTTTCCAGCTACAGAAATTTCTTGTGATTTGAATCCTACGTAAGTGAACACTAACGTACCGTTAGAAGGTACATTGATTGCATAATTACCATCAACATCAGTTACAGTACCTATGGTTGTACCCTTAACAACAACACTACCACTAATGATAGGTTCGCCGTTATTGTCCTTCACATTACCCTTAACTGTGATATTTCCGCCTTGCGCAAAAATATTTGATGTTGACACCAATATTCCTAACATAAATAGTAGGAATACATTTAAACATCTGTTCTTAATCTTTCTTTTCATGCGAAATAATATTAAGATTAACATTAATATTGATTAGTTTATTACTTATTTCTATATAATCGGTTTATATATTCTATCGTGCATAACATACTATTCGTATTCAATAAAATTCTGATCAACCCTGAATTTTGAATAGAGGACAGAAGAGACAAATGTTATATTTTGTATATTTTTAAATAAATCTTGGTCTAGATTTAACATTAGAAACACTTGTATTTTCATGACATTTTAGGATTATAGTACAAATATGAGAAGACCTATTTTGTTTTGTATCAAAAGATTTTATAAAAAGCTGCTTTTTGTTATGCAAACGATTGCAATCGGATTGTAACATATATTTTGTTTATCAACCTTTTATAATCTTTAATATAACCATTATACACAATATATTAAATGAATGTGTACATTTGCGATTATATGCTGGACATTTGCAATTAGCAAAACTTATTTCGAAACGAAGACAATTTCTATACGATATATATACACAAATATAGAAGACTCTGAATTGCCGTCCCCTGTACACTAAAAGAAATAATATAAACTCAATATATGTTAAACAAAAAAGCTTAATAGGTTGTTTAAGATTTGACTACAATTAATTATTTATGAATAACATAAGAAGTATTTTATCTATCACCTTACTTAGTACATTACTACTATGCGCATGTAAAAAAACTCAAGTCGAGGCTCCAATTGTTGAAGTTGAAACTGTAACAACAGATAATTTCGAAATATACGGAGAATACGTAGGTCTTATTAAAGCATCACGCAATGTGGAAATTCATGCACGTGTAGAGGGATTCCTCGAAAAGATGACCTTTAATGAAGGAAAAGAAGTGAAGGCGGGAGAGCCTTTATTTTACATTAACGACAGAACTTACAAAGCTAAAGTTGAAAAAGCAAAAGCAAAACTAAAAAGAGATGAAGCGCAAGCTCTAAAAGCAGAAAGTGATCTCAAAAGGATAGAACCTTTATATAATCAAAATGCTGCCAGCAGGTTAGACCTTGACAATGCAGTAGCTGCACTGAATATGTCAAAGGCTGATGTAGCAATGAGTAAAGCCGACTTGGAACAAGCCGAGATGGAATTAAGCTATACAGTGGTACGGTCTCCCCTATCCGGCTATATTAGTGAGCGGTATGTAGACATAGGCACTTTGGTAGGAAATTCGAAGTCGTTATTGGCTACAGTAGTTAAAAGAGATACCGTATTGGTCGATTTCAAACTTACTTCTCTCGACTATCTAAGAAGTCAACGCAGGAATGTGCATCTTGGGGAACTGGATACAACTCGGTCGTGGCAGCCAACTGTTACTGTTACGCTTGCAGACAACTCTGTATACAGCGAAAAAGGAATTGTAGACTTTGCATCCCCCCTTGTTGACCCTAAAACAGGAACTTTTGGCGTTCGTGCCGTATTGCCTAATCCCAATCAGGTTCTTCTACCGGGACAATTCACGCGTGTAAAACTATTACTAAATGTATTGGAGAATGTTGTTGTTATCCCCCGCAAAGCTATTTCGATAGAAAAAGGAGGAGCTCATATATTCGTTATACGTCCGGACAATATAGTGGAAAAACGCTATGTAGAGACCGGCCCCGAACACGATAATAAGATAGTAGTTATCCGTGGATTGAGTCCGAATGAACACATTGTTGTAGAAGGATATCAAAAGCTTACACACGGACAAAAGGTTATATCGAGGACTACTAAAGAGGAAGCAAAAATAGAGGCTCTCGAGAAAGCGGATGAAAAGAAGAAGGAGGATAAAAAATGAAGCCGGGATTATTTATAGACAGGCCTGTACTTTCTACCGTTTTATCCTTACTGATTGTTATTATAGGTATCATTGGGCTCGTATTATTGCCGATAGAACAGTATCCGCAAATAACGCCTCCCGTTGTAAAAATAGGAGCTTCTTACCCGGGAGCAAATGCCACAACAGTATCTCAAGCAGTGGCAACACCCATCGAACAAGAGTTGAACGGTACGCCCGGGATGATATATATGGAATCAAGCAGTTCCAACTCGGGAGGACTATCCATCACCGTTACGTTTGATGTAAACACCAATGCTGACCTCGCCGCTGTAGAGATACAAAACAGGGTAAAGTTAGCCGAAAGTCGTCTACCGGCTGAAGTTCTACAAGGTGGGATTTCTGTTGAAAAGCAAGCACCCGGACAATTGATGACTATTGCTTTGACATCTGACGATCCTAAATATGACGAGATATACTTAAGCAACTATGCAACTATAAATATACTTGACGTTATCAGGCGTATACCCGGAGTGGGACGTGTTTCGAATGTAGGTAGCCGATATTATGGCATGCAAATATGGGTATATCCCGACAGGCTCGCCAGTTTTGGACTAACAATCAAAGATTTGCAAGATGCTCTAAAAGATCAGAATAGAGAGTCTGCTGCGGGTGAACTCGGTAAACAACCGATAGTACATGTAGATGTGACTATGCCTATCACAGCACAAGGACGTTTGTCTACAGTGAGTGAATTCGAAGATATTGTGGTGAAAGCCAACAACGATGGCTCTTTTATCCGTATGAGAGACGTAGCAAGAGTCTCTCTGGAGGCATCATCATATAGTACCGAGAGTGGGTTGAACGGTAAATATGCAACCATGTTGAGCATCTATCTCCTTCCCGGGGCTAATGCTATGGAAGTAGCGGATGAAATAAAGGCAGCCATGGGAAATATAAAACAAGATTTTCCCGAGGGCTTAGATTATCTGATACCTTTCGATATGACGGAATATATCGGAGAATCTATTCACGAAGTTTATAAAACATTGTTCGAAGCTCTGACTCTTGTTATTATAGTAGTATTCCTTTCACTACAAAACTGGCGTGCGGCTATTATCCCTATAGTTGCCGTGCCTATTTCCTTGATCGGCACATTCGGATTTATGCTTATGATGGGATTTTCCCTCAATATGCTGACTCTCCTAGGATTGGTTTTGGCGATCGGTATTGTTGTGGATGATGCGATTGTAGTCGTCGAGAACGTAGAACGTATTATGGAACAGAAGGGGGTAAACGCACGGGAAGCCACACACAGAGCAATGAAAGAACTGACAGGCGCTTTGATTGCCACATCGTTAGTCCTTGCTGCTGTATTCGTTCCGGTAAGCTTCCTTGATGGAATAACAGGAGCACTCTACAGGCAATTTTCTGTAACCATTGTAGTATCGGTACTTATATCTGCAGTAGTAGCCCTAACCCTTAGCCCTGCCATGTGTGCTATAATATTAAAGCCATCGAAAAAGAAAAAGCACTTCATCTTCCGCAAAATAAATATCTGGCTAGGGAATGGCAATAAGAAATATGCCAATATCTTACTAAAGGTTATAAACAACCCTAGGCGTACGATGGCTGCATTTGGTATGGTGCTTGTATTTATTTTCGTATTGAATAAAATAGTCCCTACCAGTTTCATTCCCCAAGAAGACCAAGGTTATTTTACTGTAGAGCTTGAAATGCCGGAAGGAACAACACTCGAGCGTATGCGAACAGTTACGGATAGAGCAGTAGCTTATCTTGACAATCATGAAGCGGTAAAATATGTACAAAATGTAACAGGATCAAGCCCTCGTGTAGGAACCAATCAGGGGCGCACAACGTTGACGGTTATACTTAAACCGTGGAAAGAAAGAAGTACGGGAGTGGATCAGGTAATGCGCGATGCACAAAAAGAATTTTATAATTACCCCGAAATAAGAGCATTTGTGAGTCGCCCTCCCGTCATTCCGGGACTCGGATCGGCTGGAGGTGTAGAGATGAAGCTTCAAGCCCGCTCCGATGCTCAGTGGGACGATCTGGTGGCTGCGTCTGATACTTTTATGTATTATGCCAATAAATCTAAGATCATTTCAAATGTTTCTTCCTCTCTACAATCAGAAATACCTCAACTATATTTTGACGTGGATCGAGATCAGGCAATGCTGCTCGGAGTGCCAATGTCTGATATTTTTTCAACGATGAAAGCCTATCTGGGGTCAGTATATGTAAATGACTTTAATATGTTTAACCGCATATACAAAGTATACATTCAGGCCGATCAATCATACAGGGCAACAGCCAGCGATATTAATCTATTTTTCGTGAAAACGAAAAGCGGCGACATGGTTCCGCTTACAGCTTTGGGTAAAACCAGCTATACTACAGGACCGGGGAATATATCGCGCTTCAATATGTACACATCGGCATCTATGCAGGTTACCCCTTCGGCAGGACATAGCTCGGGACAAGCGATGAGCGAAATTGTAAACATCGCAAAAGAACACCTACCCGCCAATATTGGGGTAGCGTGGAGCGGTCTCTCTTTTCAGGAACAAAAGGCCAGCGGGCAAACAGGTACAGTTTTAATACTGGTTCTAATATTTGTATTCTTGTTTTTGGCTGCATTATACGAAAGTTGGACTGTACCAATTTCCGTGATATTATCCTTACCCATTGCTGCACTAGGAGCATTTATTGGCATATGGATATTAGGACTGGATAATGATGTATATTTTCAGATTGGACTCGTAACCTTAATAGGATTAGCCGCTAAAAATGCTATCCTTATAGTAGAATTTGCCAAGATACAGGTCGATGCAGGTATGCAACCCATATTTGCGGCAATGCAGGCAGCCAAATTACGTTTCCGCCCGATATTGATGACATCTTTAGCATTCGTACTCGGTATGTTACCGATGGTAATAGCTTCAGGACCGGGATCAGCTAGTAGGCATTCGATAGGAACAGGTGTATTTTTTGGTATGATTGTAGCTATTACATTAGGAATAATACTTGTGCCATTCTTCTTTGTGATAGTATATAAAGTAAAGGATAAGTTTAAGATTCCGGAACTTAAGTTTCCTAAATTCCCGAAAATAAAGAAACTTATAAAAAGAGATAACAATGAATAAACTCACATATATACTACTCATTTCCACAGCATTATTCTCATCTTGTAAAATAGGTCAGAAATACGAACAGCCGGAAATGAATATACCTCAGGCATTTGATGCAAAAATAACGAATGAGGGAAATGCTTCTGACATCGGATGGAGCGCCCTATATAAGGATTCTGTATTACAAGGACTCATCACAAAAGCTCTCGACCACAACAAAGACATGCTCATAGCGGCTGCCCGTATAAAAGAAATGGCTGCAAACAAACGGATATCATTTGCAAACCTATTCCCTGAAGTAGGGGCTGAAGTGGCAGGACAAAAGGAATATCTGAACTATGGAGGCGATTCGAAGAAATATTCACCTGAGCTTAGAGCCAATCTTAATGTATCGTGGGAGTTGGATATATGGGGCAAACTGAGATGGGCCAACGAAGCCGGAATTGCTACATATCTGCAAACGGTAGAAGCGCAAAAAGCCATGCACCTAACCATCGTAGCACAAGTTGCTCAGGCATACTTTGAATTAAAAGCATTAGATAAAGAGCTTACAATAGTGAAACAGACTCTGGATGCCAGACGTGAAGGAGTTCGTTTTGCCAAATTGCGCTACGAAGGTGGTTTGACATCTGAAATACCATACAGGCAAAGCCTTGTTGAACTTGCCCGTACCGAAACGCTGATTCCAAATCTCGAAAATGAGATAAAGCTGAAAGAGAATGACCTTTTTGTACTCGTTGGAGAATTTCCCATCGGAAACATTCCCAGAGGGAAAGATGACATTAGCCACCTGCAAGTTCCAGCCAGCCTACCTATCGACTTACCGTCGTCGCTACTGAAACGCCGTCCGGATATGATACAGGCAGAGCAAAAGCTGATAGAGGCTAATGCTAAAGTAGGGATGGCCTACACAGATATGTTTCCTTCTTTAAGACTTACAGGGCGTTTAGGGGGAGAGAATACCGAACTGACAGACTTTCTTAAAAGTCCGACATGGTTTATCTCGGGAGTACTTACCGGCCCTATATTCAATATGGGCAAAAACAAAGCAAAACATAATGCGGCAAAGGCTGCATACGAGCAAGAAGTATATAGCTACGAAAAATCTGTATTGAATGTATTTAAGGAAGTAAACAACTCTATCATTACGTTCAATAAAATGAAAGAGGTATATCTGTCACAAGAAGCTTTATACAATTCAGCTAACTCTTATCACGAGCTGGCTAAGTTACAATATGTAAACGGAGCTGTTAAGTATATCGATGTCCTGGATGCACAACGTCAGTTGTTCGATGCCGAGATAGCTTTGAATAATGCTACGTTAAACGAACTCTATTCGTTAGTTGCTCTCTACAAAGCATTGGGCGGAGGGCTTAATAGGGACTAAAAAAACTGTCTGAAAAGAAGACTCAGAATGACAATAGACAATACAAATCTTCTTTTCAGACAGTTTTAATTATATTATTTATCAGTTACCGGTGCCTTCTACTTTCTTTATTTGTTCTTCGGCTTTATCTCTCAAGTTCTGACCTTGCTTTTTAGCTTCTTCTACAAGCTTCTTTCCTGCCGCCTTAGCTGCGGCTTTTGCAAGAGGATTACTTCCTGCCTTTTCTTCCAAAGCCTGTGATTGTTTCTCAGCCTCAGCCACCAACTTTGTTGCCGTCGCATCCGCTTCCGATCTAATCCTTTCTATTTGTTTCGCTTTTTCTTCAGACACCTTCGCTGAAACATCAGCTCCTTTCTCTCCACCCAAAAGCTCATTTACGGCAGACGAAGCAGCTCCGGCAACCAACGCCTTGGTGTCTATTCCAATTTTGGGATTTGTAAATGTACCGCCTATTGTAATCGGCACAGACGACACGTAATGGTTTGCCAACGATTTAGGAAGCGTAACAGTGCCTTTGTAGTCGATGCTTTGATCAAGACCTGTTGCCCCCTCTAATTTCATAACGCCACCATTGCCAAAGTTTACATTGAAAGGCTTTGTATTCAGTTTTCCATTATTTATAGTAAACGGCAAATTCAAATCTTTTGTGGAGAATGACTTCAAAGCATCAGTCTTCAATGAAGAAGACAAAGCGGTCAAAGCCTCAACACCTTCTATCTTTACATCATTGGTTTGTAATGCACCACTACCAGTAAGACTTGCTAAAGTCTGCATAATTGTCTCACCTAAAGATGTATTAAATTTGAAGTTCATAGAATATGTTCCTCCTAATTTTTCGAATATAGGAGCAAATTTTTGCACTGATTCGACCGACTTGAATGTTTCAGCAAACGATACTTTCGATAAAGCCAGATCAAAGTTAACCTTCGGAGTTTTAGGGCTTGATGTATCATACGTTCCGCTAACCTTACAAGAACCACCCAAAGCATTAGCTCCAACATTATTAAGAGTAAGCACTCCATTTTTAACAGTCATATTGCCAACCATATTTGTAATGTTCATTTTTCCATATACAATTTGGTTGAGGGCGGCGTTCAATACAAAATCTATATTTTTAGGAATAATAATGTCTTCTGTTGTTGTTGATGCTGTTTCTTCTGTCCCGGCAGTTTCGCTACTGATAAAATCATTCGCATTCAGATAGTTTGATTTTATATTCAACTGACCTTTCAGTGTTTGATCTTTCAATGCATATGCAATAAAATTCTCGAGACGTCCTGTAGCTGACAGATCATTTTTGCCAATCTTCAGGTTCAGTGACGATAGATTTACATAGCGTGGCGAAAATTCCAATCCGGCATCGTTAATCACCACATCTTGCATGTCTTGAGACTTATAAGTCATATTGCTCAATTTCAGACTACCTGCTGCCGACACATTCTCATATTGTTCTTTTTCGATTGCAGACATCCGAGCTGCAACATTCAGATTAGCAATCATCTTACCATTTAAAGCTGTTCCTTTTTCTAACGGATATACATCTTTAATCATACCTAAATCAATCGTCCCTTTTGCCTGAGCTTTCAGATTGGGATCGCTCATCGGAGTGGACACATTCAGGCTTCCCGAGAAAGGATTACCTCCCAAATTGAAACTAAACTTGCTGATATCAATAATCATATTATCTAACAAGCCTCCTTTACTGTTTATCGCCATAGCGACATTTATATTATTGACAGATTTGGGTAAAGAAGGGTATTGGAACATCGCATCGTTCACCATTATCTTTACATCAAACGCAGGATAACTATCACCATGCATAAGACCTTTGATATATGCCTCCAACTTTGCAGTTCCTGACGTTTTCACATCTTTAAAATCGGCTGTATACATAGCCGGAACAAGAGATAAGATATCTTTAAATTGGGTATCCGGCGCATTCAGCTTAAGATCGAACTCCATATCTTCATAATCCTTGCCCACCATAGCAAAAGTACCGTCAATAGATGCTTTAAGATCATTTAGTTGGAGGTTACTTTCCTTAAAGGAGAATTGCATTTTATCAAGATTAGCATTGATGGTAGCATCAGCCACACCTTGTATTTTATTCAAATATGGAATACCATCCATAACAAATGTAACTTCGCCGATAGTAGAATTCGTATTTAATGTTGTTTCGCTAGCCGAAAAATCGCCATGCAGGTCTCCATTCCATTTATTAAGTGTCACTTTCATCTTTGTAGAATCGTTCTGATAAACGAAACTACAATCGTTGACCGTAATTTTTTTCAAATTGAGTTTGAAAGCAGATTCACTTTCGGTTGAAGCAGATGCAGTAGAGTCCACCTTCATTATATCCCAGTTGGCACGTCCGTCTTCAAGCACTTTTGTATATATAGAAGCCTTATCCAGATTAATTTTGGATATATTATATTCGCTGCCAAAAAGGCTCATCAAGTCGATAGTAACACTTGCCGATTTAGCACTCAATAGTGTATCTTTCTGAAAGTCTCCGACACCTACTACCGAGGCATCGTTTAGGGAGAGTGTTGCATTAGGGAAATTGGAAAACAAGTTTAGTCCAAAATCCTTAATATCCACTGTAGCGTTTAGTTTTTCGTTTGCGGCATTCAATACGGCAGTTTTGATTTTATCTTTAAACAAGAAAGGAATTGCTATCATAGCCACTATAAGCACAACGACAACAACACCCGCAATAGTTAGAGCTTTTTTCATACTTTTCTCTTCGATTTTTATACTATGTATTTGTGTTTGTTTATTTTATTAACGGTTTATTCCCAATTTTGGTATAAGTCATGTTATGAAATATATTATGTTCGTATATAGTTATATCATGAAAGATTATTCTTGAAAGTTATCATATATTGAGTAAATGTAAGAAAAGAAACATCTCAAAAGTTACAAATAAAAACATAGGAATAACTGTCACTTTTGTCACCTTTTGCTCACAAAAACCCGCATAAAACTATATATACAAGCCACTTACACGAGCAACGCAAATATACATAAAGTGACACTATTTTCTGATAAAACGAATATAAATACTCAGAGGTAAATTTTTACCGGATTTTTCAGGAACAATCAGTTCTCCGTAGGTGCGATCTTTGACATCAGGAAAATAATCCTTTATAAGGTTATCAGCTATCACAGCCGAAAAGCCCATAGAGTATAGATTTAGTATAAGAAATGAATTGGAATCCTCCAGCAATTGCGCACAAAGAGACATTATTTCGGCTATATTCTCTTCCAATATCCACTTCTCGCCATCAGGACCACGACCATATGCAGGAGGGTCTAGTATTATCCCATTATATTTCTTACCTCTTTTTACTTCGCGGCGACAAAACTTAAGTGCGTCTTCTACAATCCAACGTATATCATGCAGATCAGAAGCATCCATATTTTCACGTGACCACGTGATTACTTGCTTCACTGAATCTACATGCGTCACATCAGCTCCTGCACTTTTAGCCGCAATTGAAGCCCCACCTGTATATGCAAAAAGATTCAATACTTTTGGTTCAGAAATATTGAGGCTTCGAACTGTATCGTATATGAAATCCCAATTCTCCGATTGTTCAGGAAACACCCCTACATGCTTGAAAGATGTAAGACCCAAACGAAACCGAAGCTTCATTTCCTTATATTGATAGTTGATGAACCATTGGTCGGGCATTCCATTTTTTTGTACCCAAACTCCTTTGTCGTTGCCATCTTGAGAAGCCTTCCCTTTCTCCTTCTTGAAAGTGGCATCGGCTGCGTCCTCCCACTCTTTCTCGGGCAGAGACTTACGCCATACTGCCTGTGGTTCGGGACGTCGGATAATGTATTTACCAAAACGTTCTAATTTTTCATAATCGCCCGAGTCGATCAGTTCATAATCTTTCCAATGCTGCGGTCTGAGTAATTGCATCTTTATTTCCTTTTATTCAGTCTGAATTTGAAAGCGAAATCAATGCTCAACAAATGTTCGTATTTGAAGATTTTATTGTTTTCTGGGTTCAAGACTACAAAGGTAGGACGATAAATTAATCCGACAGTAAATTTTGAAAAAAAATAAACAAAGATTGTATCTATAAAGAAAACAGCCGAATGGTTGATTCCAGTCGACTGTCTTTCTATAATTTACACATATCAGGTTCTATCTTTTCTTTGATGAGCTTTTGAAAAATGCATTCAACACCTGTTTGGCAATAGGGACAAGCACTGTCGTTGCCATTCTACTCCAAAATCGTTTGTTTTCTACAGCATTCTTTTGGTCAATCTTAGCCTGTTCACGCTGTGCCCTTTCGGCTTCTTTCTGAGCTTTTGCCGTTGCTTTATCCTGCACCGCTTGTTCTTTCTCACTCAAAGTACCTTGCAAACGCTCCGTTAAAATTTCGTAAGCTGATTCTCGATCTACTACTTGTGCATAATGGCGATACAATATAGAACCCTGCGTCATCTGATTACGGGCAGTAGTATCCAATGGTCCGATTTGCCCTTCAGGGGGTAGAATAAAAGCTCTTTCGACCATATTGGGACGTCCTTTTTCATCCAAAAGTGAAACTAAGGCCTCTCCCGTAGCCAGTTCCGAGATTGCCTGTTCTGTATCAAATTTAGGATTCGCTCTGAAAGTTTGCGCCGCAACCTTGACGGCTTTCTGGTCTTTCGGCGTATAGGCTCTCAAAGCATGCTGTACACGATTCCCCAGCTGACCTAATACAGAGTCGGGAATGTCTGCAGGAGTCTGTGATATAAAATAGACTCCTATCCCTTTAGAACGAATGAGACGAACCACCTGCTCTATCTTTTCCAACAATGCCTTCGGCGCATCACTAAACAGTAAATGAGCTTCATCGAAAAAGAATACCAATTTCGGTTTGTCAGGATCACCAACTTCGGGCATTACATCAAACAATTTGGTCATCAGCCACATCAAGAAAGTAGTATACACACGTGGAGAATTCATCAGCTTATCTGCTGCCAATATATTTATAACGCCCTTCTCTCCTACTGTTTGTATCAGATCGTCGATATTCAGATTCGGCTCTCCAAAGAATTTATCAGCACCTTCTTGCTCTAACGCAATTAATCCACGCTGTATAGCTCCAACACTTGCGGTAGAGATATTACCATAGCTTGTTGTAAAACGATTGGCATTATTTCCTACATATTCCAATAGCTTTTGTAAGTCTTTCAAGTCAATGATATCTAAAGACTCATCTTTTGCCAATTTAAATATAATAGAGAGAACTGCCGATTGAGTATCATTGAGAGATAAAAGCCTGCTTAATAGAAGCGGCCCCATATCTGCAACCGTAGCTCTGATAGGTGATCCTTGATCTCCAAAGACATCCCAAAACTGAACAGGGAAATCTTGAAATTTAAATCCTTTGTCTGCCAATTTGTATGATTCTACACGTTGGGTAACGCTCTCCTTATTTCCTCCAACGGCGGCTACACCGGATAAATCTCCCTTCACATCTGCTGCAAATACAGGAACTCCCATTTTACTGAATGTCTCAGCTAAGGTCTGTAACGTCACTGTTTTTCCTGTGCCTGTGGCTCCGGTGATAAGTCCGTGTCGATTAGCCATTTTAGGAACCATACAAACTTCCTGTTCGGGAGAAATAGCTATAAAAGCTCTTTTTTCATTATCATACATTGGATTATATTTTTTAAGTTTGTTTTCTTATTATATAAAATCAAAAAGGAGTATAAAAAGTTCGCTAATGGTATTACAAAAATAATTATTTATTGCAATACACATCACCAATCGATATAAAGCTTAATTTTATCAAAAAAAATTTATTGAACACATTCGCTAAAATAAGAAAATGGGTAACAGATAATCCGATAAAAAGCATCATTATTGTAGGTACTTTAGTTCGCTTAGCTGTTGCCTTTTTATATCAGTATATAACCCTCTATCCTGACAGTGAAGGGTATGTAGAGTTAGCTAAGAGAATACTCAACTTTGATTTTTCAGGCTATGAAGGTCAACGTTCTCCGGGATATCCTATTTTACTTGCGTTGAGTAATATCTCTTATTCTACAACAGGTGCACTACAGTTTATTATAGGAATAGTTACTCTTATTTACTTCTACAAAACATGCCTATCGGTGAGGTTGAGCAAAAAGATATCCTTTTACTTAACTATTATATTAAGTTGCTATTTACCAACTATTTTCTTCGAGGTAACTATTCTTACCGAAACACTAACATTACTCGTTATAACGCTTACATTTTACCTGTTTTTTAGAATTCGAAGGGGGCAGTCGAATCAATATATAGGACTAAGTATATTGTGTGGATACCTTGTTTTGATAAAGCCTTTTTATATATTCTTACCCGTAATTCTCTTTTTTATATTATTAAATGGAAGTTCATTTAAGTACCTATTAACCAGACTATCCTTTATCTTAATAATTCCTCTTTTTGTTTTTCTAGGTTGGTCTTATGTAAACAAAAAGAATACAGGCTATTTCACCTCCACAACTTTTTACGGATTCAATCTTGCTCAGAACTGTGTCAACTTTGCAGAAAAAACGACTCCTGAATATGCTCCAATAGGCAATATATATGCCAAGTATAGAGACAATAGAATTTCGGACAAGGAAATAGCAATGACTATCTGGGAAGCATACCCTGAATTGGAATCGGAAACAGGTTTATCGTTCCCCGACTTATCCAAGAGGCTCTATGATTATAGTATCGCTACAATTAAAGAGAACCCGACAGCGTACTTGCAGCAGGTTTTTATCTCCTGGCGTGACTTTTGGAAAACATCACTGTATTGGGAATATGATAAATTTGCTATTCCTCATGCCAATGAAATACTATTGTATATATGCTACTTAGAAAGGATTCTGTTACAATTAATAAAGATTGCGTTTATAATCCTCATCCCTTACAATATATTCAGAGGTATAAAGCAAAAGAAGATTACCCCTCAACTTACAATATCTATAATAGTATTCACAGCATCGATACTACAAGCTTTTGTTACATACGGAACAAATTCCCGATTTAGCTTTCCATTCGAAATGCTTATTGTATTATCTGTCATATTAAATGTTTTAGACATAAGATATAAAAAACTCGAAAGATCTGATATACAATTCGAGTCGGAATAGGCTTGAACGCTGAAAATAAAGATCAAAAATAGTCAGATGCAGTAAAATTGACTATTTTTGTACGTTTTATAAACTTAATTGATGTGATTTCAGTAGAAGGACTAACGGTAGAATTTGGAGGTTTCAGCCTCTTTGACGATATATCTTTTGTTATCAACAAGAAGGAGAGAATAGCCCTTGTTGGTAAAAATGGAGCAGGTAAATCAACCATGCTTAAAATATTTGCGGGGCTGCAAGCTCCTACACGAGGAAATCTTTCCGTACCCAAAGACATAACGATCGGTTATCTGCCGCAGCACATGACCCTAAAAGAAGGTAATACTGTTTTTGAAGAGGCTTCTTTAGCATTTTCTCACATACAGAAGATAGAAACCGAATTAGAGTATGTAAACAAACAGTTGGCTGAAAGAACAGACTATGAGTCGGAAGCCTATCACAACCTGATTGAGAAATCATCTTATCTCAACGAGGAGTTTATGATGTCGGGGGGCGGCAACTTTCAGGCAGAAATAGAAAAAACACTGACTGGTCTCGGCTTTAAACGTACAGACTTTGAACGTCCAACCAGTGAGTTTAGCGGAGGATGGCGTATGCGTATTGAATTAGCCAAACTGCTTCTTCAACGTCCTGACGTACTTTTGCTCGACGAGCCGACCAATCACCTTGATATAGAGTCGATCCAATGGCTCGAAACATTTCTTTCGACCCGAGCCAATGCTGTCTTACTTGTATCGCATGACCGTGCTTTTCTGGATGCTGTAACCCAACGCACAATAGAAATATCTCTGGGACGTATTTACGATTACAAAGTACCCTATACCAAATATGTGGAACTGAGGCAGGAGCACCGCGAACATCAAATACGTGCTTTTGAAAATCAGCAAAAGCAAATACAGAAAACCGAAGAGTTTATAGAGCGTTTCCGCTACAAAGCGACAAAATCGGTACAAGTACAATCACGCATAAAGCAATTGGATAAGCTGGAACGGCTGGAGGTAGACGATGAAGATAATGCTATGCTGAATCTTAAATTTCCTCCTGCACCACGCTCAGGTTCTTATCCTGTAATTGTAGAAAATGTAGAAAAAAGCTATGGAGATCATCTGATCTTCAAAGATGTAACATTTACGATACATAGAGGAGATAAAGTAGCTTTTGTTGGGAAGAATGGAGAAGGGAAATCTACCTTAGTGAAATGCATTATGAACGAGATTGATTTCAAAGGCAAACTCGAACTAGGACATAATGTAAAAATAGGCTACTTCGCACAAAATCAAGCACAGTTATTAAACGGGGATCATACCGTGTTCGAAACAATAGACTATGTGGCTGTAGGTGATATACGAACTAAGATCAGAGATATACTGGGAGCTTTTATGTTTGGGGGAGAAGCGTCTGACAAAAAAGTAAAAGTATTGTCGGGTGGAGAACGTAGCCGATTGGCAATGATACGATTACTACTCGAACCCGTCAATCTGCTTATTCTCGATGAGCCGACCAATCACCTCGATATGCGTTCGAAGGATGTTTTGAAGAAGGCAATTAAAGAATTTGACGGAACAGTTATCGTAGTATCCCATGATCGAGATTTCTTAAACGGGCTTGTAGAAAAAGTTTATGAATTTGGCAACCAACAAGTAATAGAGCACTTAGGCGGAATCTATGAATTTCTTGAAAAGAAAAAAATGGATAGCCTCAAAGAACTTGAAGTCTCTACATCTCCGCTTAATGAATCTGATAAGACTACGGATCAAGAATCTGTAAATAAGTTATCTTACGAAGAGCGAAAAGAATTAGCTCGTCAAATAAAAAGAGTAGAAAAACAAATTTCGGATATAGAAAAAAGTATAGAAAGTAAAGAGAACAAAATAGCCGAAATAGAACTTAAACTAACAACACCGGAAGGTGCGGCCGACGCTTCTCTATTCGAAAGACATGGACTATTATCAAAAGAGTTGGAAGACGATATGCTCAAATGGGAAGAATTGACTGTTGAACTTCAAAATATTTCGAAAGACTAAATTTGCATTCTATGAGAACTATATTGTCAATTTTGATGTTATTTTGTACTATGATTTTATCGGCACAAGAAATACAAGAAAATATCCTTGAAAATAAAACCTATCTCGAAAGAATGGCTTACTTCAAGGCAAACCCTCTGACTAATGGGCAAATAATATTTTTAGGGAATAGTTTGACACAAGGCGGTAAATGGAATGAATACTTCCCTACTCAAAAACCTGTAAACAGAGGCATAGCGGGTGACAATACATTGGGGATGCTCAATCGGTTAAACGAAATTATAATTGCTAAGCCAAAGAAAGTATTCCTCATGGCAGGAATCAATGATATATCTCTCAGCAGATCGAATGAGAAAATAATGATAGGCATCAAGTCTATCATCTACCAAATAGAAACAGGCTCGCCTTATACAAAAATCTATGTTCAAAGTCTATTGCCAATCAACAACAATAGAAATGTATATCAACGAATGTTGAATAAAGAGTGGCAGATAGAACAGTTGAATAAAGAGTTAAAAGCTTTCTGTGAAAAGGAGAATATAACCTTTATCAATATTTATCCTGCATTTTTGAGCGAAGACAGAACCTTAGATGCCAGATACACAACGGACGGATTGCATCTGAACGATAACGGATACACAGTTTGGGTAGACCAAATACGAAAATATGTAGAGGAGTAACTAATTTAATTTATATGAACAAAATCTATTTCTATTTACCGATTGCCGCTCTCGCTCTAACGCAAGTGAGCTGTAAACAAAAGGCAAGCGCACAGGACTCGGATGCTGATATTATGAATATCGCACAGAAATTTGATACTGCCAATTTGGATATTACAGCTATCCCCGGCAATAACTTTTACCAATACGCTACAGGCGGTTGGGCAAAGGCAAACCCTATGAAAGACGAATATGCACGCTATGGTTCGTTCGATCAATTGGCTGAACGAAATCAAGAGCAAGTAAAAGGTCTTATTGAAGAATTGGGTAAAACAAAACATGACCAAGGTTCTATCGCTCAAAAGATTGGAGACCTGTTTGCGTTGGGAATGGATAGTACGAAGCTCAATGCCGACGGAGCAAAACCAATAAAAGCTCAGTTGGATAATATAAACAAAGCTTCTACAACAGCTGATATAGTAAAACTAACGGGAGAACTAAGAAAATATGCGAACTCTCCATTCTTTGGTCTATATGTAGGTGCCGACGACAAGAATAGTTCTATGAATATTGTTCAACTATACCAGGGAGGTCTCGGATTAGGAGAACGCGATTATTACGTAGCACAAGACTCTACATCGGTTGCCATCCGTAAAGGATATCTCAACTTGATAAAGACTCAATTTGTAAATGCGGGCTACAGCGAAGCTGATGCACAAAAATCAGCTGACGTAGTTCTAAAAATAGAAACAGCTTTAGCAAAAGATCACTTCAAAAAAGAAGACACCAGAATTCCGGAATTGAATTATCACAAAATGAATGTTACCGATCTGAATAAATCAGTAGCTAATTTTGACTGGAAAGCCTTCTTCGATGCAGCGGATGCTAAAGACTTTACAGAGATCAATGTAGCTCAGGTAAAACCGATTGCAACAGCCGTAAATTTGATACATACACTACCTATCGATGAATCGAAAGCTTATCTTTCATGGTGCTTGATAAATTCTGCTGCCGGGTATCTTAGCGACAATTTTGTAAATGCAAACTTTGACTTCTACGGAAAACAACTTAGTGGCCGCAAAGTATTACAACCTCGTTGGAAGCGTGCTGTAGGAGTTGTGGATGGAGCTCTCAGCGAAGCTGTAGGTCAAATGTATGTAGAAAAATACTTCCCTGCTGAAGCTAAAGAAAGAATGCTGAAGTTGGTGAAAAATCTGCAAGTAACATTGGGCGAACGCATCAACAACTTGACATGGATGAGCGATGCAACGAAAGCTAAAGCTCAGGAAAAACTGAACTCTTTTACAGTTAAGATTGGTTATCCGGACAAATGGAAAGACTATTCAACGCTTAATATAAAGAAAGACTCTTATTGGGAAAATGTAGTACGGGCAAGTGAGTTCGATCATAACGAAATGATCAAAAAGATCAACAAGCCTGTAGATAAGAGCGAATGGCATATGCCTCCGCAAATGGTGAATGCATACTATAATCCAACAACGAATGAAATTTGTTTCCCTGCGGGAATTCTACAACCTCCATTCTTCTATCTAAACGAAGATGATGCGGTTAACTATGGAGCTATCGGTGTTGTTATCGGGCATGAAATGTCTCACGGATTTGACGATCAAGGATCTAAATATGACAAAGAGGGTAACCTGTCGGACTGGTGGACAAAAGAAGACTCTAAGAAATTCAACGAAAGAGCTCAGGTACTTGTTCAACACTTCAACAAGATAGAGGTTCTTCCGGGTGTATTTGCCAATGGAACATTTACTTTGGGAGAAAACATCGGAGACTTTGGTGGACTTCAAATTTCATACAATGCATTCGAAAAAACAGATGAAGCTAAAAAAGGCGATAAAATAGACGGCTTTACTCCGGCTCAACGTTTCTTCTTATCTTATGCAGGAGTATGGGCAGGTAATATTCGTGATGCAGAAATCCTACGTCGTACAAAAACAGACCCGCACTCTTTAGGTAAATGGCGTGTAAACGGTACATTACCTCATATCGATGCATGGTATAAAGCATTTAATATCACAGAAAAAGATTCTCTATATATTCCAAAAGAAAAGAGAGCTGATATCTGGTAATATAAATAGGTTTTAAAAGAAATGGGTTCGTTTTCTACGAACCCATTTTTATTTTATAGCCTTATTATCAATCTTTTTTTATCAGTTGCTCAAATTCCTCTCTAGTTCCGGCAAATGCGTTCAGGTCAACATCCGTTTTTATGCCTTCTATTTTCCCTTTATTCGTATATTGCCAAAATAACCATTTACGCCCATCAGGCAGTTTTGGCTTAGAAACTATATCTCTTATCCAAATGGGATTATCAACGAACTGTCCGATCATGTAATTCTTATAGAACTCATTTGTAGTGTAAATAAGCACCTTCCGTTGATAATGATTTTCTAGAATCTCTATAAACTTGGCAATTTCTGCAATAATATCTTCCTTACGATTTTCCTGCTGGCAATTCCCGCCATACTCCAAGTCGATAATCGGCGGAAGATCTATACTATCTTTAGGTACATAATGAATATAATTTCTGGCCTGTGCATCGCCATCTTTACAAAATGTAAAAAAATGATAAGCACCTACCGGTACATTATGATGAATGGCTAGTCTCCAGTTTTCCTGAAAAAGAGAATCTTTATGATTACCTCCTTCTGTAGCTTTTATAAAAGCAAATTGAACGGATTGCTTGTCTAATTTTCCCCAATCAATTGTTTGTTGATGATGAGAAACATCTATGCCTTGTACCGGATACTCTTCAAAAGAAGGGTAGTTCATTCGTATATATCCTTTAGTATAAGCAAAGTATAAGCCGGTTATAACAAGAGCTATAATCAATATCGCACCAAGGGAAGAATATATGATGAGTTTCTTTTTCATACAGATATTAAAGTTAACACGATAATATTATTTTTAGTGAAGATAATAATTACTATTTTCTTTTAATATGTAGAAATTATATTTATTTTTGATAAAAATTATTAATCTTAAAAATCAGATAGTTATGTCAGAATTTAATACAGAAAATCAAGATTACCAATCATCTCCCTATCAGGCTAATAATTTAGATGATTTTGCTAAACCTGTTAAACCCGATAATAACTTGGTATTATCAATTGTAGGTACAGTACTTGGACTATGCTCACCATGCTGTATAGGACTGATATTAGGTGTTATTGCAATCGTATTTTCTACACAAGTAGATTCAAAATATAATGCCGGAGAATATGAGGCAGCACAGGGAAATGCACAAAAGGCTAAGATTTTTGCTCTGATTGCCATCGGATTATTCGCACTCAATTTAATCTATGGTATTATTATGTTTATCACAGGCGGAATGGATGCTGTACTTGAACAATACAAAGAGGTTCTAAAATATGCTGAATAAATAAATACTAAATAATTAATATATTTGGAAAGGTAATCGTAGCAATTACCTTTCTTTTTTTATATGAGAAAATATATAGGATATATCATTATCATAGCTATTCCTTTAATCATAGCATTTGTCTATTACAATTATTATGCAACAACAGGGAATATATGGAGCAAACAGTGTAGTTTTCACGAGCTAACAGGACTTCAGTGCCCCGGATGTGGCGGTCAACGATCTTTTTATCATCTGCTACACGGAAATATATTGCAAGCATTACGGTATAATGCTCTATTAATAATTATACTCCCCTTCTTGCTATATATATATTTCCTCTTAGCTCAGGTTTACATATTAAAGAATAAGAACTATCTGAAATACTTTAACTTTTCGGGGAAGCTGGGATATATCTTTACCGCCGTGTTAGTCATATTCTTTATCCTACGGAACATACCCATATCTCCTTTTATTTACTTATCTCCTCCTCAATAAAAGAAAGAAAGTGGCTTTCGCCACTTTTCATTATATTACTTTCTTAAACCTCTCGAGGAAAACATTTGCCTGATCGATAGTCAAACAAAGAGGAGGCAATAAGCGGAACACATGAGTTCCTGTAGCTCCTGTAAAGACTTTCTCTTCGAAAAGAAGCTTCGATCGTTTCTCTTTAATAGGTTCGTTAAATTCCATCCCAATCATCAATCCTCGTCCACGAACTTCTTTTATCTGAGGAATCTTTTTCAACTCTTGCATCAGGTATTCACCAACATTGTAAGCATTCTCTACCAGCTTCTCTTCTTTCATAATATCCAATACTGCAATAGCAGCAGCACAAGCCAAATGATTACCACCAAAGGTAGTACCAAGCTGACCATATACAGCCTTAAACATCGGATTGATGAGCACGCCTGCCATAGGGAAACCATTACCGATACCTTTAGCTACAGTTATAATATCAGCTTGTATATCTGCATACTGGTGAGCGAAAAACTTACCACTACGCCCATATCCCGATTGTATTTCGTCCAATATAAGGATCGTTCCTGTCTCGGTACAAACATCACGAAGCTGCTTTAAAAAGCTGTCCTCAGGAACTTGTATTCCTGCAACACCCTGAATACCTTCAATCAAAACAGATGAATATTCTTTAGTAGCAAGCTCTTTCTTTATAAATTCAATATCATTGAATGGAGCAAACACATAGTTCGGATTCATATTCACAGGAGCTGAATATGCCGGAATATCTGTAGCCGCAACTGTAGCTGATGTACGCCCATGAAACGCTTTTGCAAAGGCCAACACCTTTTTTCGTCCATTATGGAAGGAAGCAAGCTTTATGGCATTTTCATTTGCTTCTGCACCCGAATTTATCAGAAATAAAAAATAATCGGGATAGCCACATTGTTCTCCGAGTTTTTGAGCAACCTCCTGTTGTAATTTGTTTATAACAGAGTTTGAATAAAACCCAAGCTTATTCAATTGATCTGTTAGTTTTTCTACATAGTACGGATGAGTATGTCCTACCGATATCACAGCATGCCCGCCATACAAATCCAAGTATTCATTTCCCTTGTCATCATATACATAGCATCCATTACCTTTCACTATGTTAATATCAAACAATGGGAACACATCAAATAATTTCATTTTGTATATATTAATTAGTTATTTATTTCTTTTATTGTCTCTATCAATTTCTCTTGCTGAAGTATATACATTCCAAGTCTGTTTTCAGAAATCCCTTCTTTTAGTTTATAGGTATATTCGGGAATATTATCTCGCTTTATAATTTCTAAATAAGCAAATTGTATGTTCGATATGTCATTCAATTTATAAGCTGCTTCTACAATATGAGAGGATACCGCAAAGAACGAATTCTTCACCTCAGTTAATGCTTCAACAACAGCCAAAGTTCCATCATAAGCATCTTTTACATTAGTACCTCTAAATAACTCATCAAATATAACCAATGCTCTGTTTTCTTTCAATTCGTTCGCCACATATTTTACCCTCAACACCTCTGAATAGAAATGACTATAGCCCGAATTTAGACTATCTGCTATATTTATAGTTGTATATAGCCCTGTTAGAACACTAATATCCATTTTTTCAGCAGGTACAGGAAAACCTGCATGAGCCAAATATACAGCAACGCCTAAAGATTTCAAGAACGTAGATTTACCTGCCATATTAGGTCCTGTTACAAAAAGTATATTCTTTTCTGATTCAAACCCTACATCATTCTTTACAGAATTCTCTACAAAGGGATGAAATAATCCACTTATTTGCATTCTATTTTGACCCGATGGCAATATATTTGAATAAGAGAATTTATACTTATTAGCGACCTTTGCTACTGCTATAAATGCATCATATTCATATATAAGATGAAGTAAAAAACGAATTCGTTCTTTATGCGTATAGCGAAATATGTAATCATACTTTGCAGTACTATAACTATCAATCTTTTCGAGGCTTTTGATCTTTAGTATCTCTGAATATTCTGTCTCAGAGAACAAAGCCAGAACTTTATCATTATTTCTTTTTATTAAGGTCGGACACTCTTTTTGTGTCAAGATTTTAGAAAAACGATATATTATGTTTATCATATCGATAGTATAATCAACACCTCTTTCAACTATATAATATTCATTCTTAGGGTTTAATTTATTAATAAACTTTTTCTCTATAGCAGCCAATTTGGATGGTGGCGTTGTTGGATAATTCTCTTGTATTAAATAATGCTCTACGAAATCAAGAGAATTTTTATCTATTTCCAATTCTTCTTTTATCTGATTGGAACTAAAGAAAGATATTGCATCTTTTCTTTCGTTTATCTCAAGATAGTCACAAAGAGGATATCTCAGGAAATCATAAAGCTTATTTTTACCACCTAAACAACGGGTAAGATTGAATAAATTGAATACAGACTTTCCTCCCTTTACTGTTTCAAAAAGTTCAAGATCCTTTAATGTCTGATTATCAATTTTAAATTCCATTCAATCTATTTTTATGTACAATTTATATTATTTATCAAATCTATCACACCCTCTTTGTTTATTATGTACATCCCAAGTCTTACATCCGATACTCCCTCTTTCAATTTATAGGTATAAACCGGATGCCCGTCCTCTTCCTTTATATCAAAGTAACTGAACTGAATATTAGCTTTTGATTCCAACTCTCTTGCCGCTTCTACAATATGGGTTGATATAACAAAAAATGAGGTTCTAATTTTAGCAAAGGCAGAAACAACGGCTACTGTTCCATCGTAAGCATCCTTCACATTTGTTCCTCTAAAAAGCTCGTCGAATAGAACCAATATTCTGTTATTTGCTTCCAGCCGATGAGCCACATCCTTGATCCTCATTACTTCGGCATAGAAATGGCTATAGCCTGTACTCAGATTATCCGAAATATTTATAGTTGTACTTAATCCGGACAAAATACCGATTTTCATTTTACCGGCAGGAACAGGAAAACCTGCGTGTGCCAAGTATACAGCCACACCTAGCGCTTTTAGGAATGTTGACTTACCCGCCATATTAGGTCCCGATATGAATAATAGATTCGACTGGTTGTCGAAATGCACATCATTCGAGATAGCATTCTCTACAAAAGGATGAAATAGCCCTTCCAAGTCAAGTACAGTCTCTGTTTCAGGTAATATTTCAGGGTATTGCAAATGATATTTAGCAGCCGCTTTTGCCACCGCAAACAAGGCATCATATTCATGTACAAGGTCTAGGAAGAAATGTATATGTTTCTTATCGGTGTAGCGAAACATATAATCGAGCCTCATTATATCATAAGACTTGTATTTCTTCATATCCTTTATCTCTTTATATGCCTCTTTTTGGAAAAGTTCCAGAACAATTTCGTTATTCTTCACTAAGAATACAGGAGCATCAGCTTCTTTAAGTTTGTCTGACAAGATAATAGAAAACTCATATATATTCTTTAGGAGGTCTACAGTCGAAGTAACTCCTTTTTCGGCAAGGTAGTATTCATTACTGCTTGTACTTATTTTGTCCGCAATCATTTTCTCTATAGCCGTAAACCAAGAAGGCATCCGTGTCGGATAATCGGGCTGCCGTAGATAGTATTCAGTAAAATCCAAAGCATCCTTATCCAGGTTCAGACCATTCGGGAAATGCTTATGAAAAAAGGCAATCGTCTCCTTTCTTTCCGTGATCTGCTTATAGTCAGCCAAAGGATTTGCAAGATACTCGTATAACTTTTTCTTACCTCCAATGCATTGTGTATGATTAAATAAACCAACAACAGACAATCCTTCTTTGACTGTTTCAAAGATTTCTAGATCTTTTTTTGTCTGACTATCTACTTCAAATTTCATATATTTCATGATTATAAGGTTTTATCGGTTCTATACAAAATAGATATACAGTAGAACCTTTTTCCATAAACCTTATAGTTTTTTATTTTAAGAACTCTGACTTTCTATTAAAAGGTGACAACCAACGGTCACAGGAGCGAAACGTACGTAAAAGTAACACTTATCAGTATACTCTTTATTGTTACTTTATCCTTAAAAAACTTCTATAATAGATAATCTTATAAGCGGAATATAATCCTTACAATTCTTTCATATAACCTACAATGGTCTTCATTGCTGTATCCCAATTTAATCGGGATTCGAAGTCATGGTAAGCCGACAGAGCCAACTCATTATAATAGCTTTTATCCTCGAATGTTTTATATATCTGTTGCGCATACTCTTTAGGTTCTACTTGGGGGCTTAGGATTATCCCATTCGTATCATTCACGATAGAAGGAATTCCTCCTGTTGCAGCCGATACACACGGAACAGCATACGACATCGCTTCAGAAAAAACAATCGGTGTACAATCTGCCCGTGATGGGATAAAAAGAAAATGGCTTTGTAAAATTAAATCTTCTACCTTTTTCATCCCTTCGGGAGTAGCTTTACTTATACGCCCATGATTGATTATATAAGGTGGTAAGTTTTCTACCGACAAATCATCGATACCTACAATATGTAATTCGGCTGATTGAAGTAGTTCTTCATTCAAATACCTAACAGCATCGATAGCAATATCACCACCTTTGCGAAACCAGTCAACACCTAGGAAAAGAATCTTACAAACATCTGTACTTCTTTTTTTAAGTATATCTTTTATCTCCTCTAAAGATATTTTCTGAGTAGAGATATTTGCACCAAAGGGTACAATCCTTACTTTATCCCTATCCGCATTATAATCTTTGATTGCACTATCAGCAGCCCACTGAGAACTATAAATAGCCAAACTACTTGAGTCTAATGATAATTGCTCCATCTGATTTCCTTCTTTAATATACTGCTGACTAAGATTTGTAAAATAGTCATAGTAATTTATCATCGAAGCAAACGTAGCATCAGTATATATAACCTTATGCTTATTTGTTTTCAGATAAGACATAAGAGTAGAGCTGTGAGAAAATAATATATCTGTAGTCGGATTCAGTTGTTCTGAGATCTGCCTTGCATAACTCCTTCCGAATTCGGGTGACCGGTCTGCACGATATATTTTGTTTTGCCCATATAACTTATTCTTCACCTTCAGCGAGAATGTCCAATCTTCCTGCAAACCTGTTATATAATCCAGATTGGAGTATTTAGCCAGATTTGTTGCCATAAAATGCACAGTGCCCGACCAATGCTTTATGTCTGTGGATGGAAAGTTTGTTACATAGGTTATGTTCATAACTCTTTCTTTTAAGTAAAGATAAAGATATTATTCAAAAGAATCTCTTTTTAGTTATAATAGGATATGCTTCGTTAAAAACTAAGCTTGACAAGGAAAAGAATCTTAACTAAAAAGCAGATGCTTTCAAATTCAACCCTATAGTTTCTTCCAAACCAAAAATCAGATTCATATTATGCACTGCCTGACCGGAAGCTCCTTTTACTAAATTGTCGATACATGAAAGAATAAGCAGTTTATTACCATGTTTCTCAAGATGTAAAACACATTTATTTGTATTTACAACTTGTTTTAAATCGATATTCTTATCCGATATAATCGTAAACGGGCTATCCTTGTAATAATCTTTATACAATTTCTCTGCATCCTCTATTGTACCGTCGTAATTGATATAGGTAGATACAAAAATACCTCTCGTGAAGTTTCCACGCACAGGGATAAAATTAATATCTTCACCAAAATTTACCTGTAACTGATTTAGCGACTGTTTGATTTCCGTCAGATGCTGATGTTCGAAAGCTTTATAAACTGATATATTGTTTTCACGCCAACTGAAATGAGATGTAGCAGAAGGCTTCACCCCTGCCCCGGTAGATCCTGTGATAGCATTCACATGAATCTCAGAAGTCAGCTTATTTGCTTTTGCCAAAGGTAACAATCCTAACTGTATAGCTGTTGCAAAACATCCCGGATTAGCCACATAGGAAGACTGCTTGATTTCTTCTTTATTCAACTCAGGAAGACCATAAATAAAATTATTTCCTACTGCTTTATGTCGATAATCTGTAGAAAGGTCAATTATTTTCAAGTGATTAGGGATATCATTGGCATCCAAGAACTTCTTAGTATCACCATGTGCTGTACAGAAGAATAAAACATCAATCTTGTCATAGGGTAATTGATCGGTGAAACTCATATCTGTTTCTCCCAAGAGGCCTCCATGTACATCTGTCAGCTTGTTCCCTGCATTACTTGTACTATTTACGAATACAAGTTCTACTTGCGGATGATTGAGCAATATCCTTATCAGTTCTCCGGCTGTATAGCCTGCTCCACCTATTATTCCTGCTTTTATCATTGTTCTATTTTTATTGAAACACAGAGTAAAAAGAGTAGAAAAGAGTTTATATTGAATATCGTTTTATTCCGTCTCTCAAAGATTTAACATTAAAATTAATCAAATATCCGATTTTACATCCTGATAGTTTCAAATATGTAAATAATTGAGCAGTATGAATCGGCTGTAACTCTGCAACAGCCTTCAATTCTATAATAATTTTATTTTCAACAAGCAAATCTATTCTGTATCCAGCCTCTATTTCAATGCCTTTATATTCTATTGGCATTTCTTCCTGACGTGTTACGAGTAAATTGCTTTCTATCATTTCATAAAAGAGACATTCTTCATATACTCTTTCGAGCAATCCAGGTCCTAAAGTAGAGTGCACATTATATGCACATTTCAATATTTTACCTGTTAATTCCTGCTCTTTAAACATAAAACTCTTTTCTACTCTTTTTACTCTGTGTTTAATACTAATTTATTTTCCGTTTTTCTTCTGCACACTATGATATATTTTATTTGTCATAGCGTATATTTTGGTAAATCCTTTGGCATCGTCGGAAGTCCATGCTTTATTCATTTCGCCATATTCACCAAAGTCAGCCTTCATCAAGTCAAAATCACTTTCAACCCCTACAAGAGTATAATGATAAGGTTTCAGTTCTATGATAACACGACCTGAGACATTGCGCTGCGAACTTTCGAGCATAGCTTCTATATCTCGCATCACAGGCTCTAGGTATTGCGCTTCATGTAAAAACATGCCATACCAGTTACCTACCTGATCCTTCCAATATTGTTGCCACTTGGTAAGCGTATGTTTTTCCAGCATTTTATGAGCATTGATGATAACGATGGGTGCAGCGGCTTCAAAACCCACACGTCCCTTAATACCTATAATAGTATCACCTATATGCATATCGCGACCTATAGCATAAGCGGAAGCAATTTCTTCAATTTTCTGTATAGCCTTTACTTTATCAGTATATCTTTCACTGTTAACAGCAGCTATTTCACCTTCTTCGAAGTCAATAGTCAGTGTTTCCGACTCTTGTTTTTTCAATTGAGAAGGATATGCTTCCTCTGGAAGAGTTTGATTCGATTTCAATGTTTCTTTCCCACCGATACTTGTACCCCAAAGACCTTTGTTGATGGAATACTCCATTTTTGTGAAGTCTGCTTCATACCCATGCTCTTTCAAATAATTGATTTCATATTCACGAGTGAGCAGCAAGTCGCGTGTTGGAGTAATTATTTCGATACCCGGTGCAAGCACATCAAAAGTCAAGTCGAAACGAACCTGATCATTACCTGCACCTGTACTTCCATGAGCGACAGCGTCAGCTCCTATTTCTTTTGCATAGTTGATAATAGCAATTGCCTGAAAAATACGCTCCGAACTAACAGATATAGGGTATGTACCATTACGCAACACATTGCCAAAGATCATATATTTGATGCTCTTCTCATAATACTCTTGTGTTATATCAAGACTAACATGTTTTGCAGCACCTAGTTTATAAGCCTTTTGCTCTATAACCTTAAGTTCGTCAGCAGTAAATCCACCCGTGTTTGCAATTGCTGTATATACCTCATATCCAAGGTCAGCAGATAAATATTTAGCGCAAAACGATGTATCTAATCCCCCACTGAATGCTAAAACGACTTTCTTTTTCATTTCTTCAATTGCTTTTTTAGGTCTTTTATGATTATTTTTATTTCTTTCTTGTCTTTTTGCTTCTCCGGATCGAAAAGCATCGCTGTACAAATACAGTATTTACGCTCGGTACGAGTAAGCACATCGTAATTTACACAACCTTGACAACCACGCCAGAAAGCGTCATCATCCGTCAGCTGAGCAAATGACACAGGCACATAACCAAGTTCGGTATTTATTTTCATTACTGCTGCTCCCGAGGTTAAACCAAATACCTTTGCATCAGGAAACATCGCTCTGGCCAGCGAAAAAGCATGTTGCTTGATTTTTTTCGCTAAGCCATGTTGTCTGAATTTCTCAACAACAATAAGTCCCGAGTTAGCAACATATTGCTTGTTTCCCCACGATTCGATATAGCAAAAACCAGCAAACTCTTCCCCGATAAGGGCTATAATTGCTTTGCCTTCTTTTATTTTAAGTTCCAAATATTCAGGTGAACGTTTTGCAATCCCTGTACCACGAACTTTTGCCGCAGCTTCTATAGTATCTAATATTGTTTGCACATAGCCAAGATGCTCTTCTCCGGCTATTTGTATGGTGAGTTGTTGTTGCGCCTCCATTTTTTTATCTAACACAAGTTCTTCTATATTGTTCATTTTAGTTGATCTATTCAATGTTTGGAATAAAGGTAGATAGTGAAGCTATAACTTCCTCTCTGCTCACATTTTCTTTTGGTATAATCAGTATTGTATCATCACCGGCCACTGTACCCAAAATATATTTTGAAGCTTTATTGTCTATTTCACCTGCTATCGCCATTGCATATCCCGGGCGGGTTTTGATTATAGCCAGTTGTCCTGAGAATTCTATCCCTACAAACCCAAAGGATGAAAGCGGAGATTCTTCCGGAGTCATAACCTTCGCTTCTGACAACTGATATGTATATGTCCCTTTCGATGTCGGTGCTTTAACTATTTTCAATTCTTTGATATCGCGCGACAGCGTAGCCTGAGTAAGCTCAAAGCCCTTTTCTGTAAGTATCTTAAGCAGCATATCCTGACTATTTATTTCATTAGTCTGAAGCACTTCTTTTATTATTTTGTGTCTGAATCTTTTAGTCATACATGTATAAATATACAAACAAGATGCAAAAATATACATTATATTGCATATTTGAAATTTTTAATGTATAAAATATATAAATAAAAAAGACTGTAGCAATATACTACAGTCTTCATCAAATTTGATTTGCTATGCTTTATCTCTTACAAACTTATCTTTATAATGATATTTTCTCTTGTAATTTAATATTATCAGAAGAACTACCTACCATAAAAGTAAAGTCTCCGTTCGGCTCAACAACTCTATTCATTTTCTTATCTATAATAGAAAAGTCGTCCTTTGTCAGTAGAAGCTTAATCGTTTTGGTCTCACCTTTCTTCAAATTGACTCTTTCAAAGGTTTTCAACTGCATAATAGGCTGCACAACAGAAGCCCTATTATTTCTGAGGTATAGTTGAACAACTTCGTCACCATCAAGATTTCCAGAATTTCGAAGTTCTACAGTAACCTCAACACCTGAATTGCTCTTATTAATCTTCAGATTACTGTATTCGAAACTAGTAAAGCTAAGCCCATAACCGAAACTATACAATGGCTTGCTAGTCATCTCCACATAATCGTGACTTGCCGGATTCCTGTGATTATAATATACAGGCAATTGTCCTACCGATTTAGCTACAGACATTGGTAGACGTCCCGCAGGGTTATATTCACCAAACAGAACATCAGCTATCGCATTGCCGCCTTCTTGCCCCGGATACCAAGCTGACAATAGTGCATCTGCATTTTCTGCTGCCCAGTTCATATTCAGCGGACGACCTTGAATATACACCACGACAAAAGGTTTGCCGGTGGCTTTTATAGCCTTCAATAGCTCTAATTGTTTTCCCATAAGATCTAAACTAACTCTATCAAAGCCTTCGCCGCTCTCCATATCGCTTATGCTATGCTCATCAGCAACAGCAGCACCTGTTTCTATATATTTTGTTTTAAAATCACGTGCACTGGAACCTCCAACCACAACGACAGCCACATCCGATCTTAGGGCGGCTTGTACAGCCTTATCGATATCAGTGTTTAGGGTATCTCTGATAGCACAGCCTTTTACATATTCTATTTGCGACTGTTTAAGCTTAGATCTGATACCATCCAAAACAGTCTTAACATTACTATCATCCTGTGGTGCTGTATAATCACCTAACTGATTGTATACATTATCAGCATTAGGACCTATCACAGCAATTTTCTTTATTCTACTCTTATTAAGAGGTAAGACATTATTTTTGTTTTCGAGTAATACAATCGACTCTCTTGCTACTTGCCTTGCCAATGCCATATTTTCTTGTGTTCTAACAACCTGTTGTGCATTGTTTTCATCCACATATGGATTTTCGAAAAGTCCCATATCGAATTTCAATTTAAGTATTTTATATACAGCCGAGTCAATCTGAGTTTCACTAACCATTCCTTTTTTTACGGCGTCAGATAATGTAAAGAAAGCATTACCTCCCAAGTCACAATCAAGTCCTGACGTTAAGGATAATATAGCAGCTTCCTGTATTGTTGATACAACATAGTGACTTCCTCTCAATCCTTCGATACTACCCAAATCAGACACAGTAAAGCCTTTAAAACCCCAATCTTTGCATAGTACATCCTTTAGCAAATATTCGTTCGATGTACAAGGAATACCATCTACAGAGTTGTAAGCAGTCATCACAGACAAAGCCCCTGCTTTAACAGCTTTTTCGAATGGAGGTAAATAGTTTTCTTTCAAGTCGCGCATTCCCACACTATTGCTATTACCATTATGTCCGCCATCGGGGATTCCATAAGCTACAAAATGCTTTAAAGTAGAAATCAAACTGTATGGTTTGCTCAAATCTCCACTACCAAAACCTGTCACAAAGGCTTCTCCCATTTTAGAGATCAGTACAGGATCTTCTCCATACGTTTCTTCCACACGAGACCATCTGGCTTCTCTTGCCAAATCTAAGACGGGACCATATCCGATATGCGAACCCTGAGAACGTGCTTCTTTGGATATTACCGCACTCATTTGTTGGATAAGACTAGGGTTCCATGTTGCCGCTTGTCCTATTGCAGTGGGGAAAACAGTAGTACCAATCGCCATATGCCCATGAGGACACTCTTCAGCAAGGAAAATAGGAATACCCAAGCGTGTATTCTCCATTATATAGCGCTGTAAAGCATTACCCGCTTTAGCAGCCAACTTCGGACTCAATCCGTTTTCTAATGTTTTTTTAGTCCATGGGTCTGCCCTAAAAGTAGCCCAGAGCATACCTATATGACGCTGTTGAACATACTCTTCAAACTTTTTAGAGTGTGTCACCTGATCTCCGTTCCGTTCATACATCTCCCAACCAAGAGGACAAAGCAACTGACCTACTTTTTCCTCCAAAGTCATGTGACTGATAAGATCGACAGTACGCTCTTCGCTTGACAGCTTTGGATTTTTGTACTTATAGGCTTGTTGAGCACTTATTGTTTGAAATAGAAAGAGAGCAATAATGCTTAATTTAAAATAATTCATAAGTATATGTGTTCTTATATGATATATTTAACTTCTTTAAAGGCAAAATGTCTTTCTTCACCTTCTTTCGTTTTTAAAATAAGGATTCCCGAAGAATCAACATCTTGTATTCGGGCAAGGAAATTCGATAGTCCATCATTGTATAGATGATAACCATCTTTCCTGAAAAGAGATTCTTTATATTGTTTTATCAGAGAATCGGTCTTGCCAATTTTTATTTGCTGGTAGTACGCATTGATATTATTAACAACAGTCTTTAGTATTTCCTCAAGATTATAGTGTCTGTTAGTTATCTGTTTCAGAGATACAGGATTCGGAGCTTCGCTTCTGAAATTTTCCTGATTGATATTAATGCCAATACCCGCAACAGAATGACCTATATTATCTTCGAGAATAGTGTTTTCTAATAGGATACCACATATTTTCTTTTCATTCCAATAGATATCGTTAGGCCATTTTATAGATATACCCTCTGTATATTCTTGCAGACAATTTGCTACGGCTAGAGATACAATCTGTGATAGTATAAATTGCTCTCCCGCTTTTATAAAGCCAGGGAACAAGACAATACTAAAAAGAATATTTTTTCCCGCTTCAGACTCCCAGCCATTCCCTCGCTGACCTTTCCCTGCCGACTGAAAATCTGCCCAAACGACAGTACCTTCATCAACATTCTGTGTCTGGAGTAGTTCTTTTAAATAATTATTAGTCGAGTTAGTCTCACTAATGTGAATTATCTCAGGCACAGTCTTCAACTATTTGGTAAGTTATTATATTCTGTTTGTTTTACTTTGGGGAGTTTCTTTATTACTTCGTCTACTGAGTGAAGAATCAATTCTTTAATAAGTTTATCAGGCACATCGCTATCAAGAACAATTGTATTCCAATATTTTTTATTAGAATGAAATCCGGGTTTTATTCCCGTATACTGTTCACGCAGCTCGATAGCTTTCTCCGGATCACACTTGAGGTTAAGCCAAAATTCTCCATCTTTACTATCCAACGCCATATAAGCATACATCTTATCCATGATCTTGTAAACTAAGACATCCTCCCCAAAAGGAAATGTCTCTGTCGCTCCTTTTATAGCAATACAGGCTTCGCGCGCTTCTTCTATATTCATTTTCTGATTTATTAGATCTTGTTCTTCAAATAAGATTTTCTTAAATTTATACAGATGATCGCAAATAATGAGGTATCAGTTTATAGGCGCAAAAAATGCATCATCTATATGGTCTATTTCGAACTTTTGTCCTGTCCAAATTGCTGCAATAACATCAAAGCGGGCCGGTAAATCTATATTAAACTCCTTCAAATAGAAATCTGCCGCCTCTACAATCCTTTTTATTTTCCGTTTCGATACTGCGTCTTCGGGATGTCCCCAATAATTACTACTTCTTGTCTTTACTTCTACAAAAATAATAAACTCTTCGTTTCGAGCAATAATATCTATTTCGTATTTCTCATAAGTCCAATTTTGCTCAATGATCTTGTACCCCTTTTGTTTAAGAAGATTAACTGCTGCCTCCTCACCTTTTTTCCCAAGATCATTATGCTCAGCCATAGACTACTTAAAGCTTTAAAACTTTATTTACATTATCATACAAAGGAACGAGATTTGCCGTATCCACAGTTAAGCAGTATTCAACAGAATCTTGCAAGTTATTCGCTTCAAGCCGCTTGATATGTTCGGTACGATTTATATAGCCTCTTAAATCAGACTTTGCCTCTTGCCACATCGATAAAGCAACCTGCGTGGCATCTGAAGCAGACGTATATCCTTTTGCCATCAACCTATCGGCTAAAGCTCCGCCAAATAATGTATCTTCAATATTAAAACGATTGTTCCACCCCGCACAGAGTATCATTACATATTTTTGCTTTTGTATGCAAAAATCAGTCAATGCACTTATATTCGAAAAAGCTCCGATAGTCAAAATATCTGCATTTGCAGCGGCTTCGATTGCCTGAGTTCCGTTTGTCGTTGTAAACACAATTTCTTTACTCTCTACCCTGTCCTCTGTATAGTCAAACGGTGAGTTTCCAAAGTCAGCAAAATCACAACGTTTCACATTCCGCTCTGCACCAACCAAGTATCCTTTAGCTTTATATTGTTGGGCTTCTTCGATAGATGCTACCGGAATAATACACTTAGCTCCATTTTTCAGGGCAGCACACATGGTTGTAGTAGCCCTGAATATATCAACCACTACTACAATATAGTTATTACTGTCGGCATAGTAAGGATACAAAGCAGGAGAAAAACAAACATCAACTTTCATCTATAGCGCAGCTTTTATTCTTACTAATTTCTCCATCAGCCCTTCAAGCTGGTCTAGCGGAAGCATATTAGCTCCGTCCGACAAAGCATTTGCTGTATCGAAATGTGTTTCTATAAATAATCCATCTACCCCTGTAGCAATACCCGCTTTACACATCGTTTCTATCAATTTTGGTTGCCCCCCTGTTACACCTGAAGCCTGATTCGGCTTTTGCAGGCAGTGTGTTGCATCCAATACGACAGGAAAACCAAATTCTTTCATTTCAGGTATTCCTCGAAAGTCTACCACAAGATCAGAATAGCCAAAAGATGTACCACGATCGGTAAGGATTACATTCTTATTTCCCGAATCCAATACTTTCTGCGCTGCAAACTGCATTCCATTCGGAGCCAGAAACTGACCTTTCTTTATGTTTACTATTTTACCTGTCTTGGCTGCTGCGATGAGCAAGTCAGTCTGACGGCAAAGAAATGCCGGAATCTGCAAAACATCAACATATTCTGCGGCCATTGCAGCCTCATGAGTTTCGTGAATATCCGTTACGGTAGGAATACCAAAAGTCTCACCTACCTTACGAAGTATCTTTAAAGCCTTTTCGTCTCCAATTCCGGTGAAAGAATCTACACGAGATCGATTTGCTTTCTTATAGGAACCCTTAAATACATAGGGAATATTTAGTCTATCTGTTATAGTTTTAACTTTTTCTGCAATACGAAGTGCCATTTCTTCTCCCTCGATAACACATGGTCCTGCTAGCAAGAAAAAATTATCATTTTTTAAGTTCTCTATATTCATTTTTTATTTGTTTGATTACTAGATAAAATAGTCTTCAAAGGTACAAACATTCTGCCATTTTCAGAAATTTTAGGTTTGTCATTGATATTATTTATTAGCAATATTAAAGGAATTAAGCTATTTTTATTGTTATATAAAAAAACATGATAATTATGGGAAAAGCCAAAAAGAAAAACTTTGTATTGGATACAAATGTAATACTACATGATTTCAGGTGCTTAGATAATTTTGAAGAAAATGACATATATATTCCCATTGTAGTTTTGGAAGAACTGGACAAGTTCAAAAAAGGGAATGATCAGATTAACTATAATGCCCGCGAATTTCTCCGCCAGCTGGATGCAATAACAGACGACAACTTATTTACGAAAGGAATATCTTTAGGCAACGGTTTAGGCAATCTCTTTATTGATACAAGTATAAAATCTCAAGAAAGGATAACTGAGATATTTCCGGAGAGAATACCCGACCATCGTATATTATCATCTGTTCTTGACATCTCGGAGCGTGACAGCAAAACAAAAACCATACTGGTAACCAAAGATATAAACCTGCGAATGAAGGCTCGTGCAATCGGGCTTCTGGCAGAAGATTATATAAATGACAAAGTTCCTGATATCTTTTTATTTGAAAGACAGCACAAAACATTCAAGGATATGGAGTCTTCGGTTATCGATGAACTGTATGCAAATCCTAATGGTGTTGATCTCGATCAGTTCAATCTGGAAACTTCGGTTAATGCGAATGAATGCTTCGTGATGAAGAATGGTAAAAAAAGCGTGCTTTCCAGATACAATCCGTTTACTAAAAAGATAAAGAAAATAGACAAGCAGATTTGTTACGGCATACAACCACGAAATGCGGAACAAACATTTGCGATGGAGGTACTCACCGATCCCGAAATAAAATTAGTAGCACTTACAGGAAAAGCTGGAACAGGAAAAACGTTACTGGCCTTAGCTTCAGCATTGAAACAAAGTGAAAACTTTGACCAGATACTCCTCGCCCGCCCTATCGTTGCATTAGGAAACAAAGAATTGGGATTCTTACCCGGTGACGAAAAACAAAAAATAGCACCTTATATGCAGCCTCTTTTCGACAATTTATCTGTAATAAAAAATCACATTCCTTACGGTGGTGCTGAGTACAAGAATATAGAAGCGATGCAGGCAAGTAAGAAGCTGGAGATAGAAGCATTGGCTTATATTCGCGGACGAAGTCTATCTGAGATGATCTGTATTATCGATGAAGCTCAAAACCTGACACCTCACGAAATAAAAACCATTATAACCCGTGCAGGTGAAGGTACGAAAATGATTTTTGCAGGAGATTTACAACAGATCGATTCTCCTTATCTTGATGCTCAGTCAAATGGGTTGGCTTACATGATAGATAAAATGACAGGACAAGATATTTTCGCACATGTCAATCTGATAAAAGGAGAAAGAAGTAAACTATCGGAGATAGCTAGTATATTATTGTAATAACAATCTAAAAAAAATAACATTTCAAGAAATATAAATGGACAAATTCTATTTCCGAGCTTATAGTATACTCATCGCAACAATAAGTATACTCACTATCCCTTGTTTAGCCCAAAGTGCAGATAATCATAAATGGAAAGAAGGTATCCTAGTGGATCAATTCATTTATGATTCTGCTGAATTCCCCTCGGTTCATGCAGCTACAATTGCTGAAACCCCGTCGGGTTTGATTACGGCATTTTTTGGCGGAAAATACGAGGGACACCCCGAAGTCAATATATATACTTCTCGTCATACTGCAACAGGATGGACTCCGCCTGTGAAGGTAGCGGATGGCATCGTGAGCGATACTTTAAGGAAGGCCTGTTATAACCCGGTCTTATTTCAATATCCCGATGGCGAATTGCTATTGTTTTATAAAATAGGAAAGAATGTGCAAGATTGGACAGGTTACCTAATCCGCTCATACGATGACGGACAAACATGGACAAAACCCGAAGCGCTACCGGAAGGTTTTCTGGGTCCAATAAAAAATAAACCGATTCTGATTGGTAACAAACTAATTTGCGCATCGAGTACCGAGAACGATGGATGGCAGGTTCACATGGAATTTACCGAAGACAGAGGGAAAACTTGGAGAAAAACATCTCCGATCAACAGCAAACCTTGGAATATTATTCAACCAAGTATATTAACATTAAGCAATAATGTATTGCAAATAGTATGTCGCTCTCAGAACGAACATATCATATCCGCTTTTTCGAAAGATGAAGGAGAAACATGGAGCGATCCTATAGCTCTTTACTTACCAAATAACAACTCGGGGACGGATGCCGTAACACTCAAAGACGGATGCCAACTAATGGTGTACAATCATGTAGCAGCATCAGAGAGTGCATATAAGGATAAAGCTCGTACTCCGCTTAATGTCGCTCTATCTGACGATGGAATTACCTGGAAAGCATCACTCATTCTCGAAGACTCTCCAATAAAGGAATATTCCTACCCATCGGTTATACAAGGGGAAGACGGTATGATACACATAGTATACACGTGGCGCAGAGAAAAAATTAAATACGTAAAAGTTGATCCGTCACTACTTAAAAGTGAAACAATCGTAAACGGAAAGTGGTAATAACAACTAGAAATCCTCATTTTTACAATTTTCTGAATAAAAAAAGAGTGAAATGCTTGCAATATTCAAAAAAATATTACTTTTGTAATCACATTTAAAACAACAAGCGTTAGAATGAATATTTTTTCTTATACATACTTTTTCTTTTTTTACTTTTACTTTAGAAAGTAGAACAGGATTTTGTATGAGAAATTTGGAGAGAATTAAAACAACAAGAATATATGGAATCCTGTCAAATATGACGGGATTTTTTTTTGATAACATTTTATGAAAAGAGTTGCGATACAAGGAGGATTAGGTGCATATCATGGGATAGCCGCAGAGAATTTTTTCGGAGAAGAAGTCGAAATTGTTCCATGCATTACTTTTCGTGATATTTTCACAACAATCAAAAAAGAACCGAATACAATCGGGATTATAGCCATAGAGAACACTATCGCCGGTAGCCTTCTGGGCAACTACGATCTGCTAAAAGAAAATAAACTCCCTATAGCAGGAGAATACAAACAACGCATCTCTCATTGTCTGGCGGCATTGCCCGGACAAACAATTCATGATATAAAAGAAGTGGAATCGCATCCGATTGCACTCATGCAATGTACAGAATTCCTGGATACGCTACCGGGTGTTAGGATTATAGAGCATGAAGATACGGCTTTGGCTGCAAAAGATGTAGCAGAGAAACATCTATCGACCACTGCTGCGATATGCAGCACCAAAGCGGCCGAAATTTATGGACTAAACATCTTAGCGAGGGGAATTGAGACAAATAAGCACAATTTTACTCGCTTTCTTATTATAGCGAATCCATGGGTGGTAGACGAACTTCAAAAAGGAGAAGTGCTGAATAAATCGTCTATTGTATTCACAACTCCACATAGCGAAGGCAGCTTATCGAAAGTTTTATCCGTATTTTCTTTCTACGGCATCAACTTGACTAAGATACAATCTCTACCAATAATAGGCAGAGAATGGGAATATCAGTTCTATGTAGACCTCACATTTTCTGATCTTACCCGATACAAGCAATCGCTACAGGCAATTCGCCCTTTAACGAGTGAACTAAAGCTTTTGGGAGAATATCCAAACGGAAAACAAAGCGAATTATAAAAAAACACGATTTAACAATAGCAAACTGCTAATAACAATATGAGAACAATAGTACCGGCAGACCGCCTTAATACAGTAAGTGAATACTACTTTTCGAAAAAACTAAGAGAAGTAGCCGAAATGAACGCAATGGGAAAAAATGTGATTAGTCTCGGAGTGGGAAGCCCGGATCTCCCTCCTTCCGAAGAAACCACAAAAGCCCTGTGTGAATCTGTAATAAAAAAAGATGTACATGGCTATCAACCACATGTGGGTATTGCCGAGTTGCGTAAGGCTTTTGCTGATTGGTATAAAAGAACTTATAATGTAAATCTGGACTTTGCAAATGAGATACAACCTTTGATAGGCTCGAAAGAAGGGATCTTACATATCTCTCTGGCTTTTCTCAATCCGGGAGACGGAGTATTAGTACCTAATCCGGGGTATCCGACATATAGCTCTGTGAGCAAGCTTGTTGGGGCAAATATTGTCTCTTACGACTTGGATGAGAATAACAATTGGCAACCGGATTTCGATGCTTTGGAAAAGCTAGACTTATCGAATGTAAAGCTAATGTGGATTAATTATCCTAACATGCCTACAGGAGCAAATGCTACGGTCGAATTATTTGAAAAAATAGTTGCTTTTGGAAAGAAACATGGCATAATCATAGCTCATGATAATCCTTACAGTCTTATTCTTAACGAAAAGCCGTTAAGCATACTACAAGTAGAAGGAGCGAAAGATATATGTATCGAACTCAATTCGATGAGTAAATCGCACAATATGCCCGGATGGAGAATTGGGACATTGGCTTCAAATACACAATTTATACAATGGGTGCTAAAGGTTCTGACCAACATCGAGAGTGGAATACTAAAACCTATACAGTTGGCAGCCATTGCCGCTCTTAACAATTCGGACGAATGGCACAAAGAAAACAATATCAAATTATACAGTAATCGCCGTCAATATGCAGAAGCTATTATGAAAGAGTTAGGTTGCACTTTTGATAAAAAACAATCGGGAATGTTTCTTTGGGGAAAGATTCCGGCAGAATACAAAAGCAGCGAAGAATTGGCTGATAAAATTTTATACGAAGCGAATGTTTTCCTAACCCCGGGATTCATTTTCGGGAACAAAGGAGAAGGATATATACGTATCTCTTTGTGCTGCAATGAAGACATGCTGAAAGAGGCCTTGGAAAGAATAAAGAAGGTAACAAATTAATGATTGCCACAATACCATTTATCAGGATAGCCTAAATTTATCTATTATAGAGTATTAAATTATAGACAGTAAATAAAAGGTAACAGATAAAAACATAATAAAAGTTGTCACTTTTGTCACTTTTTAGCTAAAATATAGAATAATCAAAAAACAAATTAAAATAAATATGAAACTAGACTCAATTTTACTTCCGGGAGTTGACCCGAAACGTCCTCTTGTAATAGCCGGTCCATGCAGTGCCGAGACCGAAGAACAAGTAATGAATACAGCAAAGCAACTAGCAGCAGACGGTATAAAAATCCTTCGTGCCGGAATATGGAAACCTCGCACTAAACCGGGTGGATTTGAAGGAGTTGGCAGCGAAGGTCTTGCTTGGCTCAAAAAAGTGAAACAAGAAACTGGAATGTACGTTTCTACTGAAGTTGCAACACAGAAACACGTTTATGAAGCCCTTAAATATGGGATAGACATGTTATGGATCGGTGCCCGTACAACAGCAAATCCGTTCGCAGTTCAGGAAATAGCAGAAGCGCTACAGGGTGTTGATATCCCGGTATTGGTAAAGAACCCTGTTAATCCCGATTTAGAGTTATGGATCGGTGCTCTTGAACGCCTCAGCAATGTAGGTCTGACCAAGATAGGAGCAATACACCGTGGATTTAGTTCATACGACAAGAAAATATACAGAAACCTGCCTCAATGGCATATACCGATCGAACTGAAACGTCGTTTTCCTGATCTGCCTGTTATTTGTGACCCAAGTCATATCGGAGGAAAACGTGACCTTATACAGCCGCTATGCCAGCAAGCAATGGACTTAAACTATGACGGATTGATTATAGAAACTCATTGCGACCCTGAAAATGCTTGGAGTGATGCTTCTCAACAGGTAACACCGGTGAGACTAAAAGAAATACTGACAGCACTTATTATTCGTGATGGTAAGCAATCGACAGAAGACCTTTCTGACCTTCGCAGACAAATAGACGAACTAGATGATCAGTTGCTGGAATTACTTGCAAAACGTATGCGCATATCATGCGAAATAGGTACATTCAAGAAAGAGCACAACCTAACCGTTGTTCAAACAGACCGTTATGACGAAATTCTACAGAAACGAATTGCTCAGGCTACATCTATGAGTATGAATCCTGACTTTATGCGTGTGGTTCTGGAAGCAATACACGAAGAATCTGTAAGACAACAGGTTGAGATATTAAACAAGTAACCGTATATGAAGATATTAATATTAGGAGCCGGAAAAATGGGCTCCTTCTTTACTGATGTATTAAGTTTCGATCACGAAGTTGCTATATTTGACATTGATCCCAAACGGCTACGATTTGTTTATAATGTAGTCAGAATGAGCAATCCCGAAGAGATAAGGGACTTTAAGCCTGAAATTGTTATTAATGCAGCAACAGTGAAATATACGATTCAGGCATTTGAAATGGTACTGCCATATCTGGATGAAGATTGTATATTGTCGGATATTGCATCCGTAAAAACGGGACTAAAAGAGTTTTATAAAAAAACTGGCAGACCGTTTGCATCTACCCATCCTATGTTTGGCCCTACATTTGCCAACCTAACAGATCTTAGTACACAGAGTGCAATTGTAATTTCGGAATCGAACCATTGGGGAAAAATATTTTTCAAAGACTTGTATAACAGTCTTAAGTTGAACGTTTTCGAGTATACATTCGAAGAGCATGACGAAACGATTGCATATTCCCTTTCTATTCCGTTTGCGTCTACACTTGTATTTGCTTCGGTAATGAAGCATCAAGATGCTCCGGGAACAACATTTAAGCGTCACATGAATATTGCAAAAGGGCTTCTGTCGGAAGATGATTATTTGTTGACCGAGATTCTCTTCAACCCTTATACTCCTGCTCAGGTGGAGAGTATACGAGGTGAATTAAAGCATCTTTTAGAGATCATCGAGAAAAAAGACAGTGCAGCGATGCTAAGTTTCCTTACAAAAGTAAGAGCGAATATAGCTGACAAGTAGAATATAAAAAGAGACTGCAAAAGTCATACAATACTAATGCAGTCTCTACTCCTTATAACACCAATTACCAACCATAGTTAGCCTAACACCAAACAGACCTTGAATTCAGCTTTTATTTTTTATGTTTAAACAGCCATGAGGCAAGTCCTTCTTCTTTAAAGGCATTGTCCCAGCTATTATGATTAACTCCTTCATATTCGGTATATTCCGCATCACACCCCAATTCTTTGAGACGCTTATATATATTTCTCGAATTTTCTACAGGAACGACAGAGTCGGCACTCCCATGAAAAACCCAAACAGCTGTATTGTGGGCATACAAAGGCAGCTTACTCAAATCTGCGCCTCCACAAATAGGGAACGCCGCGGAGAAAGTATCAGGCAATCGCCACAACAATTCCAATGTACCCATACCCCCCATTGACAAACCACCTACATATACTTGGTTGGAGTCTACTTTCCCTGAGGTCAGCCAATTTTGCACCAAAGCAATCAGTGTACTCATTGGCTCTGTAATTCCATCAGAAAGACCGAATGTCAATGTCATTTTATCATCAATCTGGTGACGAACGACATTAGCCCAATAACTATCGGCTGGGCATTGAGGTGCTATAACGATAGCTGGATAAACAGACTGAAAATTATCAATAAGGAACTGCTTACCATGAGTCAATTGCTTCTGATTATCATTACCTCGCTCTCCTGCTCCATGAAGAAATACGACCAATGGATATTGCTTCGACTCATCATAGTTTTCAGGATACATTATCTGATATGGCAATGTATGCCCGTCAAACATGAATGAGGCATTCTTGAACTGAGCGAAACTGAATAAAGAACAAATTAGAAAAATGAAAGATAAAACACCTTTTTTCATAACCTTAATTTTAAAATAACTGACATTAAAGATAACGATAATACATCTTACTTCATGTGAGTTGTCATGCTATTTGCTTTTGATTCTATTACTCTTTAATTCAATGAAGGAGATTCAAAACCTAGTTTCTTAAGCCCCTTTTGAACATCAGGGTGACTCATAAATAGATTCCAAAGCAACTGCGAACGATAGTTCTCGATCATCACAGCTATTGTACCTTGGTCTATTGCTAAATAACGCTGTGGATACCAGTTATCTGTTTCACTAAATGCGTCATAAAAACCATATTGCCCCCAAACCTTATCGCCCATGCGATATAGCTTGCGCATTACTTTCATTGATTCCTCGGGAGTATACACAATAGAAGACAAAGCGGCCGTAGGAGTTATTACACCGAGGTCTCCTTCTTCTGTTGGCTCGTGAGCGCTATACCCTTTTACTGAATAACTAGCAGTCAAGCCCCAGCAATCTTCTCCATAACCTTTAAAACCTTTTGGGTTACGCAAGCAATACGCTCTATTTATCAGTGTATAATTTTTCATTTCCTGATAATAATCAGCATACTTATCTTTTAGCCCGGTAGGATTTAATCCTAAGAATGAGTAGTGAGCCCAGAATAAAGGGCCTGCTCCGCTATTGCTTTGATAACGCATATTTAGGTTATATCCTTCCAATTGATGAGGAGCAATAATTTTTCCGTTTTCTGCCCAACCTTCATGATAGACCTCAGCCGGAGTACCATGAGTAGGAGAACATGCAGCCAGTACATAAGTAATGAGACATTCATTATATCCACGAATAGGAAAATTCATTTCCCATGAATGGTTAGGGCTCCAATGCCAATACAATACATTTTGACCGTTACGATGCCAGTTCCAGTCCACATTTTTCCAAAGGTTGTCAATACGGACAGCTAAAGCTTTTTCTGCATCAGACCCATTTATATAATACTGATGAAGGGTCAATAAACCTTGTAGAAGGAATGAGGTTTCAACTAAGTCTCCTCCATTATCCTTATCACTAAATCCTTTTACTTCACCTGTCTCACCATTCCACCAATGTGGAAATACACCATGAAAAGAATCTGCTTTTTCGAGAAAGTTTAGAATCTTTGCAAACCGTTCTAAACCTTGTTCACGAGTTATATACCCTCTGTCTATTCCGGCAACAATAGCCATTATTCCAAAGCCACTACCTCCGGAGGTCACTACATTTTTATCATTTTGAGGATATACTCCATCTACATGAAAGCGTTCGCGAGCCATTCCACTCGTAGGTTCAGCTCCATCCCAAAAATAATTGAATGTCCTGCGCTGAACACTATCCAATAGAGCCTCATCTGTAATAGCAATTGGCTCTGTGGAGCTATCATCAGTATCTTTATTGGATTTATCCTTACAACTAATAGCCACTAGAACAAGCATTATAGAAATGAATGGTATATATATTTTTTTCATATTATCTGTTTTAATAATAAACAAGAAAAAGAGACTAAGATTACATAGTCTCTTTTTCAAGACTCAGAGCATTTAATTCAATGTAAATCTCGCAGATTTAACATCACTATTATTACCTCCTATCATCACATCAAAATCACCTTTTTCAAATACATATTCGAGGTTGTAATTGTAGAATTTCAATAACTCAGGAGTTATCTTAAAACTAACATTTTTACTTTCCCCTGCTTTTATAAATGTTTTTTCAAAGCCTTTCAATTCTTTCACCGGACGTGTCACACTACCGACCAAGTCACGAATATAAAGTTGAACAACCTCAGCTCCATCATATTTTCCTGTATTTGTAACAGTGACGGAAGCTGTTAATTCTCCTTTTGCATCAAGTGTTGTAGAGCTCAATTTAACGTCGCTATAACTAAATGTAGTATAGCTTAATCCGTATCCAAACGGATATAACGGATCGTTACTTACATCTAAATAGTTGCTACGGAATTTCTCAAACCATCGTCCTTCGTGCAACGGACGACCTGTATTTTTATGATTGTAGAATAGCGGTATCTGTCCTACATTCTGAGGGAAAGTAGCAACAAGTTTTCCGCTTGGATTAACGTCTCCAAACAAAACATCTCCAATAGCGTGTGCAGCCTCTGAACCACCAAACCAAACATTAAGAATGGCTGGTACGTTTTCATTTTCCCAAGTCAAAGTCAATGGACGACCTGTAAACAACACCAAGACGACAGGTTTTCCGGTTTTCAATAATTCTCTTAACAATTCTTTCTGTACATCAGGTATACCAATTTCGGTACGAGAACTAGATTCTCCACTCATCTCAGACGATTCGCCCAATGCTGCAACGATTACATCTGCATCCTTTGATATTTGTAATGCTTCTTGTAGCATTTCTTCATTACTGCGAGTTTCCTGATCTCTATGTAATGTACGACCAAACATAGTCGCATTTTGTTCATATTTTGCATCATTTATCAGATGGCTACCCTTTGCATACACAACCTTAGCATTGCTTCCGGCTACCTCCTGGATACCTTCAACTACGGTTGCGGGTTTAGTCAGGTCTACAGCAACACTCCATGTTCCGGGCATATTAGAGCGTGTGTTTGCCAAAGGGCCAACCACTGCTATAGTTCCACCTTTTTTCAAAGGCAATGTATTATTTGCATTTTTAAGTAAAACAAAACTTTCTGAAGCTATCTTACGAGCAACAGCACGATTTTCGGCTGTGTATATTTCTTTTTTTGCACGATTTACATCGCAATATTTATATGGATCTGCAAATAATCCCAATTTATATTTAGCTTCCAACACACGGCGACAAGCCTGATCTATTTCGGCTTGCGTAACTTTTCCTTCTTTCAGAGACTTGCCAACTGTAGCCAAGCCTTCACTTACCATATCCATATCGATTCCGGCCTTTAAGGCACGAGCCGAAACGGTTTGCAAATCACCAATTCCGTGATCTATCATTTCACTTATTCCGGTATAGTCTGTAACTACAAACCCGTTAAACCCCCATTGCTTACGCAATACATCTGTCATCAACCATTTGTTAGCTGTAGCCGGAACTCCGTCCACTTCATTAAACGAAGCCATTACGCTCCCCACACCTGCCTCTACTGCAGCCTGATAAGGGTACATATATTCATTAAACATACGTATACGGCTCATGTCTACAGTATTATAGTCGCGACCTGCTTCACCTGCACCATACAGTGCATAGTGCTTAACACAAGCCATAATATTGGAGTTAGACTTATACATGTTCTCTCCTACTCCCTGATATCCGCGAACCATCGCTTTTGCGATTTGTCCTCCAAGAAAAGGATCTTCTCCATTTCCTTCCGAAAAACGTCCCCAACGAGGATCTCTTGAAATATCAACCATTGGACTGAATGTCCAGCAAATACCATCGGCACTTGCTTCTATTGCAGCGATACGTGCAGATTGCTCTACAGCAGCCATATTCCATGTAGCAGCCATCCCCAAAGGAATTGGAAATACAGTTTCGTATCCGTGAATTACGTCCATTCCAAATATTAATGGAATTTTCAGACGACTCTGTTCTACTGCAATGCGTTGAACTTCTTTTATTTTTTCAACACCTTTTATATTGAATAACCCACCAACTTGTCCTTTCTTTATTTTTTCAGCTATATTACTGCTTTTAGCCTGTCCAGTAGTTATATCTCCGGAACTAGGCAGATTAAGCTGTCCGATTTTCTCTTCCAGCGTCATCTTACTCATTAAATCATTGATAAACTTATCCATCTTTGGATCTTTCCCTTGTGCCAATATATTGCCCGAGATAGCAAAGAAGGCCAAGAAGACCAATAATAATTGTCTTACAGTCATTTTACCTTAAATTTCAGTTATACCTTAACTCTAATTATTTCTTGCCTAAAACTAGTAAGGGCTAATTGTCTAGCCCTTACCATTAAAAATGTGATAACCTAATAAACCTTATTGATAGTTGGGGTTTTGTTTCAAAACGCCATTTGATTTATCGATTTCCGATTGAGGAACCGGAAGTAATGCATGCTTATCTTGATAATTTGTTTTACCTGCTGCATGTAATACTTCTTTAGCAGTACCCCAACGTACTAAGTCATAAAAACGGTCTGGTTCTAAAGCTAATTCAACTCTTCTTTCACGCTGAATAGCTTTTCTCAATTCCACCTGATCTTCTGTAGTAACCTTTGGCAATATACTGGTGCTAGCTCCTCTCGCATGAGATCTTACCATTTCCAAATATTTTAAAGCATCTTCAGTCTGATCTAGTTCATTTGCGGCTTCTGCAGCCATAAGAATAACGTCCGGATAACGGATAATACGTATATTAACCCAGAATCCTTCTCTCGTATATTTAGCTCTCATCGCAGGATTTGTGTATGCTTTTTTATTAAAGTATGCACCCATTGCAGATGATTCAGGAGACTCGCCATATGGCTTGTTTGTATTTTCAGGAGTGATAGCTTCACCCGGTTTTCTGAAATACAGAAGTGTAGCATCTTTACGTGGATCTCCAGGCTCGAAAGCTGTTCCCAGCTCTTTTGTTGCCATGTGCCAACCCCAGCCAAGATTCCATTGTCCGGCACCTCTCACACCTTGTACCTGACAAAACTGGCTACCTATATCTGTACTTCCTGGTTTGGCCGCTGTTGCAGTACACTGTAATTCAAATATTGATTCACCACAGTTTTCTCCAGCATCGGTGAACACTTGATCTACTGCTGTATTCAGATTATAGATTCCCGAATTGATAACATCTTTAGACGCAGCAAGCATATTACCCCAGTCGTTACGCATCATATACGTTCTGGCATGTAAAGATCTGGCAGCACCCCAAGTTAAACGCCCTTTGTACTTTGTTTCCCATGATTGAGGCAGGTTAGCTTCGGCAAAAGTAAGATCAGCATCAATTAGTGCATAAATCTCAGTAGCAGAGCTCTTAGCAATATTAGCCTGTGATGCATTTGTTATTTTAAAATCTATTTTAGGAACTTCACCCCATGCTCTTACCAAGTTGAAATAACAATAAGCTCTAAAGAATTTAGCTTCTGCTTCCAAGCTTCTAAGGTCACTATTATTCAATTTCTGTATAGTATCTATAGTAGAGTTACAGTCATGAATTATCGAATAGTTATGATTCCAATATGTGCCCAAGATTCCATTGTTTGGGGTATATTCGAAATCGTCCCAAAATCTGGCATTATCCGGTCCATCATTCTCTGTACTCCCTTTTTCTGAATCTTCGGAACGGAACATGTGGACTGCAAAAGCTGGAATTCCGGCAGTTATATTATAACTTCTCATTTTGGAATATACTCCAAATACCTTTGCTTCAAGTCCACCACTAGTATCGTCATCCCCAGTAAAACTTCCTTGAGGACTCTTGTCCAGAAAATCATTACAGCTGATAACCGAGAATGCTAAAACAGCAATTATAGCGGCATATATATATTTATTAAATATTCGTTTCATAATATATTGTTTTTATCTATTAAAATGTAAGATTTAAACCAAATGTATAAACTGCAGGCATAGGATATGGATTAGAGTCGATGCCAAATGCTGTAGCAGATCCTCCGATTTCCGGTGTATAACCTGTATTGTTTTTCCACGTTTTAGGATTTTGAGCATTTATATATACTCTCAAAGATTTCATTCTTAATTTCTTCAACATATCTGCTCCGAAAGTATAACCTAATTGAATGTTTCTGATACGAAAGAAGCTACCGTCTTCAATGAAATACTCAGATGGATAATCCTTACCATTTATTGCACGTTTTCTATTCAAAATAGGCTCAGTGTTAGATGTGCCTTCTCCGTGCCATCTACCCATTTTCGATTCCAAATAGTTGAACTGAGACCATTCAAAAATATTCCATGTGCGATAAATTTCATTACCATATACTCCCATCATATCAACTGACAAGTCAAAATTCTTGTATCCTACATTTACAGAAAGTCCATATGTGAAATCAGGAGTAGGATTACCAATCATTGTTCTGTCTGCAGTAGTAATTTCACCATCTCCATTTACATCTTTAAACTTAAGGTCTCCCGGTAATACTTTTGTTAATTTATTTGTAGGAGAGTTATCTATTTCAGTCTGATTTTGATATACACCCTCTACTTTGTATCCATAGAAATAACCAATCGGGTAACCAGCCTGAGTATAAGACATCATTGGAAGTCCTGATGTGCCATCAGTAATAGTATATCCATCTTGGTATAGAGATAATACTTTATTTTTAATTGTGGTAAAATTTGCGTTTATTCCATATCTCCAATCAGAACCAATTTTATCATTCCATGAAAGAGATAGTTCAACTCCTTTGTTTTCAATTTCACCAAGATTCTGAAGACCAGGTGTTGTTCCAGTTATACCAGGCACTTCAGCTAATAACTGATTTGTATTTTTCTTATAATACACACCTTCGAAATTCAGTCTGTTCTTCAAGAAATAAGCTTCAAACCCAGCTTCCCATGCTTTTACTTTTTCCCATCTTAAACTGACACTAGGTAAATAAGCGATGGTATATCCAGGAATGATATTGTCTCCAAATACGGCCGATGTTGTATTTATTAAGATTGGTTCTGCCGGATAAACCCTAAGCATGTTTTGGTTGCCCAGAGTGCCCCACGATCCTTTCAATTTCAAATAATCAAGGAAAGTAAGATTTTTCATAAAATCCTCTTCTGTCATCACCCAACCTGCTCCAACAGAGTAAAAATTTTGCCATTCATTACCAGTATAGAAGAAAGCTGATGAGCCATCGCGCCGGAATGAACCATTAAACAAATATTTATTTTTGTAATTATATAATCCCCTAAGTAGAAATGATACAGTAGAACGTTCCCATTGATCACTACCTGTTGTAGCAGCATCCGGGTCCCCAATGCTAACAAACCATTTGTCAGGATCATTTGCAATAGGAAGTCCATTCCCTTCACTACGTTTCCCCGTAAGGGTGGATAAGCTATTGTAGAATGTTGTAAAACCGGCTGTGGCTGTAATATTATGATTATTAAAGCTATTTGTATAAGTCAACAAATAATCGCTTTGAACCTTTGTTTCATTTGTTTTTTGTTGCTGCACAGCAGTTTTCCCATCTCCCATAACCACAGGTTGTTGAGTATCAACATCGAATATAGTTCTCTTAGGAGTGTATAATCTGCTATCATAAGATTTGTAATCTAATGAATACATTACACGGAAATTGAAGTTCTTCAAGAAAGTAAGATCTCCATATACATTACCGGATGCTCTGTAATCAATTACTTTGTTCATATCCTTTTGTAACTCAACAATAGTCATCGGATTTGACACTTCATTTTTTTGGAAACTAGGCAATGTATTATACAAACCTTCTTTTTCATTATAAGGCGCTCCTATAGGTGCTGCATATAAAGCTCTCTTGACAGCATCTGTATATAAGCTGGTAGAAGTATTAAGAGGGGTTGAACGAGCACCATTAAATTGGAATCCAACTTTAAATGCTTTAGTGATAGTGTAATCACTGCTCAGATTGATAGTTACCTTACTGAATTGTTCATGTTTCAAAGTTCCTTCTTCTGAAGTATACCCAACACCCATGTAGAACTTATTCCTTTCGCTAGAAGATGTTATACTAATATTGTTATTGGTAATAAATCCTGTTTGGAATATTTCATCTTGCCAATCTGTATCAGCAGTCCAGTTTCTATAATCGAAAGGACTTGCTCCTTGGTTTGCTAACTGCTCTGAATAAAGTTCTTTAAACTGTGCAGCATTCGCCATTTTGATTTTATCTACTACCGATTTAAAACCAAAAGAAGTATTGATATTTACCAATGTCTGACCTTCTTTCGCTTTTTTAGTAGTAACAATAATAACACCATTTGCACCACGTACACCAAAGATAGCTAATGATGAAGGGTCTTTTAAGATTTCCATTGATTCAATGTCGGCAGCATTTAAGAAGCTAATGTTATCGTTAAATAATCCATCAACTACATATAGCGGCTTATATCCGTTAATTGAATTTGTTCCACGAATACGAATTTCGGGATCTTGTCCGGCAATACCTGTATTTACGACCTGTACCCCCGCTACTTTTCCTTGCAAAGAAGCTAATGGGTTTGCAGATGGACGGTTTGCTATATCCTCAGCTTTAATACTAGCTATGGACCCGGTCAAGTCTCTTTTCTTTGCTGTACCATAACCAATTACGACTGTTTCCGTTAGCATTTTGGCGTCATCTTCCAATACTACGTTTATCGCATTCTGGGCACCTACAGTAACTGATTGAGATTTCATTCCCAAATAAGAAAACACAAGAACATCTCCTTGTTTTGCAGAAAGAGAATACATACCATCTATATCTGTTATTGTTCCGTTTGTTGTACCTTGTACCAGAACACTAACTCCGATTAGAGGCTCATTCGCTTGATCCACAACCTTACCCGAGATTGTTTTGGTCTGCGCATAAATAGTCGTCACGCTTGCCAAAAGAAAACAAGTGAAGAAAAAAATTCTCCGCATGAGAGCAGCTGAACTTTTCATTTTTTTAGGTTTAATTTTCATAGTCTTACTTTTTATTTAAACACATATTTTCAAATAAAATCTACTATGAACGACAGAAAAGAAGAACTAAAAAGTGATCGTATTTTCCAGTAACGGCTAAGTTATGATTGTTCTTTCTGTGCGTATGATATTAGATTTGTGTCAAAATTAGAGTTTATAGACAGAGTGTTTCTAAAAGTTAATACACCGTGAATACACCCTCTCCTCTTTTAACAATGCCACCACCTCACTTTTACCTCTCAAACAATCATAATAATATAACAAACAATAAATTACAATAGTTAATCTATATTCAGAAAAAACTCATTTAAGTTCTGGGAAGGAAGAATATTTAACTTTTTTCTTAGTCTATAACGACTATTTTCAACGGCTCTAATAGATAAATTCATTAAAGACGCAATCTCCTTTGTTTCCAAATTTAGTTTCAAACAAGCACAAAGCCTAAGATCATTATTCGTTAACTGAGGGTATAGAGTTTTCATCTTTCTGAAAAAACCTGTATGTTTTTCTTCAAACTTTAATAAAAATGTTTTCCAATCATCTTCCGTATTCATATTGCTATTGAGCAAGGCATTTATTTTTTGAGATAACGGAATCAATGCATTGTTTCTATTCTTTGAATAAAAATCATCTATGATATCTTTTACTTTCAAAATGAGTTCATTTTTCTGAATGATAAAAGATGTTTGAGTAAGAAGTTCGGCACTCTTTTGTTCCACTTCTTGCTGCAACTCCCCGGCCAACATTTTCAAGCGTCGGGTTTCTCTATGTCTGATCTTTTGAAGATGCAAGTTTCGATATCGTCTTAATATAAGCATCCAGATGATATACATGACAAAGAAAAAAGCAAGAATATAAAACATATACGCCCAAATAGTCTGATACCAAGGCGGCAATATTTCAAACTCATAAGATATAGATTCGGAATAATGTCCGAGATTATCTACCGTACGTACCATAAAGACATACTTACCCTCAGGTAGACGAGCATACTGAGCACCATTCACCTTTTGAGGTAGAGACCAGTCATTATCTACCCCCTGCAACATATACTGAAATGAGAAATTAGATGAAAATGCATTTTCTGCCGAAAAGCCAAAGGTTACAGTATTATAGTTATATGATATCTTAGCTAATTGAGCAAGATTCTTATATTCGTAATCACCATAACCATTTGTTGTTCCCAACATCCTTAAATATGGAAGAGGTAATTTATTTTGAAGGTCTTTTTTTACAACATGTTCTTTATTATATATCATAAACCCATTATCCAAACAGACAAGGCTCAATGAATCATTCAGGATAGACACATTTTCGTATGCGTTTACCAATGATAAGTTCATTCCTAAGTTGTAGCTTTCGAGAATAGATGCCTCATAGCCATCATACGAGAATTTATAAATCGAAGCATCTGTAAGTGCCCAAAATAGATTTCCACGAATATGTACAATTTGCTTTAGGTTCTTTACATTTTTAAAGCAATCATTCAGTATTGTATTCGGCACTATTTTATTTGAAATATCATCGTAGGTATAAAACTCATTATTTCCAAGCAAAACAATACGTCCCCCCACCTTAAACATTTTCATTTTGTATGGGAATCCATCTTTATTACTTCCTCCGTAATATGAGAATGTTTCAAACCCAGAGAGATCGTCACCGAGTTTACATCTATAAATACCTCTATTAGCATGTTCTAGCCATATATTACCGATATGATCAATATCAGCATTAATTATCGGCTCCGATATCTGCTTCGGCACATAGACCTTATTTGTAGCGGGATCTACAATTTTTAGAGATTGATAGGTAGAAAGAAAAAGCAAGTCTTTCTCTTTATATTTTGCTTCCATGATGTTGTAGACACCCGTATGTATATCAAACACATCTGAAACCGAAAGGTTACTATTTATCATTTTTAGACCTTTGTTGTGGCAACAGTACAGCTTTCCATTCACAACTTTTAATGTCCAGACTTGTCCTTGTGTTCCATTTATCAGTTTCATGTTAGACAGAGCTTCCGGCTTTTTAAGGTCTTCAGCAGCTATGTAAAACACACCCTGATTGGTAGCAACAAACAATTTATCATTCCACAGAGCACCACCATATACCGCACCAGTTTTCCCTCCTTTATCTATATAGCAGTCCATATTCTCTATATGCTGTATATAAGAGATACCTTTATCCAGAGCAGCCCACACATTGCCTATATTGTCTTCATAGAGGGATAGCACCGTATTATTCTGGAGGGTATTTATAGTAGATAGATGATCTAATATATTACCAGCTTCGTCAACCTGATAAATACCATCTAATATAGTTCCGAAAAAATAAACACCCTTCGAAGACAATATACCGCAATTAAGCTCTGCAGAACTTAATACAGACGATATGGCAGAGTTCCATTGTTTAAACGTGCTCCCATCATAAATATACATTCCTTTTGTGGATGTACCTATAAGATATTTATCTGTTGAATATGGCAATATAACCCTAACATCTGTATTCGTAAAGATTTCACTCCCTTCTATCTTTGTTAATGTAGCACCTTTCAGGCGATACAATGCTCCAAACATTTGCTGCACCAAGAATTCATTTCTCACCTTAGATAATAATAAGAAGCCTCCATTGAAAGGTACATGTTTCACTGTTTTATAGTCGTACATATAGATGGACGAAAAAGATTGGAAATAAACGCAATCTTCCGCAATCCATATCTTCCAGAAATCATCATTTTTAAAAAGAGCTTTATCCAGTTGATCACTTAAAGAAGTGTAGACTAATTTGCCTGAGATATCCCTATCCCATCGTCCAAACTCCTCATAGCTTCCGGTAAAAATCGTTTGATGCGAAAGAACTGCCACCGAACGTGCTATTAGAGAATTAGGTATACGGTTTAGCTTCCATTCGACACCGTCGAACTCCAACAAGCCTATGTCGTTACCAAAATACATTATTCCTTTTTCGTCTTGCGCTATCGACCAGTTTTTATTATCGGCTCTATACATGCTCTTGGACAGGTTGATTACATGTGGTTTATTTGCCGAAATTGAAATGAAAGGAAGGAAGGTTAGGAATAATAAAAAGATATATTTCATTAAATTATTCATTCAGGTTGAATTTACAAAGAGCTTTCTTATTTAAGACATCAAAAATACTACTTTTTTATGGATTTTGTTTTCAGATGGATGTCAATATAATGTCTTCAATCGTTTTGCCTTTAGAAGTTCATAAGTTATATTTGTATGCAATAAAAAATTAATATCAGAAAATCATGAAAATCGGGATAGACCTAGGAGGAACCAATGTTAGAATGGGTGTTGTTAATAATGGTGTCATTGTAAAAAAAATATCGGAGCGATGCAAAGCAGACCAGCCTGAAGACATCGTTATAAAGCAATTGACAGACATGCTTCATCAAATCATATCGCCTGAAATAGAAAGTATAGGTATAGGTGTACCTTCGGTGGTTGATGCAGAAAAAGGCATCGTATATAATGTAATGAATATCCCCTCTTGGAAAGAAGTACATCTGAAAGAAATACTAGAAAAAGAATTCAATATCCCGGTCTTTGTTAATAATGACTGTAATTGTTTTGCTCTGGGTGAATATCATTTTGGAGAAGGAGCCGGATCTAAAGATTTAGTAGCTGTTGCTTTAGGAACAGGTGTAGGCTCAGGGATTATTATCGATGGCAAATTATACAATGGAGGAAATACAGGAGCCGGCGAGGTCGGATGTATTCCTTATCTGGAATATGACTATGAATCTTATTGCAGTAGTTCTTATTTCACACGCGTACATGGTATCAGCGGTAAGGACGCTTTTGAAAAGGCTAAAGCAAATGAAGATGTTGACTCCATCATTCTATGGAATCAGTTTGGACACCATGTAGGCGACCTGATGAAAGTAATTCTTTTTGCTTACGACCCTCGAGTGATTATTTTAGGCGGAAGTATAGCCAACGCTTACGAATATTTTGCTCCTGCCATGATGGATAGCCTTGATAGCTTTCCTTATTCCGAAACAGTAAAGAACCTGAAGATATATACATCTAAAGTAGACGATGTTGCTATACTGGGAGCATCAACCCTAAGCTAAATTAATAGCCATTATACAGAACGGAGTGAAGAATCTATAATTTATGATTCTTCACTCCGTCAAAAATAAAAAGAATGATATCTTATCTCTCCCACTGCTGTAACTCAGCTACAGCAAGCTGATAATCTCGTTCTGTTTCCAGATACTTATCCACTGTTTCATAATACACTGACAACTCTAATAGATAATTAATAAGGGATAATTGCCCCTTATCCAATGCCATTTTAAGCAAATCCTGACTACTGGTAACACTCAAAGCATCTTCATACTCTTTTAACAACAGAGATAATTTTTTTGCTTTATCATACTGATTCTTCAAGGTATTCCTGAACTGTAACTCAGAGTCCTCATGCTGCATCTGCAATGCTACCGTTTGGGCTTTCTGATGCTTCACTGTATTTTTACCTTCCCACAAAGGAATGGATACGCCAACCGAAACACCCTGAAATATTGTACCCGATACTCTTTCGCTAGCATATCCGGCTGTTATCTTAGGCAGATTCAAAGCCCTTGTAAGCTGTTCCTGCTTTCTACTTAAGGCAACTTCTTGTTCCGCTACTCGCAAAGAAGGATTATTAGCCTTTACTATTGCAAACCATTCTATAAAATTGAGAGGGAAAGTAAAATCTGGATAACGATTAAATTCTGTGATATCCAACCCTCCGTTCAATCGTTGCAACTCAGATTTGGATAAATTCAAATCAACTTCATTGATCTGCAACGCTTTCTCAGCATTTAGTAAGTTCAACTTCGTTTTATTACGCTCCAAAACATCGATATTTCCCTGATCAAAACTCTTCTGATACGCATCAGAAAGTTCTCTGGCTTGTTTCAGTCGATCCGATAATATCTTGTTCATCTTCGTTTGATAAACCAGTTCTACACAGATTAAGCGAGCCTGTTGCAAGATCTCCACTTTCTGTTGATCATAAATCATATCTACCTGTTGGTTTTTTCCATCAGACAATTGTGTCTTATAGCGATATGCTGTAGGAAAATCAAACGACTGGGTTACATTAAGGTCTACACGGTTACCTTCTCCGGAGGGACTTCCCCACAGATAACCGAATTCCACTTCGGGATTAGCCATATTTATGCCTGTTTTGTTCCCTATCTTATCGGCATTAGCTTTCTCGCGATACGCTTTCAGCGTTGTATTATTCATTTCTATCTCTTTCAATACATTATCGAACGAGCCTTGCGCCTGTACACTGAGAGCCAGCACCGACAAAAGAATATATATTATTGGTTTCATAAATTATAACTCTTTTATTAAATAATCTCTTCTTTTACAGCCTTTCTATTTTTCAGCATTCTGTATATAATCGGCACAATGTACATATTCAACATGGTTGAAGTTAGCAGTCCGCCCAAAATAACCTTAGCCATAGGACTTTGAATTTCATTACCAGGCAAACTTCCTTGTACAGCCAGAGGTATCAAAGCCAGTCCCGAAGACAAAGCTGTCATCAAAATAGGATTCAAACGATCGAGCGATCCTTGCAATATACTCTTATTAACAGAATATCCTTTGTTTCCCAAATCGTTATAATGAGCCATCAGCAAAATTCCGTTTCGCGTAGCAATACCAAACAAGGATATAAATCCGATAATGGCCGGAATACTGATCTCTCCGGATGTAAACAGAATAGCATACACTCCACCAATAAGAGCCAGAGGAAGATTAAGAAGAATTACAGCCGATTGTGTAACACTTCTAAACTGATTGAAAAGCAATAGAAAGATAATAAGAATCGCAAAAACAGAAGCGATCAGCAATATCTGCGATGCTGCCTGTTCACTTTCAAACTGTCCTCCATATTCAATATGATATCCTTCAGGCAACTGAATATTGTTATCCAAGTTATCCTGAATCTCATTTACAACACTTCGCAAATCTCGTCCGGCAACGTTTGCCGACACGACAATCTTACGTTGAGCATTCTCCCTGTTGATTGTATTAGGACCCGTAGAGGATGATATATCTGCAATATAAGCAAATGGGACTTTAAGCCCGTTAGCATCTATCATCAGATTTCTGATCTTCTCGGCTTGATCTTTATAGTTCTCGTCAACTTTTAGTGTCAAGTCAAAACTTTTACCTGCATCATAAACCTGAGAAACAACTTCACCTGAAAGCATTGTAGTTACAAACTCAGTAAATTCGGGTAAGGTGATACCATATTTTGACAACAGTTCGCGCTTAGGGACAATCTTTAATTGGGGACGCTCTACCTGCTGCTCTACATTCAAGTCGGCAACACCGTCTATGCCCTCTATCTTCGACTTGATCTCATTTCCGAGAGAGAATAATTTATTCAGGTCTGTTCCAAAAATCTTTATGGCAATATTGGCTTTGGTGCCCGAAAGCATATGATCGATACGATGCGATATCGGTTGACCTATTTCCACACTAATTCCCGGTATGGCATTCAGCTTATTTCTGAGATCGGCTAACACCTCTTTTTGAGGACGATCTCTCAATACAAAAGGTGCTTCAATCTCAGAAGTATTCACACCAAAAGAATGCTCATCCAATTCGGCACGCCCGGTTTTACGTCCTACCGTTTGTATTTCAGGGACGCTAAGAATGGCCTGTTCTGCCATTGCTCCTACCTTATCTGATTCCTCTAATGATATTCCCGGCAAGGTATTTACAGTTACTGTAAAAGACCCTTCATTAAATGGCGGTAAAAAATTGCGCCCAAACGTGAAAGAAATAGCTATAGCCGAAATCAACAACAAACCTGTTATTCCCAATACTATCTTTTGTTTTGCTAATGCCCAATGTAAGCTTTTTTCATAGATAGCTTTAAGCTTTACTACAAATACAGATTCTTTTTCTCCCTTATCTTTCTTATTATTTGCGAGCAAATAGCTACACAAAACAGGAGTTACTGTAAGAGCAATAATTGTAGATGCAAAAAGAGCAACGATAAAAGCTATCCCCAGGGGAACAAGCATACGCCCTTCCATACCGCTAAGGAAAAACAAAGGAGTAAAACTTGCGACAATAATCAATGTTGAATTCAAAATCGGCATACGGACTTCTTTCGATGCTTCGAATACAATAGTAAGCACGCTTTGTTGTTCCTCCTTTGGCTTTTTCCGATTCTCTCTCAAGTGCTTAAATACATTTTCAACATCTATGATAGCATCGTCTACCAACGAACCGATAGCAATAGCCATCCCGCCTAAACTCATCGTATTGATCGTTAAGCCCATCAGCTTTAGAGCAAGAATAGAAGTTAATAAAGAAAGGGGTAAAGCCATTAAAGAAATGAAAGTCGTACGACCATTCATTAAAAACAAAAACAGCACGATGACCACAAAAATAGAACCTTCATAAAGGGATTTTTGCACATTATTAATAGAGTTATTAATAAAACGTTCCTGCCGGAAAATATCTGTTGATATTTTCACATCCGTAGGAAGTCCCTTTTGCAGATCGGCTATAGAAGCATCCAGCTTTTCACTCAGCTCGATTGTATTCGTATTGGGTTGCTTGGTTATAGTCAGCAACACAGCAGACTTTGTTTTTTCAGAAGCGACACCTAATTTCGGTGTTTTTGCTCCTATCTTTACATCTGCAACATCACTAATCAGAATAGGACTCTCTCCAACTCTCTTTATAACAGCTTTGCCTATTTCTTTTACATCGGCACTTTGCAGAACACCTCTTACTATATATTCATTACCGTATTCATACAATACACCTCCCGATGCATTCTGATTCATATTACGGGTCACTTGCAACACTTCATCCAGTGTAACACCGTAATGTTTCATACGCCCCGGATCGAGTAATATTTGATATTCTTTGATATCTCCACCTATAACTGTCACCTGTGCCACTCCACCTGTAGATAGTAAACGTGGACGAATCGTCCAATCGGCAATAGTACGAAGGTCTAATAAAGATGTAGAGTCAGCAGTCAGTCCGATAATCATCACTTCTCCCAATATCGAAGATTGTGGTCCCAATGTGGGTTGCCCGATATTCTCGGGTAAAGCATCACCCAGAGTAGCCAATTTTTCGGTTACTATCTGCCGAGCTTTATAAATATCTGTACCCCAATCGAACTCGACCCATACAACAGAGAAACCTGTAGTAGATGACGAACGTACCCGCCGTACATCTGTAGCACCATTCACTGCTGTTTCGATAGGAAAAGAGACTAGGCGTTCCACCTCTTCCGAAGCCATTCCATTCGCCTCTGTCATTATCACTACGGTAGGGGCATTGAGATCTGGAAATACATCTATCTCCATATTCTTAGCAGTATAAAGCCCGCCAACCAATAGGAGAACAGCACTGATAAGAACAATCAAACGATTGTTCAACGAAAATTGTATTATTTTATTCAGCATATCTATTCCTCCTCAATTTAATGTTCATGAGCATGAGGGATTGCTGATGATGTAGAAGCTAACTTGACATGATATGATATGCTCCTTTACTTACTACTTTATCTCCCTTCTTCAGACCTGACAAGATTTCCACTTGATTGCCGTCATTTGCACCCAGAGTAACTTCTTGTTTGCTATAAGCATCATCGTGAGATTGCAAATACACGAAATACAGGCCTTGTTCTTCGATTAAAGAAGATACAGGTATAGAAATAACATTGCTACGTGGTTGTCCTAAGAGATAAACCTCGACATAAGAACCGGAAATTATTTGACCGATATTGTCAAATTCAAAATTGACCGGAACATAATATTCTTGACTAGAAGATGACTTTCCGTACGATACCAGCCTTCCATTTAGAGCGGAAAGCGTATAAACCGTCTTATCGTAAGGCGTTTTGAAATTTGCGGATATTACAGACCCTAAATCTTTAAAATAACGTTCCGAAACATCAGCTCTTAGTTGCAGTCGTCTATTTTGCGTAACGGTCATTAAGGCTTGCCCTACTTCCACGTATTGACCTTCATTAACTAATTTAGTCTTTATAAATCCACTTATAGGAGTTGATACTCCTACGCCCTTAGCTGTAGTTTTCTGCCCGATAGCATGATAAGCAACCTTAGCATTTTCGTAGTTCAGCTTGATCTCGTTATATTCTTTTTCAGCAATAAGCTTATTTCCGATCAAAGATTCAGCTCTCTGATATTCCTTCTGAGCAATCTCGTATGCAGACTTCGCTTTTGCTATAGGGTCTCCATCCACTATATTTTTAGAAGAAATACTTAGAAGTGATTCGCCACCACGTACGGCTAGTCCTTCATTCAACGAAGCCTTATTAAATGACACTATCCCATTAGCAGTTGCAGAGATTGTAACCTCGTCACCCTGTGCAGATAAAATTTGGCCACTCGTTTTTATTACCTGATGAAATGCAGAAGGCTGAACATTCACGATTTCCAATCCTGCCTTTTTAGCTTGCTCAGGAGAAAATACGATTTCTTCTCCATGGGCTTCTTTATCATGAGAATCTTCATCTTCCGCATGATCGTGATCACACTCCTCCCCTTCTGCGTGAGAGTGAGCTCCTTCTTCTTCAGAATGATTATGTCCTGCGTGAGATTCTTTATTTTGTTCCGTATAAGTATCTGCTTTTTGTTTAGAGTTGCACCCCCAAAGCATCGCAAGCAAACAAGCGATATATATTATATATTTTTTCATATTCTTATTTCTTAAACTTGAATAAACAAAAAACAATTATAGGCAGTTTTAGAAACTGTCACTATAAAAATTCAAACTTCTCTATTTGAGAAATTATGCTAAGAAATAAGATACAGGAGGTGCACGCAGGCTTTTTATGGAGCCTACAAAAGGTGGCGTATAGCTTACTAAATAAGGCTTTTGCCTGAAGCGTTCCCCAAATTGTGGAGCTTCTAAATAAAACTCATTCAGTGAGTATAATATATAGGCAAGAGAAAGACAGTTTGCACATGGCAATATGTCATCATGCGTATTATCTTGTTGACGAAGTATTAATTCCTGAAGATTACAATCTTCTGTATGCGCCTGATGATGACATCCTTTTTTGTGTTGTTCACAACAGTTATGGGTATCGTCTTGCTGATCGGAGCAATGATGTCGATGCATAATTTCCTCAAGAGAAAAACAGATAACACCATCATGATGCGAATGAGGCATAATAGCATGAGCTAACATAAACATGCTAGCCATCAGAGTTAGAGTCAAAGCGATCAATCTCATATGTCTCATACGACAAAGATACAAAACTTAGGTAAAGAAGCTCTCGTTTCTTTACACAAAAAAATAACGAATAACTTTAGAACTAATAAAATATGACATTTTAATAGAATAAACATTTTAATTAAGAATAAATATATAACTTAGTGAGCGATTGTTAACCGAATACCCATTTAATAACTTTCAAAATATCACATCATGAGTAGAATAGAAAATGACCTTATTAGCAGTCTGCCTGTTCCTGATAATGCTTATTATGGAATACACACTCAAAGGGCAATCAACAATTTTAACATTTCAGGAATAAAATTATCACATTATCCTATGTTCATTAAAGCTTTAGCCTATGTAAAATGGGCAGCAGCCGAAGCGAATTATGAACTTGGAGTCTTGGATAAAGACATTCACGATGCAATAATAGAAGCCTGTAAAAAAGTTATAGAAGGAGATTACAACGGCCAGTTTCCGAGTGATATGCTACAAGGAGGTGCAGGAACCTCAACCAACATGAATATCAACGAGGTAGTAGCAAATATTGCCTTAGAGATTATGGGGCACAAAAAAGGTGAATATCAATACTGTTCTCCTTACGACCACGTAAATCTTTCTCAGTCGACAAACGATGCTTATCCGACAGGCGTAAAGCTAGGAATTCTCTTTTACAATGAAATGATAGAAGACACCTTGATTGAGCTTATAGCAGCCCTCAAGCAAAAAGGACAGGAATTAGAGCATGTGATAACAATGGGGCGTACTCATCTGCAAGATGCCATACCGATGACATTGGGACAACAATTTGACGCATACGCTGCGACTTTAGAGAAAGAGAAGACTTCTCTGAGACAAAGCGTAAATTTGTGCCTCGAAATAAATATGGGAGCAACAGCTGTAGGTACAGGACTGAATGCTATTCCGGGTTATGATGCATTATGTGCTAAAAACCTGACACGTCTCACTCGATTCAATTTTACTTCTGCAAAGAATCTGGTAGAAGCCACATCAAATACAGGTAGTTTTGTAGCCTATTCTTCTGCATTGAAAAAGCTAGCAACAAAGCTCTCCAAAATATGTAACGATCTTAGAATACTTGCATCAGGGCCACGCTGCGGAGTACACGAAATAAATCTTCCGCCGATGCAAGCAGGTTCTTCTATTATGCCAGGGAAAGTAAATCCGGTTATTCCTGAAGTTGTTTCTCAAACATGCTTTAGAGTACTGGCAAATGATTTCGCCGTAACAATGGCTGCTGAAGCAGGTCAGCTACAACTGAATGTTATGGAACCTATTATAACATATACTTTACTCGAATCGCAAAACCTGCTTAACAATGCAATGGTCTGCCTCAGAAAAAACTGCATCGAGGGTATTACTGCTAATGAAGAACATTGCAAAAGTCTTGTTATGAACAGTATCGGACTCGTCACTGCATTGAATCCGTATATAGGCTATGAGAATAGCACGGCTATAGCAAAAGAAGCTTTGGAAACAGGAGCGAATGTGTATAATCTCGTACTGAAAAAGAATATACTATCTAAAGATGATTTGGATAGGATACTAAATCCGGAAAATATGACAGGAGTGAAATAACCCCTCCCTTTAGAAAATGGAAAAGGAGTGAAAATATTTTTTCCACTCCTTTTCTTATTTCGACAAAAAACTTATTTCTATTAATCTTCGTCTTTCTGGCTTTCTGCATATTCTTTCAACAGCTTATCCTGAACATCTGAAGGTACGAGTTCATAGCTGGCAAACTTCATCGTAAATGAAGCACGGCCTCCTGTTAAGGAACTGAGTGAAATAGAATAATTAGACATTTCTTTCAAAGGAACTTTTGCCTTCAAGACTTCTATTCCTCGTTCGCTTTCCATTCCCATGATCATAGCTCGACGCCCTTGCAAGTCACTCATCACATCCCCCATTTTGTCCGAAGGGACAAATACAGATATATCATATATAGGTTCAAGAATTTTAGGTCCTGCATTTTTAAATGCTTCACTAAAGGCATTGCGACCAGCAAGCATAAATGATATTTCATTCGAATCTACCGGGTGCATTTTACCATCATATACAACTACACGAACATCACGTGCATAAGATCCTGTTAGCGGTCCTTGTTCTAGGCGAGACATGATACCTTTGAGGATAGCAGGAAGGAAACGCGCATCAATTGCACCCCCTACAATACTATTCACAAATACGAGTTTGCCCCCCCAATCCAAATTATACGTTTGGGTATCACGTGCCTGCACTTTAAATTCCTGACCATTAAATCTATATACATCAGGTGCAGGCATACCTTCTGTATATGGCTCTACAACGAGATGCACCTCTCCAAATTGTCCGGCTCCTCCCGATTGTTTTTTATGACGGTAGTCTGCACGAGCTGCTTTGGTAATTGTTTCACGATAAGGAATCCTAGGTTCTGAGAAAACAATTGGAATCTTATCATTGTTTTCAATTCTCCATTTCAACGTTTTAAGATGAAACTCTCCTTGTCCTGATACGATCAACTGTTTTAGCTCTTTCGAATTTTCTATTAACCATGTAGGATCTTCTTCGCGCATACGCTGCAATACTTCATTCATTTTTTCAGTATCTTTTTCGTTTTCAGCTTTTATTGCACGACGATATTTAGGATCAGGATATTTTATAAAGTCGAATTTATTATCAACGCCTTTTGCATTCAATGTATTCCCCGTACGAACATCTTTGAGCTTAACTGCCGCACCGATGTCGCCCGCAACAAGCTCTTCTATTTTTGTACGTTGTTGTCCTGCAGGAGCGAATATTTGCCCCATACGTTCTTTAGAGCCCCTATTTGTATTGATAAGATCATCGCCTTCATGTACCTTTCCGCTCATTACTTTAAAGTATGACACTTCACCTACATGAGGCTCAACGGTTGTTTTAAAGAAGAACAAGCTGGTTGGAGCTTCCGAATCCGGTTTTATTTCTTCTCCTTCTGTATTTACCGGAGCCGGTAAATCGCGTACGTAAGGAACTACATTTCCTAAAAACTCCATTGTACGACGCACACACATATCTTTTTCGGCCGACACACAGAAAATCGGATATAAATCACGATGCACTAATCCCCAACGGATTCCCATACGCATTTCATCTTCGGTGAGTGTTCCCTGATCAAAGAATTTTTCCATCAGAGACTCTTCATTTTCTGCTGCGGCTTCTACTAATTTCTGCTTTAAATCTCTTGCTTTTTCCAGTTCTTCATCCGGAATATCAAGCACCTCAGGAGCTCCACCTTCCGGTTTCCATCTGAGCATTTTATATTTTAATATATCAATCACAGCATTAAAACCTTCGCCACAATTGATAGGGTATTGTATTTGTACTGCCTTTTCGCCATACTCAGCTTTGAGTTGAGCGACAACGTTATCAAAGTCAGCCTTAGGATGATCAAGTTGATTAACGATGAAAATAACAGGCTTTTGAAGCTTTTGAGTATATCTCAATTGATTTATAGTACCCACTTCCATGCCATACTGTGCATTAAGTACCATAAGTGCAGTGTCTGTCACATTGAGTGATGTAACAACATTTCCGACAAAATCATCAGATCCCGGACAATCAATAAAATTCAATTTTCGGTTCATCCATTCCACAGAGAAAATGCTGGAAAAAACGGAATATCCATATTCTTTTTCCACAGGGAAATAGTCCGAGACAGTATTTCCATCTTTAACACTTCCTCTGCGTTTAATGACGCCGGCTTCAAAGAGCATGGCTTCGGCGAGAGTGGTTTTGCCCGCTCCCGAACTACCAAGAATTGCGATGTTCTTGATTTCTTGTGTTTGGTAAGTTCTCATGGCTAAATGTTTTTTACATGGTTAATATTATTCCTTTTACCAAATTGCCTCCATTTTGAGGCGATGTTTTCCAAAATTAATGAAATGTTCTGATGAAATAGCAAAAAAACGTATGTTATTTAGTTATAAAAGTTAGCATATAATGAATTTCAACAAAAAGATTCAAAATAAATTATCTACGATTGCTTACCTTTGCTCATATTGAGATAGATGAATCGATGGATACCGAAAAAATAAAAAGCTATATCGAAACTATCATTTCCCTCACAGACGAAGATTGGGAAATATTGAGTACCCATATTGAATATAAAATTCTGAAAAAGAATGAATATCTCTTGCATGAGGGTGTGATCTGCAATTTTATAGCCTTCATTAATAAAGGCGTATTGATATACTGCAAAGAACTGGAGAATGGAAATGGGATGACCACAGATATGGCTTTTGAAGGAGAGTGGGTAACTGATAATTATAGCCGCCTCAAAAGACTCCCTTCTCATCTTAATATAAAAGCTATTGAGGATTGTGAACTCTGGATAATAAAAGAAAAAGATCTGCCTTATCTTTATCAAAGAATACCTTCTCTCGAACGTTTTGGGAGAATACTTACAGAGCAAGCTTTTATAAAAATGACTCAAATGAGTATCGATCTACAAACTCTATCTGCAAAAGAAAGATATTTAAAGCTATTCCGTAATTATCCTGAAATATTTCAAAGAATTCCCCTGCACTATATTGCTAATTACCTCGGAATTGCACCTAAATCTTTAAGCCGTATAAGAAATACGATTTTCAAGAAAGAATAATTTGGTAACAAATGCGGAGTAATCAATTGCTTTTCTATCCGGATATTTGTCATAATTATTAAAATATCAGAATATGAAAAAGCAATTAATAGTATTCATTCTTCTTGGATTGGCAGTTAGTATCTCTGCACAAGAAACAATACCCCTGAAAAACAAGCAAAGCCATGAAGTAAAGCAAGCTTTTGAAGCAGAAAGTTTATTTCCCATGTTTCTTACCGGAGGTTATCATTTTGCCTTAGGGTATAGATATGAAAGATGGAGAGTAAGAGTTAGCGTTATTAATGGTGGATCGTACAATGCTGAGAGAGCGGGGATAAACAATTCAGCCGACGACTTTAAAAGATATTACAAAACCGCTCCGGGTTTATTCTTAGGATATAATGTATGGAAGAATCTTGATATATATACTTTTATAGAAGCTCACAAATTTGAAATTGAACAGAAAGGTACAGGTGTTAAAAAGGATATGAGAAGCCTTGATTTTGGAGGCGGAATTGGTTACCAATTTTTTATATGGCGGAATCTTTATATACAACCGGCTATACATATATATTTGAGAAAAGATAAAAGTCTTGATTTTGATCAGGTACAATACAATATCCCAAATATGGATATCTCACCCGTGCTCAGGATAGGATACAGAATATGGAGTAAATAATTTATCTACACAACCGCGCAGAAGGCTCTTAATTAAATAATTAAGAGCCTTCTATTGTTTTATAGCCACCACTCTTAAAATTGTGATATTTTTTCACTTATCAGAGTCATTTTATCAAGCTTTTGATATAACTTTAGGTTTCTAAATAAAACCTTGTTAACAGCATATACACCTATGGAAAAAATCACGACTAAAGAAGTCCTTGAATGGGCAAAAGACTTTCTCGTAAGAGCAGAAAAAGAGTTAACCCCGGAGGAAGTCAAAGAGCAAAAAAAGTTTGCTTCACTCATTCAAACACCTTCTAATAAAACCGTCTTATCTAAAATGCTCGACGAATCGTCACAGATAAGAGATAAAAAACTTGTTGTTAAGCGAATGAAAGAGCTTATCAACGAATATGGCGTTCCTGATTTCTTTAGCTCATTCGATCGGCTCCAGCTAAAACTTTTTATGAACTTTGGTTCTCTGGCTCCGGGAATAGCAGTTCCTTTATTCAATAGAAGATTGCGTGAAGAGACTAATAAAATAATCATAGCGGAAGAACGCCCTACACTTACAGGACATTTATCAGGCAGATGGAATTCCAAAATAGGGCAGAATGTTAATTTATTAGGTGAAGTTGTTCTTGGCGACGGCGAAGCAAGGAACAGATACGAACATTACCTGGAAGCGTTGAAAGAACCGGATATAAATTACATTTCAATCAAGCTATCGGGTATATATGCTCAAATACACTCACTGAGCTACGAGCAAAACAAAAAAGAGCTTTGCGAATTAGTCGCAACAATTTACCAGCAAGCAATAGATTATCCATATACAGATCAGGACGGAGTAACCCGACCTAAATTTGTGAATCTGGATATGGAAGAATATAAAGATACACACCTTACGCTCGATGTATTCGAAGAAGTATTGAGCATGTCTCAATTCAAGAATTACATGGCAGGTATTGTAATACAAGCCTATCTACCCGATGCAGGATTATTTCAGGAACGCTTATTGAAGTTTGCGAAAAAGCGTGTGACCGAAGGAGGCTCTCCATTAAAAATGCGCTTGGTAAAAGGAGCAAACCTTCAGATGGAAAGTATTGTATCTTCACTAAAAGGCTGGCCAAATCCTATACTATCTACAAAAGTAGAAGTAGATGCCAACTATATGCACATTCTTGACATAGCCTTAGAGCCCGAAAATGCAAAAGCATTACATGTAGGTGTGGCATCGCACAATTTCTTTAGTATTGCTTATGCCTATCTGCTTAGTGAAAAGAACGGCGTTGGCGATTGTGTCACTTTCGAAATGCTAGAGGGAATGGCAAACAATCTTCCGCGAGTAATAAGAGGTTTGAATAAACAAATCATTCTGTACACCCCGGTAGTTAAAAAGGCTCACTTCCTTAATGCTATTTCCTATCTTGTTCGACGTCTGGATGAAAATACAGGAAAAGACAACTTCCTTAGCTATTCATTCAACCTGAAACTTGATAGTCCTCAGTGGAACTTCCTAACAAATCAGTTCCTCGAAGCATATAAGTTGAAAGATAGTATAGTTCCAAAATCATTCAGGACACAGAATAGGAAAGAAAAACCTATCCCTGTAGATATAAATGTATTCCATAACGAACCCGACACCGATCTTGACTTAGGTGCAAATAGAGAATGGGCATTAGAAGCACTGCGCAAATGGGGTACGCTTGTAGACGACAAAAACTTTGTTGTACCTGTTCAGATAGGAGATAAAGAAGTTATTACCGAACACAAAAAGAAGTACTATGATCGCAGCCGAAATGATCAGGTTTGTTTCTGCGAAGCAAATCTATCGTCACTCGATCAGATAAAAGAAATAATAAGTATTGCCGAAGAAGACAAATCGGGCTGGAGAAAAACGGATGTAAACAAACGAAATGAGATACTCCACCAAGTAGCCGAAAATTTAAGTATCAAGCGAGGAGATCTTATCGGATGTATGGCAGCTATCACCGGAAAGACATTCGGAGAGGGAGACGTAGAAGTATCTGAAGCTATCGACTTCTGCCGCTTTTATCCGATTACGATGAAGCAGTTTGCAGGACTAAGTACTGTTGAGTACAAACCAAAGGGTATCATCTTGGTGATTCCACCTTGGAACTTCCCCCTTGCAATCCCTGTAGGTGGCGTTGCGGCTGCTTTAGCCGGAGGAAATACAGTCATCCTAAAGCCTGCTACAGTAGCACTACCAATAGCATGGGAGTTTGCAAAATGCTTCTGGAATGCGGGTGTACCTAAAGATGCGTTACAAGTTGTATGCAGTGCAGATCGCTCTTCGTTAGACTATCTTACTGCTCATCAATCCGTGAAACATATAATACTTACCGGAGGTACTGATACAGCATTCCGACTATTAGAAAACAATCCTAAGACTCCATTATCGGCAGAAACAGGCGGCAAGAACGCAATCATACTCACCGCCAATGGTGATCAAGATCATGCCATACAAAATGTGGTATCATCAGCCTTCGGAAATGCAGGACAAAAATGCTCGGCATGTTCTCTATTCCTGGTAGACAAAACAATATACAACGACGAAAACTTCAAATCGAAACTTCGAGATGCTGTAACAAGCCTGCGTACAGGTAGTGTATGGGATACTATGAATATGGTAGGCCCAATGATAACTAACGACAACGATAAGTTGATGCATGCCATCAACAATCTCGAACCGGGCGAATCGTGGCTCGTAGCTCCGGAGTTTTTGGATGATAAGAAATATATACTCAAGCCTACTGTAAAATGGGGTGTTAAACCGGGTAGCTTTACGTTTAAGAATGAGTTGTTTGCACCTCTATTATCTGTTGTATGCATAGACGGATTGAAAGAAGGAATAGATTATGCCAATTCATCAGAGTATGGTCTTACTGCCGGATTGCAAAGTCTGGATGAAGCAGAGCACGATCTCTGGAAAAACAGTATTGAGGCCGGAAATCTATACATCAACAGAGGTATAACCGGAGCCATCGTAAACCGTCAACCATTTGGAGGAATGAAACGTTCTGCCTTTGGCGGAGGTATCAAAGCCGGAGGTCCTAATTATGTATCATGCTTTGTCGAATTCACAGAAAAAGATGTAACGGGTGGATCTGAATATAAATACAATATAGGTGATCTTCTGACTGATATAAAAGAAAAGGCTCGCCTAAACTTCGCTTACGACAGTTATTCAAAAGCGTGGCTAAATGAATTCTCGAAAGCAAGAGATGTTAATCATCTTTATGGTGAAGAAAACATCTTCCGTTATTTACCTCTCAAGAGTATAGGTTTGCGAATACAAGAATCAGACTCTTTGTGCGATATTCTGTTAATTTTGTTAGCTTCCAACAGATCGGGAACTCCTGTTGTAGTTAGCATTTCGGGTAGCGACGAAAAATTAGAGGCTATAGAAAAGGCGTCAAGCATGCTGTCAGGTGTCCACATCAAGATACAAGACGAAGAAAAGTTTGTAGAAGAAATGGATTCATACGAACGTGTCCGCACTTGTACCTCAGACCTTTCTGATGCAATCTATCGGAAAGCAGCAAAATTAGGAAAGCATATTGCATCCGACAAGCCATTAATTGAAGGACGTATCGAACTGTTGCACTATTTGAAAGAACAAAGTATTGCTTACGAATACCATCGTTACGGTAGCATCTTTGGTGAAGATAATAAATAAGTCCAATTTTTTTGAATGAAGAGAAGAGCCCCCGACCTAGGTTATTAGGTTAAAGGGCTCTTTTTTCATTGGGAATGACTAAACAATCAATCTCTATATACCTAGCATAACGCCGATGGTGTAAGTATTCAGATCAGGCCCTTTATCTTTCTCAAACATCGAGAATGGAGCATAGTAACCATATACACTAACATCCCTTATCCCAACTTGCAACCTCAATCTCATATCTATAGGACGTATATTCAGATCGCGCCCCATATTCACGACTTGCTTTTTATCGTTTTCATAATATTTAACTTGCGATTTGGAATAGTATTTGAAGAAGCCCACTACCCCACCGGATATATGAAAATCTGATACCTGATATTCCAACAAGAGAGGAATAGTTATGTAATATGCCAATAGCTTTGTCGATTTATAATTAACACCCTCCGGAGCAGGAACAAAAGACGTAACGCCATTCACTTGTGTCAAAGCGGCATTATCATCAAAATGATAACGAGACCATTCTGTTCCTATTCCACTAACAAATAACCAATTGGTTTTCCCTATCTGCTTATGAAAGTCAAAAAGGTTGACTGTGAAATTATGAGAGCTACTCATTTTTAATTTTCCGAAAGGAATATCTTTGTCACTATAGTTCATAAATCCCATACCGAATCCTGTCCAGTGAGAACTCAAACTTTTTCGTTTATTCCACGAAAAGATAAAATTGTAGGTCGATCCATTGTAAAGAACACTGCTCTCGTTATCATCCTTGGGTATTAACTCCTGAGTTTCTGTCGTAGATACAATAACGGTATCCCCTGTATTCCTATTTATCTCCTTGATGATCTGTACTGTTTTTACTATCGTATCCTGCAATACAATCTCATCGGCATTTGCGGATATTACAACAAAACAAAAAGCTAAGAACGCAACTATTTTTTTCATATTACTATTGTATTTTTAAACGTTTATCATTCACATAAATAAAAAGATCTTTCAATTTTTTCAGCTCCGAGTCAAGCCTTGCGGGTGGGAAGTTCCCTTTCAGATAAACGATTGTTATCTTATCAGGTTTATTCTTATACAAAATATATTCACCTGTTTTGCCCGATTTGTCTTTGCCTACATAATATGTCCCCGACTCTACTTTTCCATTTTTCTTAACCTCCGATACTATCACATTTTTGTCTATATCAAGTTTCAGGAGATTGAGAACGTCTCTTTCTTTGGCTACATCATTATTCATAATAAGACTTTTATAAAAAGTAATATTACTGCCCTGTGAAAGTATGTCGGACGATAGTTGTACGAGCACAGATCCCTCTTGTTTGCCATATTTGTCAAATATGCTTTTTATATTCAGGTGATCTTGTGCTAAAGCAGACATGGATACAATCTGCAATAAACAATATAACATCAGCACTTTATATTTCATAATTTTCTAATTTATTCAGTAAAAGAATCCAAAATCCCGATTTGGGTGCTCACCACATCATTATCGACTTCTGATACAACGCGAATAGAATTGAGTGCAGCAACACTGACCTCAGCCTCATCCGTAACTTTCTTTCCATCAACATATACAAATGTTCCGCCCATATCATTGCCAACCGATACTGAATTGAATGATCTGATACCTATTATCAATAATATACTAGCGGCAACACTTATCCATACATAAAAAGGTATTTTCTTCTTTTTCTTTTCTACGGCAACCTCTTTTCTTTCTGCTGAAAAATAGTTGAACATAGGTGCATATACCTTATGCCGATCTTCGATCTCGGACTGACGAAAATAATTTCGTAAGATACTTTCCTCTTTCAGGGTAGTTTGCCCCTCAAAGTATTTTTCTAAAAGCAAATCTATATCACTCATCCTATTTTCGTATTACATTATTCATACTCAAAAATTTGTCTCTAACAGCCTTACGTGCCCTCGAAAGGTTTACCCTTACAGTACTTTCCTCAGAGCCTATAATTGCTGCGATTTCGCCCAATTCATATCCATCTACATCTCGCAATGTTATAATATGGCATTGAGTTTCGGGCAAAGAGTCGATAATATTCCTGATGATCAACACACTGTCTTGTTGTTCAGTAAATGTATATGGAGTTATCGAATTTCCGGCAATGGATATACCATCGAGCGAAACATTATGCCTCTCCGCCCTCAACTTATCAATACATATATTTTTCAACGTCTGTATTGCAAATCCACCAACATTAGGATGATTGCTCAACTGAGATCGCTGATTCCATAACCTCAAAAAGGTTTCCTGAACAGCATCCTCAGCATCTACCTCATTAGCCAGCATATTCTTTGCAACATTCTGCAGCTTGTTGCGTAGAGGTACAACATCCGATTTGAACTTTTCTAACTCCATGTATCTAGATAACGAACCACACTGAAATTTGTAACATAAAAAGTAACATTTTAATTATATCACCAAAAACACCTCAATTATCACCTTGCCGAAAAACCAACATAATAAGAACATATACAACAGGATACAAATAAATTAAAAATAAAAAGGTGACAAAAGTGACACTTATTTCACTCTTTTTACTTGTCACTTTTCTGTTACTTTTTTATAAGCGACTTACTTATATAAGACAAATTTATTTATAAAAACATTACAACAGACAAATTAAAATAATTTGATTAGAGTATTTAAAAATAATATTTGATCATTTGATTAAATCAATATTTTAATCTATGTTTGCAGCTCGATTAAGAAGTAAAAGAAATACATCACAAAATGGAAAAAGATATTTCGACAGAAGAAAAAATAAAAAATGCAGCCCGAAAAGTATTTCATGAAAAAGGATATGGGCAAGCCCGAACTCGCGACATAGCAGAAGAAGCGGGAATAAACCTTGCCTTGCTCAATTATTATTTCAGGAGTAAGGAAAAGCTTTTTGATATAATTATGAAAGAAAGTTTACAAGAAATGTTTGGACTAATAGTAAATCTTGTAAACGCAGAAGATATTAATCTTTCTGATAAGATAGACATGATTGTCGCACGCTATATAGATTCTATCTCAAAGAATCCAAATTTACCCCTATTTGTACTAAGTGAAATACAAGCCAATCCTCACAAAATAATAGAAAATGTGGGGCTTAAAGGAAAATCTATCGCAAATAATTTCCTATTTAAACAGATACAGGAACAAATAGACAAAAAAGGGATAAAAGGAGTAACACCACTTCAGATTTTTATAAATATAGTATCTATGTCCATTTTTCCTATCGTAGGAAAGCCTTTATTAATGAACCTGCATGCTCCTTTCGGAGAAAAAGAGTATGAAATATTTATAGAAGAACGAAAAGCATTAATTTCACAATGGATAAAAATGATGCTTCAAATAGATGAATAATAGAATAAGTATGAAAAAATCATTAATCATCATCACATATTCGCTTTTCTTTTCTGCTATGGCTTTTGCTCAAAGCACACTTACCATAGAGCAATGTCAGCAAATGGCAAAAGAAAATTATCCGCTTATAAAACGGTACGGGTTGATTGAGCGGTCGAAAGAGTATAATCTCTCAAATGCCGGAAAAGGCTATTTACCTCAATTCTCATTATCGGCTAAAGCCTCTTATCAATCGGAAGTGACAAAAATTCCTATTGATATTCAGGGCATAGATATCAAAGGGCTGAGCAAAGATCAGTATTCTGCTACAATAGATGTTACCCAAACGATATGGGACGGAGGCGTAATAAGCAGCAAAAAAGATATCACAAAAGCATCATCCTATGCTGAACAAAAACAGCTGGACGTTGATATGTATAAGATAGTCTATCAGGTAAATCAAATGTACTTTGGCATCTTACTCCTCGATGCAAGGTTGAAGCAGAACGCTCTTTTGCAAGAAGAGTTACAACGAAATTTTGATCTGATATCAAGCTATATAACCAATGGAATAGCGAATCAATCAGACTTGGATGCGATAAAAGTGGAGCAACTGAAAACTGTACAAAATAAGGCGCAGATCGTTTCCAATAAAAAAGCTTATTTGGACATGCTAGGTATTCTTATCGGGCAAAAGCTAAACGAAAACATCATCCTGCCAAAACCGAATGCGGACAATTTGACCATATCATCACAAGTAAAACGACCTGAGCTCGAGTTGTTCGATGCACAATTAGTAAATCTAGAAACGCAGAAGAGAGCAATAAAAGCCGGCTACATGCCCAAATTGGGACTATTCCTCACAGGTGGGTATGGAAAACCTGCGCTGAATATGCTCAATAATGATTTCTCGGCATATTACATCGGAGGAATACGCTTGTCTTGGAATTTTGGAAGCTTGTACACACAAAAAAACGACAGAAAACTAATAGAAACCAATCAGGATAATATTGCAACTTCACGAGAAACATTTCTTTTCAATACAAGTTTGGAAACCTCTCAAGAACAAAACGAAATAAACAAAAATAAGGACTTGCTAAAATATGATGACGATATAATCACCCTTCGCAACAATGTAAAGCGGGCAACCGAAGCAAAGGTGACAAACGGAACATCAACCGTCATTGACCTCATGCGTGATGTAAATGCAGAAGATCTTGCAAAGCAAGACAGAATACAACATGAGATAGAATTGCTCCAAGCTATTTACAATTTAAAATATACAACGAACAATTAAACAAGAAGTAAGAAACAACGATATACTTTTCTCTCTACATCAAATGAAAAATAATATATGAAAGCAACAAAAAATATAGTTTATGCAAGCATCATACTCTTGCTTACAGCTTGTGGAAAAGGAAATGGAAACTATGATGCATCCGGCGTTTTTGAGACTACTGAGGTAATTGTATCAGCCGAAGCAAACGGAAAGATTATGCGGCTCAATTTCATTGAAGGGCAACAAGTAGAACAAGGAAAAGCTCTCGGATATATAGACACCGTACAATTATATCTAAAAAAGATGCAATTACTGACTAATACAAGTGCAATAAAGAGCGGACGTGTAGATATACCAAGACAGATAGCAGCTATAAAGCAACAAATTGCAACCCAGAAAAACGAGCAAAAACGATTCGGGAACTTGGTAAAGGCAAACGCTGCAAACCAAAAGCAATTAGATGATATAAATGCACAGATACTTGTTCTTGAAAGGCAGTTAACTGCACAAACGGAATTATTAGAAAATTCGAACAAAAACATATCGGAACAAAGCTCAGGGCTGAGTGTGCAAGTAGCCCAAATAAATGACCAGATACAGAAATCTATTATCAGTAGCCCTATCAATGGGACTATCCTGTCTAAATATGCAGAACAAGGAGAACTTGCAACACAGGGAAGAGCTTTATTTAAAGTAGCAGACATCGAACACATGTTCCTTCGGGCATACATTACTGCAAGCCAGTTGACTCAAGTGAAAATAGGACAAGCCGTAAAAGTATATGCAGATTTTGGAGAGAAAGAAATGAAAGAATATTCAGGAACTATAACTTGGATATCGGATAAGTCAGAGTTTACTCCTAAAACAATACAGACTCGAGACGAACGGGCTAATTTGGTATATGCCGTAAAAGTAGCTGTAAAGAACGATGGATATCTAAAGTATGGAATGTACGGAGAGTTAAAATTGAATTAAAACACAAAGCTATGTTGAAAGAGCTGATAAATAGTGACACCAAACTTATTTGTGATACGCTTGCCGAAAAAGGGATGCTTACGATACATGATCTCGAGGTAATAACAGGCTATAGAGAAATGTATATTTATCTGGCTCTTGGATGGTTATCTAAAGAAAATAAGATTAACTATATGGAGAAAGATGATGACTTGTACATTGAATTGAATGCATAAAATATGAAAGCTGTTTCAGTTCAAAATATAAAAAAAAGCTATATATCTGTACAGGCTCTCAACGACATAAGCTTCGATGTAGAGCAAGGAGAGATATATGGCATTATAGGACCCGATGGTGCCGGCAAAACAAGCCTTTTCAGGATACTTACTACCTTGCTGCTTGCAGATAGTGGCAATGCCAGGGTAGATGGTTTGGACATTGTGAAAGACTATAAAGAAATACGGAACAGAATAGGCTATATGCCGGGAAGATTCTCGCTCTACCAGGATTTAAGCGTGGAAGAGAATTTAGAGTTTTTTGCTACGGTATTTAATACAACCATACAGGAAAATTATCACCTGATAAAAGATATATATCAACAAATAGAGCCTTTTAAGGATCGAAAAGCAGGAAAACTATCCGGCGGTATGAAACAAAAGTTGGCATTGTGCTGCGCATTGATACATAAGCCTGCCGTCCTATTTCTGGACGAGCCTACTACAGGAGTAGACCCTGTGTCGCGGAAAGAATTTTGGGATATGCTTAAGATGTTAAAGGAGCAAAATATTACGATACTTGTATCCACTCCATATATGGACGAGGCTAAGCTCTGTGATCGTATAGCTCTTATTCAAAACGGGTCTTTCCTCGATGTAGAAACACCACAGAATATAATAAAACGATATCCCGAGATATTATGGTCTGTACAGTCTGATGATATGTATAAACTCCTAAAAGACCTCAGAAATCATAGTATGATAAAAACATGTTTTGCGTTTGGAGAAGTACACCATATCACAGTAAATAAAGATTTCTCTATAAATAAACTGAATGAATATCTGGCAAACAGCGGACATACAGGCATTGACATACACGAGATAAATCCAAGTATAGAAGATTGTTACATGCTATTGGCTCAAAACGAAAAACAATGAACGAAACGGTTATACATACAGAAAAACTGACAAAGAAATTCGGGAATTTCACAGCTGTAGATAATATATCTTTTAGTGTAGAAAAAGGTGAAATATTTGGATTCTTAGGAGCTAATGGTGCAGGCAAAACCACAGCGATGCGTATGCTTTGCGGATTAAGCTATCCAAGTTCGGGGAAAGGCTTCGTTGCCGGATACGACATATCGAAGGAACAAGAAGCTGTAAAGAAGAGCATCGGCTATATGAGTCAAAAATTTTCCTTGTACGAAGACCTGAAAGTATGGGAAAATATCAGGCTATTTGGAGGAATATACGGAATGAAAGAAAAGGCTATTGAAACTAAAACCGCCCAAAAACTGGAGGAACTGGGCTTTGCAAAAGAACGGAATACACTGGTAAAGGAATTACCGTTGGGTTGGAAACAAAAGCTTGCCTTCTCTGTGTCTATATTCCATGAACCCAAAATTGTATTTCTGGACGAACCTACAGGTGGAGTAGATCCCGCTACCCGCAGACAATTTTGGGAACTGATATATCAGGCTGCCGACAGAGGAATTACTGTATTTGTTACAACCCACTATATGGACGAAGCCGAGTACTGCAATCGTATTTCAATTATGGTAGATGGCAAAATAGAAGCGTTGGATACACCAAAGAATCTGCGCCACCGGTTCAATGCCAAAAATATGGATGAAGTTTTCCAACAACTGGCACGAAAAGCAAAACGCTCTGATAATTGATATTATGAAACAATTTCTCTCTTTTGTAAAAAAAGAATTCTACCATATATTCCGCGATAAGCGCACTATGCTGATCTTGCTGGGAATGCCCATTGTGCAGATCATTATATTTGGCTTTGCTATAACCACAGAGCTCAAAAATACAGAGATTGCAGTATTCGACCTCTCGAAGGATATTTCAACACAGCGCATCATCGAACAACTTGAAGCAAGCGAATACTTTACAGTCTCGCAAGTTTTGAACAGTTCCGATGATATTGAACAGGTTTTCAGGCAAGGAAAAGTAAATATGGTAGTTGTATTCGGAGAAAATTTCAACAACAACTTGTTACATACAGGAGAAGCCTCTATACAACTCATAGCCGATGCTACAGACCCCAATCAATCGCTTATGCAAACAGGGTATGCTACAAATATAATATCGTCATATCAACAAGAATTGATGCGTGAGTATAACGTTCCTTTCCGCATAGTACCCGAAGTAAAAATGCTGTATAATCCTCAGTTAAAAGGCGCATACAATTTCGTACCCGGCGTTATGGGACTTATCCTTATGCTGATATGTGCCATGATGACATCTATAGCCATTGTACGCGAAAAAGAAATGGGCACAATGGAAGTTTTGCTCGCTTCGCCGATAAAGCCTATTTATATCATTCTGGCTAAAGCAGTACCATATTTTACGCTATCGGTAGTGAATCTCACTTCGATATTGTTATTATCATATTTCGTCCTCAAAGTACCTGTAGCCGGAAGCTTGTTTTGGCTTGCTGCAATATCGTTCATATTTATTGCGGTAGCACTATCGCTGGGGCTGTTTGTATCTACTATTGCAAATACGCAAGTAACAGCAATGCTAATTTCGGGAATGGGCTTTATGATGCCCGTCATGTTGTTATCAGGCATGATATATCCGATAGAAAGTATGCCTGAAGTACTACAATGGATATCAAATATTATTCCTGCTAAATGGTATATCGATGCCATAAAAAAACTGATGATACAGGGCGTAGGTGTCGAATTTATATTGAAAGATATGGCTATTCTCGTATCTATGTTCATATTACTGATTACAATAAGTTTGAAAAAGTTTAAAGTTAGATTAGGTTGATTATCATGATAAAATTTTTGATCGAAAAAGAGTTTAAACAGATTATGCGGAACTCATTTCTTCCGAGATTAATCATAGGCATGCCAATTATGATGATGCTCATTATGCCTTGGGCTGCCAATCAGGAGATAAAAAACATTAAGCTAAGTATTGTTGATAATGATCACAGCAGCTATTCCGAAAGATTAGTCCGCAAGGCAACCTCATCCGGATATTTTCATCTTACGGATGTCTCTTCATCGGGTGATAAAGCTTTGCATAGTATAGAGTCGGGTAAAGCAGATGTTATACTCGAAATACAACCCGATTTTGAGAAAAACCTCGTAAAAACAGGAGTGGCTAATGTTATGATATCAGCAAACACGGTCAATGGCGTGAAAGGCTCACTAAGCTCTTCATATATGGGTGCTATACTATCCGATTTTTCATCGGATATCAGAGAAGAATGGTCTCCCAAAAGAGAGGGTGGAGCATTACCCCTTATCAACGTCGTCCCTCAGTACAAATTCAATCCTAATTTGGATTATAAAGTCTTTATGGTTCCGGCATTGATGGTAATACTACTTACACTGCTAACCGGCTTTCTACCGGCACTAAACATTGTAAGCGAAAAAGAAATGGGTACAATAGAGCAGATGAACGTAACTCCCGTAAATAAATTTACATTCATTTTAGCAAAGCTTATTCCGTACTGGGTTATCGGATTCACGGTGCTTACTATCTGTTTTGGGTTCGCAGCATTTGTCTATAATATATTACCCGTTGGCAGCCTGTTGACAATCTATCTTTTTTCGGGAATTTATATTCTGGTGGTATCCGGATTCGGACTGGTTATCTCCAACTATTCAAATACCATGCAGCAAGCTATGTTCGTGATGTTCTTTTTTATAATGATTCTGATATTGATGAGTGGTCTGTTTACTCCGATAAGCAGTATGCCTGAATGGGCTAAGATTGTTACGATCTTCAATCCTTTGAAGTATTTCATACAAGTGATGCGAATGGTTTATCTCAAGGGTAGTGTATTTATGGACTTAACCACACAGATGTTTGCATTACTGGGATTTGTAGTTTTTTTCAATACTTGGGCTATCATCAGCTATAAAAAGACAAACTAAAAAAGTAGGAGGAGGCTTATTATCACAACAAACCTCCTACTTTATCAACCTATTTTAACATTCAAAATGTTATTCTATTTTTTCCATAATTTTTCCATATCTTCTAACGTCTTACCTTTTGTTTCAGGTAAACGTTTCCATACAAATAATGCAGCAATAACGGCAAGTGAGCCATATACCCAGTATGCAAATCCGTGATTGAACATAGTTACTAATGTATCGTTCTTGTCCATGATAGGGAATGTCCAAGAGATTAAGAAGTTTGATACCCATTGTGCAGCTACAGCAATAGACATCACACTCGAACGTACCGAGTTAGGGAATATCTCTGCGAGCATAACCCAACAAACAGGTCCCCATGACATAGCGAAACCGGCTGTATATGTAAGCATAAACACAAGTTTCAATGTACCGGGTAATCCTTGAGAAAAAGATGTTCCCAAGCCAAGCATAGATACTGCCATCACTAAAGCTCCTGTAATCAACAGCGGCTTACGTCCGAATTTATCAACAGTCATAATAGCCAATACTGTAAACGACAGATTGATAATACCTACTATGATAGTTTGTAACAGAGCCGAGTCTGTACCCGATCCCATACTCTTAAATATTTCGGGAGCGTAGTATAACACAACATTGATACCCACAAATTGCTGAAATGCAGATAAAAGTACGCCTGTCATTATAATCAGGAATCCGTAAGATTTAACAGGAACATACAATGCTATTACAAAGCTGGCTATCATAGAGATTTCCAACGCACTTGAAACTCCGACTAACGATAGCGAAATAAGACCCACAACAAATAAGATAAGCCATGTCATCATAAAACGATAATAAGGTTTTAATGATGCTGTTTCTTCATTATCAAAACTTTGTCTTATCTCTACCATTTCCTGCTTAGCCATTGTGCTACCTACAAGCTTGGTAAGAATACCTTCTGCCTTTGCGGTGTGACCTTTCATCACAAGCCATCTTGGTGTTTCGGGTGCAATAAACAATAACAAGAAGAATATGACTGATGGAATAGCTAGCGAAGCAAACATCCATCTCCATCCTGTTGTATGAAGCCACTCTGTGTCTCCTTGTTTTGCTATAAAATAATTTACAAAATATACTACCAGCATACCAAATATAATGGCAAACTGATTGAGTCCTACAAGGCTACCTCTCTTGCTGGGAGGTGCTATTTCTGCGATGTACATAGGAGAGACCATCGAAGCTATACCAACTCCTACACCACCGATTATACGATAAAAAACAAAATGATATACAAAAGAGTGATCTCCTGCACTAGGCATCTGGAAACCTATTTCGGGCCATGCAGACCCTATTGCTGCTAATAGAAATAAAATAGCCGCAGCAAACAATGCTTTTTTACGTCCAAAAGTCTGACTTACCCAACCTGCCATAGCCGCACCAAAGATACAGCCAATCAGAGCACTACTTATCACGAAGCCTTCCATTGCATTGGCCTCGTTCAATGATAATCCCATCGGCTCTATAAAAAAGTGACGGAGCGACTCTACCGTACCTGAGATAACTGCCGTGTCGTAACCGAACAGCAATCCACCCAGTGTGGCAATCAGTGTCAGTTTTAGCGTATATGATTTACTCGCTTCATTTTTCATTGGTCAATAATTATTTAAGGAACAAAGGGATTGTTTTAAAAGCAATTTATATTTTCTAGTTGTCATATCGAACGAAGTGAATTGAAAAATCTTCGTTACACTCAGAATGACAAAAGTGAGGAACTTTTGATAAGAATGCTATTACTTTTAAAAACAATCCCTAGTTATATGTTTAGATATACATATTTACAATAGCCTCATAAAGCTCTTGCTTACCGCTTATTTGCTTAGGTTCGCCAACTTTATGTGCAATTGTGCGTAGATCTTCAAGAGTTAACTTGCCATCTTCAAAAGCTTTACCTTCTCCACCATCGAATGAAGCATAACGCTCTTTACGTAATTTGTTGTAATCTGAGCTTTGAAGAATATCAGCAGCAACCAATAAGCCACGAGCAAACACATCCATACCTGAGATATGAGCAATAAACAAATCGTCCATATCTGTAGAATTACGACGTATTTTAGCATCGAAGTTCACACCACCATTTCCTAATCCACCGTACGGTAACAATACCAACCATGCATGAGCAAAATCATAGATATCGAGAGGGAACTGGTCTGTATCCCAACCATTCTGATAATCTCCGCGGTTAGCATCTATACTACCTAATAGACCCGCATCAGCAGCAGCCTGCAATTCGTGTTCGAATGTGTGACCTGCAAGAGTAGCGTGGTTAACCTCAATATTCACTTTGAAATCTTTGTCTAAACCATAGTGACGAAGGAAGCCGATAACAGTTTCTGTATCGAAGTCATATTGGTGTTTAGTAGGTTCCATTGGTTTAGGTTCGATAAGGAATGTACCTTTGAAGCCTTGTTTGCGAGCATAGTCACGAGCCATTGTCAACATTTGAGCCAAGTGATCCTTTTCACGCTTCATGTCGGTATTCAACAAGCTCATATAACCTTCACGACCTCCCCAGAACACATAATTAGATCCGCCAAGAGCGATAGTAGCATCAATAGCATTCTTTATTTGAGTTCCCGCACTTGCAACTACATTAAAATCAGGGTTTGTTGCAGCACCATTCATATAACGTTCGTGGCTGAAAACATTTGCTGTACCCCAAAGAAGTTTTACTCCCGAAGCTGCTTGTTTTTCTTTTGCATAGTCTACTATTGTATGCAAGTTCTTTTCATATTCTGTCCAAGAATTCCCTGCATCTACCAAGTCTACATCATGGAAGCAATAATAGTTGATTCCCATTTTGGTCATGAATTCGAAAGCTGCATCCATTTTATATTTTGCACGGCTGATAGCATCGTCTCCGATATTCCACGGGTGATGAATAGTTGCTCCACCAAATGGATCGCCACCATTAGCACATAGTGTATGCCAATATGCCATTGCAAAACGAGTCCAATCTTTCATGGTCTTTCCCATTACCACTTTGTTTTCGTCATAAAAACGAAATGCTAACGGATTTTTACTTTCTTTTCCTTCAAATTTGATTTTTCCAATACCCGGAAAAAATTCTTTTGTTCCTTTTAAAATTTCCATGATTATAGTTTTTATTTTAAATGATTAATAATTTTATTTTTTAGTTACAAGATTACGCCATTGTTGATATGCCTCCCTATATTGATCTCTCTTATCTTTCTCAGGTTCTATGACTGCTAATTTTTCGAGAGAAGCAAAAGCTTCCTGAGGTGTGGCATAAAGCCCTATACCAATACCAGCTCCTTTAGCTGCTCCGGCAGCACCATCTGTATTATACAACTCGATAGTCACATCACTTACACTGGCTAGTGTTTGCGAGAAAATCGGGCTTAGAAACATGTTCGCATATCCGGCTTTCACTGTAGAAATATTCATACCCATCTCGCGCATAATTTCCATACCATATTCGTAAGAGAACACGATACCTTCTTGTGCTGCACGAAGAATATCTTTCTTGTCATGGATGTTAAAATTGATTCCATGTATCGAGCAATTAACATCTTTATTTTCCAATACACGCTCGGCTCCATTACCAAAAGGAATAATACTAATACCTTTCGCTCCAATAGGTGATTGAGTAGCCAGAGCGTTCATATCGCTGTACGATAAGCCTTCAAGAGCCAAATTTCGTTTCAGCCATGAGTTAAGAATACCTGTTCCGTTGATACAAAGCAGCACTCCAAGTCTGATTTGTTCCGGCGTATAGTTAACATGCGCAAAAGTATTTACACGCGATAGTTTATCATAGTTCAGCTGATCCAAGACTCCATATACAACACCCGATGTTCCGGCGGTAGAAGCTATTTCTCCCGGCTCAAACACATTGAGAGAAAGAGCATTGTTAGGCTGATCGCCTGCCCGATAAGAAACCGGGATACCTTCTTTTAAACCAAGTTCTTTGGCTGCCGAAGATGAAACATAGCCTTGTATACCAAAAATAGGTTTTATCTCAGGGAAAAAGCTCTTCGGTATTCCATAGTGATTCAGTACATCTTCAGATAACGTATTTGTCTTAAAATCCCAGAAGATGCCTTCTGACATTCCCTCGATAGTAACAACGATATCATTTGTTAATTTCATCCCGATATAATCACCGGGTAGCATCAGTTTATCTATTTTTTCATAGATATGAGGTTCATTTTCTTTTACCCACGCTAGTTTAGATGCAGTAAAATTACCCGGAGAGTTGAGCAAATGACTCAGACATTTTTCCTCACCGATGGCTTTAAATGCCTTTTCGCCATAAGGTACAGCACGACTGTCGCACCATATTATAGAGGGACGGAGTACATTTTTATCTTTATCTACGAGCACCAACCCATGCATTTGCCAGGTAATACCGATAGCTTGTATATCGTCTCCTTTTGCTCTCGACTTTTGCATCACAGATTGATGTGCAAGTTTCAGGTTTGCCCACCAGTCGGCAGGTTCTTGTTCTGCCCACCCCGATTTTACAGCTGTAATTTTCATTTCCTCTTTCGGAAAAAAGTCTGAAGCAACAATTTTACCTGTGCTGGCATTTACCAGACAAGCTTTTACCGAAGAGCTACCAATATCATATCCTAATAAATACATGATAGATGAGTGTTTTTATGTTTTTTTAATCGATTATATACTTGTTTTCAACTTATTATAAGCCTTTTTGTCAAATTTATAATAACGGGCTGCACGATGAGATACATCTTTTTGTTTCTCCTCCAAAGGAATAACATAACTCATAGCTGCTACCTTCTTATGGAAATTGCGTATATCAATTTTCTTATTATATATTGCTTCATACAGTTTATGCAACTGACTTATCGTAAACTTCTGAGGTAAGAGCTCAAAAACTATAACAGGATTGTATTCTATCCATCGGCAGATCTCTACGAGTGATTCTTTCACGATCTGATTATGGTCAAATGGCATTTGTGGTATTTTATCAATCGGACACCATTCTGTTTGCTTATATTTCGAAACATTATTCAATTTCCGATCCACCTTACAAAGAGATAAATACGCAACAGTAATCAGGCGATTGATATTTGGCTGATAAGCTGTGTCGAGCCACTTTCTATCATCCGGGTTATTGGATCTGCCCGGTGAAGCAAAACAACGAAATTGCTTTAACGACATCCTCTTTATCCCTGTAAGCTCAAATAAAACACGATTTGCAGCGTCATCCACATCTTCTTGGTCATATATAAGGCTTCCGGGAAGTTTCAGGTCTTTTTTCCTTCTTTTATCAGTGTTACGCTGTACCAATAATATATTCAACTTGTCGTTCTCGAATCCGAACACAACGCAATCGACAGAGACATAAGTGTGAATGAAGTTTATTTTCATGGTAATCCGGCTATAAAACTTATTGTACTAAGTACAAATATATAACTTCATTTTAAAACACAGCAACAATACCACACTAATTTTTAGTTAAATATTTGTATTACAATTGATTACATATCATACACAATACAATAAGAATAAGGTAGATATTGTAATTTACACATTAATAAACACCTATTAATAAATACGTTACACGAAAACAAATTAACATATAAGCCCGAAAGCCTATATGTTAATTCCCACAATAAGATGTTTAAATAAAAAAGTATATTATTTGCTATTTATTTCTATAGAAGCTTGCTTCAAATTAGAAGAGGTCGCTTTTAATATTATCTTCCCTGCCTTTTTATGAGACTGCACAACAGCCAAAGCTTTTCCACTAAACAATTTTCTTGAAGGCTTTTTCAAAGAATTCGGATCAGTAGGATCTCCATTATCAGTTCCGGCTATAAAACCATCTCCTTCTATCGTAAAGTTTATAAGATTATCAGCTACAGGAACAGGATTACCTTCTGCATCCAAAGCCTCAACCGTAATAAAAGATAAATCTTTCCCATCGGCTTTGATTGTCTGCCTATCTGCTGTAAGCCTTATAGAAAAAGGATCACCTGTTGTTTTAACTTCCCTTGTCAACACCTCTTTTCCATCTTTATAAGAAACAGCTTTCAGAGTACCTTTTTGGAAAGGAACACGCCAAAAGACATGATATACATCTTTTTCTTTGGCTTTCTTACCTAGAGACAAACCGTTCAAAAACAATTCTACCTCATCAGCATTATTGAAATATGCCCATATATCTACAGTTTGTCCCTCTTTCCAATTCCAATGCGGAAAGATATGAAGAACATCCTTATTTGTCCATTCACTCTGATACATATAATATATGTCTTTAGGAAATCCCGCAAGGTCAATTACTCCGAAATAGGAACTGCGAGACGGCCACCAGAATGGAGTAGGCTCACCCAAATAGTCGAAACCTGTCCACAGATAGACACCCGAAATATGATCATAGTTTTTCACGAGTCTCCATGTATCTTCGTGAGTGCTCCCCCAAGGTACATGACAATTATCATATGATGAACAATGATGCACAGGACGTTCGAAAGGCTTATCCCATCTCTCGGGCCAAATGTTCATACTATCGGAAGGCATTTCGTAATATCCACGAGACATTAGTCCCGATGTAGACTCTGTAATAATCAGCTTTTGATTCGGAAATTTCTCATGAAAATTCACCCAATTATTTTCATGGTAATTGAAACCGATAATATCCATCGCACCCGATCGGAAGATATGATTGGATGGTTCTGTTTCATTATTTCCTGTTGTAATCGGTCGTGTAGGATCAAGCTTTTTGGCAATATCAGCCAACTTTATAGTCAAAAGGGAATTTACGTGAAGCTCTTTTGCGTCAATATCTTTTTTGTTTAATGTATTGGCAAAATTTAAGACCATGTTAGCCTGTTGCAAATCTAATGTATCGGCATTTATATGAGACCATTGTTCGAGAATTTCATTTCCTATACTCCACATGAAGATAGAAGGATGATTGCGATCACGAAGAATTAGATCGGTCAAATCCCGTTCGTGCCATTCGGGGAAATATTGAGAATAATCGTACGGTGATTTCTTCTTTCGCCACATATCGAAAGCCTCATCCATAACGATGAGCCCCATTTTGTCGCACAAGTCAAGCAATTCTGGGGCAGGTGGATTATGAGAGGTACGAATACCATTGCATCCCATCTCTTTCAGAATTTCGAGCTGACGTTCAATAGCCCTGGTATTAACGGCTGCTCCTAAGAATCCTAAATCGTGGTGATTGCACACTCCTTTTATCTTTATAGATTCGCCATTAAGAAAGAATCCTTTATTCGGATCGAAAGAAAAATAGCGAATACCTAACGGAGTTTCATATTCATCTACAACTTTCCCATTTTGCTCTATACGGGTTACTATTTTATAGAGATATGGATTGTCTATCGACCATAAGATTGGATTTGAGACTTTCAAACTTTGGTTCATAGAAATATTTTCTCCAATACCAACACTTTCTGAATTATTTATTCCAGCAATCTCTTTTCCATCTTTATCTATCAGGATAGAATATAGTTCAAATGTTTGACTAAGATCTGATGAATTTTTTATATTCGTTTCTATCTTAATCTCGGCATTATCTTTTGTTACTGTAGGTGTAGTTACATAAGTACCCCAAAGGTCAACATGTAAAGCATTTGTAGTTACTAACCTCACATTACGATAAATGCCCGATCCCGAATACCACCGTGAATTGGGCTGTTTCGAGTTGTCTACACGAACAGCAATAACATTACTTTCTCCGACTTTAATATATGGAGTCAAGTCGTAACGAAACGAAATATATCCATTGGGACGCTCTCCCAAAAGATGTCCGTTTATCCACACTTTACTGTTCCAATATATACCATCAAAATCGATATATACATTCTTTCCTTTATCGGATTTATCTACTACAAAGTCTTTGCGATACCAACCTATACCACCCGGTAATGCTCCACCTCCGGGAGTAGCCGGATTCTTTAGAGAAAAATCTGCTTCTATACTCCAGTCGTGAGGAAGATCAAGAATTCTCCACTTTGCATCGTCATATTGAGTATTGTATGCTATAGAATCATCTCCCAGATAGAATTTCCAACCTTCGGTAAAGTCTACATTTTCTCTTACTTTCTTTGACGAAGAGCACGAAAAGAGAACTGTACAAATAAAAAGAAATAGATAATGTTTTTTCATGTCTGATATTATAATCCTTAAATTTAGAAATAAAGGTCGGAAGATACATATCCGACCTCTATCAATTTCAACCTTAAAAAACCAATAAAAACCAATAAAGATTTCACAATCTTTTTCTACACTTTATTTCCCTGCGCTAATAATAGCATTAATAGCATCTGTATGTACTTGCTCTCCGGTAGTTCTATTGAACAGACCTGATGCTTTATCACCCGTAGGACCATTATCCCAGTAAACAGGAATCAGTCCATTCTGAACTGCCACCTTAGTTATATAATTCAGATAGTAATTACGAGCCTTTACATGATTTGCATAATCGGCAGTACTCAACGATGCTCTTAATGTTGCAGCATATTCACCTAAGATTACAGGGATTCCCTTATCTACAAAATTTGTTTTAATTTTTCCAAATTGCGTATCAGCCCAATCTTCTTGTCCCCATGTGGAAACTCCGGCTCCTGAAAAATCTTTACCCCAGAGGAAAATTGTATTTTCTTCAGCTAGTGTAAAATCGTAAGGGTCATAGTAATGAACTTCCGCCATGATACGATTGGCTGTAGGATCTGTAGGCATTTTCATATAGTTTACTGCATAGTCTATATTCGTATTGTATGACTGAACGATAAGGTTACGCCAAGTATTTTTTCCTCCGGTAGACCGCACTGCATTAATAAATGTTTGGTTGTATGACTGCTGTACTTCTATATTTTCTGCCGATGGTGTATTATAATTGGCATGAACTTCGTTTGTCCCTGCAAAAAGGAGGTGTTCGTCATAATCACGGAAATAAACAGCAATTTGTTCCCACAATGCCTTTTGCTTTTTATTTACTTCGACCTGTTTGTCGTAGGTTGGATTTTCTTCAAGCCAGCCACCATCCCAATGGATATTAATTATTGCATACATATTGTTATCAATACAATAGTCTACAACTTCTTTCACACGGGCAAGTCTTGCATCCGATATTTTATATGTAGCCTGATCTTCGATATATGCATTCCACGCACATGGTATACGCACGGTATTAAATCCGGCTGCTTTTACTGCATCTATCAAAGCTTTAGACGCCTTTGGGTTGCCCCATGTTGTTTCTCCGGCAGTAGTTCCATCTGTAGCTTCGAGCGTATTGCCTAAATTCCACCCAAGTCCCATTTTTGCAGCAAGAGCCGGAGCGTCGTTATTCATTCCTGTCTTATCAGCCACAATATTCAGACTTGTTGCTGCTTGAGCAATTGTAACTGTTTCTGACAAATTACCGACTTTGAATACAATAGTACCTTCTCTTTCAAAAATATTCTTGTTAGGAGCAATAACAAAAACTTCGGAAACGTCTGAAACTGCTTTCGTTGAGGATTTTGTAATCCAATCTCCATTTATTACTATTTCGTGAGAGCCTGATGTTTGTAGCTCGACAGTTATATTTTCTCCTTCTGATTTTACATCATATATATTCTTCTTTACAACAAGTAGATTTGTCAGAGCCTGTGTAACGGCTACTTCTTTTTTTATATTCCCGGCAGTTATTGTCAAGGTCGCATTACGAATATCTGTTGTAGTATTAGCCTGAGCTGATACTGTGAGTTTTATGGTCCCTGTTTCTTCTCCGGATGCAGGCAAAACAGTACACCAAGACTCAGAACTAGCTACAGTCCATTTTTGGTTTGTCTTTATATGTATGGTATTATCTCCACCATCTTTTGTGAAAGTCAGATTATCTGTTGAAACAATTAACTCCGGATCGGGTTTATCTTCGTCGCCGGAACAACTCCAGTTAGCTATACTCACACCTAGACATAACAATAATAAAATAATATACTTTTTCATACCTTTTTTATAATAGAAAATAAGCTATCAATAATGATCAGCCTAATTCCCTGTTTTAATAATAAGAAGAATCTGGACAATATTTTGTATTATCCAGATCCTTAGATATTTATTTTATTGTTATTTTATCGACTTTAACAGTAACAGCACTTAAGTCGACAATATCGTTAGCCAAATCTTTCACATCAACAGTGAAAACCATCAGTCCATCAGATACTCCGGGAGCACACCATACAGTATACGTCCCATTTCCAGAAACATTCGTATCACCTGATCCCCCACCCCAGTATTGAGCAGACCAATCACCATCGGCAAAAGACAAAGCAGCTTTGTAACTTCCAATTGCTCCTGCTTTTAAGGTAACCCCACCAAGCGTGAAAGTAACAGAAATACTCTTATCAAAAATAAAATCCGAAGGCTTCACAGGAGGACTGGCTGCAGTACTTCCGTATGCATTATAAATTTCAATCCTTAGATTCCCGTTAGACTCAAGATCCCCATGAACTATCTTAGATTGATCAATAGTCATACTAGTACCCTCATCTTCTGATGCTGCTTTCATTAGTTCAAAATGATATACCATGTATTTAGCATCGGTATTGTCACGTCTACCTAACCATAAGCCTGATAATTCTCCTGATTCATCTTTTTCTGAACGAATAATTCTTAAAGCTTTATCCCCTGTTGTAGATAACATCTGTGACCCAGAAATAGCAAAACTTATGTCTGTATCAAAAATTATATTGTTATTAGCATCAGTCTTATATGTACCTTTCATTTCTTTAGCTGTGCCATCGGTAAGTATATAGCTTCCGGTTTTTTCTCCTGTTTTTGTCATCGATAAAGAAATATTATCAATCATACTCTTATTGTATGGATAGCCTGCAACAGAATAGTCAGCCGGCGAACTCCAATTATTCAGAAATGTACCATCCAGACCAGTCCAGTTATATGGAGTATTAACAGACAACTTCCATTTCTTTGTAAATGTTGATGTTAAATCATCATTCGCATTTCCGTTATATGGAGGTTCCGGATCTCCTGCAACCCAATTATCTTTATATTCCTTAGAAATATAGTTGAAACATGTACCTGACGGAACAAGCATAATCTGCATAAAGTCTTCCGACAAATATAATATCCTGAATTCGGTAGCTGCCAATACCTCTCCATTTCGACCTGTTACATTAACAGGATAAGCATCGGTAAAGGCAATAGTATGTTCATCTACATTAACCATATACGAACCATTGTAAGATCCTAAGCCATAAGCCTGTTGATCTACCTTGATATTTGCACCGCCAATCAGGTCGAATGTCATTGTTCCAAAGTCAGCTGCATCACACATCCATTTATTACCCGGCCAGTCTGCAAGCCAATACCATAAAGCATTACCATCGTCTCCGGCAAGAGGTGTGATAGCTTTTTTCCAATCCCATGCATCTGCATCAAGATAATTATCTCCTGAAGCTGTGTGAAGGGCATCCCAGTTATATGTACCTGTGAAGAAATACATCGGAGCTAAGAAATGACGACTAACTCCTTCGGCATCAAGGTCTAGGTACCATGTTTTGGATTTACCTACTCCTCCCGAGATCATAGTCCACACATCGTCATTTACAAAGTCTGCATAGAAATCATCAACCGTAAAAGTAACAGGTTCTCCATATACAATTCCTCCGGGTGTTTCTACCCCGAATGTTACATTGTAAGTACCTGGAAAAGGCATTTTCAACGTCACTTTTTGTTTCTGGCTACGTCCCTGAGGATGATTCCATAGTGGAGTATAACCATTTCCCATCAAACTTGTCAGATAAATAATATTTGGGTTTGAAGCATCGTGTTCAATCTTGAAAGCTATACCTTCAACCAAATCTTCTGCTTTTACATTCTTACTTCCTAAACTATAATCATCAGGAGAGCAAGAAACAAACATCATCGCGAAAAGAGCGAATAATGTAAATATATTAATCAGTTTCTTCATAATTATTAGTTTTTGTTTGTTACCAACCTGCATTTTGAGTAAGAACATTCTTAGATAATGTAATCTGAGTATTCGGTATCTGCATGAAACCTCTTGTTTTCTTAATATTCTCAGCAGTGATTACAACTTCATCTTCTGCATTGCCGCTCAATACTTTTTGTGACTGGGCGATAGTAGAAGCAGCAACATCAAGCCCCTGACGAAGTAAGTCCCAATAACGAAGGCCTTCGAATGCAAATTCGAAACGACGCTCTTCCAGAATGTTAGCCTGAGAGACTGTCTTAGTTGTAAGTCCTGCACGCTTACGCACTTGGTCATAATAATTTTGTGCATTGTTTGACCCCAATTCGGCAGCCATTAACAGCACATCCGCATAGCGTATAATAACATAATCCTGATCTTGAGAAATCTGAAAGTCATTATCACCTCCGGTATCAGAAGTACCATCAGGCAAAGCTATTGGCGTATATTTCTTATTTGAATATCCGGTATACTCGCGTTGGTCTTTCTTATCATACTTAGCTTCAATTCCTTCTTTAGCTATGTCAATTATTGATGCTGTCTTTCTTTGGTCGTTAGCAGCAAAAGCATTCACTAATTTAGGATTTACAGTACACGCGCCCCAGCCTTTACCATAAGGCGACCAGTTTGTATTACGCATTCCCAACATAACCAACCAACGGTTTCCATCTACCATTCCGTTATAGTCGGATGTATTATTGAATTTTTCTGCAAAAATTACCTCTACATTTCCTGCTCCTGCATACCCCGATTTATCTAATTTATTATCGTCAGCATTCGGTATATAGCTTGCTGCAGGCCACATTTCTTTATATGTAGGCAATAGATCAAACTCTCCACTATCAACAATATCTTCCAATCCAGCTAATACCTCAGCCTTGGTTACACCCAAATCATCTTTAGCATAATAACCTGTATAGAATAAATATACACGAGCCAATAAAGCTTTTGCAGCAAAACTGGTTACACGACCATCATTCTCACTAGCTTTAGCTTTAGGGTAAGCATCGGCAGGAATATTAGCTGCAGCAAATTTCAAATCTTCAACGATCAACTTGTATGTATCGGTAGGATCAGCCTGAGGTACATTATCGGTTGTTGGTGCAGTCAGAAGAGGAACACGTTCAAACAAACGAACAAGATCGAAATACAAAAGAGCTCTAATGAAGCGAGCTTCGCCTGCGATGCGGTTTACTGTTGCTGCCTGATCGCTCCAATCTGAAGCCTCCATCTTAGTCAATAACCTATTGCAACGAAAAATGCCTGCGTAATAGCTTATCCAAGTCTGGTTGAATATATTATTATCAGAAGGCGATTGTGCAATATCGAAGCGGTCTAAAGCCTGATAAGCACGTCCGTCAGTATTACCGGTTCCGCCAAAACAATTATCAGATAGAAGTTCTGAGGTAACATAATGCGCAACTCCACCATCGGAAGTAGTACGCTGGTATCCGTCATAGCAACCGATCAAGGCCATTTCCATATCTGCAACAGTCTTATAAAAACTGCCATCAGTCAGATTTGTTTTAGATTCTGTATCAAGATAACTATCAGAACAGGAGAATAGTCCCATACTTACAGCTACTGCTACTAATATATGTTTAAACTTATTCATAGTTTATTCTCGTTTAATGGTTAAAATTTAAGGTTCACACCGAATAAATAAGTCCTCGGGCGAGGATAATAACCTAAGTCTATCCCTGACACCCAGTTTGATGTACCATAACCGATCTCCGGATCCATTCCATCATATTTAGTAAATGTGAATGCATTTTGTACTGATGCATACAGACGACACTGGCTGATGCATTTCAGGTTGATTAGTTTCGCAAAATCATAACCAATACTTATATTGCTTATACGTAAGAAATCACCATCTTGCAGATACAGGTCAGAGAATTGCCAGTTTATATTTGTCTCTGTTACACGAGGAATTTTGTTTGAAGTACCTTCACCTGTCCAACGATTAAGGATTGCAGTTGTATAGTTGGACTGTTTGTTGGTATGGTTACGATACGATTGAACAATCTTATTGCCCATTACTCCATTCGCATTCAGGTTAAAATCAAATCCTTTATATTCGAATCCGAGGTTAAATCCAAAAGAGAAATCTGGCATACCATTTCCCAAATCGGTTTTGTCTGTAGCGTCTATTTTCCCATTTTTATCGCGATCAACATACTTAACATCTCCCGGTTTTACGTCAGCCTGTAAAATACCATTACCGGCAGCTTTCCAAGCCTCGATATCTTCCTCACTTTGGAATACCCCAGCGGTTTTATACCCCCAGAAGTAGCCAATTGAATAACCATTTTGAGCTCTGTAAAACTCCTCAGAGTTATCATAAAGCATTCCTGTGAGACCATGAATTATGCCATCATCCGTAGGGATATTGCCTACTTTATTCTTATCGTAAGATCCATTTACACCTATATTATAGTTTACTTGACCAATATTGTCTCTCCATGTTAAGCCAAGTTCAATCCCTGTATTTTTTACATCACCACCATTTATATATGGTGCTCCGGCTCCCGCTGTAGCCAATATAGGAGCCACAACCAGCCAATCTTTTGTTTTCTTTGTGTAAAAATCAGCATTGATCCCTAATCTATTTCTTAGCATATAGGCATCAAACCCAATATTGAGCTGTTCTGAAGTCTCCCACTTAACACTTTGGTTAGATAAACGACTTTGATAAGCACCGGCAACGTTTGTTTTGCTTGTTCCGAAGTTATAATATGCAGCGGGATCGCTACTTGTATAAGCTGTAGAAGTATTTATTGGTGCAAGATATTGATCATCATCTATATTTTGGTTACCAACCTGTCCCCAACTTAAACGAAGCTTCAAAAAATCTAGGGTTCTGCTCTCCACAACACTTTGCATAAAGTCTTCATTTGTAATCACCCATCCCGCAGAGAACGAAGGGAAGTATCCCCATCTGTTACCTTTTGCAAACTTGGATGAACCATCAGCTCGCAAAGTTGCATTGAACATGTACTTCTCTTTATAGTTGTAGCCAACACGTCCGAAATAAGACACACGACGATAATCGTGTTCAGGCCTACCACCTACACTTCTTGTTTCTACAACATTGCCATCACTATCTAAATGGGCCTGTCCTGTTGTATTATCCAAGTATGCATGGGAGAAATCATTAAACTGAGATAACAAATCCCTGTTAGATCCAGAAAGGAATGTTCCCTGATAACGTGTTGCCTCCATACCTACTAAAGCATTGATGGCATGGTCATCGGCCAAAGTAAAATCATAACCTGCGGTATTAGTCCAAGTCAGTGTATGACCTTTACTCATATTCTGTAATGTAGTCGTATGATCTTTATTATAAGTATATATAGAGAACTGGTAGAATGGCTCGAAACTGCGATATTCGGATGCATAATAATTAATACCGAATACTGATCTTAACTTAAGGTTTTTAACTGGCTCTAATTCTGCATATACATCAGCCATCAATCGTTGAGAATCATTCTTATTGTTAGAGTTAGTCATCATTAAACCGTATGGATTACTATCACCTTTATACCATGGCGAGTTGCTCGTATCATTATAAGGGCTGTCATAGATATTATTATCACTATATACAGGTGACAAAGGAGATGTAATAAAAGCTCCACGCAAAGTATTATTATATTGGTTTCCAACATTTATACCTCTATTTTTGATATAGTTAAAGTTTAAGTGCTGCCCCACCGTCAATATCTCCTTATATAACTTATGCTCTGTATTGATACGGAAACCATAACGTTCATAATTAGAGACATCTTTACCTCCAACGACACCTTCTTGAGACGTATAATTCAATGAAAGAGCATATCGAGAAGCCTCTGAACCACCATTCACATTCAACGAATAGTTTTCAGTTTTAGCATCATCTTTAAACATTTGGTTAATCCAGTTTGTATTGGCAAGAGTGCCCATCGAATCAAAGTCAAATAAAGCCGATCCCGAATTTAATGCTTGCTCATTCATTATTGCCATATATTCATTGGCGTTGAGCATTTTGGCTTTACGTGCAACTTTCTGCACCCCATAATATGCATCAAAAGAAACTTGTCCTTTTCCTTTCGATCCTTGTTTTGTAGTTACTAAAATAACACCATTTGCAGCCTGAGCACCATATATGGCAGCAGAAGCAGCATCTTTCAAAACATCGATAGATTGAATATCTGCGGCATTCAATACACTGATATCTCCTTCAATTCCATCGATAATATAAAGCGGCCCTGAATTCGCTATTGTACCAAGTCCACGTATAGTAACTTTCATATCTGCACCCGGTTGTCCGGACGTAGAAGAAATCTGTACTCCCGGAGCTTGCCCTTGAAGAGCCTGAAGAGGATTGGTAGTGTTTAATTTAGCTACCTCATCGCCTTTTACTTGTAACGTAGCACCTGTATTCAGCTTTTTCTTCTGAACTCCATAACCTATGGCTACAACTTCATTCAACACATTGGCTTCTTCTTTCAACTCTACGTTGAATACTGTTTGTTGCCCAACTGCAAACGTTTTGGAAGTGAATCCAATATAGGACACTTCGATCGTTGTATTTTCTTTCACACTTAAGGTAAACTTTCCGTCAACATCAGTCAAGGTACCATTTGTTGTACCTTTTTCTACAACAGAGGCTCCAATAAGAGGTTCGCCATCTGAGGTTACGGTTCCCGATATTCCACGTACTGACTGTGCATAAAGCCCAGCAACTGAGAGTAAGCTGATAATAAGCATCAGATATACCCTCCGCAAACAAATGCAACTTGTTTGCCGAAAAAATCTAGTCATTTTCTCATTCATGGTTTTTTAATAGTATTAGTGAATCTGAACTAAAAGTGATTTATGTAATAACAATAATTCTGCTTTATTCTGCCCTTTTTACAGAGATCTTCTTTCCTGAGTATTTCACTTCAGATATTGTGTTTTTCTTTCCTTTGGTAATCCATTCTACTTTCAATATTCTATCCTTAGCCATACCCGTATATTCGCCTTTAATATCATCGACAGTAAGCTGCTGAGAGGCTTCATCATAACTGAACTTAATAGTCGAATATGCCCCATTCTCATAGTTGTAGTTTACCCCTTCGTCTTCGTATAAAGTAAACTCTCCGTTTTTACCTGTATATACTTTTATGGTGAGATCTGTTTGAGCTTCTTTGGTAGTCTGAATATCATTCCCCATAGGCAAAATCGAACCTTCTTGTACAAAGAGAGGCATACGTTCGTAGGGTGCAGATACTTTTATGCTTTTTCCTCCGGTAACATATTCTCCTGTATCATAGTTGTACCAATTTGTACCGGCAGGGAAATATACATCACGGGATGTTGCTTTGTATTGATATACCGGACAAACCATCAGGTTCGGTCCAAACATATATTGATCGCTTATGTTATGAGTAGCTGTATCTTTTCCAAAATCCATTACCAAAGCACGCATAATGGTATAATCATTGAAGTATGTCATTCCGGCCAATGAATAGATGTATGGCATCATCTGATAACGAAGTTTGGTGTAATGAACCATGCTATTATATGCAGGATGACCTTCAGGAGCAATATTGTAGATCTCACGATAAGGATATTGTCCATGACTACGGAATAGCGGACAGAATGCACCAAACTGGAACCAACGAGCATTCAGCTCTCTCCATTCTTTCATATCTTCTGAGCCTTCTTTCGCATTTTCATAACGTTTTTCGACACAGAAACCACCGATATCCATTGTCCAATAAGGAATACCCGACATAGCAAAGTTAAGTCCGGCTGAAATCTGAGCTTTCATATCTTCCCAACGAGTACCGATATCGCCACTCCATGTAGCTGTAGAGTAACGTTGTAGTCCGGCAAAACCAGAACGGGTAAGCAAGAAGACACGGTTGTTAGGATTAGTAGAACGCTGACCTTCATAAATACCCTGTGCATTAACAAGGGCGTAAGCGTTAAAGTACTCAACTGATGGGCCTAAAGCTGTAGGAGTCATTAGCTCTTTACGGTACTGCATACTTGCATTTGATAAAATATCCGGCTCGGAAGCATCCATCCACCAAGCATCAATACCTTTAGAATATAGCTTTTCGTTCAACTGATCCCAAAATAGTTTGCGAGCACCTTCGCTGTAAGCATCATAAAATCCTCCAATGTAACCCGGGCTAATCCAATCGCGAATACTATCTTTCACAGCACGGTTAAACATCCATCCTTTTTCGTCAAAAGCCTTGTAATTATCTGTCGTATAATAAAACTTAGGCCATACAGAAATCATAATATGCGCATCTTTTGCATGTACGCTATCCATCATTCCTTTTGCATCAGGGAAACGCTCGGTATCAAAATCATGGCTTCCCCATGCATCTTTTGGCCAATACGACCAATCTAATATTATGTTATCTAGTGGTATATTTCTCTTGCGGTATTCATCTACAACGCCAAGTAATTCTGCCTGAGTTTTGTATCTTTCGCGACTTTGCCAGAATCCCATTGCCCATTTAGGCATAATTTGCGATTTTCCTGTAACAGTCCTATATCCTTTGATCACATCATCGGCACTGTTTCCACGAATAAAATAATAGTCGATCTGATCGCCCATCTCTGACCAAAGAGCCAACTTGTTTTGTTCTTCCTGAGATTTCGGGCTCAAAGCTTTAAGTCCTATATATGAAATACCACCATCAGGTTTCCAATCGAGTTTTATTTTACGTTTTTCTCCGGCTTTCATATCCACTGTGAATTTATAGCTATTCGGATTCCATGCCGTACGCCATCTTTCAGGCACTATTACCTCATTATCTAATGATATAGTTGTATAACCTGCATAATAAAGTATAAAATGATATTTACCTGTTTCCTTTGCTTCTATATCTCCTTCCCATGTGATGCGAGAATTAAAAAACGGAAAGTCTTGAGGAAACTTTTTTATTGTTTCCAAATTTTCGTAATCAATCTGAGATTCTGCTCTTTCTACAAAAACTTTATTTGGATCGGCATTTACCATATAAGTAGCGGTCAGCCCACCTTCTTTTCCTGTTTTGTCATATAGCTTAAATTGATCCAAGTCGAGATAATCGCGAGAATCACCGAATTTAGTCAATGAGTAGTTATCCCAAAGTATCCCATAGTTTTTGCTCGATAAAACAAACGGAACAGACACTTTTGTATTATATTGGAAAAGAACCTCATTCTTTCCCTTGTAGTTAAACTCATCAGCCTGATGTTGTCCAAGTCCATAAAAAGCCTCATCGGCAGGAGATTCAAAGACTTGCTGCATAGTATATGCTTTTGTTCCTTCGACTTCGATATCAGAAAATGATTTACCTCCTCCTTTATTTTCAGCTAGAAGTACATTACCATTGATATCAGAGAAAGTAACCTCTCCTGTAGTCAAAGATACCGTAGCAATGGTAGATGCTGTTTTAAGAACAACATTTCCGTTTTCCTCTTTAACATCCCATCCTGTTGTTTGTGTTTTATCATATATGGTTATAAGACTTTTTTTGTCAGAAAACTTATAACCGGGAGTAGCCGAAACATGAATTACATCATCATTGACAACTTGCAATCTGATGTTCTTTGTAGCTAAAGCATTGTCCGTTTTCAGGTTTACAATTATTCCGTCACTCGTTCTCTGATATGGTCCGCTTTTACAGCCGATGAATAGAGCCATCGACAATAAACCGACCAAAAGCAGTTGATTTTTTTTCATGGTTATTATGGTTTAAGTTTCATTGATACAAAAATATCCCTGAATATGCAGAGAGGCATTCTTAAATGTTTTTAATGCGACCGTTAAAGATATTCTACAGGGGGTTAAATGTTTCCATTTAGGGATTAAAATGCTAACAAAACATTAGGAATCGCTTTATTTATATAAATTTGTATCCATCGAACCTGAATACCTAGCAATGAAAAAACCATTATACACCCTTCTATTCCTCTTATTCTCTTTTATCATAAAAGCCCAGCAATTTGAATTCTCTCATTTGAATAATACAAACGGCTTATCAAACAATCAAGTGGAAGCAATCTTGAAGGACAGCCGTGGTTTTATATGGTTTGGTACAAATATGGGGCTCAACAGGTACGACGGGATAAACTTTAAAACATATAAGAATATAAAGAATGACAGCAAAAGTCCATCTTACGACCGTTTTACAGGAATACAAGAAGATATAAAGGGAAACCTATGGTTGCAGTCGAGTGCAGGGGTTTATATGCTATATGACTGGAAATCGGAATCTTTTATAAACAATATAGATTCACTGCTAAGCGATATAGGGTTACCACCCGCACCAGCTATTATAGAAATTGACAAGAAGAAAGATTTATACATATCATATCCGGGAAAGGGTATTCACAAATACGATGCAACTACTAACAAAATAACAATCTACAAGCAATCGAAGAATACAAATGATCTGGCTCTGTCTGATATCTCCGATATAAAAATAAAGGATAGCTACATTTGGGTTCTTCACAACGACGGACTTTTGGAACGTGTAAACATGCAGACAAACAGAGTGGACATGCGAAATACGTTCTTTAAAGACAACAACCAAAACTCTACGATACAGAAATCCTTATTTATAGATTCTGATAATGACATTTGGGTTTATCCAAGTATAGCGGATAAAGGCGTAGTATATCTAAATACAAAAAAAGGACAATGGACTTTACTGGACACCAATAGTAAGGTTGCATTATCGAGTAGCTTTGTTAGATGTGTGGGACAGGATATTAACGGACTGATATGGATAGGAACAGATCACGGTGGAATAAGCATTCTGGACAAAAAGAATCAAAAGATAACGGTTCTTAAAAATGATATATACAATCATAATTCCATCAGTCAGAACTCTATCATCAGTTTCTATAGTGAACCTAACGGGACTGTATGGGTAGGAACATACAAAAGTGGAGCATCTTATTACCATCCAAACCTTTTCAAATTTAAGAAATCGCCTCTCTTTTATATGTTCAACAAAAATGCAGAGATATTCGACTGCAATAGTTTATACAAAGACAAGAGTAATAATCTTTGGATAGGGACAAATGGAACCGGTCTTATCAAATACGATCAAAACACGGAGAAAATAGAACGCTTTCGTAACAATCCTAACGATGCGGGAAGCATCTCGTCTGATATTATCACATCAATATACGAAGATCACAGACAAACACTTTGGATTGGAACTTTTATGGGAGGGCTGAACGCCTTTGACGGTAAAAGTTTCAAGAAATTCCAATTGAATGAGACAAACCCAAATTCACTTTCGAGCAAAAGTGTGTATAGCCTTACCGAAGACAACGACCATAATTTATGGATCGCAACTCTTGGGGGCGGTATAGATCAATTAAATCCAGCAAGGGATACGTTTACTCATCACAATATGAGTAACAGTAAAGATCTTTTATCCAATTATATTGTATCTATGTTTGTAGATACTCAAAATAATATATTTCTAAGTACCGACAGAGGAATATGCGTATTAGACGAAAGTAAAAAAGAAGTAAGAAAATACTTTCCGAACAACACATTTCTCGATTCCCTTACCAGCATTGTCATAAACAATCTGATTGTAGATTCAAGAGGTCTTTTATGGATTGCTACGGACAAAGGGATCAATGTATATTATCCTACAAAACAACGATTTGAATACATTACAACCAACGAGGGACTACCGGGTGATGAAGTTGTATCACTCATAGAAGATAATGATGGCAATATATGGGCAGGAACCCGAAACGGACTGGTCTGTTTCTACTGTAAGTATGACAATCAGAAACTGACGTATACAATCGCATCTTTCGATGTTAACGACGGACTGCCGGGTTCGGTATTTAATACGAATGCTATATTTAAAGACAAAGACGGAATTATCTACATAGGCAGCACTAAAGGATATACATCTTTCGATCCAAGAAAAATAGTGTTTAATAAAAATGTACCTAAACCGCATTTCACAGATCTTCTTATTACCAATCAGGTGATTAAACCGAATACAAAATACAATGGACGTGTTATTCTCGAAAAATCAATAACAGACCTCGATGAGATTGTTTTACATTACGGTGAAACCAATTTTACAATACAATTTTCATCCCTAAATTACATCCATCCCGAGAAGAATCGGTATAAATACATGTTGGAAGGATTGGATAACAAATGGACTGAAACAAGCACCGGAATCGGCTCGGCGTCATATTCCAACCTTAATGCCGGCACATACAAACTTATTGTTTACGCCAGCAATGACGATAATGTATGGAGCAGTGACCCTATTGTTTTGACAATCGTAGTAAAACCTCCATTTTGGCTATCATGGTGGGCAACCATTATATACATACTCATCACGATCACGGTCTTAAGGTTTTTCATAAAATATAAGTTGAATAAACAAAAAGAAGAATACGAACAGGCTCAAAAAATACTGGAAGCTCAGAAAATACATGAAGTAGACGAATTGAAATTCAAATTCTTTACCAATATAAGCCATGAATTCAAGACTCCGCTCACGCTCATTCTTACACCGTTGGAGAAACTTATGAAATCATCTGTATCGGACGAGCAAAAAGCAACGATGAGCATCATGCACAAGAATGCTAAAAACTTGCTGAACATGGTGAACGAAATACTTGATTTCAGGAAGTTTGACCAAAACAAGATGACTCTGAATATTTCACGAGGGAATATTATAGAATTTACAAAAGAAATATGTCAGTCGTTCTCGGCATTGGCAGGAGAGAAATCAATAAAACTTACATTCACAACGTATCTGCAAGAACTGCAGATGGAATTTGATAAAGAAAAGATGCATAAAATCATATCCAATCTGATTTCCAATGCATTCAAATATACAGAAGATGGACAGATAGATGTCAGTATTGGCATTTCTGAACTGCTACAAACAGATACACCAACCAAACAGCTATGCCTGAAAGTTTCTGATACAGGCGTTGGCATAGAGAAAGAATACCTCGAGAAAATATTTGAACGCTTCTTCAGAATAGAAAAAGCAGAAAAAAACAATCAATCTGGAACCGGAGTTGGACTCCATTTAGCCAGTGAATATGTAAAATTACATGGAGGCGAAATACAAGTGGAAAGTACAGAAGGAAAGGGTTCTACTTTCACAATATTACTGCCTATACAAAATTCGACATATAAGGAGTTAAGCAACCAAGACATTATACATTCGGGTGATATTTCTATTAGCGAAATAAAAGAAGGAGCCGAGCTCGATTTAAAGTCGGCGCAACGGGCACATCTTCCGCTTTTACTAATAGTAGACGACAATGAAGACTTTTGTGAATTTATCACCAGCTTGTTTATAGACGATTATCGCACCGTTATAGCAAATGATGGAGAAGAAGGATACAGCATTGTACTCGATCAACTACCGGATATTATATTATGCGATGTTATGATGCCAAAAATGGATGGCTATGAGTTTTGCAGGCATGTAAAAGGTGATATACGAACCTCACATATTCCGATCATACTACTTACGGCCAAATCGTCGGAAGAAAGCAAATATTCGGGTATTGAGGCAGGAGCAGATGATTATATCTCCAAGCCTTTCAACATTGACATGCTGAAACTAAAAATAGCCAAGATCATCGAGAGGCAGAAAAAGATACATAGCAACTTCAAGAAGAAAATAGATATCTCCCTGAGCGAAATAGAGATAACATCTATGGACGAAAAGTTTGTACAAAAAACAATCTCGATTGTGGAAGAAAACATTGGAAATCCTGAATTTCTTGTAGAAGACCTTTGCAAAGAGATGGGTATGAGCCGGGTATATTTTTACAAAAAAATATTGGCTCTGACAGATAAGACCCCTTCTGAGTTTATCCGCTTTATTCGTTTAAAGAGAGCAGCTGATTTATTGGAAAAAAGCCAGATGTTTGTCAATGAAATTGCCTTTCAGGTAGGATTTAATGATCCCAAATATTTCCGCAAGTATTTTAAAGAGGAATTTGGTGTAACCCCCAATGAGTATAAAAAAAACGTATCGAAATGATCCAGTAAACATATTACCCCCCTTTATGAAACATACGGAATAGATTTAAAGCTAAAGATGTAATATTTTTGTATTGTACGGTTAAAATCTATTCCATGAAAAAACTATTACTTATTCTGCTATCTATTTTGTTTGCGAATACCGGGGTATTTGCACAATATGTCTATCCGTTCCAAAACACAAGCTTAAGCGACGAAAAACGCCTCGACAATCTCCTGTCTATAATGACAATTGACGAGAAAATAAATGCACTATCCACAAACTTAGGCGTTCCTCGCTTAGGAATTCGAAACACAGGACATTCTGAAGGATTGCACGGGATGGCACTGGGAGGCCCGGGGAACTGGGGTGGTTTCAAAATGGTAAATTATCAGCGTGTGCCCGATGTATATCCTACAACTACATTTCCTCAGGCCTATGGGTTAGGTGAGACATGGGATACAGAACTGATAAAAAAAATAGCTGACATAGAAGCCACAGAAATAAGATATTACACACAAAACGAAAGATATACAAAAGGAGGTTTGGTAATGCGTGCCCCCAATGCAGACTTAGCCCGGGACCCACGTTGGGGACGCACGGAGGAGAGTTTTGGAGAAGACCCTTTTCTGGTATCGGAGATGGCGGTAGCCTTTATAAAAGGACTACAAGGAGACAATCCCCGATACTGGAAATCGGCATCCTTAATGAAACATTTCCTTGCAAACAGTAATGAAGATGGACGGGATTCTACATCCTCTAACTTTGATAATCGACTGTTTCACGAGTATTATTCATATCCTTTCCGAAAAGGTATAGAAAAGGGTGGCTCTCAGGCTTTCATGGCAGCTTATAATAGCTGGAACGGAATACCCATGACGATCCACCCTATTTTGAAAGACATCCGTAAAGACTGGAACTTTAAAGGAATAATCTGTACCGACGGAGGAGCTCTCGATCTATTGATAAAAGCACATAAAACATTCTCAACTCACACAGAAGGTAGTGCTGCCATCGTAAAAGCCGGCGTAGGACAATTCCTCGATAATTTTCGTCCATACATATACGAAGCCTTAGAAAAAGGAATGCTGACAGAAGCAGATATAGACAAGGCTATACGGGGAAATTTCTATATCGCATTGAAGCTAGGCCTACTAGATGGAGATCAGACAAAACTACCTTATGCTCATATAGGAGTTACCGATACAGTTTCGGTATGGAGAAATAAAGAAATTCAAGATTTTGTACGTCTGGTTACTGCAAAATCTGTCGTGCTACTAAAAAATGAGAAAAAACTATTGCCTTTAAAGAAGGAAAACATCAAGAGGATTGCAATTATTGGTCCACGAGCCAACGAAGTATTACTAGACTGGTATAGCGGCACTCCGCCTTATACAGTTTCCATACTACAAGGTATAAAAAATGCAGTCGGTAACAATGTCGAAGTTATACACGAGCCTTCGAATGAAATGGACAAAGCCTATCTTGCCGCACAGAAAGCAGATATAGCCATAGTATGCGTTGGAAATCATGTATATGGCACCGATCCTAAATGGAAATATTCACCCGTGCCGAGCGACGGACGTGAGGCTGTGGATCGTAAAGCTTTATCACTCGAACAAGAAGACTTAGTAAAGATTGTACACAAAGCGAACCCCAATACCGTAATGGCACTGGTCAGCAGCTTCCCTTTTGCTATAAACTGGTCGCAAGAAAATATACCGGCGATACTGCATATTACAAACAACAGTCAGGAACTCGGAAACGGTCTGGCTGACGTAATCTTCGGCGATTATAATCCGGCGGGCAGAACAAATCAGACTTGGGTAAAATCCATTACCGACCTACCCCCGATGATGGATTATGATATACGGAACGGCCGCACATACATGTATGCAAAAGAAAAGCCGCTATACCCTTTTGGATATGGGCTTAGCTACACAAATTTTACCTACTCCGATATGGCTTTATCTTCTTCTACTCTTTCTAAAGGAAAAGATCTAAAAGTATCAGTGAACGTAAAAAATACAGGAGATGTGGATGGAGAAGAAGTAGCCCAACTATATGTATCGTTTCCTCAGTCAAAAGTTGTACGACCAATTAAGCAGCTAAAAGGCTTCAATCGCATTAGTATCAAAAAAGGAGAAAGTAAGACTTTTGAATTCACGCTAAGTGCAGATGATCTTGCATATTGGGACAACGATAAAGATTCGTTTGTAATAGAACCCGGAACTGTGAATCTCTTGATAGGATCATCTTCGGAAGATATCAGACTGACAAAAGAAATACAACTAAAATAACCAATCTAAGACCTATGAAAATACGAATTATTCTTTGCCTCATCATTTGCTTCAGCACGCAGCTTGCGGCCCAACAAAAACGCATATTAGGCGAACCTGTCGACATGAGTATCGACTTTAAAGATTTTCACAATACATTTTTCTTTGCCGACAAAGTGGCTTCATTTAACGGAGCAGAAGGGAAAGGGAAAATCTCGTGGAAACGAACATCGTTGTACACTCGTCAGGCTTTTAATGTAAATACAATCTTGCCACAAGATTTGAAAATGTTAGATTTTCCGGGCGAAGCCTATGAACAAAACCCCGAATTAGACTTCTCGGTAGATTTTGTGACACCACGCACATTGCGAATAAGAATGTTGACAACCCCTGTCCAACCTAAACCGTTCGACTCTCCTATGTTAGTCAAAGAACCGGGCAAAGACAGTTCGTGGAAATATTCTAAAACAGGAAATACCCATACTTACAAAAGCAATTACGGCAGTATAGAAATTGAAGAAAAGCCATTCCGTATCACGTTGAAAGACGAAAAAGGAAAACGATTGACCGATACATGGCGTTGGTGCGACAATGATTCTTCGCAAGTAAAGGTTATCCCTTTCAACTTCATCAAACGGGGATTGGATAATAGCCGGGCAATAAACCCTGTATTTTCATTGTCTCCGGGAGAAAAAATATTTGGTTGCGGCGAATCTGTAACCAAGTTAGACAAAAGAGGACAAAAGGTTAATCTTTTTGTTACTGATCCGCAAGGTCCCGAAACAGATCAAATGTACAAGCCTGTTCCTTTCTTTATGAGTAATCGAGGTTACGGTATGTTTATGCACACATCAGCCCCTGTCACTTGCGATTTTGGGAATACCTATGTAGGTGCAAACAAGCTGTTCATGGGAGATGAAGCACTCGATCTGTTCATATTTATCGGCGAACCGAAAGACATACTGAATGAATATACCGAAATAGTAGGGAAGCCATCTATGCCTCCACTCTGGTCGTTTGGCACATGGATGAGCCGAATCACTTACTTTGAGCAAAGCGAGGGTTATGATGTCGCAGCCAAACTACGCTCATATAAAATCCCGTCCGATGTTATTCACTTCGATACAGGATGGTTCGAAACAGACTGGCAATGCGACTATAAATTTGCGCCATCAAGGTTTTCCAATCCTCAGAAAATGATTGACGATCTAAAGAAAGATGGATTCCATATCTCGCTGTGGCAACTGACTTATTTTACACCTAAAAATAAATTTTTCAATGAAATAATAGAGAAAAACTTGCATGTAAAAAACTCAAAAGGAGAAATGCCTTATGAAGATGCAGTTTTAGACTTTTCCAACCTTGAGACTGTAAAATGGTATCAGGACAAACTTGCAGGATTACTAAAAATGGGAGTTGGTGCAATAAAAGTAGATTTCGGGGAAGCCGCACCAATGGAAGGATTTTATGCGTCAGGGCGCGGTGGATGGTACGAACACAATCTGTATCCGCTACGTTACAACAAAGCTGTTGCAGACATCACCAAAGAAGTCAACAATGAAAATATTATCTGGGCTCGCAGTGCTTGGGCAGGAAGCCAACGCTATCCTCTCCATTGGGGTGGCGATGCTGCGAATACAGATATCGGTATGGATGCGACGTTACGCGGAGGCCTCTCATTCGGACTAAGCGGCTTCTCTTTCTGGAGTCACGATATAGGAGGATTTGTGGTTGCTGCTCCCGAGAATCTGTACCGACGTTGGTTACCTTTCGGATTTTTGACATCGCATAGCCGTGCACATGGAGCACCCCCCAAAGAGCCTTGGCTATACAATGATAACTTTGTAAAAGCTTTTCGTGAATCGGCCGAAATGAAATACAAATTAATGCCGTATATTTATGCACAAGCTAAACTATGTACAGAAAAAGGGTTGCCTATGGTTCGGGCTTTGTTTGTGGAATATCCCGACGATCCCGGAGCATGGCTCATAGAAGATCAGTATCTCTTCGGGTCTGACATATTAGTAGCTCCGATGATGGAAGCCGGAACGGAACGAAATGTATATCTACCCAAAGGCAACTGGATCGATTATCAAAGTGGAAAAACATATCAACAAGGATGGAATGTAATAGAAGCCGGCGAAATCCCTGCTATCATTCTGGTGCGCGAAGGTGCTGTTATCCCGCACGCCCAACTCGCACAGTCTACGGATAAAATCAATTGGTCTGATATAGAACTAAAAGTTTATGGAAACAAAGAAAAAGCGACAGGATTCGTTTGTCTTCCGTCAGACAATAAACTAACAGATATTATTCTTACAAAATCGGGTAGTAATTATCAGCTGGAAAAAGGACAAATACAAGGTGTGCATTATAGGATAAACAAGTAAAAAATGAAGTTCTACAAACTATTTTTATTATTATTTATTTTTTCATGGAGTGGACTTTCTGCTCAAAATAAACAGAACGAATGGCAATATTATTTCGATAAGCCGGCATCCATCTGGGAAGAATCGATCCCATTAGGAAATGGCAGAATAGGGATGATGCCTTGGGGTGGAGTAGAAAGAGAGCGGGTCGTACTAAATGAAATTTCTCTATGGTCGGGCAACAAGCAGGATGCTGATAATCCCGAAGCTTATAAATATCTGGGTGAAATAAGAAGACTTCTATTTGAAAAAAAGAATAAAGAGGCTCAGGAATTAATGTACAAAACCTTCACCTGCAAAGGCAAAGGAAGTGCAGGTTTGGAATATGGTAAATTTCAGATTTTTGCGAATCTGTATGTAGACTTTATATACCCTGACAAATCTGAAGCGACACAGTATAAAAGGGTGCTGGACATGAATAATGCTCTATCTTCTGTTTCTTTCTCGAAAAATGATGTGGAATACAAACGAGAATATTTTACGTCTTTCTCGGATGATATCGGATTAGTAAAATATAGGGCAAGTAAGCCGGGAGCATTAAGCCTAAAGATATCATTGCAACGTGATGAGAATTTTAAAACTTATGCGAGCGGCAATACACTTTATATCTTCGGACAATTGGAAGCAGGAGAAAACCATTCGGGGATGAAATATATGGGAATGGTGAAGGTGATAAACAAGGGAGGAGAATTATCCGCGACAGACAAGGAGATAGATATCAAGAATGCGAATGAAGTCACTCTATATGTTTCATTAGCGACCAACTACAACGGTACGAATCATGAAAAAGCAGCTTCTGACCTCTTGCACAATGCCGGAGTCAATTACGAGAACCTAAAAAAGAAACATATTGCAAAATATCAGGCTCTCTTTAATCGTGTAGACCTGACTTTAGAAAAAAATAAGAATTCCTCACTCGCAATAGATAAGCGACTGGAAGCATTTGCAACAGACAAAACAGATTACGATCTGGCTGCCTTATATATGCAGTACGGTCGTTATCTATTGATATCGTCTACCCGAGAGGGAAGCCTCCCTCCTAACCTGCAAGGACTGTGGGCTCCACAAATAAACACCCCTTGGAATGCTGATTATCATTTGAATATCAATCTACAGATGAATCTTTGGGGAGCTGAAATGTTTAATCTTTCTGAGCTCCACAAACCTACTATCGAATTTGTGAAATCGTTGGTAGAGCCGGGAGAAAAAACAGCAAAAATATATTATAACAGCCGTGGATGGGTCGTTCATATTTTGAGTAATGTATGGGGCTTCACTTCTCCCGGAGAACACCCTTCGTGGGGAGCAACCAACACAGCCGGCGCATGGATGTGCCAGCATCTCTGGGAACACTACTTATACACTCAGGACAAAGAATATCTAAAATCGGTATATCCGACAATGAAAGGTGTGGCTTTATTCTTTGAGGACATGCTGATCGAAGACCCTAACAACGGCTATTTGGTTACGGCTCCGACTACTTCCCCTGAGAACGCTTACATAACACCATCGGGAGACGTGGTAAGTATCTGTGCGGGCTCAGCGATGGACAATCAGATTATTCGCGAATTATTTACAAACGTAACGAATGCTGCAAAAATATTAGAGATAGATAATGAGTGGATCCAAGATATTTCAGCGAAGAAAAAACGACTAGCACCTACTTCAATCGGAAAATACGGACAGGTAATGGAATGGCTCGAAGATTATGAAGAGAGTGAAATTCATCATCGCCATGTATCACAACTGTATGGACTGCATCCGGGAAATGAACTTACGTATGAAAAGACTCCCAAACTGATGGAAGCCGCTAAAGTCACCTTGACAAGACGAGGAGATCAGTCTACAGGATGGTCTATGGCGTGGAAAATTAATTTCTGGGCACGGCTCAAAGACGGAAATAAAGCTTATAAACTGATTGGCGACCTGTTGAAACCCGCTGAAAATAACTGGGGCACCTATCCGAATCTTTTCAGTGCACATCCTCCGATGCAAATAGATGGCAACTTTGGCGGATCAGCCGGAATAGGGGAAATGCTTATACAAAGCCATGAAGGTTTTATAGAACTATTGCCTGCTATACCCGACGGATGGAAGAACGGAGAAGTGAGAGGCATGAAAGTAAGAGGGGGTGCAGAAATTTCCTTTAAATGGAAAGATAACAAGATTCAAAATATACATATCACGGCAACTGCAAACAATCAGTTTGTGATTAAACTAACTAGCGGAAAGCCTTTGATTGCAGGAACAAAGAACTATAAAATAGAAGGTAATAGATTATACCTGACATTGAATAAGGGAAATAAATTGAAATTACGTTAAACAAATAAATATTAAACAATTACAGAAAACATGAAGAAACTATTTTTTTATGTATTATTCGGCTTACTCTTATTGCAAGCAAACGGGCAAACAAAACAGATTCCGGTCTACCTCGACGATAGTAAACCTATGGAGGTCAGAATAGAAGATGCTCTATCAAGAATGACTTTGGAAGAAAAGATTGCGATGATACATGCTCAATCTAAATTTAGTACACCCGGAGTTCCTCGTCTGGGTATTCCTGAAATATGGATGAGCGACGGCCCTCATGGAGTACGTATGGAAATAGATTGGGACACATGGAACCATGCAGGATGGACAAACGACTCATGTACAGCTTTCCCTGCATTAACATGTTTAGCTGCGACATTCAACCCTGAGCTTTCTCTGAAATACGGAAATGCACTGGGAGAAGAAGCTCGTTTCAGAAAAAAAGAAATGATTCTTGGACCCGGTGTCAATATTTATCGCACGCCGATGAATGGCCGTAACTTTGAATATATGGGTGAAGACCCTTACTTAGCCTCTAAGATGGTTGTTCCTTTCGTTAAAGGAGTACAACAAAACGGAGTAGCTGCAACGATGAAACACTTTGCCCTAAATAACCAAGAACTATGGCGCGGGCATATCGATGTAGAAGTGAGCGACAGAGCGTTATATGAAATATACCTGCCTGCATTCAAAGCCGGAGTAGAAGAAGGCAAGGTATGGGCGATAATGGGTTCTTATAACAAATACAGAGGCCAGTATTGCAGCCATCACGAAAGACTTATCAATCAGATACTAAAAGGAGAATGGAAATATGACGGTGTGGTAGTTACAGACTGGGGAAGTGCCCACGACACACGTGAAGCAGCGTTGTACGGTCTTGATATAGAAATGGGTACTTGGACTAACGGACTCACATGGGGTCAAAGTTTTGCTTACGACAATTACTATCTGGCAAAACCATATCTGAAGATGTTGGAAAAGGGCGAATTACCGATGTCTACCCTCGATGATAAGGTTCGCAGGGTATTACGTCTAAACTTTAGAACCAATATGGACAGAAACCGTCCATACGGTAGTTTTGCGACACCCGAACATGCAGCTGTAAGCCGTGAAGTGGCTGAGCAAGGTATTGTATTGATGAAAAATACAAATAACTTTTTCCCGATAGCTAAAGACCGCTACAAGAAAATTGTTGTAATCGGAGAAAATGCAACCCGTTCTTTAACCGTAGGTGGAGGATCGTCTGAACTTAAAGTAAAGAAAGAAGTTTCTCCTCTCGAAGGATTGAAAATAAAATATGGCGCTGATAAAGTATTCTACACGATGGGGTACGGTTCAGGACCTAGCGTATACGATCATTTTATTCCGTCTCCATACAATGCGGATTCATTGAAGCGAGAAGCTTTGGCTTTGGTTAAAGATGCAGACGTTGTTTTATTCTTCGGAGGTTTAAACAAGAACTATCAACAAGACTGCGAAGGCGGAGACCGTACTTCTTACGACCTGCCATTTGGTCAGAACGAACTGATCGAAGACTTGTTGAAAGTAAATAAAAATATGGGAATCGTTATCGTCAGTGGCAACGCCGTGGCTATGCCGTGGTTGGATAAAGTACCTGCCTTGATGCAGTCATGGTATCTTGGTTCGGAAGCAGGAAATGCGACAGCGAATGTAATTGCAGGTGAAATCAATCCTTCCGGAAAGTTACCATTCAGTATTCCGAAGAAGTTAGAAGATAATGGTGCTATGTCTTTCGGTACAATTTCCTATCCGGGAGATAGCATCAAACAGATATACAAAGAAGATATCTTGGTTGGTTACCGTTGGCACGATACAAAGAAAATTCCGGCATTATTTCCTTTCGGCTATGGATTATCATATACCACATTCGAGTATGGTAAAGCTTCTACAGACAAGAAAGAGTACACTAAAAATGACGAAATTAAAATAAGCCTAACTCTTACTAACAAAGGAAACGTTGACGGTGCAGAATCGGTACAGATATATGCATCACAGCAAAAACCTTCGATGGAACGCCCTACTAAAGAATTGAAAGCATTCAAAAAAGTTTTCTTAAAAGCAGGGGAGACTAAAAATGTAGAACTGTCAATACCTGTCAAAGACCTTGCTTTCTTCAATGACAAAGCACACGAATGGGTAGTAGAATCGGATAAGTTCACATTGCATTGTGCTGCATCATCTGCCGATGTAAAAAGCTCTGTAACAATAAATGTGAAGTAAAATTATCTTTATATAGGAACCTGACAGAAATGGAAAGGTGACAAACAGAATCTTTGAAAAAAGTGTCACTTTTGTCACCTTTTCATTATATTAAATTGAAAAACAATCATATAACAGAAGACCATGAAAAGCGTTTTTAGAGCATTCTTTCTCTTTTGCCTCACTACTTTGTTGATCAGTCAGGCTTTTTCGCAAACGGGATATAAAAATCCTATAATACCGGGGTTCAATCCCGATCCGAGTGTTTGCAGAGTAGGAGACGATTTCTATCTTGTAACTTCATCATTCGAATATTTTCCGGGGCTAGCTATCTATCATAGCAAGGATCTGATAAACTGGAAACAGATAGGACATTGCCTAACAAGAGATTCGCAATTGTCATTACACAAAGTTTCAGCATCCGGAGGACTATATGCTCCGTCTATACGTTATCACGATGGGTTATTTTATGTCATTTGTACAAACGTATCAGATAAAGGTAATTTTTACTGTACAGCTACCGATCCGGCAGGCCCTTGGAGCGACCCTATCTGGGTAGATATAAAAAGCATAGACCCTGACATTTTCTGGGATGAAGATGGTAAAACATATTTTGTAACTCAAGGTGATGAGGGTATCCGAATTACAGAAATCGATATTAAAACAGGTAAGGTATTATCTCCCGAACGTCTCGTTTGGGGCGGCATAGGAGGTCGTTTCCCTGAAGCTCCCCACATTTACAAAAAAGATGGTTTCTATTATCTTTTGCTGGGTGAAGGAGGAACAGAATATATGCACAGCGCCACTATAGGACGCAGCAAGAATATATTCGGCCCTTACGAATCATGTCCATTAAATCCGATACTGACTCATGCCAACCGAAGAGGGCAAAGCAATACTATACAGGGTGTAGGACATGCAGATCTTGTACAGGCAAAAGACGGCTCTTGGTGGATGGTATTTCTAGGATTCAGAGTAACGCATCAATGGGCATATTATCATGTACTTGGACGTGAAACATTCTTAGCTCCTGTAGACTGGCCTAAAGGTGGCTGGCCACAAGTGAACGGAAACGGAACTGTATCGCTAAATATGGACGTTCCTACACTCCCACTCCATCCGGTAGAAAAAGCAGCTATACGTACAGACTTTGATACTGATAAACTAGGATTCGAGTGGCAATATTTACGTAATCCTATCAGAGAAAATTATTCGTTTACAGAAAAGAAAGGATGGATAAGAATCAGTACATCTCCATATACATTAGACGAAACTGAGGCAATATCAATGATCTGCCGCCGACAAACAGAGCATGATTTCAGAGCTGAAACTCTTTTAGAGTTCAATTCATCTGCTAATAACGAGGAAGCAGGAATGACATTGATACAAAATAATACGCATCACTACGACTTGTTATTGAAAAAATCGGGCAGTCAATATGTTGTTCAACTACGTGTAAAAGTGGGATCACTTTCTTACATTGCCGGAGAAAAACAAGTTAAAAGTAATAAGCTGAAATTAAAGATTGAAGGTACACCTTCGCAATACGCTTTTTATTGCGCAGAAGCCGATAGCGATAACTTCAATGAATTGGGAAGGCTAGATACCCGATACCTGAGTACTGAGGTTGCAGGTGGCTTTACAGGGGTGATGATAGGACTTTACACCTCTTCGAATGGGAAACCAAGTAAAGCCAAAGCCTATTTTGATTGGTTCGATTACGATGCAAAAAGATAATATAAGATGAAGGTGGGATAATTGCTGTTGTTTTATTTGTCATGTTGAACGAAGTGAAACTTCTCGTGTATTGAAGGTGGAGATTCTTCGTTACACTCAGAATGACAAAAATAGAACAATAACAATTATCCCACCTCTTTACTGTATCAATAAATACTCTCTTTAGCTAGATCGATAAACAGTTCAGACAGTTTCCGGCTGACAGCATCGGCATATTTCCTACCTTTCTCTGCTGTTGACTTTTTAGGGTTTCCAATCCCTGTATCATGAGAGACCTTCGCCCAATTTCTTGGTGTCCAGCCAGTACCGTCTCTAAGAGATTCAGCACTAAAAGTCTTAGACGCTCCGTCTCCTGCAACAGATAGGTTCACCAACTCCGGATGGTAATGCATCATCATTGAGGTTTCCATTTCGCCGGCATGGTCGTCTTTTTCTTCAAAATATCCGGTCTGAGGAACAATGGCGAACAGATTACTTATCACAATCAAAAAATCAGGATATTGAACAGCCAGATCTCGTATCATATTCTTAAAGCTATTTCCACCATGTCCGTTTACAATAATGAGCTTATGTATGCCTTGATAGTTCAGCGAAGAGACGATATCTGATAGTATGGCTTTTTGCGTGTCATAACCGGCATGCAAACAAAAAGGTAGTTCTCTTTGCCCCGGATTCTGCGAGCCAAGATGTATTACAGGTAATACCATGCCTTTCACGTTTTGTTTTTCGTATGCCTTAATGACCGCATCTACTGACAAATCGTGAGCCAGATAGCAATCTGTCATATAAGGTAAATGATAATTATGAGGTTCGGTAGCACCCCATGGCTGCACTGCATAATCGTACTTTCCATTCTTCGTCTCGTTGTATATTGCTGACAGCATATCAAATCGCATGTTCATATCCTTAATTTTTTATTATTTGTAAAGATAACAATAGCTTTTTATCTTTGGTGGGTAAAAAACAAACAGATGAAAGAAAAGATCATAGAGCTCAGAAAAATACTCCCAATACCAATGGGAGAAGCCATACAAATGTTGAAAGACAATGATAATGATGTGGAAAAATGTGTCTACCTATTCAAAGCTAAATCGATAAAGGAAATCCAATCTCTTACCGGCTGCGATGAAGAAATGGCTAATAAGTATTATGAAGCAGAAAAGTACGATTTCAACAGAACAGTATCGGCTATAAGGGAAGATCTTTTCGATAAGAACTATACACTTATAGAGGGAGTAACTAAAGAGAATATCAGTTTGATATATCAATGGCTAAGACTTATTGAAGATAAAGACTTCGGGCTGTCATTAGACTTCTCGTATCTCAATATAGTATTGGATACATTGCTGTTGATCCCTCCATTGAAAGAGACCGCAGAAACAATCCGAAAGGCAAAAGATGCTAAGGATATCATTTTCGAAGGATATTCGGACACCGACAGCCTGGACGAGTTTGTTCGCCGCTACAAAAAGCTTGACGACAGCGAAGAATTTCAAAAAGCGGATCGTATAGTAAACTTAAAGCTCACTATTATAAGAGAAGAGTTGATGCGACATGCTCGAAACTTATAATAAGTTACTCTGTTATAAGGAGCATATCATTTTCATCGAACTGCCAAGATTCAGCATAAGCAACCTCCCAATAATATCCGTCTAAATCTCGGAAATATCCGCTATAACCTCCCCAAAAAACAGCTTGGGGATTTTTTATTACCTTCCCGCCAAAACTCTCTACATCGGCAAAGATAGCATCTACTTCTTCCTTCGATTTTGCATTGTATGCCAATGTAAATCCCGAGAATCCTGTGTTTAGCTGAGGTGTAGCTGAACTATCGATATCCTCCGCTAACATTTTCAGAGGGTAAAGAGCTAATTTTGTCCCACCGTTATTAAAAAAGACAATTGCAGGATTGTCTTCTGTATTGGGAGTTGCAAAACCAAGCTTCTTATAAAACGCACAAGAGGCTTTTACATCTTTTACTCCCAGTGTAATAATATTTATCCGATTCATTATAGTAATTCTTTAATATATTCAAATATAAGATTATATATTGTATAAAAGAAGAGGAGTGGACGTATCCACTCCTCTTTCAAAAAATATTTAAGAAAATTTATTTTGCTATTGCTTTCAATTTATCTTTTTCTTTATCTACTTCAAAAGTTATAGTCCCGTTTTCTGCGACTCCACCCGAAAGGATTAACTCAGCAATCTCATCTTCCACGTAGTTCTGAATAGCACGTTTCAACGGACGAGCGCCAAATTGTACATCATACCCCTTGTCTGTAAGGAAATCCTTCGCTTCCTGACTTAGCTCGATAGTATACCCTAGCTCGGACATACGTTTATAGAAACCTTTTAGTTCTATATCGATGATCTTCTCGATAGAAGACTTATCTAACTGATCGAATGTTATTATGTCATCTACACGATTCAAAAACTCGGGAGAAAAAGACTTATTCAATGCCTTTTGAAGCACACCTCTGGAGAATTCTTTGTTGGCGGCAGATTGCTTATTAAAACCAATACCACCTCCAAAATCTTTCAACTGGCGTGTACCTACATTGGAGGTCATAATCAGTATCGTATTCTTGAAGTCTATCTTACGTCCCATACTGTCTGTCAAGTGACCTTCGTCCATCACCTGCAACAAGATATTATACACATCAGGATGTGCCTTTTCTATCTCATCAAGCAGTACTACAGAATAAGGTTTACGACGTACTTTCTCGCTCAACAATCCGCCTTCTTCGTATCCCACATATCCCGGAGGTGCTCCGACCAAACGCGATACATTGAATTTCTCCATGTATTCACTCATGTCTATACGAATAAGGGCATCGGCAGAGTCAAACAATTGTTCTGCAATCTTCTTAGCTAAGTGAGTCTTACCTACACCTGTAGGCCCAAGGAACATAAATGAACCAATCGGACGGTTAGGGTCTTTAAGACCTATACGGTTACGCTGAATAGCTTTTACGATTTTACTTACAGCCTCATCTTGCCCAATTACAGCAGCTTTCAGGCTATCTTTCATACCTACAAGCTTCAAGCCTTCAGACTCACCAATACGTTGAACAGGCACGCCTGACATCATAGAAACTACCTCAGCCACCATTTCGGCGTCTACTGTTTCGGGTTTCTCTTTCAACGATGCTTTCCAGTCTACTTCAGCCTTATCAAGCTTAGACATCAATTGACGTTGTGTATCTCGAAAACTCGCTGCCAACTCATATTTCTGAGCTTTTACTGCTTCCCCTTTTTGCTCTATCACATTTTTGAGTTCGCTCTCGATTTCTTCAATTTCTACAGGCACCTGTATATTTGCAATATGCATACGTGAACCCGCTTCATCCAAAGCATCAATAGCTTTATCGGGAAAATTACGATCTGTAATATATCTATCGGTGAGTTTTACACAAGCCTCAAGTGCACCTTCAGTATATTTCACATTGTGATGCTCTTCGTAACGTTCTTTGATATTATGCAATATCTGTAACGTTTCTTCTGCTGTGGTAGGATCTACCATCACCTTTTGGAAACGACGTTCTAAAGCTCCATCTTTTTCTATATTCTTACGATATTCATCAAGGGTAGTTGCACCAATACATTGTATTTCGCCTCTGGCCAAAGCAGGTTTCAACATATTAGCAGCATCCAGTGAGCCTGTAGCACCACCCGCTCCTACTATCGTATGTATCTCGTCAATAAACAATATAATATTAGGATTCTTTGATAGTTCATTCAGAATAGCCTTTATTCGTTCTTCAAATTGTCCACGATATTTGGTTCCGGCTACAACCGACGCCATATCAAGGGCAATAACACGCTTATCGAACAATACCCGAGATACTTTTTTCTGTACGATTCGTAATGCCAAACCTTCAACGATGGCAGACTTACCAACCCCCGGTTCTCCTATTAATATAGGATTGTTTTTCTTACGACGGCTGAGAATCTGAGCTAAACGTTCAATTTCTTTTTCACGACCTACAATTGGGTCTAGCTTATTTTCCAAAGCCGACTTCGTCATGTCTATACCGAAATTATCGAGTACAGGCGTATCTGTAGCCTGACGAGGTTGTTGTGTACCAACGTTCGAATTTCCACTGCTTATTGGTTCATCATCCTCATCGTCATCATCTGTAAAGTCGGCGCCCATACGAGGCGACTGCTTTTTATTTTCATGCATTATATCACCCATACTTTTTATATAAGTGAAAGCTCCGTTATAATCCATATGATATTCTTCCAACAGCATCGCCGCTATATTGTCATGATCTTTAAGAATGGCAAGAAGTAAGTGCTCGGAGTCAGTTTCCTGACTTTTTGTAAGCCTGGCTTCAAGTATACTCATCTTTAAAATCTTTTCAGTACTTTTACTTAATACGACTTCACTGTTTGGATATGCATCTTCCTGCTGCTTTAATATATTATTATCAATACTATCTTTTAATTCAACCAAATCTATTCCAAAATCCTTTAATGCCTGTATGGCCAATCCTTCTGCATTACGAAGTATACCAAGCATCAAATGTTCGGGTGCCAGATAATTGGTTTGAAGACGTCCGGCCTCCTCACGGCTATACCCCATGATTTTGCGAACTCTTTGTGAAAAATTATTTTCCATAACCGTCTTATTTGATGTTCTTTGCGTATGTTGCAAATATAAGCTTTATTTCTAATAGCCTTTTAGATTAAAATAAAATACCTATTTATAATATTGAAACAAAAACTATGCCATAATGTTTTTTAGATACTTGCTAAATTTATTCTTTAAATGATAAAAAAATCTTGAAGCGGACAATCTTTTAATTACAACTTAACCTCTCTGTGTCAGCTTTGTAACAATTACAATCTAAATTTATGCTATAGAATTAGAGAGCTAATTAAGTATTTAATGAATAATAAGATCTATTTATCAATCAAGCATACTAATAACAAATATAAATATTTGTAAGGTTTTACTCATAAAAACCCGATGTTTAAATTCCATATAAATAGTTAATATCTCTTATGCGATTCTTCGAACCAAAGACTCAGATAGTTATAATTTAGACTAACTATTTACAGAAACAAATATATTACATTTTGATTCTAAAAACGAAACAATAAAATTATATTAATGTTAAAATTATATTTTTTATATCATTAAGTTTGTTTTATAAAAAATTATACATACTTTTGTAAAGTATTTTTCATGGTATTAGATTTATGGTTAGGAGTGAAGATTGGTTGTCGTGAGACAACCATTCCTATTTTATACCGGTTTCTAAAATATTTATCCTTGATTATCAATCAAAACGTCCCACTTTTAAGCATTACCTATCTTTCACCTCATTTTATACAATCTGAAATCTTTAGAGCATCAGATATCATTCTGCTCGGAAATTCTGTCATTAATTATTACTTTGTCTAAAGAATGCTTTATTTCATAATTTGTATCTTTGTAGTCTATGGAAGATACTTTCAGAACAATAACGGAATTATCGAAAGCAATATACACTGACAAAAGGAGTAAATTTATTGCTTATGCCATTCCTGTGCAATCTGCAGAAGAAGCCAAAAATGAAATAGATAAGCTTCGTAAAGAATATTATGACGCTCGACATGTTTGCTGGGCATATATGCTAGGAGCCGATCGGAAGGAATTCAGATCGAATGACGACGGAGAACCATCCGGAACAGCAGGAAAACCAATACTAGGGCAGATAAACTCGAATGATCTTACAAATATCTTAATTGCTGTAGTCCGTTACTTTGGCGGAATAAAACTAGGTACAAGCGGGCTCATAGTTGCCTACAGAGAAGCAGCGGCAGAAGCTATTAATGTGGCAGAAATTATAGAGAAAACAGTAGACTTGGAAATATCATTCACTTTCGAGTATCCATATATGAATGATGTGATGCGACTGGTAAAAGATATGGAACCTAAAATTTTACATCAAGATTTCGATATGAACTGTAGCATGATACTACAGATAAGAAAAGCTCAATACGATGAATTGATAAGCAGACTAGAAAAAGTGGAAAGCCTCCGGTTCGCAGATAAAAAATAAGGTAAGCCTTTATAAGCTTACCTTTTTCTATTTTTAGTCTTTTTTCCTTCTGAAACTTGCATCAAATTTACTTCGATCAAAAATTTCGTATCGAGGCAAAGTAGGCGTATAATCATCATCGTCCCACAATGTACTTGTGATCATAAGATCTGCACTATAGCGATTACAAGCAATTGGCACATTATGCACACGGCATTGGCGAAGCAACATCATTATATCGGCTTCATGGGGTTGTGGATTTAAATCATCTATCAAGAAAATAGCCAAATCCACCTCATGGCGCACTACCATGGCTGCAATCTCAGCATCACCACCCAATGGACCGGAGTTCATACGTGTAATATCTGCTTTTATACCTTTTTCTTCAAAAGCCTCTTTAATAAGAGTTCCTGTTGTTCCGGTGCAAACCAATTGATGTTTTGACAAGAAATCTGAATTATAATAACACCATTCTACCATATCCGCTTTGCGGTGATCATGTGCCACCAGGGCTATTGTTAGTCTCTTTCTCATATTTGTCGATAGTTATATGTAATCATTATTTCAAAGATACAATATTTATGTTGCATTTCTATAACGATACAATTAAACTTATAAAAACAACAAAGGAGACACTTGCGTATCCCCTCTATATTATTCTTTATTGTTATTTCTATCAGTTTCTTCCACCTTTACGCCATGCAGTACTATAATATCCTTCGCGCAAAGAGCTTACTATTACTCCTTTTTTTATCGACGCATGAATGAATTTACCATCGCCGATATATACTCCTACATGATTAATATATTTCTTTTTGAAAGTAGAAAAAAACACCATATCACCCGGTTCTAAATCCTCTTTATTGGTGATTGTTTCTTTTACATTCTTTGCTATTGTTGTACTAACTCTATCCAACTGCTGTCCAAACACAGTTTTATATATAATATTTGTAAAACCGGAACAGTCTACAGCTTTGCGGCTCATGCCACCTCTACGATAACGTGTACCGAGCCAATCTGCAACCTCACGATACAAATCTAAATTGTCAGGATTTTTAATCGATATTCCCAATTGAGAAGAAAGCTCTTGCATTTCTTTTTGTTCTATCATTCTGCGCCTCATTACTTCCATAGAGACTGCAGCACTTGCACCTGCATCAGCTAACAAAGCGTCTGAACTTGGCACATTATATTTAGAATTCTCAAATATTTTATCAAATACCGGTAAGGAAACCTTATCACCAGTATTTGTTGTTACAGACATATTTTGTGAAGACTGTACCACTTTCACCGATTTGGGAGTATGAGATACACTCGTTTTTGATTTCTTTTTCCCTGCTTTTGATTTCTTTGGTGTAACAGCAGAAACCGGCGTAAAAGCCATGGAGCACATTAACAAAAATGTTGATATTCCTAGTATCCGTTTCGAAATTGACATGCTGTTTTATTTTTTAGCCGAATAAAAATAGGAAATTCAGTCTAATAAAATAGGAACTTTGTAAAAGTTTTATAGAATTTTAAGTTCTAGTGAGCTATTTTTTTAATCTGCCGCCTTTCTTCCATGTGCGTTTATAATATTCCTCATCCAGATGGCTTACTATTACACCATTGGAGGTAGAGGCATGAACAAAACGTCCATCTTTTAAATAAATACCGACATGGCTTATTTTATTTCTACCCGAGGTGGCAAAGAAAACGAAGTCGCCCGCCTCTAAACCTCCTTTAGATACATTATGCATTTTCATTTTCGACTGATCTGTCGTAGAACGAGGTATTGATTTCCGATATACTTTCTGATAAATAAGATAAGCAAAACCGGAACAGTCTAGCCCTCTTCTCGACAACCCTGCATAACGATAAGGAACGCCCAGCCACTGCGAAACTTCGGCATAAAGAGGCATATTACGATCATCATCTTTATCAATATTACTTAATCCAATACCCAGTTTAGAGGAAAGCTCAGCCACCTCACGAGGATCGTATAAAAGTTTGCCTTGTGGTTTTTGTGTACCACAGGAAGATAATAAGATAACCAGTAATATAAAGACAGGAACACATCTGCCAACTACTCTAAACATAACATTAATAAGTTCTTGACATAAAGATAGAAAATTATTAAAAACAAAAGCGATTTCTGTCTCCAGAAACCGCCTTCTAAATATAATAAAAAGATTAATTAACAAGATTCTATTTTATTTTGAACCTGAATATGCAATATTCATATCACCTAATTGCATGTCATTTCCACCCTGCTTAACATTGTTTACTTTAATGGTCATATTTAGCTTACCATCTTTTACTGTAGATGAAGAAATCGCAACAGTTGCGGTCATAAGACCTCCTAACAAATCAATGTTTTTTGATGTATCTGCGAGTTTATAAGTACTTCCATCCTTAGTTACAGTAATTTCATCGACAGGAATATCTCCTAAAGTTAATGTACCATATGAAAATTCCTTAAGTTTAAGATTTACCTTATTGTCGGAAATTCTTGTCAATTCTATTTTTTTATCTGCAATAGTTTCATCAATCTCCATCACAGGTATTTTCAATGTTAATGAGCCAGTATAAGTACCAGCTACTTCCTTAGCATAATCTACTTTATCATCGTCATCATCGCTACAAGCTGTAAAAGCAAGACTTAATGAAAAAACAAACATCAATAAGCAAATAAGTTTTTTGTTCATAATTAGGAATTTTAATTAATAATAGAGTTAATTTGTGTCATGTCTATATTTTGTTGACATAAAGGTAAGATTACTTATAGAGTCCTACCCTCATTTTTAACAAAAAAAGACATGCGTCCCTAACTTTAAACGATTATTAACAATGCCTATTTTGAACTCAAGAACTCATCAATATGTTGAGCTGTCTTGCGTCCCGATGCGATGCTTGTTACCACTAATGATTGACCGCTTACGCAATCTCCTGCTCCAAAGACCTTTGATACATTTGTAGCCCGATTCTTATCTGTCATTACATTACGGCGAACATCATCGGTTTTTATATCCAACTCTTGCAGTAAGCCTTCTTGTATAGGATGAACAAATCCAAGGGCAAGAAACACGAGATCTACTTTATGAATCTCAGACGGTCCAACTTCTTTCATTACATGGCGACCATTCTCGTCTTTCTCCCAAGCCACTTCTACAAGTTCCACGGCTGTCAGTTTACCATCCTCTCCAATAAAGCGTTTCGTATTTAACGCCCAACGACGCTCGCAACCCTCCATGTGAGAGGAAGAAGTCTTCAGCACTACCGGAAATGGATTAGGCCAAGGATTTTCTATTTCTTCCAGCTTTGCCGGTTTAGGTAATATTTCTATTTGCAATACATTCGCTGCGCCCTGACGATTTGCAGTACCGATACAGTCTGAACCCGTATCACCACCACCAATAACAAGCACATTCTTACCTTTGGCATCAATCACCTGATCAGCCGGAACAGATTCTTTTGCGATCAACTTATTCTGCGCTGTAAGGTATTCCATAGCATAGTAAACACCTTTCAGCTCACGCCCTTCGACAGGGAGATTACGAGGCACTTGCGAGCCTATAGCCACACATACAGCATCATAATCTTTCAAGATGTCTTTACCTTTCACATCTTTACCAATCTCTGTATTTACTACAAACTTCACACCCTCAGCCTCCATTAGCTTCAATCGGCGATCGATAATATTTTTATTCAGCTTAAAGTCAGGAATACCGAAACGAAGCAAACCTCCGACATGAGAGCTCTTCTCATACACTGTTACTTCATGTCCTTTCTGATTTAGCTGATTAGCAACAGCAAGACCTGAGGGACCGGAACCAATCACGGCTACTTTTTTACCTGTACGATGAGCCGGAACTTTAGGTTGAATAAATCCTTCCCCAAAAGCGTGCTCAAGAGCCGATGCTTCATTTTCGCGGATAGTTACAGGTGCACGGTGTATAGAGAGTACACACGATTTTTCACATGGTGCGGGACAAATACGTCCTGTAAATTCAGGAAAGTCATTTGTCTGCATCAATACTTCTGCTGCCAGCTTCCAGTTTCCCTTATATATATATTCTTGCCATTCAGGCATCTTATTTCCCAGTGGACATCCCCAGTGGCAAAAAGGAATACCACAGTCCATACAGCGTGACGCTTGTTCACGTCTATCTTCACTATTTAGTGTTTGTTCTACTTCACCAAAGTCGAGAATACGCTCCTGAGCAGGACGATATCCTGCGTCTTTTCTTTTTACTGTTAAAAATGCTTTTGGATTTCCCATGATTCGTACTCCTCCTTTTAATAATCAAATTCTACTTGTGCTATTTTTTTCTTAATAGCTTCCAATTTATCATCTTGCAACACTTTCTTATACTCGATTGGAGTCACTTTCATAAATTTCTCCACTTCGGTATTCCAGTTATCAAGAATATATTTAGCCAGAGGACTATTTGTATAGTTATAATGATTGGTTATCAACTGACGAAGTTCACGGCTATCGTAAGTATCTTCTATCAGTGTCAACTCTACCATTTGCATATTGCAATAGTAATCAAAATCTTCATCTATATTATATACATAAGCCACGCCGCCACTCATACCGGCAGCAAAGTTACGTCCTGTTTTGCCAAGCACTACAGTACGACCTCCTGTCATATATTCACAACAGTGGTCTCCTGCACCCTCAACAACTGCGACAGCGCCACTATTACGTACGCAGAAGCGCTCTCCTACTCGTCCGTTGATGTATATTTCGCCCGATGTAGCACCATATAGTAATGTATTACCGGCGATGATATTTTCCTCAGGCTTAAATGTAGATGTTGTTGGTGGCACGATGATAATCTTACCACCCGACAAACCCTTACCCACATAGTCATTTGCATCACCCTCCAACTTGAAGGTTACACCATGCGCAAGAAATGCACCAAAACTTTGTCCGGCCGAACCTGTGAATGTAAATTGTATAGTATCTTCTGGAAGACCCGCATTGCCATATTTCTTTGCAATCTCACCCGAAAGCATCGCTCCCACAGTACGGTTCGTATTCTTTATTGTTTTGGTCATTACCGTTGGCATAGCTTTATCGATAGCCATACGAGATGTAGTGATCAATGAAATATCGAGCGCATCATCCAACTTATGTTCCTGATCTTTTATACGATGAATCGCATTTTCTTTTGCTTCTACAGGAAAATACATCAAACGAGACAAATCTAGTTTTTCAACTTTCTTATTTGCATCACTCTTCATATATTTCAACAAATCGGCACGCCCTACTACTTCATCAAGTGATTTCACACCCAAGGCAGCCAAATGCTCACGTACTTCTTCTGCTAAGAAATTGAAATAGTTGATAAGGTACTCGCTGCGTCCCATAAACTTCTTTCTAAGCTCTTCGTTTTGTGTAGCAACACCTACAGGACATGTATTTAAGTGACACTTACGCATCATTATACATCCCAATACAATCAATGCGCTTGTAGCAAATCCAAACTCTTCAGCCCCAAGCATCGCCGCAACAATGATGTCATGTCCGGTTTTTAGCTGACCGTCTGTTTGTAAATATACCTGACCGCGAAGCCCATTCAGTACTAACGTTTGTTGAACCTCCGCTAAACCAATTTCTAAAGGAAGACCTGCATGCTTAATCGAACTTGCAGGACTTGCACCCGTACCACCTTCACATCCACTGATAACGATACGATCTGCTTTAGCTTTGGCAACACCGGCAGCAATTGTTCCCACACCACTTTCAGATACTAATTTTACACTAATCTGAGCAGCAGGATTTACATTTTTGAGGTCAAATATCAATTGAGCCAAATCCTCGATTGAATATATATCATGATGAGGAGGAGGAGAAATCAGAGAGATTCCGGGAATTGAGTGACGGGTCTTAGCGATAATTTTATCTACCTTAAATCCCGGTAGCTGTCCCCCTTCTCCGGGTTTTGCACCTTGAGCTATTTTTATTTGTAATTCATCTGCATTAACCAAATACTCTGTTGTTACACCAAAGCGACCGGAAGCAACTTGCTTGATAGAAGAACGGGCATTGGTAGCAAAACGTTCAGGCAACTCACCCCCCTCTCCGGTATTGCTTTTTCCGCCGATAGCGTTCATTGCTACAGCCATTGCTTCATGGGCTTCACGACTGATAGAACCAAAAGACATGGCTCCTGTCACAAAGCGTTTTGTAATAGCTGACACAGGTTCTACTTCCGAAACATCAATCGGATTATTAGAAGGATCAAAATCTAAGAAATCACGCAAAAATATCTTTTCCGTTTTTTTATCAATAGAGTCGGTATATTCTTTAAATTTCTTATAACTACCCAGACGTGTAGCCATCTGAAGATTCATTATCGTTTCAGGATTCCATGCGTGATATTCACCATTGCGGCGCCATGCGTATATACCCTGACTTACTAATGACGGGTCGATAAAGTCACTCTCAAAGGCTTCATAAAAAGCCTCGATTGTATCGCTTGCTATGTCATTAATATCAATACCTTCAATCTTAGATGTAGTCCCCTTAAAGTACTTATCGATAACTCCGGTACTGATACCCACAGCTTCGAATATCTGAGCACCAATATAGCTTTTCAGTGTAGAGATACCCATCTTGGACATGGTTTTCAATAAGCCTTTGTTTATAGACTTCACATAGTTCTTCATGGCTGTATGAAAATCTAAGTGAATATCTCCTTTTTTAACAAGATCTTCTATCACCGCTAATGCCAAATATGGATTCACGGCATTAGCGCCATAACCAAACAATAAAGCGAAGTGCATCACCTCACGTGGTTCTGCCGATTCTACCACTATATCTATTTGCATACGTTTGCGGCGTTCTATCAGATAATGATGAACTGCCGACACAGCCAATAATGAAGGAATGGCAGCATTATCCGGATTTACCCCTCTATCGCTAAGTACGATATAGTTACTACCGCTATCTACAGCTTTTTCTGCATTGCGACACATTTGTTCTATCGCTTTTTCCAGTCCGGCTCCACCTTGTTTCGGATCGAACAGCATCGGAATGATTTCCGCCTTAAAGCCCTTATAACCAAGATGAACTAGCAAATCTAATTCCCTATTTGATAAGAAAGGATTCGATAGCCCAACCATCTTGGTATGCTCCGGCATTGGTTCGAGTATATTTTTATGAAGCGAACCAATATATCCGGCAAGAGACATCACCAGCTCTTCACGAATAGGGTCGATAGGCGGGTTTGTTACCTGAGCAAATAATTGGCGGAAATATGTAAATAAACGCTGTGGCTTGTTAGATAAAACAGCGACAGGCGCATCGTTTCCCATAGATGCAGTAGGCTCTTTGCCTTCCACAGCCATTGGCGTCATTATCTTTTCTATATCTTCTTTGTAATATCCAAAAACCTTCAGCAGCTTATCGTAGTTATCCACGCTATATTTTGGTGCACGCCCCGAAGATATGTCATCTAATGAAATACGGTTCTTAGATAGCCATTCACGATACGGATACGCTTTTGCAAGGTTTTCCTTCAGCTCTGCATCATATTGTATTGTTCCTTTTTCGGTATCTACCATTAGTATTTTACCGGGACGAAGGCGACCTTTTTCTTTTATTTCGGACGGCTCAAATGGCAATACCCCCATTTCGGAAGCAACGACCATAACGTCATTATGAGTTATCAAATAACGGGCAGGGCGCAGACCATTACGGTCTAACAGTCCTCCGGCATAACGTCCATCCGAGAACAATAGTGTAGCCGGTCCATCCCAAGGCTCCATAAACAAGCTATGGTATTCATAGAAAGCTTTCAAGTCGTCAGATATCGGATTCTGATCGTTCCACGATTCGGGAACCATCATTGCCATTGCATGAGGTAGTGATTTCCCTGACATAACAAGGAATTCCAATACATTATCGAATGATGCACTATCACTCATAAATGGCTGAACAATTGGCCACAAGTCGTTGATATTCCCTAACAAATCTGATTTCAATATGCTCTCACGAGCCTCCATCCACAAACGATTACCCTTTATCGTATTGATCTCACCATTATGAGCCACCATACGGAATGGGTGTGCCAAATCCCATGTAGGGAAGGTGTTGGTACTGAAACGTGAGTGCACCAAAGCAATAGCACTTGTGAGATGCGGATTCAGCAAATCGGGATAATAATGCCGAAGTTGCTCAGACGACAACATACCTTTATATATAAGGCGCTTTGTAGACAAACTGACAATATAGAAAGCTCGCTTAGTCTCTAATGAAAATATTTTAGAGTTGAATATTTCTTTTTCTATTTTCTTACGAAGTAAATAGAGTTTGTGCTCTAATTCATCCTGAGAAAGACCTTCTTCTCCGAGCACAAATATTTGTTTTATATGAGGCTCATTCGACTTTGCCATCTCTCCCAATATTTCACTATTGACAGGTACATCGCGAACAGCCAAAAGCTTCAAGCCTTCCTTATCGATATATTGCGTGAGAGTTATCATACACGATTCCATCTCAGCCTCACCCTTCGGCAAGAAGACCAATCCGGTTCCGTAGTGCCCTTTCTCGGGGACAGGTATCCCCTGTAGAAGTATAAACTCGTGCGGTATTTGTAACATAATACCGGCACCATCACCGGTTTTATTATCGGCGTTTTCTGCTCCACGGTGAGTCATGTTCTCCAATACACGGAGACCATTTTCAACGATAGCATGTGATTTTGCACCCTTCATATGCAACACCATACCTACCCCACACGCATCGTGTTCGTAGTTTGGGTCATATAGTCCGTGCTGTATTGCTGATCTTAAATCTTGCATAGTCAATAGTTGATATGTGAATGAAAGAATTTTCGGGTTCTATCCTAATTTATTTACAATGACAAATGTACGAATTTCGCTTTAATAAATTTTCTTTTTGATTTAAAAATGCACCTTTTTAATAAAAAATCTATATTTAATCGATTTTTTTTAACAAAAGAACACAAAAACAAACAAATTAAAGACCCCGAAATAAATAATTCAGTCTGTTTTATTTCATATTTATACTCGCAAAATCAAAGCCTGTATAAAAAAAGAAATCCCGACTCGTTAGAGATCGGGACTTCTTTTCTTTATAATGTTTAATTATCGTATAAACAATAATTCTCTATATTTAGCCAATGGCCACATTTCATTATCAACAATCAATTCAAGTTTGTCGATATGATAGCGGATTTCGTCCAAATACGGAGCTACATTATCATGATAAGCAACAGCTTTCTCACGTTCACTCTCAATGTTATTAGCCGCTTTACGAGCATCTATCATTTCATGAACTTTTGCGTTCACGGCATTTACATGCGTAGATACTTTTTCTATCAAACGGATTTGCTCTGCACCAAGAGTCTTGTAGTCATCAGAGATGTCTTTTAGCTTAGAAACATTTGTCAACAATATAGATTGGTATGAAATCGCTACAGGAATGATATGATTTAAAGCCAAATCACCTAATACACGCGATTCTATCTGGATTTTCTTTGTATACATTTCCCACTTCACCTCGTTACGAGCATGAAGCTCTACTTCAGATAAAATACCGGCAAATGTTTTGATACTTTGTTTTGAAGTATAGCTATCATAGATAACAGGAACGCTTGTTTCGCAATCCAATTTACGTTTTTTAGCTTCTGCTTTCCATTCTTCGCTATATCCATTACCATTGAAACGGATAGAACGTGATTCTTTGATATACTTCTTCAATACTTCGTAAAGAGCCTCTTCTTTCGATTTACCTTTACTGATTAGTGCATCAACTTCGTCTTTAAACACTCTTAGCTGTTCTGCAACAGAAGCATTCAAGGCTGTCATAGCAGAAGCACAGTTAGCAGAAGAACCCACAGCACGGAACTCGAAACGATTTCCTGTGAATGCGAATGGAGAAGTACGGTTACGGTCTGTATTATCCAAAAGGATTTCAGGAATTTGACCTACACCTAAACTAATCTGTTTCTTGTTGTCAACAACGATAGCATCTTTTACAGAGCTCTTCTCAAACTTATCAAGAATATCACTAACCTGAGTACCCAAGAATACTGATATGATAGCAGGAGGAGCTTCGTTTGCTCCAAGACGGTGAGCATTTGTAGCTGAAGATATTGAAGCTTTCAACAGGCCGTTATTCTTATAAACAGCAGCCAAGATATTCACCACAAATGTGATAAAACGAAGGTTTTCAACTTTATCCTTACCCGGAGAAAGAAGGTTGATTCCTGTATTTGTAGCAAGAGACCAGTTGTTATGTTTACCCGAACCGTTGATTCCTTTGAATGGTTTTTCGTGGAATAGGATACGGAAAGAGTGCTTACGCGCTACCTTATCCATTACAGACATAACCAAAAGGTTGTGGTCTACAGCAAGATTACATTCTTCATATATAGGAGCCAGCTCAAACTGATTTGGAGCTACTTCGTTGTGACGAGTTTTTACAGGAATGCCCAAAGCATACGATTCGTACTCAAGCTCTTTCATAAAACGTTGAACACGTTCAGGAATTGAACCAAAGTAGTGGTCTTCCAACTGCTGATTTTTTGCACTTTCGTGACTCATCAGCGTTCTTCCTGTCAAAGCTAAGTCTGGACGAGCCATAAACAAGTCTTCGTCAACAAGGAAATACTCTTGTTCCCATCCAAGGTTAGATATTACCTTTGTTACATCTTCATTAAAATACTGAACTACACCTGTTGCAGCCTTATCTACCGCAGCAAGAGCTTTAAGCAAAGGAGTCTTATAGTCAAGAGCCTCACCTGTATATGAGATAAAGATAGTAGGAATACACAATGTTTCACCTACAATAAATGCAGGAGATGATGGATCCCAAGCAGAATAACCACGTGCTTCGAATGTATTACGAAGACCTCCCGACGGAAAACTTGAAGCATCAGGCTCTTGTTGAGCAAGAAGCTTTCCTTCAAATTCTTCAATCAGTCCACCATTACCATCATGTTCAACAAAAGCATCATGCTTTTCGGCAGTACCGTCTGTCAACGGATGAAACCAGTGAGTATAGTGTGTTACACCATTTTCCAGAGCCCACATACGCATTCCGGCTGCAACATGCTCTGCCAGATTACGATTTACAGATTGTCCTTTTTCAATTGCATCATTAAGCGCTTTAAAAGTTTCTTTCGAAAGATATTTGGTCATAGCTTTACGATTGAACACCTTTTCCCCGTAATACTCTGAAGTTTTACTTTTAGGTTTCTCTACCTCAAGAGGCTTTCGCTCTGAGGCCAGTGCTACTGCTTTAAAACGTAACTTTGTCATAAATTTACTTTTATTGAGTTTATATAGGATTTATCAAATAGAAATCTTTTTTAATCGACCAACAGCCTCTTTGGTATTTTCTAAAGTACCAAATGCCGTTAACCTTAAATAACCTTCTCCACTAGGGCCAAAACCTACACCGGGAGTTCCTACAACATGTAGATCATTCAATAGATAATCGAAGAATCCCCACGATGTCATTCCCTTTGGAGTTTTTACCCAAATATAAGGAGAGTTTACACCACCATATACTTGCAATCCTTCGGAAGCGAGACCCTCACGAATGATCTTTGCATTATTCATATAATAGTCGATGATATCTTTTATCTGCTTTTTACCTTCGGCAGAGAAACAAGCCTCGGCTGCACGTTGAATAATATATGGAACACCGTTAAACTTAGTAGTATGGCGTCTGTTCCACAATTTATTATAAGAAATCTTTTCTCCGGTTTTGGTGTATCCCATCACAGTTTTAGGCACAACGGTATAAGCGCAACGAGTACCTGTAAATCCGGCAGTTTTGGAGAAACTACGAAACTCGATAGCCACTTCTCGTGCTCCCTCTATCTCGTATATACTATGAGGAACATCACTTTCGGTAATAAATTCTTTGTAAGCACCATCAAATAGGATAAGCACCTTATTCTGGAGAGCATAATCAACCCATACTTTCAATTGATCTTTCGTCAATGTAGTACCTGTAGGATTGTTAGGATAACACAAGTAAACGATATCTACTTTCTCAGTCGGCAATGACGGAATAAAGTCATTCTCTGATGTACATGGAATATAAACAAGCTTATTCCATTTGCCATTTGCCTGCAATTCTCCTGCACGGCCAGCCATTACGTTTGTATCTACGTAGACAGGATAAACAGGATCTGTAACAGCAACAATATTATCAAGTCCAAGAATATCGCCGATATTACCGGTATCACTTTTAGAGCCATCGCTTACAAATATTTCGTCAGCAGAAATATCCAAGCCACGTGCTTTATAATCATTTTCTACAATTGTATTTACCAAAAAGTCGTACCCTTGTTCAGGTCCGTATCCTCTAAAAGTAGATGCATTCGCCATTTCATCTACAGCGGCATGCATTGCGTTTATTATCGCCGAAGGTAGAGGCTTTGTAACATCACCGATTCCCAAACGAATAACATTGGCTTCAGGATGGGCGGCCTTAAATTCATTTACTTTTTTTGCAATATCCGAGAACAAGTAACTTCCCGGTAGTTTAGTATAATTTTCGTTTATGAATGCCATTTTTATATATTAATAATTTCGGGTTCTTCTATTATATGGCCGCAGTATTAAAAAATCTCTCCTTCAAAAACTGTCACAGCCTCACCGGTCATATACACGTGATTATTTTGCTCATCCCATTCTATCTCGAGATCTCCGCCTATCAGGTGAATTGTTATTTTACGGTCGCAATATCCGTTCAGTATGGCAGCAACAGCCGCAGCACAGGCTCCTGTGCCACAAGCCAGAGTCTCTCCTGCTCCACGTTCCCACACACGCATATTCAACGTTTTACGATCAACGACTTCAATGAACTCAGTATTTGTTTTTCGAGGGAATATCGGATGTTTTTCAAACTTAGGTCCTATTACAGGCAAATCAAGCTCTTTTATTCCTGTTGTAAAAACAACCGCATGAGGGTTCCCCATGGATACGCAAGATATTTCCCATATTTTGCCATCGATATCCAACGGGAAATTAAGTACAGGTTCTTTATCCACCTTCACCGGAATTTGCACAGGATCAAGAATCGGCTCACCCATATCCACTGTCACCTTACGAGCTTTTTCGTCTCCTTCCAGTAAAGTTATATATTTAACGCCGGCTTTTGTTTCCAGCGCAATTTCCTTTTTTGTTGTCAATCCGTTGTCATATACATATTTCCCTACACAACGAGAAGCATTACCACACATCTCGGCTTCAGAACCATCGGAATTGAACATCTGCATTCTAAAATCTGAATTCTCAGATGGCAATATAAGCACTAAACCATCCGAGCCAATACCAAAATTACGATTACTAAGGCGGATTGCTAATGCTGAAGGATTATCTATCTCCTGAACAAACCCGTTCATATAGATATAATCATTGCCCGCGCCGTGCATTTTGGTGAATTTCAACTTCTTCATTCTCTATATTTCGTCTTTTTTTACTTTATCTTTTCAAGGGACAAATTTCATACAAATTATTCGTTTTTGCAAGAAATCCATAACATTTTTTCATCTTTAATAAAACAAAAAAATCTTTTTGTTTTATTTTCAACTTAAAAACAAAACATAAAGACATTATGAAGGTTTAATTGATTTACAAATGATAGGTTTATATTTAATATCACGTCTCTTTAATGCTCTTTACAAAAATTCTGCAACAAAATACTTCTCACACAACATCCTTTTCAACTATATGCCACTATTCCTCTCGAATCAAAACTTAATTTCGAAATAAAAACAATCACGATAATCAATTGTTTTTCATTTCTCTTATTTTACCGATAAGAATAAAACAAAAAGGAGGCAACCGCCTCCTTAAAATATACTATTTATCATATGCTTCTGCATGAACAGCCTTCACCGCCCTACCTGACGGATCAACTCTATTCTTGAAAGACGCATCCCACTCCAGCGCCACAGCCGTACTGCAGGCGACGGACGGAACGGACGGAACGGTATGAGCAGCCGAAGCTGACGGGAAATGCTCTTCAAACATTGTGCGATACCAATACTCTTCCTTTGACATTGGAGGATTGATCGGAAAACGCTCCGAAGCATGCATCATCTGCTTATCTGAGACTTTCTTTTCGGCCATTTCCTTCAACGAATCTATCCAATTGTAGCCAACTCCGTCAGAAAATTGCTCTTTTTGCCTCCAAGCAACACTTTCAGGCAAATAATCCTGAAATGTTTTTCTTAATATATATTTTTCTATTTTACCATTACCACACATTTTATCCTGAGGATTTAAACGCATAGCAACGTCTATAAATTCTTTATCGAGAAAAGGCACACGCCCTTCTACTCCCCATGCAGCTAACGACTTATTCGCACGCAAGCAATCATACAAATGCAATCTATCCAACTTCCGTACGGTTTCTTCATGAAAAGCTTTTGCATCGGGAGCCTTATGAAAATATAAGTAACCACCAAACAACTCATCTGCACCTTCGCCGGAAAGCACCATCTTCACTCCCATCGATTTTATAAAACGAGCCAACAAATACATAGGGGTAGATGCACGAACGGTAGTAACATCATAGGTTTCGATATGATAAATCACATCACTGAGGGCATCAAGAGCCTCTTCGACCGTGAAATTTATTTCATGATGTACTGTTCCGATATACTCTGCCACCTTTTTTGAGGCCACCAAGTCCGGAGAATCTTTCAACCCAACAGCAAATGAATGCAATTGAGGCCACCAAGCTTCGGTCTGGTTATCATCCTCTATTCTGCGAGCTGCATATCGTTTTGCGATAGCTGATATTATAGACGAATCCAATCCTCCTGAAAGTAAAACACCATAAGGAACATCCGACATCAATTGGCGATGCACAGCGCTCTCCAAAGCTACTCTCAACTCATTTTCATCAGATTCATTATCTTTTACATCGTCATACTCCATCCAGTCACGTTTATACCAACGTTTCAAATCATTCCCCTCGGCACTACACATATAATAACCGGGTAAGAACTCCTGCACGTTGGGACAAACACCTTCCAAAGCTTTTAATTCGCTTGCCACATAAAATTGTCCGTGATCGTCATACCCCATATAAAGAGGAATTATCCCCATATGGTCACGTCCAATAAGACAAATATCATTTTCAACATCATAAAGCGCAAAAGCAAAGATGCCATTTAAATCTTCAAAGAGATCAACCCCTTTATCTTTATACAAAGCTAAGATTACTTCGCAGTCTGAGTGTGTAAGAAATTCGTAGTCGGGATAGCGACTTCTTATTTCTTTGTGATTGTAGATCTCACCATTGACAGCCAAAACCAAATTACCATCTTTACTATAAAGAGGTTGTTTACCAGAGTCTACTCCTACAATAGACAATCTTTCGTGAGCAAGAATAGATTTCTCACCACAATATATCCCCGACCAATCCGGACCGCGGTGACGAATTTTTTTTGCCATGCGAAGAACCTGCCCCCGCAAAACGCTTATATCTTGTATTAAATCAAAAGCTCCTACAAATCCACACATATATTTATCACCTGTTTTGTTTAAAATTTGAACAGTCTGGCAAATTTATATCATTTTATTCGTAAATAAAAAATAAATAAGACTTTTTGTTAATAAAAAACACCATTAAATCTCATTATGACAATAAAACTAAAAACACAACAAACTAAACACTTTTGTTAATTTCGGTTTTAAAGTCTTATAAAAAGCGTGAGCTATATATAATTAAGTAAAATATGTATATATTTGCACCACAAATATTTGCATAACGAACACATTACAATGAAGAATTTTATACTATCCTTTACAATTTTACTGACCACCTGCACTTTGATGACATCATGCGGAGACAACGAGGAGGAAGCTGTAACCTTACAGGGCGAATGGCTAATGCGCGAGCAGACAATAAAAACATCCGATTCCAGCTTCGACAATATGCTAAATACTGTTTTCAGTCTGGACTTAAAAGAAAATCAAACAACCAGAGCTTTTACTGAATTAAATGTAAAAACTACGATCAGAAAAAAAGGATCTTCGGGCTCTGATGAACTTATCAGTGAGTCTACCGATACATATGAAGCTAAAGGAGACTCTATATTTATACAAAGTTCATTGCATGGAGGCACAGCGGCTAGTAAATATCTTATAACGCCCAATACCCTAACTACTTACCGTAAAGTAACCTCACAAGACATTAGAAACATCGTTACCATTATGGGAGTAGATCCCGCAACAATCCCGAATGACTTGACAGGTGAATTAAAAATCAAAGAAATACGATAATCTTTTCCACAAATATTTGAATTTTTAGTAGAGATTGATTATCTTTGCCACCCGATTGCTAATAGGCTAACAAGAAACTGTATATAAAACGGTTCGCCTCAGGCACATAACCTGTAAATAACAAAACAGATGTACGTAATTGTAGACATTCAAGGACAACAAATGAAAGTTGAAAAAGACCAAAAGTTGTTTGTTCATAGAATCAATGCAGAAAATGGCTCAACAGTTGAGTTCGATAAAGTATTATTAGTTGACAACGGCGGCACAGTAACAGTAGGTACACCGACTGTAGATGGCGCAAAAGTAGTTCTTGAGGTTGTTTCTCAAGCAAAAGGTGATAAAGTTCTTATTTTCCACAAGAAAAGAAGAAAAGGACACCGTAAACTAAACGGTCACCGTCAACAATTTTCAGAAGTTATAGTAAAAGAAATTATTGCTTAATCAGTTAAAAACAGAAGACAATGGCACACAAGAAAGGTGTAGGTAGTTCGAAAAACGGCCGTGAATCGGAAAGTAAACGATTGGGCGTTAAAGCATTTGGTGGAGAAGTTGTAAAAGCAGGAAACATCATAGTTCGTCAGAGAGGAACAACTCATCATCCGGGAGAAAATGTAGGTATTGGTAAAGACCATACATTATTTGCTCTTGTAGATGGTACAGTGGTTTTCCGCAAAAAAAGAAACGACAGATCATTTGTTTCTGTACTTCCTAAAGCAGAAGCTTAAGAAACAAGTTTAAAACATAGAGAAAGCAGTCTGATAATCAGGCTGCTTTTTTTGTTTATATAACTGATAATCTTACATCAACCGATGATTCCTACTTATAAATAGTGAAAAAGTGACATAAATATCATTATTACTTGGTATTGTATACATTTCTTGGTTGTCATTACTTTGTAAACAGAAAATTAGATATTTAATCATTTTAAATTTATCAGAATGTCAAAAATAGGAATATACTACGGCTCAACAACCGGCAACACACAAGAAGTAGCGGAAGAAATAGCAAAAAAACTGGAAGTAAGCAAGGCTGACTTACATGATGTATCAAAGGCAAATACAGACTTTTCAGCTTACGATGTGATATTATTCGGTTCTTCAACATTAGGATTGGGTGACCTTCAAGACGATTGGGAGTACTATATCGACAAAGTAAAGGCTGCCGATCTGAATGGTAAAAAAGTAGCTCTGTTTGGATGTGGTGATTCATCTTCATATAGCGATACATTTGGCGACGCCCTATCAAAAATATACAGCGTAATAAAGGGTAAAGGTTGCGAGCTAATCGGTAAGGTAAGCACAGAGGGATATACCTTCGACAGTTCTGAATCTGTTGTTGACGGCGAATTTCTTGGTTTGCTCATCGATAACGACAACGAGTCGAACCTTACAGATCAACGCATTGCAATTTGGACAGAAGACCTTAAAAAAGCAATTTAACAAAGTAAATCAATATGCGTGTTTTCTTTCACCTGATTTACGAATACAAAAAAGGGGTGCGCAGCTTGGTACTGTGTACACTACCCGGAGAATATGAAGATAAAGTCAGATGGAAATTGGGAAAAAACTCGATTAATTATAAAATAAGCCATCTGAAAAACGGTAATATAAATGTCTTTTTCGGCAAAGAGGAATGCCTCTTAGTAGCCAACGCAATATGTGGAGACAAACCGTTGAACTTATTAACACCTGAAGAAGATTTTATATTAGGAATATTATTAGGATATAGTGTCTGTGAACAATGCAACAGATACAGCAAGAGACAAAAGAAAAGTATTAATACACTTTGTTTGGCATAACTTTTCTATTGGATAGTTTTTTTAGTTGATCTAGATCCTCGCAGACGTGATGTCAGTGAGGATTTTTCATTTTTACCCACAACTATTATCTTATTATACACAAGCTTTCCGCAAATAATATTTACGAATACTGAAGTAGAAAAAGTGACAAGATAAAAGGAAGTAAAATGTGTCACTTTTGTCACCTTTTAACAAAAAAAAAGAAGATAAACAAAGAGTAAAATAAAAACACAATAAACTATTTATCAAAACTTTAATAGCCAAAAAGAAATAAAAAAACAACAAAAAGACTGCTTTTTTGTTATGTTATATATACAATAATAAACTCACTACTATTTTAACCATAATTTATGACAGATTTATTTAATATACGAAGAGATTTTACTTTAAAAACACTAGACGAGAGCGATGTCCTATCCGACCCAATGGATATGTTCGAACAATGGCTTAACGAAGCTATTATAGCGAAAGCCCTTGAACCAAATGCGATGAATCTGGCAACAGCAACTCCCGATGGGAAACCATCTTCGCGTATGATACTACTCAAGCAGATTAAACCACAAGGATTCGTTTTTTTTACTAATTATGATAGCAAGAAAGCTTATCAAATTACACTAAACAAGTACTGTGCCTTAACTTTTGTTTGGAATGAATTGGAAAGACAAGTAAGAATAGAAGGTATTGTTGAAAAAACTTCAGATGCAGAATCAGACTCTTACTTCGAAGTCCGTCCGGCAAAGAGCAAGTTGGGAGCTTGGGCATCACCCCAAAGCCGTGCGATACCCGATAGAAAATACTTGGAAGGACTGATAAAAGAATATGAATCTAAGTTTAAAGACAAAGATATAGTCCGTCCTCAAAACTGGGGAGGATATATCGTTAAACCTTATCTTATCGAATTCTGGCAAGGACGCAGCAACAGACTGCACGACAGAATACAATATGTGCTTGAAGATGGAGTTTGGGAAGTTGAGCGTCTCGCGCCATAAGTTAAAATAGATATACTACAATATCTATGCATTAAGCTTCGAGAAGAAAAAATATTTTATCAGATATTATAGAAGGTTTGATTATTAATTTCTATTTTTACGCTGATACTATAATCATTATGCCTAAAAGTGAAAAGATATTATAATATTTGTTCGTTTCAATAATTATTTTTAGTATTGTATTCGTTAACACCAATATAGAGAATGCCAGTAAGATAAAATAACACTCCTCATTATTTTACATAAACTTATATTTATTCCGGCTCAGGTATCCGGAAAAGGACAACGAATAAAATAAATAATTACATATACTTTAATTTACTATAATTATGGAAACAACAGTAAAACTTTATTCCTTAACTTACAAAGAGATTAAAACATATTTGTTTGCATTGTTATTCGTTGTCGGAAACATTGCACTTCCTCAGATATGCCATTTGATACCTGGTGGAGGCTTAACCTGGCTTCCTATATACTTTTTCACTCTGATAGCAGCGTACAAATACGGTCTACGGGTTGGTTTGTTAACTGCAATATTATCTCCACTTATCAATAGTGTTTTATTTGGAATGCCTCCGGTGGCTTTACTCCCTGCCATACTAATCAAGTCCACCTTATTAGCAGGGGCAGCAGCTTATGCAGCACATCGACTCGGAAAAATTTCTCTATTAGGAATAATTGCCGCTGTTTTGACATATCAGATAGCAGGTACATTGATAGAATGGGCTATCGTAAAAGATTTCTTTACAGCAGTACAAGATTTCCGTATTGGTATTCCGGGAATGTTAATACAAATATTCGGGGGGTACGCTTTATTGAAAGCTATCGCTAAAATATAAGATACAAAAATGTCTGACAACAAGTCTTTTTCGGAAGTATTAGAACGCTTCCGCGACATTGCTTTTTATGAAAGCTTCGATATGATTGTCGCTATCGCTAATGGAGGCATAATACCTGCTGCTATTCTCAATCAAAGACTAAATATCGATATCCATCTGTTAAAAATAAACCTACGCGACGCTTACCAAAAGCCCAAATATGAAAGTCCGCAATTGATAGCTCCCATCGACTTCGACTTCAAAGGCAAATCTATATTGCTGGTAGAAGACAGAGTGAAGACGGGCGCATCTCTGGGGTTGGCATGTAAGTTGCTCGAAGGTGCCAGACTAGTTAAAACATTCGCGGTAAACGGAAAAGCAGATTATGCCCTATATGATGAAGATTGCTTCAAGTTCCCGTGGCTATTATAAAAATGAATGAAGAAAACAATTAGTGCCATTGCTTCTGTTTTATTATTTGCCCAGCTTACTTATGCCATAGATAACAATCCAATTTCAGCACCTAAGGATTCTATCCAACTAGGAGATGTTATTGTCACCGGAACTCGTCCGGCGGTAAATATCAACAATCTTCCGATGAGTGTAAGCATAGTGGGAAGTAAACAAATCGAGAGTCGGTTTGAACAATCATTATTACCTATCATTACAGAAGAAGTCCCGGGTTTGTTCGTTACTTCACGAAGCATTATGGGCTACGGTGTCGCAGCAGGATCTGCCGGAGGTATGACAATACGTGGTATAGGCGGAAGCCCTACCACACAAATGCTGATGTTGATAGACGGACACCCACAATATATGGGATTGATGGGACATCCCCTAGCCGATTCGTATCAGTCATTAATGGCAGAACGAGTAGAAGTAGTGCGTGGACCAGCCTCCGTTTTGTACGGATCGAATGCAATGGGTGGGGTGATCAACATTATTACCAGAAAGCAACTGCAAAATGGAGTGAAGACAAACGTTAGAGCCATGTATGGCTCATACAACACACTCAGTACAGAGGCAAACAATGCTATTCGTTCGGGTAAGTTCAGCAGCTACGTATCTTTAAGTTACAACCGTTCGGACGGACAGCGAGAAAATATGGATTTTGAGCAATATAGTGGATATGCAAAAGTCGGTTATGATTTCACTCCAAACTGGAAAACTTTTATTGATCTTGACTTGACTAATTTCAAAGCCTCAAATCCCGGAACGGTGAATAGTCCGGTCATCGATAATGATGCCAATATTACTCGTGGAGTAACATCCTTTTCTCTTGAAAATAACTACGAGAAAACATCAGGAGCTCTTAAACTCTATTACAACTTCGGCTCGCACAAGATCAATGACGGGTATCCGCCTACAGAAGAAGCCAAAGATTATAGGTTCAGATCGAACGATAAGATGGTAGGTATCACTTTATATCAGAATTACACCTTCTTTAAAGGAAACCAAACAACCGCAGGATTCGATTTTCAACATTTCGGAGGACATGCGTGGAACAAATTTCTGGATAACAGAGATGATGTAGACATAGCCAAGAAAAGCATAAATGAGGTTGCAGGATATATAAACTTCCAGCAAACACTGGCTTCTAAAGTAGTACTGAATGCGGGAATAAGAATAGATCATCATGCCATTACCGGTACAGAATACATTCCACAAGCCGGAGTGAGTTATATAGCTACAGAGAATACAATAATAAAAGGAATCGTAAGTAAAGGTTTTCGTAACCCTACTATACGCGAAATGTACATGTTCCCTCCTCAGAATCCCGACTTAAAAGCCGAGCGGTTGATGAATTACGAAATATCAGCATCTCAAAAGCTACTTAACAGAGCATTAAATTTTGATCTGAGTCTGTATTATATAGACGGTAGTAACAGCATACAAACCGTGATAGTAAACAACAAGCCATTGAATGTAAATACAGGAAAGATAAAAAACTATGGGCTAGAATTTGCAACTCAATATAGAATAGCCCCGCATGTAAATCTGTCTGCAAACTACAGCTTATTGCATATGAAATATAAAGTTCTGGCATCTCCCGAACATAAATTATATGCAGGGGTAAACTATTCGTACAACAAATGGATGTTATCTACAGGTATTCAGTTTATAGATGGGCTATATACCGTGCTTGAGAACAAAGTGACAAATACAGAAGCAAAGAAAGAAACATTTACTCTATGGAATATCAGAGCAGCTTACAAGCCTATAAGTATGCTGGAAATATTTGCAAGAGGAGAAAACCTTCTGGCTCAGAAATATGAAATAAATGCAGGATACCCCATGCCTAGAGCAACAGTGTTTGGTGGTGTCAATTTAAGATTTTAAAATAAGGTTTTATTAAATAAAGATTAACTATGGACAGACGAAATTTTCTAAGAGCAATAGCCATCACCGGTGCTGCAGCAACAATAAAGACAAGCGCAGGTATGGACGTACTGGCCCAAACGCTTGAAAACACTCAAACAGGTAAGCCGGTGGATATGGTAGCCGTAATGGGCGGAGAACCTGACGCTATGTTTAAACGTGCCATCACAGAACTGGGAGGTATGGGTAAATTTATAAAGAAAGGATATAAAGTTGTAGTTAAACCTAACATTGGATGGGACAAGGCTCCTGAGCTTGCCGGAAATACGAACCCAAAGCTTGTCAGTGAAATTGTTAGACAATGCTTTGCTGCCGGAGCTAAAGAAGTTACTGTATTTGATCACACCTGTGACGACTGGCTCAAATGCTACAAGAATAGCGGTATAGAAGCTGCTGCAAAGGCCGCCGGAGCAAAGGTTGTGCCTGCTCATGAGGAGTCATACTACAAAAGTGTGTCGTTGCCTAACGGTGTTACCCTGAAAAACACAAAGATACATCAAGCAATTCTCGACTGCGATGCATGGATCAACGTGCCTGTACTCAAACATCATGGTGGAGCGAATCTCACTATCTCGATGAAAAACTATATGGGCATTGTATGGGATAGAAGAATATTTCATGCAAGCGGACTGCAACAATGCATTGCTGACGTGTGTACATATTCTAAAAAACCGGTATTGAATGTAGTGGATGCATACCGTATCGTGAAAACCAACGGACCTCAGGGAAGATCGGCCTCCGACGTGGTAACGACAAAGGGATTGTTCGTCTCACAAGATATTGTTGCAGTAGATACTGCCGCTACTAAATTCTTTGGTCAGGTACGTGAAATGCCACTCGACCATGTAGGTCACTTGGCTAACGGACAAAAGCTAAAACTGGGAACAATGGATATTGAAAAACTGAACATCAAGAGAATAAAAATATAATTAAACTATAACTATCATCAAATGCTTAAGTACTTGCGAGTAGGGATATCTATTGTGATATTCACTCTCATAACATTCTATTTTCTAGACTTTGCAGCCTTACTCCCCGAAAGTTTTCACGGGTTAGCCCAGATACAACTAGTTCCCGCAATACTCGGAGGTAGTTTGCTTATCCTTCTTTTTTTAGCTATCCTAACCTTACTTTTCGGGCGCATCTACTGCTCGTCTATATGCCCAATGGGAATTTATCAGGACATCGTAAGCTGGATATCAAAACGACGTTTATTCTCAAAGAAAAAGAAACGCTACAATTACAGTAAAGCAAAAAACATTCTTCGCTGGAGTGTTCTCGCTGCGACAATTATTGCCTTCTTCGCCGGATTCCCTATCCTACTTGGATTAATCGATCCTTACAGTGCATGGGGAAGAATTATCTCGAATGCATTCCGTCCGGTCTATATGGGTGGCAACAATGTTTTAGAATCTATTTTTACAAGCTTTGGCAATTATACTTTCTATAAAGTCGAAATAGTCATGCTTAGCCTATTTTCTTTTGTTGTGGCGTTGATTACATTCTTTACTATCGGCTTTTTTGCTTGGAGATATGGAAGAACATATTGTAACACCATCTGTCCGGTAGGCACAGTATTGGGATTCTTAAGCAAGTTTTCCTTATTTAAAATCAGGATAGACGAAAGCTTGTGCAACAGCTGTGGTTCATGTGCTACTAAATGTAAAGCTTCGTGCATCGACAGCAAAAATCACGCTGTTGATTACTCTCGTTGTGTAGATTGTTTCAATTGTTTAAGCACTTGCTCAAAAAATGCACTTGCGTTTTCTCCATCTTTCAAGAAAAAACGTCCAACAAGAGCGGAAGCGGATAACAAAACAGATAAAAATAAAAGACAATTCCTTTTTGCGGGACTCACCACAGCCATAGCTGTTCCTGCTGCGTATGCTCAAAACAAAGCTGCAGAGTTGACCGGTAACCATAGGTACATCCGCAAGAATGCGATTTGCCCTCCGGGTGCGGTAAGTGCAGAACATTTACTAGAACATTGTACAGCATGTCATCTTTGCATCAGCCGATGCCCATCAAAAGTTATCAAGCCTGCCTTTATGGAATATGGATTAGGGGGAATGATGCAACCTATGATGAACTACGATAAGGGTTTTTGCAATTACAATTGTACTGTTTGCTCTGATGTTTGCCCAAGTCATGCTCTAAAATCGCTTACGATAGAAGAAAAACATATGACTCAAATTGGACGTGTGACTTTTCACGAAGATATATGCGTAGTTCATACCGAAGGGACAAATTGCGGAGCCTGTGCAGAGCATTGCCCTACTCAAGCCGTAACGATGATTCCGTACGAAGGTCACGAAGGTTTAACTATCCCATTCATCACCCCTGATATCTGTGTTGGATGTGGTGGCTGTGAATATATTTGTCCGGTTCGCCCATACAGAGCTATATACGTGGAAGGGAACAAGGAGCACAAACAGCGTAAAGCTTTTAAGGAAGAAAAGAAAGAAGATGTTGTCATTGATGGCTTTGGTTTCTGATTCCAATTCGAAAAGATCGGAAAACATTTTCAACCTCAATAATAATCAACAGAAGCATTGAAAGCACAGAACTGATTCTGTGCTTTTTATGTTCTAATGCAATCGTTTGCAAATCATTTTTATAAAAAAAGAATCCTCTAAAGCTATAGTATGATGCTTTAATATGTAGTTTTGTTTAGCAGATATACTCTTTTGCATAAAAAGACCATTAATCTATAACCATAAAAACTGCAACATGAAAATAAAGTTACATATCGACTATCATACTGTCTGGGGACAAAACATCTATGTCTGCGGATCTTGCCCCGAGTTAGGCAACTGGGACGAGAAGAAGGCTCTGAAAATGACATGTATCTCTTCAAGTGAATGGATTGTTGATTTCGAAACAAATGATACATCTATAGAATATCGCTATATTGTAAAAGAAAATGAAATAGTTACTGCACAAGAGTGGGGAGATCCTCATACGTTATTACTGGATTCAAGTAAGACTTTCGATATATTGGATTCATGGCGTGGAGTTCCATCTCAAAGATATCTTTATACTTCAGGATTTTCGGAAAGCTTTTTCCATCATGACAATGCTTCAAAACTGAAATATTACAAAAAAACTATTTTAGTCAAGGTAAATTGCCCATATATAAAGAAAAATCAAACGATGATTCTTTCCGGTTCGTCAAAAGCTTTAGGCGAATGGAACATAGAAAAGGCGATACACCTTACTCCTGCTAATTTTGGAGAATGGCAAGTGGCAATCAATGCAACCTCTGTAAAAACTCCCCAGGAGTATAAATTAGCTATATACGATAATTCAGAGAACAAGATAATTCATTGGGAAAAGGGCTCAAACAGAGTACTCTCTCCCATCACGGAAAAAGAAGATACAGTAAGAGTAGAGGCACTTGACTATCGCCACGAATGGATGAGTTGGAAAGCTGCCGGAGTATCTATCCCTGTATTCTCGCTACGATCAAACGATAGCTTTGGCATCGGTGAATTTTCCGACCTCAAAAAAATGGTTGATTGGTCTACCCTTACGGGGCAGAAAATCATACAAATATTACCGATCAACGATACTACAATCACGCACACGTGGATCGATTCATACCCATATAATGCGATATCTATTTATGCTCTCCACCCTATCTATTTAGGCTTAAAGAGTTATCCGCTCAAGGATGAGAAATTATACAAGAAATACGAAAGTGAGGCTAAAGAGCTAAATGCATTAAAAGAAATAGACTATGATAAGGTTTTAGCCCTTAAGTCGTCATATATAAAAGATTTATTTAAAGAGATCGGAACATCAACCCTCAAAAGTAAAGACTATCTCACTTTCTATAAGCAGAATGAAGAATGGCTGTTCCCTTATGCTTGTTTTTCGTACTTCCGTGATGTGTACAAAACGGCAAACTTCTCTTTATGGAAAACCCAAAACTCTTTTGATAAAAAGAAGTTAACTGCATTTATAAAATCAAATAAAGAAGCAAAAGAAAGCGTAGAGATGCTTTGCTTTACTCAATATCTGCTACATATACAATTGAAGGAAGTAAAAGAGTATGCTCATCAACATGAAGTTGTATTAAAAGGTGATATACCTATCGGTATAAGCCGCAACAGCGTTGAAGCATGGGTAGAACCTCACCTTTTCAATCTGGATGTACAAACGGGTGCGCCACCTGATGATTTCTCGTTTTTCGGTCAAAACTGGGGATTCCCTACATACAATTGGGATGAAATGGCAAAAGACGGCTACCAATGGTGGGTAAAGCGTTTCCGAAAAATGGCCGATTATTTCGACGCATATCGGATTGACCATATATTAGGATTTTTCCGCATCTGGGAAATACCTCTATCATCGGTACAAGGTCTCTTAGGGTATTTTAGCCCTGCCATACCGATGACTGTAGAAGAAATACAATCGTGGGGTATGTGGTTTGATGAGTATAGAATGACCAGTCCTTATATTCACGAACATTTCCTAAATGATGTATTTGGAGAATATACTCAAGACGTTATTGATAGATATCTAACTCCGATTGCTTGGCAAACGTTCAAATTGAAAGACTCTTGCAATACTCAAGTGAAGATTAAAGCTCTATTTGAAAATAAGACCGATAATAAAAGCAATGTTATACGAAACGGACTGTACAGTTTATGTAATGAGGTCTTGTTTATTAAAGATAAACGTGAACCTTGGAAATATCATCCACGTATTACTGCACAGTACACCCATTCGTATGCCAATCTGGACAACAATGCTAAACTCGCGTTCAACAGACTTTATGACGAATTCTTCTATCGTCGTCACTCCCAATTCTGGAGAGAGCAAGCTATGAGCAAATTGCCTAGTCTGATAGCTTCTACACGCATGCTTGTATGTGGAGAAGACCTTGGGATGGTTCCGGAGTCTGTTCCGTCTGTAATGAACGAGTTGCAAATACTCAGTCTGGAGATAGAGCGTATGCCTAAAGTTAAAGATATGGCTTTCAACTATCTGGGCAACTTGCCATATATGAGTGTTTGTACTACATCCACTCATGACATGGCTCCGATAAGAGCATGGTGGAACGAAAATAGAGAAACAACGCAGAAGTATTACAATCAAATATTATGGAAAAACGGAGCTGCTCCGAAAGACTGTAATTCTGAGTTATGCTCGCAGATTGTAACCAATCACTTAAATTCTCCTTCAATGCTAGCTATCCTCCCTCTTCAAGACTGGCTCTCGATAGATGATAAGCTGAAAAGAGAGAACCCCGAAGAAGAACGTATAAATATTCCGGCGATTGCACAACATTATTGGAGATATCGCATGCACCTCAGTTTAGAGGAATTATTAGATGCCAAAGAATATAATGCACATGTAAAAGACATGGTAAAATCATCCGGAAGAGAATAAACCTATATATATAAATATACCGATGAAAAGAAACTGTTTAATTTTATTACTTCTTGTTTTTGTAAGTCAATCAATTCTAGCAATTGATATAAAGACTGTAGATCCGGCTTTCTGGTGGGCGGGAATGAAAAACCCCGAACTGCAAGTGCTGATTCACGGAAATAATATATCTAAATGTGATGTAAGTATTACTTCCAAAACGGCCAGAATAAAAGAAACTGTAAAGCTTGAAAATCCTAACTATCTTATTTTATATTTGGATCTTTCGAATGCCCAACCTGAGAAATTTGATATTATCTTACAACAAGGTAAAGACAAGAAAGTTATTCCTTATGAGATTAAACAACGTAAAGCGGGTTCATCCGAAAGGGTTGGATTTAACTCCAGTGATGTTTTATATCTCATCATGCCGGATCGATTTGCAAACGGAGATCCTACAAATGATGTGATTCCGGGAATGCGTGAAACCAAAGTAGATAGAAATCAACAATATGCCCGCCATGGCGGAGACTTCAAAGGGGTAGCCGATAACCTGGATTATATACATGATTTAGGCGTGACAGCTATCTGGTTCAATCCGGTACTGGAAAACGATATGCCGGAAGGTTCTTATCATGGGTATGCAGCAACTGACTACTACAAAGTAGACCGTCGCTTTGGTTCGAACCAAGAATTTGTTGATCTTGTAGACAAAACTCATGCGAAGGGTATGAAAGTAGTTATGGATATGATATTTAATCACTGTGGCAGCGAACACTATCTATTTACAGACAAGCCTTCCAGGGACTGGTTTAATTATCCTGACAAATATGTTCAGACATCTTATAAAACTACAACGCAACATGATCCTTATGCTTCAGCAGCAGACAAAAAACTAGCTATTGACGGATGGTTTGTTGAATCTATGCCGGACCTCAATCAACGTAACGAGCATGTAGCAAAGTATCTAATTCAAAACAGTATCTGGTGGATAGAATATAGTGGTATCGATGGTATTCGTCAGGATACCCATCCTTATGCCGATTACGATATGATGTCTCGCTGGTGTAAAGAAGTTACAGAAGAATATCCTGATTTCAATATTGTAGGTGAAACTTGGTTAAACAACAACGTAGCTATTGCTTTCTGGCAAAAAGACAGCAAACTGGCTGCACCAAGAAACTCTAACCTTCGCAGTGTAATGGACTTCCCTCTATTGTCTGTGATGGAAAAAGCCTTTGACGAAGAAACAGCATGGGATTTGGGGCTATCTCGCATATACGAATATTTAGGACAGGATATCGTTTATGAAAACACTCATGACCTATTGATATTTCTTGACAATCATGATACCTCACGCTTTTTCAAGAATGAAAAACAAACATCAAATCTAAACAGATATAAACAAGCTATTGCTTTTCTGCTAACGACTCGCGGCATACCTGAAATATATTACGGTACAGAAATATTAATGGCGGCAGACAAAAGTGAAGGTGATGGATATCTTCGTCGCGACTTCCCCGGTGGATGGCAAGGTGATGCAGTGAATATGTTTAAGGCGAATGAAAGAACGGCTCAACAAAACGAGGCCTTCGATTATATGAAGAAGATATTAAACTGGCGCAAGGGGAATGAAATAATAGCAAAAGGGACTCTAAAGCATTTTGCCCCAACCAATGGCGTTTACGTTTATGAGCGCAAGTATAATGGAAAATCGGTAGTTGTTATATTAAGTGGCTCGGATAGCGAAAAGACAATTAATTTAGCCACTTACAAAGAAATACTACCTAAAAGTCAGGCTAAAGATATTATCACTGAAAATATTATAAACTTGGATGGTGAGACGTTAACAATTAGACCAAGAAGTGTTTTTATATTAGAATTTTGATTACTTTTATAGAAAGTATCATCAAAATTCTAGTGCATGAAAAAAGGGCCTCTTACTATTAAAGATATTGCAAAGGATCTTAATATATCGCCCTCGACAGTATCGAGGGCGCTGAAAGATAATCCGGACATCAGCCCTGAAACACGGAGAATAGTACAGGACTATGCAAAAAAGCATAAGTATAAGCCAAATGCGTTGGCTTTAAGTCTCAGAACTCAACACAACAATATTATTGGAGTTATTGTACCTGAACTGGCTAATCACTTTTTTTCGGGTGTCCTTTCCGGAATGGAAACAGTGGCTGAGGAAAAAGATTACCATGTAATTGTTTGCCAATCGCTTGAAGACTATAAAAAAGAGGCCAGGAATGTGCAAACACTAATAAAGGCACGAGTATGTGGGATTTTAATCTCTCAGTCGAAGACAACAACAAAATATGATCATTTTCAGGAACTGATAGACAATGATATTCCCGTCATCTTCTTCGATAGGATATGTACCGGAATCGATTCAGATAAAGTAGTAGTGGACGACTACAATGGAACACTTACTGCTGTAGATTATATGATAAAAACAGGCTGTAAGCGTATAGCCTTCTTTTCAGCTCCTTCGCATCTTGAGATTTCAAAAAACAGGAAAAATGGCTATTTGGACGCTCTGAGAAAACATCAGATACCTGTTGATGAACAACTGATACGTACCGCAGACACAAAACAGCTTGGATATGAGAAAGCAATGGAAATCTTACAAGAGTCCAATCATCCTGATGCCTTCATGGCGATGAATGATTATACGGCTTCGGGAATATTGCTTGCTTGTAAAAAGTTGGGGTTCAAGGTTCCTGAAGAAATCTCTATCTGCGGATTTTCGAATTCTAATATATCTCAAGATACCGACCCAATGTTAACAACTATGGATCAACACCCTATAGAGGTCGGAATGGAAGCGATGAAACTGATTTTAGAAAAAATAGAAAACCCTGAGAATACCTCAAGGAAAAACAAAATAATAAAAACTTCATTAATTGTCAGGCAGACAACACGAAATTTGTCTGATGGCTAATAACAATAAGTTTATTTAGATAATCGGACAAACCATGAAACAAAAACCAAGTCTAACATTTTGGCAAATCTGGAACCTTAGTTTCGGATTCTTAGGAATACAAATCGGATATTCACTACAAAGTTCTCAAACAAGTCGTATCTTATCAGCTTTAGGTGCTGACCCTCATCATCTTCCATTATTCTGGCTGGCTGCCCCTATTGCCGGGCTCATTGTACAACCAATCATCGGGATGTCGAGTGACCGTACATGGACACGTCTAGGACGTCGTATTCCATTTATTTTGGGAGGAGCTATAGTTTCGGCAATTGCCATGTTCTTTATGCCAAATTCCGAATTTGTAGCAGCCATTATGCCTCCTGTATTTTTTGGAGCATTCATGCTGTTATTCATGGATTGTGCGTTTAATGTTTCTATGCAGCCATTCCGCTCTTTGGTTGGCGATATGGTGAATGACAAACAACGAAATCTAGGATATTCAACTCAAAGCTTCCTTACAAACATTGGAGCTGTAGTTGGATCATTCCTTCCATTTATACTTACTTGGATAGGCATTCAGAATATTCCCGGTGTGGGGGAAAAGGTTGCACCATCTGTTATCTGGTCTTTTTACATAGGAGGTTCGGCACTTTTACTGACAGTGTTATGGACTAGTATTCGTGTCAAAGAATATGCTCCGAAAGAGTATGAAGAATATAATAATATAACAGAAGAAGAAAAACAAAAGAAATCTTTTATAGATGTACTCAAGGCCACCCCAAAAACGATGTTACAACTGGCTATAGTACAGTTTTTCTCATGGTTTGCACTCTTCATCATGTGGGTGTATGCAATCGGCGGAATTGCAGAGAATGTGTGGCATACAACAGACCCTCTCTCTGCGGCATATAACGAAGCCGGAAACTGGAACGGGGTATTAAGTGGTGTATATGGTATCTTTGCAGCTATCTTTGCTATTTTCATGGCTAAAATTGCTGATAAGCTCGGTCGCAAAAAAGTATATTCCTTTTCATTACTGCTTGGTGCTTTAGGGCTGATGTCTATGTATGTATTTGAGGACAAATACCTATTGCTTGTTTCTATGGTAGGTGTCGGTATTGCTTGGGCAAGTATACTGGCTATGCCTTACGCTATACTATCAGCCGTGTTACCGGCTAGCAAAATGGGGTTATACATGGGAATCTTTAATGCAACGATTACCATACCTCAGATCGTAGCGGGGCTGACAGGCGGGCTTATATTAAAGCATGTGGTTGGCGGCAGCTCTATAATGATGTTGGTGGTTGCAGGGATAGCCATGCTTTTGGCTGCTATATCGGTATCTTTTGTCGAAGACTCACATAAAGAACTTAAACCCGAATCCGCTAAATAATTAGAAAATATAATTATCTGAAAGAATAAATATTTATGAAAAATAAATTATTATTTGTAATCACATTAATAGCTCTTACCAGCTATGCATGTAAACCAAAAACTCAAACAGAAAACACTCAAGAACAGCAAGAAGAGAAATGTACAGTCAAACACTTGGATTGGACTCGGAACGCCGTAATATATGAAGTTAATGTAAGACAGTATACCAAAGAGGGAACCTTTGCCGCTTTCGAACAACATCTTCCCCGACTCAAAGAGCTGGGTGTGGACGTGCTTTGGTTTATGCCTGTACATACTATTTCGGAAAAGAATAGAAAAGGCACTCTCGGAAGTTACTATGCTGTAAGAGACTATAAAGAGATCAACCCTGAATTTGGAACAAAAGAAGATTTCAAAAAGCTGGTAGATAAAGCGCATGAAATGGGCTTTAAAGTAATACTGGACTGGGTTGCAAATCATACCGGTTGCGATAATGCCTGGACTACAGAACATCCCGATTGGTATATGAAAGATAGTCTTGGTAATATCAAAAGCCCGTATGACTGGACTGATACCTACGAACTGAATTATGACAATAAAGATATGAGAGCCGCAATGACAGATGCCCTGAAATACTGGATAAAGGATTTCAATATAGATGGATATCGCTGCGATATGGCTCATGAAGTACCTACCGATTTCTGGAACGATGTACGTAAAACTTTAGATAGCATCAAGCCTGTATTTATGCTTGCTGAATCCGAAAATTATGATTTATTGGAACACGCATTTGATGCAAACTACTCATGGGAGTTGATGCACATGATGGCTGATGTAAATAAAGGGACAAAGAGTGCAGAAGATATTACATCATATATTCAAAAGCTGGATACTATAATGTGCCCGGACGCTTATAAAATGCTCTTCTTAACAAACCATGATGAAAATTCATGGAATGGAACAGAATTTGAACGCTATGGGAAAGGTGTTGAAGCTTTTGCAGTTCTTACCTACACATTGAATGGAATGCCGATGATATATACCGGTCAGGAAGTAGGGCTCAAAAAACGCTTGTCATTCTTCGAAAAAGATATGGTTCCTTCATGGGCAGAAAATAGCACAACACAGTTCTATAAAAAGCTAAACCAATTAAAACATACCCATCCTGCGTTACAAGCCGGACAGGGTGGCACATTCAAGAAATATAATACTTCTGCAAATAAGGAGCTGTTGATATATTCGAGAGAAAGAGCAGGACAAGAGATTGTTGTAATGCTCAACTTATCGAACAAAGATATCAATTATACTAGCAATGACGCCATAGGACGTGGCAGCTATACCGATTATTTTGCGGGAGTGAATGTTCCGGAATTACCCCAGTCTCTAAAAGCATGGGAGTATAAAGTATTTGTAAGACCAAAATAATCAGGATTACTTATATTTATTCACAAAGAAAGCTTAAGAGGAAACTTTTAAGCTTTTTTCTTGTATATAAGTATATAATACAAAAATTCTGTGGTACTTTTTACTCTGTGATAAAAAACAGATAAGAGCGAATACAACAATAATTCCTTTTTGCAACTTAATTTGCACAAAAAAACTAGCAAAAGAAAAGGGGTATCCATACGGATCCCCCCCTTCAATTCGGCTATATAAAACTCATAATTCCTTAATTCTTCTGATGAGCTGTTGCTACAGCGTCAAAACGGGATTGCACAAAGTCAAGTTCGCTTTCAATACGTTTGCGTTCTTTTGTAAGACTTTCAGGGGTCGTAAAATATTTAGCTAAGTCTCGCACCCCTACACGGTATATACACCCTCTATAATATCTGTTTCTGAAGATATCGTAAAAAGAAGCATTGCTTAATACGGGAGTAACATTAGCTACAGCTACGGGAGATATCGCCCTAGCGAGATATACACTAATATCGTCAAACATTACCCAAAACATCGGATATTCTCTTCCTCTGTCGCAAATTACAGGGCAAATGGCTTCTACACGGACATCTCCTTTTCCTGTTGCAATATCATAATACCATTTTTCCTTTACAAGGTAACAAGTGATTTGCATATTTGCCAAATCTTCCCTTTTTATAGAAAGTGTATGATTGTTATTTACTGTATATCCAATGCGATTCTGATCCATCACCTCTTTTGCTGTATATTTACTATCATCATTGAAGTCGGGTTGATCTTCGAATTTATATGCGGCAATTGTATTATCTGATAAAAGATTAATCAGAAGAGAAAACAAATTAGCACGCTTTTCGGTTGAAACTGTTGGATAAAATAAGGATTCGTTGCCTTCTACATCATATACTTCCCTGTATATATCTCTAGTCCATGTAGCAGACGAGTAATCGTTCATCGAATTCTCCATAAGAAAAAGCTCTCTGGACGAAATCTCTGTAATCATATCTTCCGTGGACGATGTAGCAGGTGCTCCATTCATCATTCTGAATGCATTATTTGCTGAGTTTTGTGCAAAGAGTGAACTTGCCGAGAGCAGTCCACCCAACATTAATGAAACAATATATTTCATAGGATGTGTATTTTGTGTTAATTAATTAATTCTTACTTCCATTGGGTATAAATCTCTTTCTATACCATCGGGGCCCTTGGCTTTTATTCCTGATATTATTAAAATTGTACCTCTAGTCATTCTTCGCATTTGCTCTATCTGACGAGATGAGAAATTCGCACCATTTGACATTTCAGGAGTTACATTTCCCATAGCGTCCACAGACATTGTTCTGAAGCTCAAAATCTGAAATGGAATATTCAGAATACCATCATCGATAGAAGCTTTTATACCCTGTGTGCCCAGTAGTATAGATCTGGCTATAACTCCTTTTCTAAATACTTTCGGTGCACCGTTCTGATCTGTATATGGGATAAACGCTAATGGTTCCGGTAACGGACGGATCCTCAACTCTTTCCTTGCTATGAATTGTTGTGTACCATTCACCTTTGCAGATACAGAAATTATAAACTTCTGACCTATCTGAGATGGGGAAGGCACTGCAACCCAATCTTTGCCCGAAGGAGTTAATGTTCCCCCACTTACCACTGTAGCCTGTACGTCCTGACTGGCTACACCCGGCACAGCAATAGTCAACATATTCTGAACCCCGGCATATAGCACATCCATCCAGAATGGCGCTACTGTGGCCATAGGTTCCATTACTGTATATTCCTGAGAGAAATTACGTCTTACAGGTAATCCGCTCCTATCCATAAGCTCGATAAATCCATCGAATTTATATGTACCGGAAGCTCCTGTACCAACTTCATACAAACCATTTTTTTCGGATGGTAACTCTTTACCATTTACAACAATACGGGGTCGTTGTGTTGTATCTACCGCCGCCATTATAATATTGGCTTTGTAAGGTACACCTTTCATCACCATATTTGATTGCGGAACAACAAAGGCACTCAGTTCATTCACACGAATATCTTTCAAGTCGATATTTTTAGCAAGATCATTCAAAACTTCACCCTCGGCCTGCTTTACATTCATTTGCAATTCTGAAAGGAAAGTCAGCACAGCAATACTTGGCATACCGTCAAAAGACGAAGTTATCCAATCTTTATGATCCTTCTTCGCTCTTGCAGAAGGTTCAGTAGATAAAGTACTGCTTACAATCTTACGTTTGCTCTCGTCAGGAATCTGCGCCACCATAGCTTCCCTATACGTGTCTAATATTTTTTTCAGCTTCTTTCCCTGACCACCCACCGGTGAAATCATTACTTCGGAAGAAGCATCAAGATTATCTTTCGATTTCAAATTATTTATATCAGCATCGGCTCCATCAGTCTTTTTTGCAATTTCGAGTTTTAGATACTGCAAATAATCGAAAATAGAATCGGTCTTAGCCTTTACACTTTGTGCCCTATTATATGAGTCCTGAGTTTTGTCTCTGTTAGTCTCATAAGAAGCAGCTATATCTGCGTATATCTGTTTATTTCTTTCATCTGTGACAACAATAGATTCTTGAATATTATCGTTAATCATCACAAATCCATCCAATACCTCGGTAGAAACATTTAGAGCTAGCATCGCAATAAACACCAGATACATGAGATTAATCATCTTCTGCCTAGTCAATTGCCCTTTACTTAAAGCCATCTTATATTCTCTTCTTTAGGTTTCTAATTCTGTTTTTTATTTCTCCGATTATCTTAGAATTTAGGTTGGTTTGGATTGTTATTCGTTGTCATAGCTTGTAATAAACGAGCATATACATTGTTCAAAGCCTCAATGTGTTTGGTCATTTTAGCAGACTCTTCTCTGAACATGTAACTATCACCAATAGCTCCATCATATAAATTCTTCATCCTTGCCAAACTGTCATTAATATACCTAATAGCCGACATTTGTTCAGTTATAGTCTGTAATTGTGCATTAAATACATCGTTCAAACCACTCACATTCTGATTTAATGTAGTCAGATTGTCTACAAAACCATTTGTTTCGGTGATTTGATTATATGCTTTCAATAGTTTTTGAGAAGCCTCATTCAACGAGTTAATTGTAGTGGAGAATTCTTCTAAATTCTGAGCTGTATTTGCTGCGCTCTGTCCATAATCTGCCGAACCTGTACGAGCAGCAGAAGGTTGCCCTGTAGGCGATGATGAAGATGATCCACTGCCAGAAACAGCTGTTACTCCATTTCCTCCCGAACCGCCAAGAACAACGACCGAAGAGCCGGAAACTCCGGAGGATTTTATAGAATCTCCGGATTTCCTTGCCTCTGCTAGTTTTATATTAGAAGGGGATTCGTCATATCCAACCCCACCACTTACTATTACTCCGGATAAAGCATTTGCTCCGACCTCATCACTCGATGGAGATGAGTAGTCGAAACCTGCGGCAATAAAAACAATAACTTCGACAATCATTCCGATCATCAGAACGATGTTCCCTGCCGGTACATGCATAATTTTAAACATTGCCCCCAGGATGACTACAGCAGCACCCCAACTATAAAGAATATTAAACACTGTCTGTCCTCTTCTACTTGCAATAAATCGCCTAAAACTATGCCACGCTTTTCCCATTTTGAGAGCTCTCTTAAAAATTATTTTTTAATAGAATTTACCCCTTTCATCAAAGCTCCATGTTCTTACACATCTGAAACCAATGAATGAACGGCCTTTATCTTGAAATTCAACAGAACGATCTCCGGATTTAACCGTAGAGTCTTTCCATGAACCGCCTTTTACAATTTTACGTTTCAACACTCTTGGGTCTGCAAGTACTGCTCTATAGCTGAAATCAGGATTAGCCTCATCAGCCATACGATCTACAGATTCCGTAAATGTTGTAGTTGTCCATTCTGCCGCATTACCCGCCATATCGTAAAGTCCAAAACGATTCGGTAAGAAGCTTGCTACAGGGGACATTAAGTCTTTCAAATCTTTTGATGCTCTGAAGTTAGCATGAGCCAGCCCATCGGTTGTATGCGTTTTATCCGAATACCACGGATAAATCAACTCCGAACGTCCGTTTCTTGCAGCAAATTCCCATTCGGCTTCTGTAGGCAAACGATACCCTTCGAAACCGTCTAAGCTACACTTCTTTTCAGCCAAATAGCGATCTGTACGCCATGCACAATAAGCATCGGCTTGTTCCCACGATACACCTACCACAGGATGATTATTATAAGCCTTATCATTAAAATATTTGCCTACATATTGTTCACTCTTAGCATTAGCAAAATCTGTCATCCATGCCATCACATCAGGGTAAACATTTACAATATATGTATTTGTAAAATCAATCTTATCTCCGTGCGATGATCTTGCTAACGTTTCGCGAATAATATCACCTCTTTGATTTACATAAGCTGTATCCTTGGATATAACTATAGAACGTGCATCGCCTTCTTTTAGTTTTGCCAAAAACGCATTATAACTTTTTACGTCAAACCAGTCATATTTAAAATTCAAAGCAGTATTTATCAATCCGGATTTATCCGCAGCAAAAGGATTTCCTCCTATCACACTGTTTATAGCAGCCTGTTCGCGTTGAGTTGGATTTTTCCAAGGAATTGGCTTACTCCAGTTTAAACGCTGCCCAACAGCACTATTTCGATCTTCCGGCCTTACTAAAACTTTAAACGTTGGGTCTCCTCCATACGCCGGATCTGCCAAACGTTCTCTTATAATAGAGTCACGCACCCAATATACAAACTCACGATACTGCTTATTTGTAACTTCGGTTTCATCCATCCAAAACGGGCTGACAGCAACAAGTTTACGAGGCACTTCATCTCCCCATAAAGGATCAATACCTGTCCCTAACTCTATATTACCTCCCGGGACAAGAACCATATTGTCACAAGCACGGGCTATATTGTAAGGTAAACGTAAACGAGTTTCAATAGCAGGGTCAATATATTTTGGATTTGTGAACTTATAGGTTACACCTAGCGTTGCCTGAGCTAGCCCATTATTACTTTTATCCCCTTTTTGTCCATCAAAGGTATCACTAAGTAAAACGACTCTTCCCTCTCCAAATATTTGCCAGTTACGAGTTAAATTAAAGCCTAAGTTCAAACCGCCGCTTCCACCAAAGAAAGTACCCTGAAGATTTCCTCTATGAGCAAAGCGCTGATACATGCCTACACCTACAAAAGGATTTATTTCAAATTTACGTTCCGGCTTATATCCATTTATAAGATTAAGAAAATTTAACTGCACATCTCCAGTTATACTCATATAACGTAAATGTTGCATATAATATTGTTCGTTTGGTTGATATTTTGTAGGATGCCAAACAGGCACTCCACTCTCATCAACAGCACTATACTCATAATCAACACCTTCAATCCAACCCATATAATCCCAGGCGGGATCTTTAGTTAACATTTTTAACCCTTCGCCATTCGTTCCATCTTTCCACCATCTATCGTAAGTTCCGCTCCAACCATCATTGAAGCCATGTATGCTTCCTTCTGATATTTGAGCTCGTAGAGTAATCAATGTACTCATTCTACGACCGACGGAAAGTGTTGGAGCAAAGGTTAATCTACTAGAAAATGACGTCCTATTCCACGGAACACCATTATCATCCTCACCCACATATAATTGGGCACCACCTCCAATGGATATGAACCACACTGGATCTTTTAACAAATATTCATTCCTCGAAGGAACTGAATATTGCTCTGAGCTTTGACGTTGAGCATAAGAAACTATTGATACACAGACCAATAGCAGTGAAGTCAGTAAAGTTTTTTTGTTCATTTGTTTTGTAACAGTTATAGTAACGATATATCAAGTGTGGCAAAGATAATATTTTTTTTTAATATTTATTTATTTTCTTATCAAATAATAACTTAACTCAATAAACGATTGGATTTTGCGTGTTCTTAAAAACATAAAAGGGAAGCCTTTTCAGGCTCCCCTCTCATCGATTATATTTATTAATTTTACAGTTCTTTTGTTTCGTCAAATTTACCAAAACTGCTATTCGCTAAACGCTGATAACTATTATATCTCCACATCGCATTGTTCTGTGCTGCTTCATATAGTTCAGAAGCTTCAGAAGGATTTGATTTTTGTAGAGATGTATAGCGAACCTCATTACCTAAGAACGCTTGGAATTTAGACCAGTCAGGCTCTTTACTATCCATTGTAAATGGATTTTTGCCTTCCTCTTCCAACATCGGGTTGTAGCGCCATAGATGCCAGTATCCGCAAGCAACTGCTGCTTTCTCTTCATCCTGTGCATGTCCCATTCCTTTTCTCAGACCATGGCTGATACAAGGAGAGTATGCAATAACTAATGATGGGCCTTTATATTCTTCAGCTTCTTTGATCGCTTTCAGACATTGTCCTTGGTTAGCACCCATAGCAATCTGTGCTACATATACATAACCGTATGTAGTAGCTATCATACCAAGGTCTTTCTTGCGAATCTTCTTTCCTGCTGCAGCAAATTTAGCAACCGCTGCTATCGGAGTAGATTTAGAAGACTGGCCTCCTGTATTAGAGTACACCTCTGTATCCAATACCAGAATATTGATATCTTCGCCTGTAGCCAATACATGATCCAATCCGCCAAAACCTATATCATATGCCCAACCGTCACCACCAAATATCCAGATAGAACGTTTGATTAGATATTGTTTCAATGAATATATCTCTTTGCAGTAGTCACATTTATCTTTCTCTACTTCCAGTAATGGTAACATTGCAGCTGTAAGTTCTTTTGTCTTGTCAGCCTCATCTTTATTTTCTACCCATTCTTTGTATAGAGCTTTTATTTCAGGTGAACATTTATCGCAATCCTGAGCTTGATTCATCAGTTTTTCGAGTCTGTTGCGCATAGTAATATTAGCCAAGGCAAAACCAAGACCATACTCTGCATTATCTTCGAATAGTGAATTAGCCCATGCCGGTCCTTTACCTTCTTCATTCTTACGGTATGGAGTAGATGGAGCTGAACCACCATATATTGATGTACAACCTGTAGCGTTGGCAATTAACATACGATCACCAAACAACTGAGTCACAAGTTTGATATATGGAGTTTCTCCACAACCAGAACATGCACCTGAGAACTCAAACAGCGGAGTTGCAAATTGAGAGTTCTTCACATTCAACTTAGTATCAACAAGGTGAGCCTTGCTTGTTACATTCTTGACCATGAAATCCCAGTTATCTTGCTCAGGGAATTGTGATCCGATCTCAACCATTGTAAGAGCAGAGTTTCCTTTCTTACCCGGACAGATATCAGCACAGTTACCGCAACCAAGGCAGTCTAGCACATCCACTTGAATGCGGAAGCCCATACCATCAAATTGTTTACCCTGTGCTTTCAACAAAGTAACATCGCCCGGAACTTGAGCTTGCTCTTGTGCATCCAAAACAAACGGACGGATAGTAGCATGAGGACAAACATAAGCACACTGGTTACACTGTATACAGTTTTCGGCATCCCATACAGGTACAAAAGCAGCAACACCGCGTTTTTCATACTCTGTAGTACCATGATCCCATGTACCATCTTCACGACCTACGAAAACAGATACAGGAAGATCGTAACCACGTTGTGCATTTATTGGACGAACTACGTTTTTGATAAACTCAGGAGCGTCATCTTCTTCAGATTTACCTATTACGATATTTGCCCATTCTGCCGGAACCTCAACTTTTTCGAGTTCGATACCACGATCAACCGCAGCATAATTCTTATTGATAACGTCTTCACCTTTACGTCCGTATGATTTCACAATGAATTTCTTCATTTGTTCCACAGCCAAATCGTAAGGGATTACATTCGAAATCTTAAAGAATGCTGATTGAAGGATTGTATTTGTACGACCTCCAAGACCAATTTCTGTTGCAATCTGAGTTGCGTTGATGATATAGAAATTGATATTGTTGACTGCAAGATATTTTTTTACATTATCAGGAAGGTAGTTTCCTACTTCTTCTTTGCTCCATACAGAGTTGAGAAGGAATGTTCCGTTTTTCTTCAATCCTTTAGTTACATCATACAAATGCAAATAAGCAGGAACGTGACACGCTACAAAGTTTGGAGTATTTACCAAATATGTAGAACGGATAGGATTATCACCAAAGCGAAGATGCGATGCTGTAAATCCTCCTGATTTTTTAGAGTCGTATGCAAAATAAGCCTGACAATATTTATTGGTATTGTCACCGATAATCTTAACTGTATTTTTGTTTGCACCTACTGTACCATCCGATCCTAAACCATAGAATTTAGCTTCATAAGTAGTATCATCTACAGAAACTTCTTCTTTAAGAGGTAATGATTTGAATGTAACATCATCTACGATACCGATTGTAAAATCGTTTTTAGGTAGGTTCATCGCCAGATTTTCGTACACAGACATAATCTGAGCAGGAGTAGTATCTTTAGAAGAAAGTCCATAAATACCGCCAACAATTGTAGGGGCATCAGCTTTACCGAAGAAACAGTCTTTTACATCCATATACAATGGCTGTCCAAGAGCTCCAGGTTCTTTTGTACGGTCAAGTACAGCTATTCTTGTTGCAGTTTTAGGAACCGCAGAAAGGAAGGCTTCTGCTTTGAATGGACGATAAAGGTGAACTGCTACTAAGCCGACTTTCTCTCCTTTGGCATTCAAGAAGTCTACAGTTTCTTTAATTGCTTCCGTTACCGAACCCATAGCTATAATCACACGGTCGGCATCTTCAGCTCCGTAATAATCAAACAAGCCGTATTTGCGTCCTGTAATCTTATTAATTTCTTCTAAATATTTTTCAACAATAGCAGGTACTGCATCATAGAATTTATTAGCAGCTTCACGCGATTGGAAATAAATATCATCATTCTGGGCTGTACCACGAGTTACAGGGTTTTCTGGATTCAATGCTCTATCACGGAATCCTTTAAGAGCCTCTTGGTTAACAAGAGGAATTAAGTCATCCTGACTCATTTCTTCCACTTTCTGTATTTCGTGAGATGTACGGAATCCATCAAAAATATTCATAAAAGGAATACGAGACTCGAGAGTTGCCAAATGAGGAACAGCAGACAAGTCCATAACTTCTTGCACCGAGCCCGAGAAGAACATAGCAAACCCGGTCTGACGAGCTGCCATAACATCCTGATGGTCTCCGAAGATAGACAAAGCCTGTGCCGCCAAAGCACGTGCCGATACGTGGAAAACGCTAGGAAGTAACTCTCCTGCTATTTTGTACATATTAGGGATCATCAACAACAATCCCTGCGATGCCGTATAAGTAGTTGTTAGAGCTCCAGCCTGTAATGATCCGTGAACTGCACCAGCAGCACCAGCCTCCGACTGCATTTCCTGCACTCTGAGGATTTCGCCGAATATATTTTTGCGTCCGGCTGCTGCCCATTCATCAACATACTCTGCCATAGTTGACGATGGTGTGATTGGATATATCGAAGCCACTTCGCTGAACATATAAGAGATATGTGCTGCGGCCTGATTTCCATCACATGTAATGAATTTTTTTTGTTTAGCCATACTTTTTAATAGTTGATTATCTTTTTTAGTTTACATTTTTTTGATTTGGCTAAGTTGACAACTTTTCAATTATCAGCTCCTTATTCTTTTAATATAAAAAACCAAACAGCCATAAAGGAATAATATTTCTATCACCCCTCTCTAGATTTGCTATTACGTAAAGCATCTCCGGTTTATGTTTGCCTCTGGTTTTTTGACCATCTATCTTAAATTTATATTTCTTGTCATCATTTTCGACAATAAACATTCCGCTTTTAGCTCCTTTCTTCAATTTGCTATCGCTGTGATGCACCTGATTGTAGAAAAATGTTTCACGTAGCTCTTGATCATTTACATCTGATATTTTCAGAGGGAAAATCAGATTCGTATTATGCATATAGACCATGTCGGGTTTCTTTGGAAACTCCTCTCCTTCTCTATAAAGCATATTTATCAGTCTGGCGCTACGCAAATATTCCAGATAATTAGTCACTGTAGCTCTGGATATCTCACAGTCGGTACTCAATTGGCTGATATTGGGTTTGCCCGGTGCAGACAAAGACAATAGATACAGCAATTTTCTTAATTTAGGCAAATAAGACATTTCTATTTGTTTGATAGACAACACATCTACCTCCAACATCATATTCACCGTTTTGAGTAAATTTTCCGAAAAATTTCTTTTTTCAAGAAAAAACGGATAATAACCGTGATGTATATAACCCCATAGATGTTCTAAAGGGTTGATCTCTGAGAATATATCCTCAGCTATTTCACGGTGATTATTTATTATGTCATCCAAACCATAAGGTTTGAAATTCTTTCCAAATTGAATATTTAAGAATTCCCGATAGGAAAAACCTCTCAGATTATATACATCTACAATAGATGCCAGTTCTGCATCTTCTCCGAGCTTGTTTACAGTAGAACCTGTAAATACGATCTTCAGTTGAGGAAGACATTCGTAACATTCTCTCAATTCTTTAGACCACCCCGGATACTTATATACCTGATCGAGTAGAAGCGTCTTACCCCCTTTTTCGACAAACTCTTTTGCAAAACTAAAGATTGTTCTGACTGTAAAATAAAACTGATTCATATTGATATATAAACAGTCTCGTTTGTCTAGCTCAAAGAACTCTTTAGCATATTGCAGAAGGAATGTAGTTTTCCCGACACCTCTCGCCCCCTTGATTCCAATCAAACGGCGCGACCAGTCAATCTGTTGCATTAACAGCCTGGGAGTTGCATCTTCGAAAAGATGTTCAACTAAATACTTATGTGTCCGAAAAAAAGATTCCACTCGATACTCCTTAAAACCCCGACGAAGGTAACTTTTTTTTATGTCATTGCAAAGTCCACTTAGCAATTTTAATCATTTTTCTTGAAACAGCATATAAAAATGCAGAAAAATTTTATATTCGCATGGTGTATTTTTCAATGATGAATAACAAACTCTATTAGTTCTACTAAAATAGTGCTTAAAAAAACTCAATTATAGTATTTTTTGTATATTTTATTATATGCTTCCGTCCCCTTTATACGGCTGATCCAAACATTCAGAGAATCAAGCAAGACAGGAGAGCTTTTCCTCACAGCCCAGGCCTCTAAATGAGTAAACCCTACAAAAGTAGAATAATCTATTTCGGGCGATGTTTTGGCAATATTAGCTGCTACCTTTTCGTCACAAACTGCAAAATCGATATCTCCTGATGCTACCATCATAGCCAACTGCTCAGAACCATAGGCCGGATCTTCCTTTATATATATTGTGTCCCCTATTTCATGAGCCAAGTTTTGTATCCGAAGGATAACCGGAGACTTAGCAGGAACATAAAGCGTTTTCTTAGCCAAGTTTAAATGACTTCTAATCGGCTCTATATTATCATTATACTTTTTTTTACGTTGAATCAACACCTGCCTGTTCTGAGCAATGGCTTCTGTGAAATTTACAGAGTCACGCAACTCTGAAGTAACAGGTATATTCCTAGCCACAATATCGTACTTTCCGGTTCTCAATCCATCCATACTTTTATCTATACTGGATTCTAGCTGGATATCTATTTTTAAAGGAATATTCTCCTGTAATAATTCAATAAGATCGTGATTGAAACCGGCAATCGTATCTCCTAACACAAAATAACCAACAGAGTTATAATCTGTAACTACACGAAGCACTCCTTCGTGCTGAATTTGAGGATAGTCACGAGAATCCTTATCTGTAGCATTATTCCGTATAAAAATCCAAACAACAATCAGAATAATAACAATTATGGGAACCGATAAGAAAGCCTTATTCTTCATAATTTTACTAATTATTGAATTGCCATGAAATTCCTAGTTTTAAAACCCGAGGGTTTACCGGATAACGATATAAAGAGAACGATTGTCCATTACCCATTCCTTCCGCAATATTGTACATCATAACAAAAAAGCGAGTATATTTCAGATGAAGGTTCAGATAGGCACTTACAACAGGAAACTCTCCGAGTTTCATATCTTGTTGATTATAAAACTGCATAGTCAAAGGCTCATACCCCGGCATATGATATTTTGCATGAATATAAGCATCAGCACCCAACTGTAGAGTTAATACTTTAGCCAATTTAGTAGTCAGGTATATATTCGAGTACAAACTCCATTGAGGTAAAGGCAAAGCTTCTTCACTCTTGGTGTATTGATATACAGCCTGATTATCCCAATGAAAAATCCCGGATCTGAAATTCTGATCGAGGCGTAAAGCTATCACTTGTATTTCTTCATTACTTTGAGCTATTCTCTTTTCCTGATTATAATATATCAACCCTGTTATATTTTCAACACCTCCACTTATCCGAGTCTGAGAAAATGACAGTTCTGGAAAAATAATCTCGCCACCTATATAAACACGACGTGTATCTTTCAAACCCATATCCTTCCAGTTCCAATACTTAGATGAAAAATTGTTCTGAAAAAAACTTGGACTTATATTTTTTATATAAGCATTAGCCTTTACCGAAAAGTCTTTATTTCTGAAATTCAATCGAGTAGTAATTTCTCCTTCGAGCCTGTAATCACTATTATGTAGATCTTTTTCGGCTGTAGCCCTATATCTTAAAAACTTCCCCTTTTCCTTCGTTAATACTCCTCCTACAAGCAATGAATATTCACTTTCCTTCATAGATGCACCGGGAAGACCATACATAGTCCCTGATTCCTCGATACCTAAAAAAGGCATGGAATATTTACGCAGATCATGCTCAATGAAGGCTGTTAAGCCAAATTTCGTCCATTTTCGAAAGCCTTCGTTCATAGCTAATGCCAATGTATTCTTGAAAGAATAATATGACATATAATCATCAATATTCGCCTCATACTTAGGATCCGAAAGAGTAGTCCAGCCCTTCTCCCCATTCCAAAGCTGTGGAGTATAGACATTCGCGATATTACTATAGTTTGAATTAAATCTGCGACGTTGATCTGTATAGTGCGTTGTAAAGATCACACTTGCTAACGAAACATAGTCCTTCTTTTTCCGTGTTCCCATCACGCTGTCATTTACAGGATATGTTTCTGTATCATCACCCAGATCATATCTGTTAGTCACATACAGATTACGACCTCTGAGTCTGTTCCAAGTATCCTGCATTCGTGTAGGAATATCCAACGAACTCCCTTTGAAGTTTCCATTATTGACTACATTGGGATGATCCGGGTTCGAAATATACAATGTATCGGATATACCACCATTCTCGATAATAGTAAAATTATTATTTTGGAAGTAAGCATGCATCTTATACTTATCACCTATATAGCTGGCATATAAGTCATAGCTAACTCCTTTATTTGACAAAGAATTGTAAAATCCACGAGAATATATATAGTCAAAATCAAAACCAACATTCAGCTTTTTACCCATATTCATGGATATCTCTCCCTGAAAACGATTTTCAGCGCTTTCACCTCCACCCCCACTTTGATATTTAATCTCAGAGTAAGGTACTTTTGTATTATAGAATATCTGGTCCTCCGGCCCTTTTCGCCATGCACGCACCGGATCTTGAAAAATAAAACGGGAAGGCTCCGGACGTTCAAAAAATATTTTAGATTGTAAAGGAGAGCCTACATTGCCCAAATAGCCAATAGCTACACCTTTTCCATCTACTAACATACTTTTATGAAAATCTATTACAGCCGAATCGCGAGGAATAAATATACGTTCTCCCAAACGTGGTGTTATTTTCCACACATATATATTAGGAACTTCAACTTTTACTGTATCTATTTTTCGTCCACTCGGAGGCAATTTACCAAGACTTGCAGATATAGAATCCGCTTTCTCCACTATTACGGGAGACTGTAAAGCTTTCTTGTTTTGTGCTTCCGCAACAAGAGAAGCGAAAAGAAATAAGAAAAGAAATACTGTATATTTTTTCATTGGTGCAAACTTACACAAAAAATGAAAAATGAGTAGTTAATGTACCTTTAAAAACAGGCTCTTGCTTTATTTATTGCATCAATTTCACATTAAATAGTCAAATCACCCCTTTGGTAGAAGGTAGTTCGTAATTGAAGATATCTCTCTTCTTCGCCATCTTCAAAGCTCTGGCCAACGCCTTGAAAATTCCTTCTATTTTGTGATGCTCATTCGCACCTTCTGCCTTTATATTGAGGTTCATTTTTGCCGAGTCGCTTAAAGATTTAAAAAAGTGTAGGAACATTTCGGTAGGCATATCTCCTACTTTCTCACGATGAAACTCTGCATCCCAAAGCAACCAAGCCCGACCTCCAAAGTCAAGCGCAACGGAACACAAACAATCATCCATAGGCAAGCTATAGCCATAACGTTCTATACCTCTTTTATCTCCTAATGCCTTATATATCGCTTCACCTAAAGCAATAGCGGTATCTTCTATTGTATGATGCTCATCTACATGCAGATCTCCTTTTACCTGTATGGTAAGATCCATCCCCGAATGTTTTCCTATTTGCTCAAGCATATGATCGAAAAAGCCTAAACCTGTAAATATCTGACAATGCCCTTTTCCGTCCAGATTGAGTGCAATATATATATCTGTTTCTTTGGTCGTTCTTTTTACCTCTGCTTTGCGCTCTCCGGCAAACAAAAACTCAGAGATGACATCCCAATCGGTAGTTTGAAGTACACATATATCCTTTAGCTCATCAGGTAAAACAAATTCATCTTGCATAAAGATAGCTTTACAACCTAGATTTTTTGCTAGCTCAACATCTGTTTGCCTGTCTCCAATCACAAAAGAATGCTCAAGATCATAATCCCCTGTCATATATTTGCCTAACATACCTGTACGAGGTTTTCGTGTTGGGGCATTATCTTCAGGGAAACTTTTATCAATAAGGATATCATCAAATACGATCCCTTCTCCTTCCAGCGTCTTAAGCATTTTGTTATGTGCCGGCCAGAATGTATCCTCGGGAAAAGATGCAGTACCCAATCCATCTTGATTAGTAACCATCACAAATTCAAAATCGAGATTCTTTCGGATAAAATAAAGGTTACGAAAAACCTTTGGATAAAACTCGAGTTTATCGAGGCTATCCAGTTGATAATCTATCGGTGGTTCTATAACCAAAGTCCCATCACGGTCTATAAATAAAGCTTTCTTTTTCATTATAATATATTGGATATGCTTTTAGATCGGATTTCCCTCTCTATTGATATGTTTATGTTTATAACGCTCGCAAAGTTTTAATTAACATCTCATTTTCTTTATCAGTACCTACTGTTATACGCAGACATCCGGCGCACAAAGAGACCGAGTTCCTGTTGCGAACAATTACACCTTTATCTGCTAATTGCTTGTACAGGCTATTGGCATCCTCAACCTTTACCAATATAAAATTGGCATCCGTGGGATATATTTTCTCTACAAAAGTTAATTTTGGCAACTCATTTATCAGATAATTTCGTCCTTCGAGCAAGGTAGCAATCCACTGCTTCCTTAATTCAAGTTTGTCTAATTCATCTCCAACAAAATTTTGAGTCAGGATATTTACATTATATGGATACTTAACTTTATTGAACAACTTGATTATCTCAGCCGAAGCAAAAGCCATGCCTAGACGTACAGCAGCCAACCCCCATGCTTTAGAAAATGTTTGCAGAATTATCAGATTAGGATATTTCTCAAGGTCATTCAGCCATGTCGCTTCAGAAGCAAAATCGATATAAGCCTCGTCTAAGACTACAATACCCGCAAAAGAATCTAATACCTTTTTTATTTCTTCCCTGCTTAACAGGTTTCCTGTAGGGTTGTTAGGAGAGCATAAAAATATCAACTTTGTATTACGATCTGTTTTTTCAAGCAGTTTCTGAGCATCCAGATCGAAGTTTTCGTTCAGCAATACTTTCCGATACTCTACATCGTTCACCTCTGCGCAAACCTGATACATCCCGTAAGTAGGATCAACGGCAACAATATTATCAGTGCGAGGTTCGCAGAAGATACGAATAACCAGATCGATAGGCTCATCACTGCCATTGCCTAAGAAGATATTTTCGGGAGCTATATTTTTTACCTTAGCTATTTTTTGTTTCAAAGACCACTGTAAAGGATCGGGATAACGATTATACTTATCATTCAGAGGATTTTCATTGGCATCTAAAAACACTGATGCTTCTCCTTTAAATTCATCTCTAGCCGATGAATAAGGCTTCATATTCCATACATTTTTGCGCACAAGCTGCTGTAAATTCATTCCTTTAAACTGTTTAGTTTAGATGTCTTTTTATCTTATTTATTTAACTTAACTACGCAGCAAGCACTGCCATATATCAGAGCTAAGAAAGTGCTCAAAAGAGAAGAACACACTTTTGAGCACTCCTATTCTCTTATACTTGTATATTTTACAATTCAATTTTAACCCCAAGAAGTTTATAAAACTCTTTTAGTATAGCCGGATGTCCGGGCCATGCAGGCGAGGTAGTCAGATTACCGTCTGTAATAGCTTCGGTAGCGGGAATATCTTTGTAATTACCGCCAGCCAACTTTACTTCAGGCCCTACAGCTACATAGCAGGTAAGCGTCTTTCCTCTAACCACATCTGCGGCAGTAAGCACCTGTATACCGTGGCAAATAGCTGCAACAGGCAGATTTTTTTCGAAGAAATACTTTGTATATTCTATTACTTTAGGATCGAGACGAATATATTCAGGAGCTCGACCACCTGTAATATACAATCCTGCGTAATCTTCAAGTTTTACATTATCAAAAGTCTTATTCAATGTGAAGTTATGACCTCTCAGCTCTGCATAAGTCTGAAATCCTACAAAATCATGTATTGCCGTAGCAACCTGTTCTCCGGCTTTCTTCCCCGGACATACTACATCTACATGGAATCCTACACTTACCAGTGCCTGATAAGGAACCATCAATTCGTAATCCTCAACAAAATCGCCCGCTAGCATCAATATTCTTTTATTCATGATAAAACAGATTTTATAATTAGACAATCAATTAATTCCAATAAATATAAATAATATTTTAACAAAAGGCTCTATGAGTTAAAGTTATTTATATATTAGGCTGATATGTAGTCACAACAAATACGATCAGAGGCTCGTCCCCCGTATTGATTATAGAGTGATAATTATTATCTCCCTGAATAGATGTTACGTTCCCTTTTTTCAAGTTGAACTTTCGGGTGATTTTGTCCAATCCTTCACGTTCTATATATTCACCTTCGCCATGAACCAATACATATAATTCTTGTTCTTTCTTAGTGCCATGCTCATGAAATCCAGCCTGATCACCCTTATTCAACAAAACCATATAAGTACCAATACGGTTATTCACCAGTTCTCCTTTCTCGAATATAGACAGCATGTAAACAACGCCATTACCATCATACATCGGGTCTCTCTTCTCTATATCTATAACTGTCCGTTGTGGTTTTCCAAAAGGAGTTAATGTAATATCTACATATTTTGATACTGTTTCCAGTACTTGTTTTTTTTCGTTTTCCATCATTATTCAATTTATATATGTCTTTATACGAATATTTTTCTTGGTATGTTTAGAGTATTTTCTGCATTTCAAAATGAGGAATCCCAACTTCTTCAAACTCGTCACCAACTATACCATAGTTATATTTCAGGTAGAATCCTATAGCAACCTTTCTGGCATGCAATACAATCTTATCAAATCCGTTTTCTTTTGCAGACTCTTCTGCGAACAAGAGCAACTTTGCACCTATTCCTTTTTTCTGAGTAGAATCCTCTACTGCCATTTGACGCAATTGAACTATATTTTTATCTATTGGTGTAAGAATACAACATCCTACAATCTGCCCTTCATTTTCGCAGACACAGAGCATATCCTCTTTCTCCTTTTCGAGATATTCAGCAGAAAATGTAAGTCCTAGAGGCGCTCTCAATATTTTATAACGAAGAGCAACCATCTTATCGTAGTCTGATGTACCATATTTTATAATTCTGGCCTGAATCATTTTTCTAACAGTTTATTTAGTTCTGTCGACATGTAAGCTCCTAAACGGTATGTACCGTTTCCATCTCTCAGTAATGCTCCGTTTCGTTGGATAGAGATAGTATCTTTACTTCGAATAAATACAAACTGATCTTTCGGTATAAAGTCTACAGCTTCCTTCTGTGCCGAGCCTATGATATCAACTAGCCTGGCTATTTGAGCCTTGTTTCGTATTTCAACTCTCTCCCCAAAATATTTTTCGTAAATTACCTTGTCAGCATTTACATATTGAGCCTTATTGATTGTTTTCTCAAAAGCCGAACAGCTTACCAATAGTACGATTGTAACTAATAAACTAAGTGATTTCATTTTTCTTTGTCCTTTAGCCGTAAAGTTACTGCATTTTTATGAGCAAACAATTGTTCGTTCTCTGCCATTACTTCAATCGTTTTGCCAAGATTGTGAATGCCATCTTTTGTAATCTTCTGGAAAGTTATCTTTTTCACAAAACTATCCAAATTAACACCGCTATAAGCCTTAGCATAACCATTAGTAGGCAACGTATGATTTGTTCCTGAAGCATAGTCTCCGGCACTCTCCGGCGTATAATTTCCAAGAAAAACAGAGCCTGCATTTACTATTTCTTCTGCAATATCTGCATAGTCTGCCGTTTCTATAATAAGGTGTTCGGGTGCATATTCGTTGGTTATATCTATAATTTCCCTATTATCCTTTAATAGGATCAGCTTACTATTTTCTAATGCCTTCTGTGCAATCTCTCGACGAGGAAGCTCAAACAATTGTTGCTCTATCTCGTGCAAAACTTCGGAGATAAGAGATTCGCTGGTTGTTGTTAATATCACCTGACTATCTGCTCCGTGCTCTGCTTGCGACAATAAATCGGCAGCAACAAATGCAGGTATGGATGTTTCATCAGCAATCACTTGTACCTCGGATGGTCCTGCCGGCATATCTATCGCTACATCTCTGAGACTGACAAGCTGTTTTGCTGCCATCACATATTGGTTCCCGGGCCCGAAGATTTTATATACTTTAGGTACTGATTCCGTACCGTAAGCCATCGCTCCAACAGCCTGTATTCCTCCCGCCTTAAATACTTTATCCACACCGGCTTCTTTTGCTGCATACAATATAGCCGGATGGATATTTCCTTCTTTATTAGGTGGTGTACAAAGGATAATCTCTTTACAACCTGCAATTTTAGCCGGAATGGCAAGCATCAAGACAGTAGAAAACAAAGGAGCTGTCCCCCCCGGAATATAAAGCCCTACTTTTTCTATAGCGACGGCCTTTTGCCAACAAGTGACACCTTTGCTTGTCTCTATTTTTTTAGTCTCAAATATCTGACTACGATGAAATACCTCGATATTCTCTTTTGCTTGTCTGATAGCTTCCTTTAATTCTTGAGAAACTAAATTCTCGGCTTCTGCAATTTCTTCTGCCGAAACAGCCAGAGAGAGAAGCTTCACTTTATCAAACTTTTCTTCATATTCAAAGACAGCCTGATCCCCTCTTTCTTTTATATCATCAAGTACAGAACTAACTGTGCTGTTCAATGCTGAAGTATCGAAAACAGGACGTGCCAGTATCTCTGCCCACTGGCTGCGTAAAGGATATTTTATTATCTGCATAATTTACTTCTTATATTCTTTCCTCAACAAGCTGTAAACAGCTATGTCAGTAAACACATTATCTACCAACAATTCTCCATCACGCTCTATACCCTCCATCTGAAAGCCAAGCTTTTCTGGAATACGGCGGCTCTTATCATTACCTACCGCAACCTTTATCTGAATACGATTCATATCCAGTTCACCGAAGGCATGTTCTATAAGTTTGGCAACCGATTGTATCATGATGCCCTTACCTTGAGCATATTGTGACAACCAGTATCCTATTTCTGTCTTCTTATTATCTGAATCTGTGTCTTTGAAACCAATCAGCCCTACAAACTGATCCTTATAGTATATAGTAAATTGTTTGTCGGCTGTCTGCAATACATATCTCACATAGTTCCCCGTATCTTCCGCTTCTTTTGTAGCATCTACAAACGGCAACCATTCACGCATATATTCTCGTTCGTTGTTGAGCGTATTGAATATCTTAAAGATATCATCTACAGACAAAGGATATAATACAATATCTTCTGAGACTTCTATCATAAAATCATTTTTTCTATAGGTAATACAATAATGCCTTCAGCACCACATGCTTTTAGTTTGGTGATAACCTCCCAAAAACGTTTATCTTCGATAACCGACTGAACAGAGCACCAACCCTTTGTAGCTAGTGGGGTAACCGTAGGACTCCTCATACCCGGTAAGATATCAAATATTTCTTCAAGCTTATCTTCGGGTGCATTCAGAAGTACATATTTTTTGCCTTCTGCACTCTGAACAGCTTCTATCCTGAATATTAGTTCGTCAAGAATATCCTTTTTCTCCTGTGGTAAGTTTTTTGTTGCTATCAATAAGGCTTGCGATTGCATTACAACCTCAACCTCTTTCAAGCGATTACTTACCAATGTCCCTCCGGAGCTCACTATATCAAAAATAGCATCGGAGAGACCTATACTAGGCGAAATTTCTACAGATCCGGTAATAATATGAATCTCTGATTTAATACCCTGTTCTGCTAAATACTGGTTTAAGATATGAGGATAAGATGTGGCTATCTTCTTTCCTTCAAACCATTGCACACCTTCGTATTTTTCATCCTTTGGAATAGCCAACGATAAGCGACATTTGCTAAACCCTAAGCCTTTTACGACATCCGCTGCCTCGGCTTTTTCCTTATATTCATTTTCTCCTACCACACCGATATCGGCAACCCCTGTAGCTACAGCTTGCGGGATATCATCGTCACGCAGAAAGAGAATCTCTACGGGAAAATCCTTTGCAGGAATAAGCAGCGTGCGCTTAATATTATTCAGTTTTATACCGGCTTCTTGCAAAAGCGCCATCGTTTCCTCAAATAGCCGACCTTTCGACTGAACAGCAATTCTTAATACCATGATATATTAATTTTATATTATTTTCCAGCAACAAAAAAAAGAGCTTACCTCTATCAGGCAAGCTCTTCTATATTTTGGCAAACACCACATCAATATACTTACTTACCCTACGGGAGTAACACTATAATGATGATGATGAAATTTATTGCTCATAATTTTATTTTTACAAAAGCAAAAGTATACATTATTTGCAATAAACCAAACTTTATGTCATTATTTTTTCACTTTTAATCAGAATCTCCACCGGAATTAAACCTTTCCCTGTGACGCTTCAATTCGTCTTCTTTGAATCGAATATCAACTGATCTATACTTTTCCAACTTCTCAGCCGACAGTACTTTTGCAAACTTCTTATAATATTCGATTTGTAACTGAGAATCCCTCTGTTCCGATTCTAGATTCAATTGAACAATTCTTTTATAATCTGCATCCGTTTTGTCTTTTTTACGCTTCAGTTCGCGGGTCTCTCTTCGTGCCTCACGGTTAGCTTCATATTTTTTCATTGAAAACTCTGCTTCCAACGGCAAAAATGCTTTAGCTTCCGCATCGGTTAAGTTTAGTTCTTTTTTTAAATACTCTGCTTTCTTTTGGTTGAATGCTTGTATATCGAACCGTCCTCCACCTTGTCTCGGTCTATTCTGGGCTGCAACTGAAAACGTAAAACAGAACAGCAACAACAAAACCAGAATACTTTTCAACTTCATATCGGTATTCATTATTAATAGTTATATAACATTTCCTTAAATTGAGATTTTCTTACCTCATCCTGCAAAAAAAGATAGTAATCCTCTTCGTCCTGAGCGCTGGTATATGCAATAGTTTCTCCGGTCATATCCGTCTTTTGATTGGCATATTGTTTATCCGAAGGCATATTGTTTTTGTCAAAAACACCAACTGTGAACAAAACACCAACAATTGCTGCAGCAGCTGCTGTCCAAGGCAATACCTTCTTCCACAACGGAACAATCTTTGCCTTTGATTCTTCTTTAGAAGGCAGTTGATCCATTATCCTGTTATTAAAATTCTCGAAGTAATTTTCGGGAACTTTAAAAGGTTTTTTGCTTTTGTCAAAATTATCCAACATGATTGTTTAATCTTTAGATTCCTTATCTGTAGTATAGACTATTATTTAGATAAAAGGTTTAATTCTCTGTTGTTAAAAATTCCTCTATTTTTTTTACCGCATGATGATAAGACGCTTTTAGCGCACCCACAGAGGTTTCTAAAATTTCGGACATATCTTCATATTTCATTTCATCAAAATATTTCATATTGAACACAATGCGCTGCTTCTCCGGTAAAAGAAGAATAGCTTTCTGTAGTTTCAGTTGAGCTTCGTCTCCGTCAAAATACTCATCACCTTCGAGCTTACCCAATGAAAACGTATCTGCATCATCTATCGAAACATTGTTAAGAGATCGCTGCTTATTGAGAAATGTAATAGCTTCATTAACAGCTATACGATAAAGCCAGGTAGACAGCTTGGAGTCTCCCCGGAAATTTTCGATACTTGTCCATACTTTTATAAATGTATTTTGCAAGACATCATCCGTATCATCATGGCTCAATACGATTTTTCGTATCTGCCAATACAAAGGCTCACTATACTCCTTCACCAGCTCGGCAAATGCCGCCTGCTGAGTTTTGGGCTCGTGAAGCCTCTCTATAAGTTGTTCTTCTGCCTCCCGTGACATTTACTATAAATCTTCCAAATATCAATTACTCTATTATTCTAAATCCGAATCATCACCAAAATCGGCTTCTTCATCGGCTTCACCCTGACCATGCTCGAACCATTCGATAAAATTATCAACTTGCGTCTTGTTTTTATCCCACCATGTAAGCGATTCAGGGAAATAAGCAACACTCACATAGCGGCAATAAGTATCAAAATGTCCCGAACCTAAGATTTCTTCATAGGTAGGAACAAAGAAAAACCACAACAATCCACTTTGAGAGTCATTCTGCATTTGCGCTATAGTAAAGAATATAAGCTTCGAAGCCTCTACAAAATAAGAATATTCAGAAGCACTATCCGTGCCTTGCGGTTTCTTCAATTGTATATTCTTATACAGCCATTCCCGATCTATTCCATCTTCAGGAGTCAGCCTTACAGAACCGGGTTCTAGTTTGGCATTCAATATATCCAACATCTCACTGAAAGCATCTTTCGATCTTTCGGTATTGGGCTCCAACAATAAAAAGAAATGGAATGCATAAAAACTCTGCACCCACTGATCCAAGTCGTTCAAAGCATAAGCATACAACAAGAATGCACTCGAGTGCGTTGCATCTATTTCTATCGCTTTACGCAAGTGATGCGCAGCCATTTTATTATCCTTACTATTGAAGTAGCAGAGTCCTAAGTTGAAGTGAAGCAAATACTCATCTCCACATCTGACAATGGCATCGTTCAACGTTTTAATCGCATCGCTCATCTTATCCATATTAGCCAGCGCCGTACCCTTTACAATATAGGCATCCATAAGTAAAGGCTGAAAGTTGGCATTAATAACCTTTGAGCTCAAGCTTACCGCACGCTCATAATTATTAAGCTTCAAATAAGACAAAGACATTTCGTAAACAGCAGACATTGACGAAGGATTTACCTTCAATGCCTCTTCATAAGAAGATATGGCTTCTTTATAACGCCCCTTATCATGAAGGCTAACCCCTTCTCTAATGAGTTTTTCGGAGGAAGACTGAGCCTTTATAGATAATGTTGCGAATAATAGAATTAATATAAAGATGATATTCTTCATGCCATAAAATTGTTTAGAGCTACAAAAATAAGAAAATCCTGCTAAAATAAGCCTTTAACTAAAATTCTTAGACTTTTTTAAAAGACCGAGGTTTAATATACAGCTATTTCATATTATCTAAAAACAACGATTTTATCCACATCTTACATTTATATATAGATATTCAATTTTAGCTTACTTTATCTATGCGTAATATAATCTTTCTATATAAAAGACGTCACATAATAGAACATTTTTATTATTTTTGTTATTCTAGGTATTTGGACATAACTAAAAAAACAATGATCGATGAAAAGTAATACGTTTGACATAGAGATGATTCGTAAATTCTATGAATCTTACCAAAAAAAAGTTGATGAAGCAAAGAAGATTCTTAAGCGACCATTAACCCTTAGCGAGAAAATCCTATATGCTCACCTATCAACAGATGAGCCTTTAAAAAACTATGTCCGTGCCACCGATTATGTAAACTTTTCACCCGATAGGGTTGCCATGCAGGATGCTACGGCTCAAATGGCTTTATTACAACTAATGAATTCAGGGCGAACAAAAGTGGCTGTGCCTTCCACCGTACACTGCGACCACCTGATACAAGCTCATAAATCGGCAAAAGAAGACCTGAACACGGCCGAAGTAACAAACAAAGAGGTATATGACTTTCTGAGTGCCGTATCAAATAAATTCGGCATCGGGTTTTGGAAGCCGGGAGCCGGCATCATACACCAAGTAGTGCTCGAGAACTATGCCTTCCCGGGAGGAATGATGATAGGAACAGACTCTCATACACCTAATGCCGGAGGATTGGGCATGATAGCCATAGGCGTGGGTGGTGCCGATGCGGTAGACGTTATGGCGGGAATGCCTTGGGAACTAAAAATGCCTAAACTGATCGGTGTCAAACTCACAGGAAAACTATCAGGGTGGGCTTCGCCAAAAGATGTAATACTGAAATTGGCAGGAATACTTACCGTAAAAGGAGGCACGAATGCTATTATAGAATATTTCGGAGATGGAACAAGTTCGCTATCTGCTACGGGAAAAGCAACTATATGTAATATGGGAGCAGAAGTAGGGGCAACCACATCCATCTTCCCTTACGACAAAAAATCATCAGATTACCTAAAAGCAACAGAACGCACCGATGTATCTGAACTTGCAGATAAAGTAATTAGATATCTTCAACCGGATATAGAAACAGTAAACAATCCGAAAGAATACTTCGATCAGGTGATAGAAATAGAATTATCTACACTCGAACCATACGTAAATGGCCCATTCACTCCCGACGCAGCTCATCCGATTTCAGAATTTGCAAAAGTAGTGAAAGAAAAAGGCTATCCTCAAAAAATGGAAGTGGGCTTGATAGGGTCGTGTACGAACTCATCGTATGAAGACTTATCACGAGCAGTATCGATTGTAAAAGACGCAAAACAAAAGCATGTAGAAGTTAAAGCACAATTCATTATCAACCCCGGATCGGAACAAGTACGTTATACAGCCGAAAGAGACGGCATACTTCCTGCCTTCGAAGAAGTGGGCGCTACCATAATGGCAAATGCCTGTGGCCCATGTATAGGACAATGGAAACGTGAAAGCGAAGACCCTGAGCGTGCGAATTCTATCGTTACCTCTTTTAACAGGAACTTTGCAAAAAGAAACGACGGGAACCCAAATACACACGCATTTGTTACATCTCCTGAGATTGTTGCCGCATTGAGCATTGCCGGCGATCTTTGTTTCAACCCTATGACTGACACTTTAGTAAATAGTGAGGGGGAGAAAGTAAAATTGGAAGAGCCAAAAGGATATGAATTACCTCCGTTAGGATATGAATTGAAAGAATCCGGATTTTTAGCACCTATTGCAGATGGATCGGATATCGAAATCAGCATAGCAAAAGATTCGCAACGACTTCAAGAATTAGCCCCATTTGCTTCCTGGAATGGCAAAGACATCATAGAACAACCGCTTCTTATTAAGGTAAAAGGAAAGTGTACAACAGACCATATTTCGATGGCAGGTCCGTGGCTTCGATTCAGAGGACATCTGGATAACATCTCCGACAATATGCTCATTGGGGCAGTAAACGCTTTCAATGAGAAGACAAATGCAGTACTTGATCAAGAAACGAACGAATACATACCAGTTCCAAAACTAGCCCGTAAGTTTAAAGCCGAGGGGTTAGGGTCTGTTGTTGTTGCCGAAGAAAATTATGGAGAAGGGTCTTCTCGTGAACATGCTGCGATGGAACCTCGTTTCTTGAATGTAAAAGCTATACTTGTTAAGTCTTTCGCTCGTATACACGAAACAAATCTGAAAAAACAAGGGATGCTAGCGCTTACCTTTGTGGATAAGAATGACTATGAAAAAATAAAGGAAGACGACAAAATCAGCATAATCGGACTCACCGAATTTAAACCCGGCAAGAACCTGACTGTTGAACTAACACACAAGAATAGGACAAAAGAATCGTTTGAGGTTGCCCATACATATAATGAGGTGCAGATAGCTTGGTTTAAAGCCGGTAGTGCCCTGAACTATATGAAACAAAAATAATTTTTATTTATCTCATTATAAAGTTACACCTATAGTAAAAGGTGACATTACGAAAACATCATTAACCTGTTACTTTTGTCACCTTTGTCACCTTTTACATAGAAACACAATGTAGCAATGATCATAAACGTTGTACTATTTCACAACTTTGAAACCCTTGACGTATTCGGCCCTGTGGAAGTTTTTGGCAAAGCAGACGGATGGGAAATCAAATATTATTCTCAGGATGGCGGTTTGATTTCGAATCAAGACAATATACGCATCGCGACAGAAAAACTTGATCAGTTTATCTCCGATCAGGTATTGTTTCTTCCCGGGGGAATGGGTGCAAGGGATGAAATAAACAACTCCGGCTTTATTGATACAATAAAACATCTGGCGGCCAAAAGCCAATTCGTTATCACTGTTTGCACAGGAAGTGCACTACTCGCAAAGACGGGGCTATTGGACGGAAGAAAAGCAACGTCAAACAAACGGTCTTTCGATTGGGTAAAACAAAGCTCCGATCAAGTCACTTGGATAAAACAAGCCCGATGGGTAGTAGATGGCAAATACTATACATCCTCAGGTATTAGCGCAGGAATAGATATGGCTTTAGGCTTTATAGCAGACATAAAGGGACTAGAGAAAGCTAGAGAAATAGCAAAAAGAATAGAATACAACTGGCAGGAAGATAAAACCGTTGATAACTTCACTGATTAAAGATCAAAATATGGTAACAATAAAAAACATTGAAGAGAATGATTTCGAAGAATTAGTTGCTCTTTTTCTTGAATTTGCAACATTCCAGAACCAACCGGAAAAGATGAAAAATTCGGTAGAAAAGATGATATCCGAGAAAGACTTCCTTCATGGTTTTACAGCCAGAGATGAAGATGATAAGATTATAGGATATGCTACTTTTTTCTTTGCATATTACACATGGGTCGGTAAATCCTTATATATGGATGATCTTTACATAAAAGAACAATATAGAGGGAAGGGAATCGGCACGCTACTCATCAATACTGTTATCAAACATGCCGAGAAAGAGAAGTGCGACAGGTTAAGGTGGCAAGTTTCTGAATGGAACAAGCCAGCGATATCCTTTTACAAAAGTTTAGGAGCAAAAATAGACGAAACAGAAAAAAATTGCGACATAATATTCTAAATATATTTATATTATTCAAGAACCTATTTGAATAATTTTTTGTTCCTAATAAGTACCATTGACAAACAATTAAAACCAGATATTATGGATAGATTAAAAGATAGTGAAACAATAAAAAAAATATCAAAAACAGTAGAAACAACATGCAACATTGACAATGAACTTTTCAAAACTTTCAATGTAAAACGTGGACTTAGAAATGAAGACCATACAGGGGTTGTTGTTGGTCTCACAAAGGTAGGTGACGTTGTTGGGTACGAACGTGATGCTGAGGGAAATCTGACACCTATACCGGGAAGACTGATATACAGGGGAATTAGCCTTGAAGATATAGTAAAAGGAGCTCAAAAAGAAGACCGACTAGGATTTGAAGAAGTCGTTTATCTTATTCTATCGGGTAATCTGCCAAGCAAAGTAGAGCTAAAAGAGTTTTCGGGTGTAATAAGCAGAACTATGGATTTGAATCCTAAAATCGTAATGCATATATTAGACTTGGTAGGAAAAGACATCATGAACTATTTATCAAGGTGCGTGCTCGAGCTATACACATTCGATGAGAATCCAGACGATACGACTCCCGAAAATCTAATCAAGCAATCCGTCAATCTGATTGCAACATTCCCTACCATAGTAGCCTATGCACATAATGCCATACGACATGGACAAGGTAAGTCCTTACATATAAGACACCCTCAGCCGGACGTTTCTCTTGCCGAGAATTTCCTTTACATGATGAAAGGACGCCACTATACTCCACTGGATGTAAAAATACTAGACCTTGCCATGATGGTACACGCCGACCACGGTGGAGGTAACAACTCTACATTTACGGTACGCGTAACCAGCTCGACAGGAACCGATACATATTCTACTATTGCCGCAGGCATAGGCTCACTGAAAGGGCCTCTTCATGGAGGAGCAAACCTGAAGGTTATAGACATGATACAAACTATCAAGAGTGAGGTTAAAGACTGGACCAGCGTTGAAGAAATAGACAATTACCTTTGTAAGATATTGAACAAAGAAGCTTATGACCGCACCGGGCTTATTTACGGTATCGGCCACGCTATATATACCATATCAGATCCTCGCACTGTTCTCCTGAAAGAAATGGCCCGGGATTTGGCAATCGAGAAAGGTCGCGAAGCTGAGTATAATTTCTACACCTTATTAGAAGAGCGAGCGATCTTCAACTTCATGGAAACAAAAGGGAAAAATGTAAACAAACAGGTATGTGCCAATGTGGACTTTTACTCCGGATTTGTATACGATATGATTGGTCTTCCGCAGGAAATTTATACCCCTTTATTTGCTATGGCTCGTATTGTCGGATGGACAGCACACCGCATCGAAGAACTAAACTTTAAGCAAAAACGAATCATCCGTCCTGCATATAAAAATGCAGCTGACGTTCGTGAATACATACCTATAGATAAAAGATAATGAAGCAACTCGTATTAATTGCAGCAAGTGTATACGGAACTATATCTGTTATACTTGGAGCTTTTGGAGCACATGCCTTCAAGGCGATGCTAACTCCCGATAAGCTAGCGAGCTTCGACACAGGGGTGCGTTACCAGATGTATCATGCGATTGTATTGCTGGTAATAGGCCTGACTCTATCTTTCACATCATCTCTCGAGAAGTGGGCTGCTATCTCCATCATTGTGGGTGTATTCTTATTTTCGTTTAGTATTTATTTTCTAGCCTTCTCCGAATATTGGAATGTGAACTTAAAATTTTTAGGTCCTATTACCCCTATCGGAGGGATGTTTATGATTGCAGGATGGGTGCTGCTGGTTGTATTTTTCATTAAAAATAAAATTATTTGATTTTTTTTGATTTTTTCTGTAACCAAAAACATAGTTATGCCGTCATATCTATAAGTTAACAATTTTAAATTATTATAGAAATGAAATCTATTTTATACACAATCAGCATTAGTTTATTAATATTTGTTGCCCAGTCTTGTAATTTCAATTCGGTAAGAGGTAACGGAACAATAGTAGAAAACGAAGTTAGTATATCTGACTATAAAGCCATTGAATTTGGTGGGGGCGGTGAACTCATTTATGAACAAAAGCCTGACACAGCACCATATGTACGCGTAGAAACTGATGAAAATATTTATCCGTTGTTGATAATAAAAACAGATGGAGATGTACTGTCTTTCAAGAGCAAAGAAAACATCAACCCTACAACATACAAAATATATACTAACTCGAAAGACCTGACAAGCCTAAGCATCAGCGGTTCTATGAAAGCTCACTTAAAAGGCAAGTTAGAAACTTCAAAATTAGACATATCAGTATCAGGGAGTGGCAACATTATTATAGACAGCCTTATATGTCACTCATTGTCAACAAGAGTATCAGGATCGGGCGATGTAAATGCAAAAGGTAAAGTAACAAACATAGACTCCAGAATATCAGGTAGCGGTAAAGTAATAGCTACTGATCTAGTTGCCGACTCTGTTAAATGTTCGGTATCAGGTAGTGGTGACTTTTTTGTATATGCCAATAAATATCTGGACGTAAGCATTTCTGGCAGTGGTAGCGTTAAATACAAAGGCAACCCACAAATAGATCAGTCAATATCCGGAAGCGGTAAGATTTCGAGACAAGAATAAGAAAACTAAAGCAATAAAAACAAAAAAGATTATCCCGGTTGGGATAATCTTTTTGTATTATAATACAATAGCAATTGTATAAAACTAAACAACTATAATCCTATTTGAGTTTTTATAAAGTTATTCGCTTCATCTTCACTCTGGAAATATATAAGTCCTTTAAACTCAAACGGGAAGTTATCGAAAGGCAAAGAGAATCGCTTCTTTTCACACGTTACGGAAAAGTCCTCATAATTGGTCGTCGTAAAATTTACAACTTCGTCAGGAGAGTCAATCTTAAACACCTTTATAGACAACTTTTTGGGGTCAACTCTATATAATATATCCCCTACCTTCAAAACATCTCTAAGTCTCATAGCAATATCATTTTAAAAGATGGAACAATAGGTCATATTATAACAACCATCTATAACACATTGTTCACAAAATTATCTATTTGATATAAAAGAGATATGAGTATAGGGAATATATGATTAATATTAATAACATAGCAATTAGTACTAAATATGGGTATATTGCTACCATTTACAAACAGAAGGGGGTACAGTATCAACACAAACAGTAACATATTTCCAGAAATGCACAGTTTCTTGTTTTTTGTGCACAATGTAAGTTTTTTTATAATTTTAATTTCGTTGTCTTATATTTTAATAGTACCTTTGGGGCGAACTAAATAATAACTTTTTATTCAAATATAACATGGATATTTCGCACATTGAACATCTAGGTATTGCTGTGAAAAGCATCGAAGAACAACTTCCTTATTATGAAGGAGTTTTAGGCTTAAAATGCTACAGCATAGAGGTTGTTGAAGATCAAAAAGTAAAGACCGCTTTTTTTAAAGTAGGCCAAACAAAAATCGAACTGCTTGAACCGACAAGTCCAGACAGCACAATTGCTAAATTTATTGAGAAAAAAGGAGAAGGAATTCACCACATTGCATGGTGTGTTCAAAACGGCGTAGCAAACGCTTTAGCTGAAGTAGAAGCTAAAGGAGTTCAACTAATAGACAAAGCCCCTCGCCGTGGTGCTGAAGGTCTTGATATCGCATTCCTTCACCCGAAATCAACAGGAAGCGTTCTTACAGAACTTTGTGAGACTCCAAAAAAATAAATAAGAAGATGACTTTACTCATTAAACCCACAATGAAGTAAAGTCATTTTTGCATTATCCTATAATTTAATTAGAATCTAAAATATTAAAACATGGGCCAACTTGAAAAAGTAAAAGAGCTGATAGAGCTCCGCGCAAAGGCACGCCTCGGTGGAGGAGAAAAGAGAATAGAAGCTCAACATGCAAAAGGCAAGTATACTGCACGCGAACGCTTAGCCATCTTATTGGATGAAGGCAGTTTCGAAGAATTTGACATGTTCGTTGAACACCGCAGTACAAACTTCGGAATGGACAAACAAAAATTCCTTGGAGACGGAGTCGTAACAGGCTGTGGTACGATCGAAGGTCGTCTTGTTTATGTCTTCGCTCAAGACTTTACTGTTATAGGAGGATCACTTTCCGAAACTATGGCATTAAAGATCTGTAAAGTAATGGATATGGCAATGAAAGTAGGTGCTCCGGTAATCGGCATCAACGACTCGGGAGGTGCACGTATACAGGAAGGAGTTAACGCTCTTGCAGGCTATTCAGAAATTTTCCAACGCAATATCTTAGCTTCAGGTGTAATACCTCAAATATCAGGAATCTTCGGTCCATGTGCCGGTGGTGCAGTATATTCACCAGCTTTGACAGACTTTGTCTTGATGACAGAAGGAACATCTTATATGTTCCTTACAGGACCTAAAGTTGTAAAAACTGTAACCGGAGAAGACGTGACACAAGAAGAACTTGGTGGAGCAAGCGTACACACTACTAAATCGGGTGTTGCTCATTTCTCTGTAGCGAACGAAGATGATGGATTATCTTTGATCCGTCACTTATATAGCTTCCTTCCTCAAAACAATATGGAAGAAGCTCCTCGTAAAGAATGTACAGACCCAGCTGCCAGAATGGAAGATTTACTAAATGAAATCATCCCCGACAATCCGAATAAACCATACGATATGTTTGAAGTAATCGGTGCGGTTGTCGACAATGGCGAATTCCTTGAGGTACATGGAAACTATGCTAAGAACATAATAATTGGTTTTGCCCGCATGAATGGTCAATCTGTTGGTATCGTGGCTAACCAACCTAAATACCTTGCCGGAGTACTAGACATCAACGCTTCACGCAAAGCAGCTCGTTTCGTACGCTTCTGCGATGCTTTCAATATTCCGTTGGTGACATTGGTAGACGTACCGGGATTCCTTCCTGGAACAGGTCAAGAATACGGCGGTGTAATTACACATGGCGCAAAACTTCTTTATGCATACGGAGAAGCTACAGTACCTAAAGTAACAGTTACTCTACGTAAGTCTTACGGAGGTTCACACATCGTAATGAGCTGTAAACAACTTCGTGGCGACATCAACTATGCATGGCCTACTGCCGAAATCGCAGTTATGGGTGCTGATGGAGCAGCAGAAGTGCTTTACGCGAAAGAAATCAAAGAATCTGAGAATCCGGCTGAAGCACTTGCTGCAAAGAAAGCAGAATACAACAAATTATTCTGTAATCCTTTCAACGCTGCACGCTATGGATATATCGATGACGTAATAGAACCGAGAAATACTCGTTTCCGCGTTATCCGCGCTTTGGAACAACTGAGAACTAAAAAGCAAGTCAATCCTTCTAAGAAGCATGACAACCTGCCTCTATAATCTCTAAACGAATTAGTATTATGAGTAATAATAATATACCGTCAGAAGTATTAGCAGCTATAGCCTTAGCTATATATGATGTGCAAAACCAGCACGACATAGAAAGCAATGTGCTAACGATCAAACATGTGTCGAAAGATTATCTACCATGGGCTGACAAAAGTAAAGCTATGCTTCAAATGCCAGTAAGAAAATAAAATTTGATAAATTATTATGAAACAGTTCATATATAGAATAAACGGACAGGAATACATAGTAGCCGTAAACAAGATGGATAACGGTCTTGCTGAAGTTGCAGTAAACGGAAGCAACTATAAAGTAGAATTGGTAAACAACGAGGAAGAAATCACTCTTGTTACTCGTCCGGCTTCGAAAGCACCGGCAGCTACTGCCACTGCAGCACCTAAAGCTACAACTTCGGCACCAACCAAACCAGCAAGTGGTGGTGCAGGCAGTGTAAAATCTCCACTTCCGGGCATCATCATCGACGTATTAGTTAATGAAGGTGACGAAGTAAAGAAAGGACAAACTGTAGTTATGCTTGAGGCTATGAAAATGGAGAATGCTATCCAAGCTACTCAAGACGGAAAGGTTACCGGCATACATGTATCTAAAGGAGACTCTGTACTAGAAGGAGTTGCTCTGATTACAATCGGATAAAAAACAACTATCTATAAAGTAGCGCCGCATAAATTAATTTTTATGCGGCGCTCTCTTTTTATCTCACCTTACGCTAAAGAGTATTTTCCTATCTCCTATAACTCTATAGCACAATTAAACTAAAAAAACTATTTATCAACAATTTACACAGCAGTCACTTTGTTAAAAAACAAAAAAAAAGAAAATTTATATGCAACGTTTTTATATCCCCACCATCTATATACTAAATGAGCACTAGAACAATACTTAAAAACAAAGCTACACTACATAATTAAAACTATATATTCTTTATTTTTAAAGGTATATTAAAAGAGAAAACAAACAACATTACTACGCTAATTAAGAGAAAGCTACATAAATTAATTTTTATGTAGCTTTTTTATATACAAATTCAAAATCATATCATTTACATTTGAATCCCCTCACCCACTTTGTTTCAAGATTAGACTTAAAATATTTATTTATTCCAAAAAAACTTTATACCTTTGCGCCGTTCTTTTGAGTTTTAAATACAATACGTGGGAAAGTTTAGCTTATATAATATCCCTTTGAGAAGTTTAACCGAAGGGAAACATGAATTCAAGTATGACTTGGATAATAAGTACTTTGCTCTTATTGATGACGGCACAGCCGATATAAAAAGGGGCAACTTAAAAGTAGTAGTATCTTTAAAAAAGACCAGTACTATTTTTGAGCTCAATTTTGATATTACCGGATTTGTTTTAGTTCCATGCGACAGATGTTTAGACGACATCAACATGAATGTGGAAACAAAAAATAAGCTTGTCGTTAAATTCGGTAAAGAATACTCTGAAGAAAGTGATGAGATTGTTATCATCCCTGAAGATGATGGAGAAATTAATATCGCATGGTTTTTGTATGAATTTATCGTACTCAGTTTACCAGCAAAACGAATACATCCTCCGGGCACATGCAATAAAACAATGTCTTCTAAGTTAAATAAGCATAGAGCTAAAAGTTCTTCCGATGAAGATTCGGACGAAGACGACTTGGATGATATCGAAATAGAGGACGACTCATCCCTTACAGATTCTCGTTGGGACGCATTGAAAGATGTCTCTATTGACGAGGATTAAATAAGAACAGGAATTTGATTTTTTAATTCAGATATATAGAAATAACTAAATAAAACAAAAAGATGGCACATCCGAAACGAAGACAGTCAAAGTCTAGAACAGCTAAAAGAAGAACTCATGACAAAGCAGTAGCTCCAACATTAGCTGTATGCTCTAATTGCGGCTCTTGGCATGTATTCCACACAGTTTGCCCTGAGTGCGGATACTACAGAGGTAAATTGGCAATAGAAAAAGGAGCGGCGGTTTAATATCTTAAACCAAGACTTTAAGCCCTAATATTAGGGCATTTTTTTTATAAATACTCACAAAACCAAAAAATACAATGATTCGAGCTGCAATTACCGGTATAGGAGCATATGTCCCTGAGGATATTCTCACCAACAGTGATATTGAAAAATTGGTGGATACTACAGACGAATGGATCATGACCCGTGTCGGAATCAAAGAACGTCGTGTACTCAAAGGCGAAGGCAAAGGAACTTCTGTTATGGGAGCCGAAGCTGTGAAAGAATTATTGAAGAAAACAAATACCAAACCAGAAGAGGTTGAGGTAATCATTTTTGCCACTACTACACCTGACTATGTATTTCCATCAACGGCTGCGATGACAGCTGAAGCTTGTGGAATAAAAAATGCTTTAGGGTTTGATATCCAAGCTGCATGTTCAGGCTTTATATATGCATTAGAGGTTGGCTCTAACTTTATCAAATCAGGCAAGTACAAAAAAGTAATTGTAGCTGCAGGAGATAAAATGACATCTATAGCCAACTATAAAGATCGTGCTACATGTCCTCTATTTGGAGATGCTGCAGGTGCTGTAATGCTGGAGCCTACCGAAGAAGAGTTTGGCATTATGGATAGTATTCTTCATCTCGATGGAATTGGAATAACTCATCTCCACCAATATGGAGGGGGTTCGGCTTATCCGGCTTCACACGAGACCGTAGATAAAGACATGCACTATGTATATCAAGAAGGACAAGTAGTATTCAAACATGCCGTATCTAAAATGGCTGATGTTTCTGTAGAGATAATGGAACGTAATAATCTATCAAACGAATCTGTAGACTGGTTAGTTCCTCATCAGGCAAACATTCGCATCATAGAGGCTGTAGGAAATCGCATGGGACTTTCACCAAACAAGGTTATGGTAAACATACAAAAGTATGGTAATACAAGTGCCGCCACAATTCCTGTCTGCATACACGAATGGGAATCTCAGCTTAAGAAAGGAGACAACCTCATCCTTACAGCATTTGGTGGAGGATTTACATGGGGAGCTTTATACTTAAAATGGGCATATTGATTATCGCCTGTCAATTAATAAAAACAAAAAAGGTGCCAAATGGCACCTTTTATTGTTTATGTAGAATACTAATTAATATTCACGTCTTCTAAAACCACCGTTTCCACCTCTGTTGTTATCGAAGTTTCTGCGTGGGCGGTCTCCACCTTCTGTACGAGGACGAGCTTCTGAAACAGAAATAGTTCTTCCGTCATATTCAGCACCATTTAATTCTTCAATAGCTTTTTGTCCGGCTGCATTGTCTTCAAGTTCAACAAATCCATAACCTTTAGAACGGCCTGTAGCCTTGTCCATAATAACTTTTGCTGAGGAAATTTCACCGTATTCGTTGAATAAATCTCTCAAATCATTGTCGTTGATGCTGTAGCTCAACCCTGCAATAAAAATGTTCATTGTAAAAAAATAAAATTTAAAATTTAATACTTTGCAGAAGAAGTAAATAAGAATAAAAAGCTAAAATAAACTAGACAAGAAAGGTTACCAAGAAGGGAAGTGACTTGCGAAGAAAAATTTAAACCATACTGTTAAGAACTCTAATGCTCCACAAATATAAAAATAAAAATCAGTTATTTAACTCTTTATCTATTATTTTTTTGTTATAAGTTAATATTTTAGGATTATATAACTGAGATATGGTTTAGAGACTAGGTATTAAGCCCTTTATAATTTTCAATAACTTTTATTACAGTCTCTTTATCTCTACTAATCTGATCCTTTAAAGTAGCAATATCTGAGAATTTTTCGTCAGGACGCACAAAATCAAGAAATTCTGCCGTGAGGGTTTTATTATACAGATCTCCGTCAAAATCGAAGAGATTAACCTCTATGCTTATATTATCTCCATTATGCAGTGTAGGGCGCTTGCCAATGTAAAGCATACCATCATATTTAATACCTTCGACATGTACATAGACTGCATATATACCAAATGCAGGAACGACCTTGTAAGTCTCCCATATCTGTATATTGGCAGTTGGGAAACCTATCGTCCTGCCTACTTTAAATCCTTCTACAATCTTTCCTGAGATGGTGTAGTTATATGATAATAGCTTCCCCGCTTTACGGATGTATCCTTCTGCCAGAAGCTTACGTATACGTGACGAACTAACATGTTCGAGCCCGGGTAAAGCTTTAGCTTCTATGACCTGCATTTTTATTTCACTGCCATAGCGTTCGTAGTCTGAAAAGTCATCTTCTCTATTGTGACCAAAACGATGATCGTAGCCTATGATGAGAGAATCAACATTCAGTTTTTCTTTCAGGATATCCTGCATGAATCTCTTAGCAGACATTTGTGATATCTCAACCGTAAAGTCGAGACAAATACAATAATCGATTCCGGTAGTAGCCAGACGCTCTATCTTTTCGTCATAGCCACAAAGTAAAGACGGCTGATAGTCTTTTTGCAACACCTTTCGCGGATGTACAGGAAAAGTTATGACGGCAGAGGGTAAACCTCGCTTGGCGGCTTCTTCTTTAACCTGATCAATAAGATACCGATGTCCGGTATGTACACCATCGAAAAAGCCAATAGTAGCCACTAATGGCGGAAGTTCTATTTTGTTTGTCTTATCCACTAACTGCATATCCTAAGTATTAACTTATAATAGGTCTCTATCAGTAAACACTTTTCTTAGGTCTTCTGTTTGATCGACCAGACAAGTTTCAAAGCCAATCTCTTTACCTATTTCTATATTCACTTTGCCATCATCCAGAAACAGAGTCTCGGACGGAATCATTCCCGAATCGGCAAGTATAAAGTCAAATATCTCCCTGTCGGGTTTTGCATGCCCTATCTCAAAAGAAAGATAACATTTATCAAAATATGCCTGAATAGGCAAACCTTCGGGTGAGAAAGCCTCACTTGAAGCCCATTTAATTACAGATGGATTTGTATTGCTTAATAAATATACTTTATACTTTTTGCGAAGTTCTTTCAAAAGTTCAAATTTGTATGGAGGAATCCCCGCTAAAAAGCCTAACCAACCATTATCGATATCTTCGGCAACAATATTATCATTACCGCATAACTTGCGGAATTCTTTATAAAAACCTTCGGGACTTATTTTACCTTCTTCGTACTCCAGAAATATTCCTTCTTGACGAAACTCACCTAAATAATCTTCAATATTAGGAAAGCCAATAGCCGTAAAACGGTTCAACGCTTCCTGTTTATTTAGGCTTATAATAACTCCTCCCAGATCAAAAAGTATATTTTTTATTTTTTGAGACATAACGTTATATTTATTATATGCGAAGTTAGTCAATTATTTTTACATGGCTGAGATAATTCATGCATGTTTAATAAATAACCTCCATAGATCAGAAATTGCAAAAAGTGACAAAAGTGACAGTATTTTACTTGTTTTTCGATGTTACTTTTACCCTTTACAATATTTATCACACATCGAACGGCTCTTTATAATAAGATAATAATTGAAGATAAAGCTCAACGAGTTTATTCCTTTTTTACTATCCCCTTTTATCTTCTTTGTAGAGATAACGAATCTCACTCGGATAAAAAATAGTATTTTTGTCTAGCTAAACATTATCGAAGTGCTTTATAAGACAAGAGGACTGGTACTGAATACCATAAACTACAACGACAAGTATTTGCTTGCTCAGTTATTCACCGAATCATTCGGGCGGGTAACGTATATGGTGTCCAAAGCAAGAGGTAAGAGCTCAAAAGTTCCCAAATCTTTATTTTCGCCGTTAGCGATACTCGACATGGAAGTTGAGCATCAAAGCAATAGAGACATCCAAAGAATCAGAGAAGCCCGCTCCGATTTTTATTTATATGAGATCGCGGGAGATATGGGAAAAACGTCAATGACTTTTTTTCTTTCCGAGTTTTTGTCAAGGGTCTTAAAAGATGCCGACACCAGCCAATTGCTATTCGACTTTCTTGAGCAGTCAGTACAGATACTCGAGATGACGGATAAAAGCATAGCTAATTTCCATTTGGTATTTATGCTCAAACTGAGCCACTTTATGGGATTTTATCCTAACCTTGAAGAATACAGGGAAAATAATTTGTTTGATATGATAAACGGCGAGTTTGTTCATTATCAACCTTTGCATAATCATTATCTTAACAGGTACGACAGTAAAGCTTTATCTATGCTGGCACGTATTACGTACGAAAATATGCATCATTTTGTTTTCTCTCGGCAAGATCGGGTTAACATCATAAATAGAATATTGGAATACTACCGTTTACATCTATACGACTTTCCGGCACTGAAGTCGCTCGATGTCTTACACGAATTGTTTTAGCATACGATTAATTATAATAAAATCTATAACTTTAGCGAATGACACTAGAAGAAGTACAAGAATCATATAAGGATCTTATAAAAAGAGAAGACGAAAAGCTGACCAAACTAAAAAGTGCTATTTTCCAGATCGGAACTTTGCGGTTAGTTACTATCTTGGGATGTATCCTCCTTTGCTGGGTAATGTGGGGACATACTATTACCGTTGTTTCTATTATTTTTATAACAGTCGTTATCTTTCTCTATCTGCTAAAATATCACAACAAACTATTTCTCAAAAAAAGATATTGTGAATTATTGATTAAGAATGCCGAAAGTGAGCTGAAAGGTACCGATTATGATTTTTCAGCTTTCGATGGAGCACCTGAAAAGGCTGATGGCAGCCATAGTTATAGTGTAGATCTCGACTTATTTGGAAATCACTCATTCTTTCAGTCTATAAACCGCACTGTTACTTCTTTTGGCAAGAACAAACTAGCAGACTCCCTGCTAAAGCCCTTTGAGAAAAAAGATGATATTATTGCACATCAGGAAGCCGTAAAAGAATTGAGTCGCAACCCACGGCTACTCAACCACCTGAGAGCAACAGGACAGATGAGCGAAACCGAGGGACTGGATATAGATCACTTCTCCCGTCAATTTATGCAAACTCGCTTATTATCTAAAAGCTATTGGCGATACTTTATATATATCGCCCCTGCTGTGTTTACTCTATCTATTGTTCTAAGTTCTTTTGGATTGATGCCTATTGCAATACTAGGATCTTGTTGGACTATTTTCTTTATAGCAAGCCTTACTCCGATGAAAGACATTCGACTGAAGATGAGCTTTTTTGAAAAGAAAATAGAGACCCTACAAACATATTCAAGCCTATTTGAAATAATAGAGACCGAAGAGTTTAAATCACCGTTATTAATCGAATTGCAAAATAAAATTAAAGATGGGGAACTTGCCTCACTAGCTATCCATCAGCTAAAATCATATAGCAACAACCTCGATCAGTCATCCAATGTCTTGGGGTTGCTTCTTCTCAATCCCATTTTCTTCTGGAATATTATTTATTCAATAAAGATTGAAAAGTGGATAAGCCGCCATCAAGAAAATATCGGAAGCTGGTTAAAAGTTTTGGCAGAGTTTGACAGTCTGGTGTCTTTTGCTGTATATGCTTACAACCATCCCGATTATATTTATCCGGAGACATCTGAAACATATATATTGGAAGGTAAAAACCTTGGTCACCCAATGCTCAATCGTAAGGTGTGCGTAAGCAACGATGTAACAATAGAGAACCATCCCTTTTTCCTTGTAGTTACAGGAGCAAATATGGCAGGAAAAAGCACATACTTGCGAACCGTAGGCATAAACCTCATGCTGGCTTGCGCCGGTGCTCCGGTGTGTGCCTCTTCATTGAAATTCTATCCATATAAGCTAGTTACCAATCTTCGTACCTCCGATTCGCTTACAGACAACGAATCTTACTTTTTTGCAGAGCTTAAGCGTCTGAAAATGATAATCGACCGTCTACAATCGGGCGAGCCGTTATTTATTATCCTCGACGAGATACTGAAAGGCACCAATTCGGAAGATAAGCAAAAAGGCTCTATAGCTTTGATGAAACAATTGGTGTCACTTGGGGCGAATGGTATCATCGCTACACACGATTTATTGTTGGGCGACCTTGAAAAAGAGTTTCCCGATGCTATAAAGAATTACCGCTTTGAGGCGGATATTAAAGATGATCATCTCTCATTTACCTACAAAATCAGGGAAGGAGTAGCTCAAAATATGAACGCAAGCTTTCTGATGAAGAAAATGGGTATTACCGGATTATGATCAACAACCTAACACTTAACTTATGGAAGACATTTTACACTACATCTGGAAATTCAAACTCTATCAGAAAGAACTCAAAACGACTGATGGTCGTCAGATAGAAGTTTTGGACGTAGGCTTGCCAAATACGAATGAGGGTCCCGACTATTTTAATGCTAAAATAAAAATAGATGGTGAACTATGGGCAGGAAACATAGAAATACATACAAGCTCAGATCAATGGAAAGCACATAACCATCATAAAAACAAAAGCTATAATTCGGTGATACTTCATGTAGTAGAGAAGGCTAATTGTGAAGTATTTAATGAACTGGGACAATCTGTTATCCAATGCGAGATAACGTATCCGCAGCATATAAAAGAGAACTATGATTTCCTCATTCATTCCAATACAGACATTCCGTGCCGCAACTATATAGGAAACGTTCCGCCTTTTCACCTCAACTCGTGGATGAATACCTTACTGATAGAGCGTCTCGAAAGAAAGGCTAATCATATAGAAAGCTTACTTAAGCGTTTCCAGAACTCGTGGGAAGATGCTTTTTATGTGCTGCTTACCAGAAATTTTGGATTTGGCCTCAACTCCGACTCTTTTGAGCGATTAGCGCTTAGTCTGCCATTGAGGTGCATTCAAAAACAAGGAGACAATATTATTCAAATAGAAGCTCTTTTATTCGGACAGGCCGGTATGCTTGATAATGTGAAAGTTGAAGACGATTACTTCTCTTTGTTGAAAAAAGAATATGAGTTTCTGAAAAATAAATATGATCTGAAACCGTTAGATTCATATATATTCAAAAGTATGAGATCACGGCCTACGGCTTTTCCTCAGATAAGAATTGCCCAACTGGCTTCTTTGTTGCATAGTTCACATGGATTATTTTCTAAAATTACAGCTTGTGATGATATCGGACGTATCCGGCTGATGTTTCATGTCAATGCCTCTGAGTATTGGCAAACCCATTACGCATTTGGAGTAACATCGGAACGCAAGTCTAAATATCTAGGTGATTCGTCTCTCGACATTTTACTGATCAATACCGTAGCTCCGATATTATTTATATATGGGAAAAGTATAGACAATGAAACCCTTTGCGAACGGGCTCTAAAGTTTTTGGAAATGCTAAAACCTGAACAAAATAGTATAACCAAGCTTTTTGCAAAATTGAAAATGCCATTAAACAGTGCAGCCGACTCACAGGCTATGATTCAACTGAAGAGAGAATATTGCGAACTTCGCAAATGTTTGTTTTGTAGAATAGGACATCAATTACTGGTAGAAAAATAAAAATAAAATGAAGTACATAGACCTTTTTAATCATCTAAAGAAGATCGAGAACTATACAGATAGTGAGATCGAGATAGATCAAAATTTGGTAATGCGTAACTTTACCTTCGACTCCAATTATCGTTTTATCCTTCCCGGAGGATTGGGCAATAACGATGATTATGAATTTATACCGAGTGTACCTGAAGATTACGAACCCGATGTGATTCAGGAAATGTTGAACAAGAGAGACGCTGAAATATTAGAGAATATCAAGTTCAGATATCACATGATAATGCCTAAAAAAGAAACGAAAGCGAAAGGCATTATACTCATGTTTCACGGCTTTAATGAGAAAACCTGGTATAAATATTTACCATGGGCTAAGCATATAGTCGACAAAACGGGTAAATCAATAGTTATGTTCCCTATAGCATTTCATATGAATCGTGCTCCTGCGGTTTGGAGTAGTACCCGTGAAATGTACAGAGTGAGCGAGCAACGAAAAATGCGCCACCCCGATGTTATCTGTTCCAGTTTATCCAATGTAGCTATCAGTACACGTTTGCATAATAAGCCTCAACGTTTTATTTGGTCGGGGTTGCAAACTTACTATGATGTAATCGACTTTGTAGAAAATTTCAAGGAAGGACTACATCCCGCTATAGATAAGGATGCTTCTATCGATTTCTTTTCATATTCTATAGGTACATTCTTAGGCGAAATACTGATGATGAGTAACAAAGACGGGCATTTCTCGAACTCCAAGTATGCTACTTTTTGTGGAGGAGCAGTATTCAACAGACTATCCCCCGTCTCAAAATTTATTCTCGACAGTGAAGCCAATGTAAGTCTTTATTCCTATGTCGTAGAACATCTGGATAGCCACATGAAGCGCGACGAAGTGCTTCGTCATTATATGCATACACATCCGGAAGGCAACAACTTCAGAAGCATGCTGAATTATAGAGTACTGACAGAATGCCGAGAGGAAGTATTCCGAAAAATGAGCCATCAATTTTATGCTATAACATTGGCAAAGGATGAAGTTGTTCCGGCCTATGAAGTGATAAATACACTGCAAGGTTCACGCAGGGATATCCCGATCAATATCGAAATTCTGGATTATCCATACAAATATATACATGAAGATCCATTCCCTGCACTACCAAAAATCGCAGATGAAGTAGACGAGCAATTCAGATTTACATTTGACAAAATCAGTGCTTTTCTCCAATCTTAGTGCTGTATTTTTTCTTTCTGAACTTAATATATGAGAAAGCAATAAGGGCAATTAATATGAGTACAAAACATACTTTGTAAACATCTATCGTGTTTAGTTGTTTTATTTGCAGAAAAATAGGTAGAAATGAAGATTGATAAAACAAACGCCGTCCGGCTTTTGGATAAAGAGAAAATAGAATATAAGCTTATTCCATATCAGGTCGACGAGTCCGATCTTAGTGCCATACATGTCGCCGAACAGTTACACGAGCCCGTTGAGCAGGTTTTTAAAACACTAGTACTGAAAGGAGATAAGTCCGGTTATTTTGTTTGTATTATACCCGGAGCTGAAGAGCTCGATTTGAAAGCAGCTGCTAAAATCTCAGGAAATAAGAGTTGTGATATGATACCGATGAAAGAGCTTCTTAATATCACAGGATATATAAGAGGCGCTTGTTCTCCTATTGGTATGAAAAAATCGTTTCCGACCTATATCGATAAATCTTATGAAGTGTTCGAATATATTTACATAAGTGCCGGAAAAAGAGGTTTACAAATTCAGTTAAATCCGCTGGATTTAATACAAATAGTAAGCATAACAACCGGTAGCCTCACTAAATAAAGATTAAACATCTCTAAAGACATAGATTATTAGATCTTGTGTGATAAAATGCTATCTCAATATGTTTTAAGACATCTTTTTTTTAACATCTTTATTCATAAAAAAAAGGAATATAATAAGAATAACCTCTACCTTTGCGTGGGGATCAAATGAGAACTTTATTATAGTTAGCGATTACTAAAAAAATTATTATAAAGAAAAAATGGCCAAAATAAAAGGAACAGTAGTTGTAAACGAAGAACGTTGTAAGGGCTGTGACCTCTGTGTGGTTTCATGTCCTTGTGATGTTTTAGAACTTCAACCTCGTGAAGTTAACAGCCGAGGTTATCACTACGTTTACATGAAAAATCCAGATGCTTGTATAGGTTGTGCCAATTGTGGTTATGTATGTCCTGACGGATGTCTCACAGTCTACAAGAAAAAATTTGAATAAATGATGACGAATCAATACAGCTTTTTCGCTTAGTAGATTCGTTTTTTTAATTAACCAAAAATTATGTCAGAAGAAATAGTTTTAATGAAAGGCAATGAAGCCATAGCTCATGCTGCAATTAGATATGGGACAGACGGATATTTTGGCTATCCTATTACTCCTCAATCGGAGATAATGGAAACGTTGATGGCCGAAGCACCGTGGAATACTACCGGTATGGTTGTACTTCAGGCTGAAAGCGAAATAGCATCTATAAATATGGTTTACGGGGGAGCCGGATGCGGCAAAGCCGTGATGACCTCATCTTCAAGTCCGGGTATGAGTTTAATGCTCGAAGGGGTGTCTTATCTTGCCGGAGCCGAATTGCCTTGTTTGTTAGTGAATGTTATGCGTGGAGGACCCGGATTGGGTACAATACAGCCATCGCAAGCCGATTATTTCCAAACTGTAAAAGGAGGAGGTCATGGCGATTATAACCTGATAACTCTTGCTCCTGCATCGGTACAAGAAATGGTGGACTTTGTTGCATTGGGATTCGATCTCGCATTCAAATATCAAACACCGGCTATGATACTTACCGATGGTGTTATCGGGCAAATGATGGAAAAGGTAAAACTTCCCGAATTTAAACGCAGAAGAACAGAAAAAGAGATACGAGAACAATGTCCTTGGGCTACCCTAGGAAAACCAGCTGATAGAAAACCGAATGTAATAACTTCGCTGGAACTTGATCCGTATAAGATGGAGATAAATAACCTCCGTTTTCAAGCTAAGTTTAAGAAGATAGAGAAAGATGTTTGTTTGCATCAGGAAGTAAACTGCGAAGATGCAGATTATATTCTTGTTGCTTTTGGGTCTGCTGCCCGTATATGCCAAAAGGCAATGAAGATAGCACGTGCTCAAGGAATAAAGGTGGGTCTTATACGCCCAATAACTTTGTGGCCATTCCCATCGAAGGAAATTGACAAATATTCAACAAAGGTAAAAGGCATGCTTACAGTAGAAATGAACGCCGGACAGATGGTTGAGGATGTTCGTTTGGCTGTAAACGGTAAAGTTAAGGTTGAACATTACGGACGTTTGGGTGGAATTGTTCCTACACCAAGCGAAGTAGTAGACGCCTTGCAGAATAAATTTGACTGTTGAAAAACGATATTAAGATAGGCAAGTGTTTACAGCATTTGCGAGAATAGTAAGTAGGTCTGAGACCTTAAAATTCAAAGTTTAAACAATTATGAGTACAAATATTATAGATCCGGCTAACCTAGTATATGCCAAGCCTGCGTTGATGAACGATGTGGACATGCATTACTGCCCGGGTTGTTCACATGGTGTAGTTCATAAGTTGATAGCTGAGGTTATTGATGATATGGAATTGCGTGATAAAACAATCGGTATAGCTCCGGTTGGTTGTGCTGTGTTTGCATACAACTATTTGGATATCGACTGGCAGGAAGCTGCACACGGACGTGCTCCGGCACTGGCTACAGCAGCAAAACGACTGAATCCCGATAAAATGGTATTTACATATCAGGGAGACGGAGACTTAGCTGCCATTGGTACAGGTGAAACAATACATGCGGCAAATAGAGGTGAAAATATTGCTATAATCTTTATTAATAACGGAATTTATGGCATGACCGGAGGACAAATGGCTCCAACAACCCTTAGCCAAATGATAACATCAACATCTCCTAACGGACGCGATACTCACGAGAGTGGATACCCTCTCAAGATTCTCGATTTGTTGGCTCAGTTACAAGGTGTTTGTCTGGCTACACGTCAGAGCGTTCATACGGCAGCCTCTGTAAAAAAAGCAAAACGCATGATACGCAAAGCGTTCGAAAACTCGATGGAGAATAAAGGTACATCTATTGTAGAAATTGTATCTACATGTAATGCAGGATGGAAAATGTCTCCTCAGGCAGCTAACGATTGGATGGTAGAAAATATGTTTCCTGCATATCCATTAGGCGATTTGAAAAATATTTAAACAAAGAAACATGACACAAGAAATAATTATAGCAGGTTTTGGAGGACAGGGTGTATTATCTATGGGTAAAATCCTTGCTTATTCAGGTCTGATGGAAGATAAAGAAGTTTCATGGTTCCCTTCTTACGGACCGGAGCAACGTGGTGGTACAGCTAACGTGACTGTAATATTGAGCGACAGCCCCATCAGCTCGCCGATAGTAAATGAGTTTGATATTGCGATTATTTTAAATCAGCCGTCATTGGATAAATTCGAATCGCATGTAAAACCGGGAGGAATATTAATTTATGACCCGAACGGATTTCAACATCCACCAACACGTAAGGATATCAATATCTATAAAGTTGAAGCTGTGGATACAGCTATATTGATGAAAAATACGAAAGCATTCAATATGATTGTTCTAGGTGGATTATTGAAAGTAAGCCCAATGGTAAAACTCGAAAACGTTATGAAAGGATTGAAAAAATCTTTGCCGGAACGTCACCATGGTTTACTGCCAATGAATGAGCAGGCAATAATGAAAGGTATGGAGATAATACAAGAAGTTCAAAAATCTGAATAAGATTCCGTTTCTTTGAATATAAAAAAGGATAGTAAAAAAAATTACTATCCTTTTTCTATATAAGTACCGTTAATTAATCTTAGATCAGAAAATAATATTCAGAACACATCATTCAAATGTCTTACATAATCTTCTTGAGATTGTTCTATATTGGGGTTCTTCATCACGTCATAGAAGTGAAAACTCTTTACAGGCTCCATTCCTACAAAAGCATTCATCCGATGAAACCCGAACATAACACCTTCGTCAACACTATGTTGCTTAAAAAACTCACCTTCGATAGTAAATGCCTCTAAAGGAGCATTCCATGTCGTAGTAAGCATATACTTACGTCCTTGCAATGAACCTCCCGTACCATAATTGCGGGTGGGATTAGCCGAGCGCCTACCATCACTAAAATAAATCCCTTTTTGATGACCTTCGGTAAAGACCTCGTCAATGTATCGTTTAAAATCATTCGGAATCTGAAACCACCAAATAGGGGTATGGTATACAATAACATCTGCCCATACAAACTTTTCAACTTCATCAGATAGATTATATTCATCATTGATATCAGTATATTTCACATCATAATCTTTATCTTTAAAGTAATCTACAGTCCAATCTGACAATGTCTTATTAAATTCTCCACCCGAATGGGCAAATTTAGGAGCTCCATTTATTACAAATATTTTCTTCATGCTTATTCTTACGTTTTAATATTTAGTGTTGTAAAAATAAAGCCTTTTTATCGATCAGTAAAATAATATAAATTATATATTTGTATCATAATTATAATATAAAAATAAAGTGGTAAATTTTGAATGGTTCCGAACCTTTAAATCAATATATGAAACCGGTTCGCTCACATCAGCAGCGAATAAGTTATATATATCACAACCCGGAGTAAGTCTGCATCTGAATTCTTTAGAGGCACATATCGGGAATAAATTGTTTGACAGAGGAACACGGAAGATGCTACCCACCGAACATGGCAATATGCTCTATAACTCAATTGTGGATGCCGTAAAAAAACTGGAGGAAGCAGAAAAACATTTTTACAGAAATGCTGATTCAGGCAAATCGAGTATTAGTATTGGCATGTGTTTTGAAACATTCCAACACGTACTGGAGCCTTTTATAAGTGAACTTCCATTTAACCTCATATCAAAATTCGGTATATATCAGGATATGTTGAATGATCTGGATAAAGGTTTACTGGATTTTGTGATATCACCCCAAAAAGATGAATCATTTAATATACAGTATATTCCATTTTCGAAAGAAAAAATCACATTGATAGCTGGATCGAAAAGTAATATTACGGAATTCTATCAGGTGATGCAAAAACCTGAAAAAGTAGAAAATTGGCTAAATAAACAAACATGGTTTGGCACAACAGGAGATATGGAACATTTGCGAAATTTCTGGCTACATAATTTCAAGAAAAGGCCGGACTTTAAACCGAATTATATTGTACCCAATATAAGCTCTATTATACGTTGTATCTCAGGCAAAGAAGGATTTGCCATTATACCGGACTTTTTAGCAAAAAAGGAATTAGAAGATGGTAATATACAACTAGTATGGGAAGGGTATACGCCTCTCGAGAACATATTATATTTCGCCCAACGCAAGAAGACAATCTATAAGAAAGAGCTAGATATACTACAGGAGATTTTTATGACGCAAATGTCTATTGAGTAACATAAAAGTAAGAAAGGGTGATTTCTCACCCTTTCATTCTATAGTAGTTACCTTATTGAGGCAGCTTAAGATTTGTCAACACAGGAACTTTTGTTGTTCTTACTTCTGTGTGATGCTTATCATGCTGTTGTTCAAAAATTACAATCTCATTTTGTCCTTTTTTCAGCCATACACCGGGAATATATAATGTTTGTTGAGGTCCTACATGCCAATAACGCCCGATGTTCTTACCATTTATAAAGACAATACCTTTCCCCCAATCTTCCATATCGAGGAATGTATCCCCGGTTTCTGTAAGATTGAATGTTCCTTTATATAAAGCCGGAGCACCCAGAAGACGTTTAGCTATTGATTCTGTATTACTATACACACTTGATTGTTGCATCTTACTAAAATCAGGAGCTTCATCCATCGGTATCTGATACATTTGCCAATCACCTTCTATCTCCATTCCGTTTATTACAACAGGGCTGATGATTCCTTTTGTGTTATGAACAATCTCAGATCCGTAATTGATACGTCCCATGTTCTCTACTAAGATCTCTAACGTAGAATTGAATGGTATTTCGACATCTATAGAATATTTATTAAAGTATCGATTAAGTTCCCCTACTTTTTCATCATTTGCATATACAGTGGCATAATCACGTAATCCATTTATTTCCAGAGTTCCATTTATTGGCTGATTGAAGTGCTTTTTATACAGAACATAACCGTAGCCTTGGTTCAACTGCTCGAAAGTCATAGGTTTATTATTTTCCACTACTTTTGAGTTCAATCCGTCTAAGGCAGCTATCTTGTCAAGTTTAATAGACGGGATCTCTATCACAGGTATAGCAGCGGGAACCTTAGGCAAAGAGTAATTGACATATTTTTTAATTACATTACGAAGCGAGTCGTATTTTGGCGTTACCCATCCCGCTTCGCTTATAGGTGCATCGTAATCGTAGCTAGTGAGATCGGGCTGAATATCATGTTTCTTATCATAGTTAGCACCACTGGTAAAACCAAAATTAGTTCCGCCATGCACCATGTAATAGTTGATAGACACATTATTTTGTAAATACTTTTCTGTTTGACGGGCTATACTTGTAGCACTTATTTGTGGATGAGGTTCGAGCCAGTGAGCAAGCCATCCGGGATAAAACTCTGCAACCATATAAGGTCCTTGTCCTCCATTATACTTATCTACGGCTTTCTTTAAATTCTCTATATTACTTTCCCCATTTGCTGTTGGTAAAGCCCCTGGAACAGCGCCCCCTTCAAATAACCAACTTCCATCCGAAGTAAAAGATGGAACATCGAAACCTGCATCTTTTAATTGCTGAACGATTTTTGCATTGTATCGGCGATGTTCTTCCAATGGAATATCTTTACGCTGGGAGACATAAGATCCGAACTCATTTTCTGCCTGCACCATAACAATAGGGCCCCCTTTAGTTATTTGCAAGTTTCCAACTTCCTTATACAATCTATTTATATATAACTGGGTATATTTTAGAAATTGTTCGTTATCACGTCTCAATTCCAAACCCTCTACATTTTGAAGCCACCAAGGATAACCTCCAAATTCCCACTCAGCACATACATACGGACCGGGACGAAGTATCACCATCAATCCTTCTTCACCTGCTATTTTTATATATTCCGCAAGATTCTTATCTCCTGTAAAATCCCACTTACCAGGTTCGGGTTCATGTATATTCCAAAACACATAAGTAGCCACAGCATTCAGCCCCATTGCTTTCAGCATCTGCATACGATGACGCCAATATTGATGAGGAATACGCGGATAATGCATTTCGCCTGAAATTATTCTTACCGGTTTTCCGTCATATACAAAATCTCCGTTCTTAATCTCAAACGTATGTTTCTTCTGAGAAAAAGAACTGATGGAAAAAACGAATAATAATATAAAAAAGGTTGAACAAATCTTTTTAAACATGGTTTTCTTTTTAAATTACTAATTTAAAGCTATATATTATTATAAATTAAATTCACGTTTATAAACTCAATTATAAGTATTTACTACATTAAATATTCTTTAATATCTTTGTCGTAAAATTAAGGTTGGAATGTTAGAGTATAAAGATACAACAGAAAAAGTAAAAATACCAGCGCAACGCTTAGCCGATCTCATTTTAGATATAGGTACTTATCTACTTGCATCGGGAGCGCATTGCGGAAGACTCAATAGTAATCTGGGAAGAATGGCTTCGACATGGGAGTTTGATCTGCATATAGATCCTACGTTCAAAGGACTGTTAATTACAGTAAAAGATATGAACGACCCTGCAAATACAGTCACCAGATTTAAGAATTCGCCCCCTCACAATGTCCACCTTGCAGTTTTGACCGAAATATCACATTTGTCGTGGAAAGTAAAAGAAGAGAAACTTTCCATCACTGAAGCAGAAAATGAATTTGCTGCAATCAAAGCTAAACCATATTATAAAGATATATATGTTGCTATAGCTGTCGGACTTTCATGCGCAGGGCTATGCCTTTTCTCATTAGGAGATTCGATGAACGCTATGGTTACTTTTGTTGCTGCTTTTTTAGGATATTTTGTACGTGTTGCCTTCTCTAAGAAGAATTTCAACTCTATGATTTGTATCTCGATAGCAGCTTTTGTTACCACTCTGATTACAGGGCTTGGAAGACTATATGGAATCGGAGCACACCCCGAAGCTGCCATGGCTACAGGTGTATTATATCTTATACCCGGAGTCCCTCTTATAAATTGTGTTATAGACCTGATAGAAGGATACCTCTCGTCTGCAATCAACAGAGCCTTATTCGGAGGATTTATTTTGCTTTGTATTGCCGCAGGAATGACCTTATGTATTACACTAATGGGTATCAATAATTTTTAGAAAAAAAATGGAAGAACTTACTATTATAAATATACTACGCGACTTTGGCATTGCATTCATCGTGGGCTTCTGTTGGGCTATATTATTTGGTTCACCTAAACGTTTGTTATGGGTAGCCGGCCTGCTGGGAGGAATGGGACATTGTATTCGTTTTATTTTGGTTCAGCTCGATTTCGGGTTAATAACCGCAACTCTGGCAGGGTCTGTACTGATAGGGCTGATAGGCATTTTTGCTGCGCATAAGGTAGATAGTCCACCTGTTGTATTTACAATGCCGGCCTGTATTACGATGATACCGGGTATGTTTGCCTATAAAACGATGCTTGCCGGAATAAAGGTTACAGATCTAACGATTGTAGAGCAGAACCCTCGCATACTCATAGAGATGTCACACAATCTTATGTTGACAATGTCTCTTTTATTCACCTTGGCAATAGGAATATGTATCAGTGCCCTACTTTTCCGAAAATCGAGTGTAAAAAATATATCGCTGAAAGATATAATAGGAAAAGGCTGATACTCTATTTTAGTTTATTATCTATCATCAGTTCGCCTATAAAGAACCGATTAATTGTTTCTTATGTATTAATTTGACGATCCATCGGGATATAAGGAATACTATTATCTGAGTAAAAATAATAAATACACCAGACGGTACATCCAAAACAGCAGAAAGAAATAATCCGACCAAACAACCCAAGAATCCTATAAGAATAGACAGCAAAATCATCTTCACAAAATTAGAAGTGAATAGATTTGCTGTCATCTGAGGAACCGTCAATATAGACATTAACAAAACAATTCCAACCAAACGGATAGACAAAACGATTGTTATTGCGATACCCATCATCATCGCATACTTAATCAGATTGACAGAGAGATTGCGTGTCTTTGCAAAATCAGGATCGAATGCTGCAAAAAGTATTTGTCGCCCAAAAAGCAGGAAAACAATGATAAGCACCAATGATAAAACAGCCAGATATACAATATCTGGTTTTGTTATAGTTAAAATATTCCCAAAGAGATAATCGGAAAGGTTGGGTGCAAACCCTGGCTTAAGATAGATAAAAATAATACCAACAGCCATCCCTAAAGACCAGAATGAGCCAATAGCGGAGTCTTCTCTAACCCCCTGCCTTGAAGAAAGCCACTCAATACCAAAGGCCGACAGTATAGAAAAAATCATTGCCGCCAGAATTGGATTCCATCCAAAATAGAAGCCCATTCCAATACCGCCGAGCGAAGCATGTGTTATCCCTCCACTAATAAAAACTAATCTGCGGATAACAACATACGATCCTATAATTCCACATGCAATAGAGGCAAAAAGACTACCTAGAAGAGCATTCTGAAAAAAGCTATAGGATAGAAGATCAAAAAATTCCATTGTGATAATATTATTTTTTCTGAATCAGACATTTCTAGAATGAGAAATAATCATCATTTCTATTTTCCAGAAAAGTGACAAAAGTAACACTTTATTAAAGGTTTCTTATTTACCTGTTTTGTCACTTATTTTATATTTATATCAGATTCGCACTTAAAAATTTGCGAATAACCTCTGCGTCCTCTCCTCTTCTTTCAACATAGGATTCCATCTGGTCATCAAGGATATTTCCAATATTAAAATATTTCGATTTAGGATGAGATATAATTATTCCACTTACCGAAGCATTGGGTAACATAACACCGTTTTCGGTAAGTTCTACTCCTATTTCATTCGATTGTAGCAGGTCATTATTCAACAAAAAATTAATAGACTGATCGGGAATAGACGGATAGCCTACTGCCGGACGAATACCCTGATATTTAAGAGTAAACATATCATTTACAGAAATATTTTCCTCGGCAGCAAAGCCCCAATACTCTCTTCTTATTTTTGCATGCAACCACTCGGTTGTGGCTTCTGCCAAGCGGTCTAAAACTGATTTTAGTAATAGAACCTTGTATTCGTCACCCTGCTGCTCGAATTCGCTCATCAACTCATTCGAGCCGACTCCGGCAGTTACTGTAAAACCTCCTACATAGTCCTTTTTCCCTGATGATTTAGGTGCAACAAAATCGCAAAGAGACAAATATTCTCCTCTGTCATTCTTTTTTTGCTGACGCAGCATCGGAAAACAGACGTCATTGATGTAGAGACATTCATTTTCGCTATATGCCTCAAAAACACCAAAAACAGCGTTTATATACTCTACTTTCTCAAATATCAATTGGTCTAACAAAGCCTTGGCATCTTTATAAAGCTGCATGCCTTCGGCTGCTTTTTCTCGTTCCTGCTCGGGAAAAGAATTCAGCCATGTCGTACTACACGAAGAACAATCATCAATATGCTGTACTGATGCATAACGAGCCGACAAATTCCAAGAATGGAAGAAGAACTTCCAGTCGATATACGGAACTATCTCATCCACCGGTATACGCTTCAAAACCTGTCGCCCTTTTACTTTCGGCTCAGGTGTTTTATATTCAGACCAGTCTATTGGCATTCCTTTATCTAAAACTTGAGTCAAAGGTAACAGGTCAGCCTTCTTATCTCCGGCATTATCTCTTAATTGAGAATATTCCTGTTTTACTTCGTTTATATAATTTTCTTTTGTATTCGGATTTATTAATTTACTTACAGCAGCAGGAGCCTGAGATGCATCTTTTACATACACTACCGACCCGTTATTGTACTTAGGATCTATCTTTATTGCCGTATGCAGTTTAGATGTAGTTGCGCCGCCAATCATCAATGGAATAGAGAATCCTGCCTTCTCCATCTCGTGAGCAACAATGCTCATTTCTTCCAGCGATGGTGTAATCAGTCCGCTTAGACAAAGAATATCCGGCTGCTCTTCCTTTACTTTTTGGATAATAACCTCAGGAGGAGTCATAACCCCTAAGTCTATGACTTCATAGTTATTACATGCAAGAATTATAGCTACGATGTTTTTACCTATATCATGTACATCGCCTTTCACAGTCGCAATAACAAGCTTTCCGGCTTTATTACTCCCTGCCGAAGATGATTTCTGAGCTTCCAATGTAGGTTGAAGAATAGCCACAGCACGTTTCATAGTGCGAGCTGTTTTAACCACTTGCGGCAAGAACATCTTACCCGAGCCAAACAGGTCTCCTACCTTGTTCATACCGTCCATCAAAGGCTTATCAATTATATCCACAGCCTTAGGATATACTTTGAGAGCTTCTTCCAAGTCTTCTTCCAAGTGATCGCTAATACCCTTTATTAATGAGTACTGAATACGTTCATCGAGCGGGAATGATCTCCATTCTTCCACTTTTTGTTCAGTCTGCCCGGTCTTTTCATTTTTAATGCGTTCTGCATATTCGATAAGTTCGTCAGTAGCTTCCGGTCTACGGTTAAAGATCACATCTTCTACCAGATTTTTAAGTTCGAGTGGAATATCATCATACACCACCGATTGCCCCGGATTAACAATACCCATATCCATACCCCTCTGAATAGCATAATAGAGGAATACGGCATGCATCCCTTCACGCACATAGTCATTGCCACGGAAGGAGAAAGATAAATTACTTACCCCTCCACTAATCTTTGCATGCGGAAGGTTTTTCTTTATCCATGTAATAGTTTCTAGGAAATCAACAGCATAATTACGGTGTTCTTCTATCCCCGTAGCTATAGCTAAAATATTAGGGTCGAATATTATATCAAGCGGATCGAATCCGTCATTTATCAACAATTTGTATGCTCTCTCACAGATTTCGATTCTACGGGAGAATGTATCAGCTTGTCCTGTTTCATCAAAAGCCATTATAATAACTGCTGCTCCATATTGTCGGACAAGACGAGCGTGACGAAGAAATTCTTCCTCCCCTCCTTTCAGCGATATTGAATTTACAATAGCCTTCCCTTGAACACATTTTAGCCCGGCTTCCAACACTTCCCACTTCGAGGAGTCGATCATCACAGGAATACGAGAGACATCAGGATCGGAAGCCATCAGGTTGAGGAAAGTAGTCATTTCTTTTACTCCATCAAGCAACCCTTCATCCATATTCACATCGAGTACCTGCGCCCCATCTTCTACTTGCTTATGAGCAATAGTTAGAGCCTCTTCATATTTCTCTTCTTTTATCAGGCGAAGAAACTTGCGAGAACCTGCAACATTGAGACGTTCTCCTATATTGATAAAATTAATTTCAGGCTTAGCCTCTAGCAACTCCAAACCTGAGAGCCACATATATTTTGGCTTCTCAGCTGGTTTGTGAGGTTTTGAATCCTTCACCAAATCAGCATATTTTGCAATATGCTCGGGTGTCGTACCACAACAACCACCAATAATATTTACTAATCCTTCTCCGATGAATTCGCTGATTTGCTCAGCCATTATATCAGGTGTCTGGTCATATTCTCCAAACTGGTTTGGCAATCCGGCATTTGGATACGCTGATATAAAACTTGGAGCCATTCGAGCCAATTCTTTTAAGAATGGCTTCATATCCGATGCTCCAAAAGAGCAATTAAGCCCGACCGAAAGATAGTCTATATGATTGACCGATGCCAAAAATCCTCCTATTGTTTGCCCTGATAATGTACGTCCTGCTTTATCTGATAAAGTCACAGATATCATTATCGGCAACTCAATATTTCTTTCTTTGCGAACCTCTTCGGCTGCGAATAAAGCAGCCTTTGCATTTAGTGTATCAAATATCGTTTCTATAAGCAATAGATCGACACCGCCATCCGCAAGCCCCTCTATCTGTTCCTTATAAGCAGAAGACAAGTCGTCAAAAGTAACAGCACGATAGATCGGATTTTCAACCTTAGGACTCATTGATGCTGTTTTATTGGTTGGCCCAATAGAACCCGCAACAAAACGAGGTTTATCGGGATTCAGGTTTGTATAATCTATAGCAGCTTTTTTTGCAATCTTCGCTGCCTCTCTGTTTATTTCTTTCGCCAGATACGACATGTTATAGTCCTCTAAGGATATAGCTGTTGCATTGAATGTATTTGTTTCAATAATATCAGCTCCCGCATCCAGATACTTTCGATGAATTTCTTCTATTATATCGGGACGTGTGAGATTTAGCAGATCATTATTCCCTTTTTGTAATATTGCGCTATCACAAAAGCGCTCGCCCCTGAAATCCTCTTCTTTCAGTTTATACTGCTGAATAAGGCTCCCCATAGCACCATCAAGGATAAGTATCCTCTCTTTCAATATATCTTGTATCTTTTGCATCAATTTATTTATTTTCTAAATCAAAAATTTTAACTGAGTTTACACCCATATAATTTCCATACGCATTCTGCATCCACACAATCGAATCTAAAGGAATATCTCCCGTTTTAGGACGTACCAATATCGATTCAGATGCATTAAAACGTCCATATATTATAATATCTTTTATTCCTTTTTGTTTTTCAGCAAGCACAATCCGATCTCTTTCTGCCCATATTCCATGTATTCGTTTAAAGTCTTCGAGACTTAGCCAATATGAATAAATAAACACTAAAGAAGCAACTCCAATAATTGAGTATAAAGACCTCTTTATAAATAAAATGGAGAAATCAAGATTGGCATATAACAATCCTGTAGCAATAAACAGGAATATCAGTATAGCAAACCACACCCGAGTAGGAAAAGTTGGAGCACCAGTCATAGCCAACGTTCCCACACCTGCTGTAAAGGCAAATAACAAGGACAGAAACAGTATCTTCTTATTACTACCTTTCTTTTTGCATTTGAAATATAGAAATAAAAAGATTGCATATATAACTGTTGGAATAAGTGCATACCAAGTAGACATTTTCAAAATGCTTGTAAACCTATAAACATAAAACATGTATATAGGTTCAGTGCCTCCCGAATTCAGGTTGCTAAGTTCTCCTGCATTTCTTATATAATTACCCGGCGCTAACAGCATAAAAGCACACCCTACAATAGCTCCTATAAGCCCTAATACCATCCATTTGTGTAGCGTTTGCTTTTCCTTTTTCGCTAACATAATTAAGCATATAACAAAGAAAATCATCGCCACAGCCATATTCTCATTTGTCCATCCGGCGATAATACCAAGAAAAAACATTGCACAGGCTTTTATCCAACTATCGTTAGACTTTCCTGTAAGGTAAGCAGAGCAATAGAAAGATAGAAACAACAAGATAAGTAAGGTTCCCCACATATAATTTGCACTCCCTGTAATCCAAAAAACATTTTCGATCAATGCAGGCGTAAGAAACCATATCAACAGATTTATTCCAACAAAAAGTGACAAATTACTCTTGTTTCCCTTATTTGCTATATAATAGATTGTTACAACTAATACTATATACCCAATGCTATTGATGATATCACCCCAGAAAACACCTGCAGCAAGCATAAACTGAGCTATCGCATGAACAACTGAACGTCCTCCCCACTTGAAATAATGAACATATTGATACGGAATAATGTCAGAAAAACCGACTCTATTGCCTTCGGCTGTCATACTGTATGTCCAATCATCGAGGGTAATAGGGAAATAATGATTCAGTCCATAAATACCGAAAAACAGTAATATGGAAGTCAGAACAATGTATTTTTGTTCCAATAAAATCGTTTTAAATCCCTGCAACATTACCTATACAATTAATGCTTCATAGCACGATCCATAGCGCGCTTATCGTCTTTCTCGCGTAGCGACTGACGTTTATCATATTGTTTTTTACCTCGTGCTACAGCTATATTTACCTTCGCTAAACCCCGTTCGTTTAAGAAAATACGGGTAGGTACGATCGTATATCCTGTTTCTTTTACCAATCGCTGTATTTTTTTCAGCTCTTTCTTATTCAACAAAAGTTTGCGATCACTACGTGCAGCATGATTGTTATACGACCCATAAAAATATTCTGCAATGTACATATTACGTACCCACAGCTCATTCTTTTCGAAGATACAAAATGTATCCACCAGACTGGCTTTACCAAGGCGAATAGATTTTATTTCTGTTCCTGTAAGCACAATGCCGGCAGTATATGTTTCGATAAATTCATAATCAAAACTTGCACGTTTATTCTTTATATTTATGTTTGATTGATTCATAATTATATAAGCATTCTTATCCAAACTTACAAAAATACTAAATATTAGGCTTAAGTATCTATTTCAACCTGAATATTCTTAGTTGATGCATTCAGAACAAGATAATCTCAAGCGTTGATTATGAAAAAAAGAAGAATTTTGATATTGTAAAGCTAGTTCGCGGACACATAATTTTGCGGAGAAAAAAGTTGCAAAGAAAAAAGGTTGAATTCTCAAATTCAACCTTTTAATTTCTTTTCTATTTCAGCAACTTCTTCTCGGAATGTTTTATCTACTTCCATTTGCTCTCGTACAGTTCTGCATGCGTGGAGTACCGTCGCATGGTTTTTCTTACCTATCAAAGAGCCAATCTGAGCAAGAGACATTTCCGTATAACTCTTAGAAAGATACATTGCTACCTGTCTTGCTTGCACAATCTGACGTTTTCTTGATGCTGTATGAATAAGTTCGCTTTTGATATTATAGAAATCACAAACAGCAGATTCTATTGTATTAATTGTGATTTTCTTTGCTTCTATCTTCTTTATTGCCTGACCAATAACTCGTCTGGCCAAAGGCAAGTCGATCTCTTTGTTATACACCAAAGAGTGCGCCATTATAGAGACAATGATACCTTCTAAGTCACGAGCATTATCTGTTACATTTTCAGCTATATAATCTACTACATCCTCAGGAATAGACAATCCATCGTGTAATATCTTATTCTGAAGGATTTTCAATCTTAACAGCTTGTCCGGATTATCAACCTTAGTAGTTAATCCCCATCTAAAGCGAGTCAGCAATCGTTCTTCAACACCGTGTAGCTCCGAAGGAGACTTGTCGCAAGTGAGAATAAGCTGCTTATTGTTCTGATGTAAATGATTGAATATATGAAATAATGTATTCTGCGTTTTCTCTATTCCGGCCAATTCGTGAATATCGTCTATGATAAGGACATCTATGCCCTGATAGAAATTAATAAAATCATTGGTCGTATTGTATCGTCCCGCATCTGCATATTGTACTTTAAACAAATGAGCAGATACATACAATACACGTTTCTCCGGATATTGTTCCTTAATGCTATTTCCTATTGCATGACACAAATGTGTTTTACCCACACCTGATGTTCCATGAACAAACAAAGGATTGAAGGCTGTCTTCCCTGGATTTCTTGTTATAGTTTCCCCTGCGGTACGAGCCAGCTTGTTACTTTCCCCTTCAAAAAAGTTATCGAATGTATATTTATTATTCAGTTGCGAATCAAAATCATCCGCTACTACTTTTTGGAATGGATTAGGTACTTTGTTTGTATTCTTTCCTAGTACAATCTTATCTGTAGAAGATTTTGCATCGCCACGATAGTCTACTAATGTATTTGTAGTATTTTCCATAAGTATGCGATATTGCAATATCGTATCGCTACCTATTTCTCTATATAATGTGGCTTTGAGCAAATCAATGAACTTGTCTTCTAAATATTCGTAAAAGAATTGGCTGGGAACTTGTATCGTAAACACCCTGTTTTCGTACGAGAGTGGGACAATAGGCAGAAACCATGTCTTGAAAGCGGCCTCAGTTACATTATCCTGAAAAACCTTCAAACAATTTGACCATAATTTCTGAGCTGACACTTGTTCCATTTACGTTATTTAATATGAATTTGAATATTTATTAATTGCTTCCGAATGTAAATTTCTAAAATATTTTCAATAAAAAAAAGTGGGTATAAATTTGGAATTCCTCGCAAGCAAGCATCTCGCTTAATATCAACCACTTATAGAGCTTTAACCCAATCAGAGGGGAAGTACCTTCAAAAGCCTATCTAAATCAAGACCTTAGTAGCCAATAATGAAATGTAACAAAATTTTAACAATTCCGAAATATCTCTCAGAAAGCATTCGTGTTACACCTTTACAAAAAATAATGTTTTTTGCTTATTTAGAATAATTCTAAACAATGACCTTAAAACACCTTGACATTAATATAACGGGAAGGGTTTTCTTTTACGTCTTTAAGAAGCAGAGATGCGTTACTCATGGTATTGACAATACTATCATAGAGTTGTCTATCATTCAGCAACAGACCAATAGATCCATCTTTCGAATTCATTTTTGCTGAAAGATTTTCTAAGCTTTTCACGGTTGCATCAACAGACTTATAAGTAGAAGCCAAATCAATTTGGTTGAATTGTTTCGACATAGTAGCAAAATCGGTTGAAGCCTGACTAAGGTTTCCGGTAATTGTAGGCACATCTTTATTTAATGCTGCCATCATTACATTCAGCTGTTTTGTTGTTTTAGCTAAATCTCCTGTTATTTGATTCACATCAGACAAAGATTGAGATAAAGCAGGATTATTGACCAGCACATTTATACCGGTCAAAATAGAATCTATCTTCGGCATGAGATTCTGTATTTGAGGGATCATCCCCCCTGCAGCATCCAGCATGCCTTTATTTCGAATGCCAATTATAGTGTCCGAAGGAGAAATAAACTCTGTCTTATTATCGCTTTCTTTAACAATTATTGTGGCAGAACCCAACATAGATACATCCAATATCATTTTACTACCTTTAGGTAGTTGCACTCCTTTGTTCATATCCAAATAAGTAATGATACGATTTCCGTGTTCTGTATCCAATTTCATAGAAGATACCAAACCGATCGGATAACCGTTTAGAGTTACCGGTGTAGCCTGTGTTAATCCGGCAACATCGTCAAAAACTACCATATACGAATTAGATGGCCTGAACAAATTAATTCCTTTCAAGAAACTGATTCCGTAATACAATATAAATATTGCAATTACAAAAGCCATGCCTATTTTTACTTCTTTAGATATTTTACCCATAATGTATCTCTATTGTATGTTAGTTAATCCGGTGCTTATTACTTTATACGCTTCCCATTCTTCATTCTTATAACAAATGCATCTTTAAATTTCAACCTTACCTGATTCTGTATCTTTGTTATTTCATTAAAATTGGTAGTTGAACCGTATGTATACCTATACACACTACCATCTTTATAAAAAGACACGGGAGACAATCCCTTCAGAGCCGGTGAATTTCCAGATAACTTGCGAGGCGATACAAGAAACTGCACTCTATATTCTATTTGATCTTTTTCTATTTTTTTATTTGATGACGCAGTATTGTTTCTTACTTTTTCAGAAACTGACACTTGAGATATCCTGTCTTCATTCTGATCATTCTTAACGGTTATCGTTTCTTCTTCTACATCATCAAAACTAATATCTTCTACTTCTGTAGATTCTACAACTAATTTCCCTTGTTTTTTATCAAAGTCACGTTTGTATTTTCTAAAACCGGAGTAGATAGCCGTAGCCATCGACTGTTGCCCTGACTTTGTTGATAAAAACTGTGCCTCCGATTGATTATTTATAAAACCTAGCTCAATCAACACACTCGGAGCACTTGTTTTTCTTAACACCAAAAATCCGGCCTGACGAACCCCTCTATCCACTCGCTTTGCTACATTCCTAAAATCAGACTGAACAAAAGAAGCAAATTGTAGACTTTGCTCCATAAAGGTGTTCGTCATGAATTCAAAAATAATATACGATTCGGGCGAATTCGGATCAAAGCCCTCATATTTGGTTTTGTAATTATCTTCTAATAATATCACAGAGTTTTCTCGCTTGGCAACTTGTAGGTTTTCTTCACTACGAGCCAACCCCAAAATATAAGTATCAGCGCCTGATACTGTAGTTGACTTTGCTGCTGTAGAGTTGGTATGAACTGAGATAAATAAATTAGCTTTAGCCTTATTTGCTATATCAGCTCTTTTATCAAGATCTACAAAAACATCTGATTTTCGAGTATATACAACTTTTACATCTTTATGATTTCGCTCTATTAATTGACCTAAAGCTAAGACAACACCAAGATTTATATCTTTCTCTTTATATCCACCTCTGGTTGCCCCGGTATCTTTTCCTCCGTGCCCGGCATCAATTACTACAACAAATCTTGAGTCTATTGCATAAGTTACATTTGCAATAAAGAGTAAAATAAGAAGACTCAAAACTTTGTTCATAAGGAAATTAATCGATGTATAAAGTTACGCTTTATAAACTACTTGGTTTTTAAGTTCTTTGCCTGCAAAGAAATCAGAAATACTATTCATTGTCGTATTTGCGATATTCTCCATCGCCTCCTGAGTAAAGAATGCCTGATGCGAAGTTACTATCACATTGTTAAAAGACAAAAGTCGAGCCAATACATCATCTGTCATCACAGCATCAGAGTGGTCTTCGTAGAAGTATGCTCCTTCTTCTTCATATACATCTAATCCGGCATAGCCAATCTTTCGGCTTAACAATCCATCAATCAGATGTCTTGTATGAATCAACTTTCCTCTACCTGTATTAACAATCATCACGCCGTCTTTCATTTTGTTGATAGATTCATCGCAGATGAGATACTCTGTTTCCTTTGTCAACGGGCAATGCAAGGTAATTATATCAGAATTGGCATACAACTCATCCAAAGTAACATATTTAATACCTTCTGCTTCGGCAAAAGCATTATCAGGATACAGATCATAAGCCAGCACATTCATTCCTAAACCTTTGAACAAACCTATAGCTACCTTACCAATCTTGCCTGTACCGATCACACCAACAGTCTTTCCGTACATATCAAAACCTTCGAATCCGACAAGAGAAAAGTTTCCGTCGCGTGTTCGTAAAAAAGCACGATGAACTTTGCGGTTAAGACAAAGCATCAAAGCCAAAGTATGTTCAGCAATAGCATGCGGAGAATAATCGGGTACACGTACCACCTTTACTCCATGCTTTTCAGCAGCCAAAATATCTACATTATTGAAACCGGCACAACGTAATGCTATCAGATTAATTCCATATGATTTCAATTTTGCTACAACGTCTGAATCAACGACAGCATTAACAAAAATACATACAGCATCTGCACCGTTAGCCAGCACAACATTATTTATATCGAGATGTTCTTTGTGATATGTTAGTTCGAATCCATATTTCTCATTTACTCTATCAAAAGTAACTCTATCATATGGTTTTGCATCAAAAACTGCGATTTTGTACGCCATGATTTTATTTTTTTATTTCTTATAACACTAAGTCACAAAAGTAAACAAAATAACTTTTATCCTCAAAACTATCATTGAGCTATTTGTTTTACAGTATTACATTTAAAATATTTTTCACATATACCCCACTCATTAGTCAATCGTGCTATACAATCAGAAAGTATATATAACTAGCCCGCCACCCCGTAAGTCTCTAAAAACAACAAAGGGAGCGAAAAAGCTCCCTTTGTTTATAATCTTAAGTCTAATTTATTATTTAGCGTAACTTACTGCACGGGTTTCACGAATGACAGTGATTTTCACTTGTCCCGGATAAGTCATCTCATCCTGAATACGTTTAGCGATATCTGCAGACAGTTTTTCAGTTTCCACATCATCAATCTTATCTGCTCCAACTATAACTCTCAACTCACGACCAGCCTGAATAGCATAAGTTTTCAATACGCCCGGATACGAAAGAGCTAATTGCTCCAGATCATTCAAACGTTTGATATAAGCCTCAACAATTTCACGACGAGCACCCGGACGAGCACCGGATATCGCATCACAAACCTGCACGATCGGTGCCAATAAGCTTGTCATTTCCACTTCATCGTGATGAGATCCTATCGCGTTACAAACGTCGGCTTTTTCTTTATATTTTTCAGCCAGCTTCATACCAAGCAAAGCGTGTGGAAGTTCCGGTTCATCATCTGGAACTTTACCTATATCGTGTAACAATCCGGCTCTTTTTGCTTTTTTCACATTCAATCCTAGCTCGGATGCCATAATCGCACAAAGATTAGCAGTTTCACGAGCATGCTGCAACAGGTTCTGTCCATAAGATGAACGATACTTCATCTTACCAACTAAGCGTATCAACTCTGGGTGCAAACCATGTATACCTAAGTCAATAGTTGTACGTTTTCCTGTTTCTATTATTTCTTCTTCGATTTGCTTTCTCACTTTGGCTACAACCTCCTCAATACGTGCCGGGTGAATACGTCCGTCTGCAACCAACTGATGCAAAGCTAAACGTGCAACCTCACGTCTCACAGGATCAAATCCTGAAAGAACAATTGCTTCCGGAGTATCATCAACTACGATTTCAATCCCTGTAGCCGCCTCTAATGCACGAATATTACGTCCTTCACGTCCGATTATACGACCTTTTATTTCGTCAGATTCTATATGGAATACTGTTATGGCATTTTCAATTGCAGTTTCTGTTGCCACACGCTGAATAGATTGGATAACAATCTTCTTAGCTTCTTTATTGGCTGTCATTTTAGCCTCTTCCATTATCTCACTGATATAAGACTGAGCATGAGACTGAGCCTCATCTTTCAATGCTTCTACCAGTTTTTCTTTCACTTCTTCTGCCGACAATCCCGACAACGCCTCAAGCCTTTCCACCTCTTGTTTGTGAAGCTTATCCAGATCTTGCTTTTTCTTATCTATCACCTCTAATTGAGCCTCTAGATTAGTTTTGATTGTATCTACCTCGCTACGCTTGCGTTGAAGCTCTTCCTGCTTCTGGGTCAAACTTAATTCTCGTTGCTTAATCTTAGCCTCAGCAGCTTGCAGTTTCGAGTTCCTACTATTCACTTGCTTTTCAAATTCAGACTTCATCTGTAAAGCCTGCTCTTTTACTTCAAGTAGTTTATTTTTCTTGATCACCTCTGCTTCTTGTTCCGCCTCTTTTACTTGACGTTTGAATTTTGAATTCGCCATAAAATTCAAAACCACCCAAGTCAGTATTGCTCCAACAAGAAAGGTAATTCCATACAATAATATATCCATATTCTATTTTTCTTTGATAAAAACTTATATTCAATAAACAAAAAAACACCAACCCAAATATGAAACTTATCTCATATCTGAAATTAGTGCTTTATATATCATCAATTTAAAACTTTACTTTACCTGCGCTTTCAAATATTCATCCAGTTCATTTGTCAAACTTTGGATTCTATGCTCGAAAGTTTCGGCTCGCAGTTGATGTTCAACCTTCTCTGCCACTGCCTGAATTGATGTCATTGCCATATAGTCGACATCCCTCAACGGCTGAGTAGAAACTCCTGTAAAATAATTTTTATATTGTACTAACTTATAATCTATTTCGTCTGCAGCTCTACGATAAACTTCCTCATCTCTACGTTTTATACGAAGAGGGTATCTCATATCAGCCACTCGTAGATTAATAATTAAATGCTCATCCATAACATCATTTTTCGTTTACGCTTTTAGCATGGTGATACATTTATCTACATCTCGCACTAATCTCGACAACCGTTTTTTAGCATTCATCCTCTCCTCTGGGTCTGCTGACGAAAAAGATTTTGCAAACTTCAAATTGTCATATTTAGCATTTAACGCATCCAACTTTAATGATAATGCTTCTATCGCTGTTTCTTTTTGCTTCAATTCCTGCTTCATCTGTGCATTTTCCTCTTTAAGCATATCACAGAGATACATTAACTGCCTCATTCTTATCTCAAACTCGGCAAGAAGTTTTTCATCATTTCCAGTCATATAATAGCCAAAATGCTACACAAAAATAGATAATACCAACGAATTAACAAAATTATTACGCTCCTTAATTATTGAAAAATACATTATACCGAAAAAAAACAAAGAGGGGCACTTACTATATGTAATAAGCACCCCTCTTTTGTAAGCTTGTTTAGGTCTTTCAAAGCAAAACGACTTGCAAGTCGTCCTTTAATTCGTTAAACGCAATTTTCCCTTCTCTGGCTAGCCAGCCAAGAGCTGCATACATGTCTTTTTCTGTAAGTTTGCAGGCTTTCTTGATTTCCTTTAAAGATTTACTACCTTCCGCATCAAGATAAGTCCAAATGATTCCTGCATTTGTTCCAATTTTTTCTTTCATAATGGGTGTAAGTTAAAAAATTAAACTCATCATTAATTATCACTTACAAAAATACATAAAATTAACTACCCCAACAATTTAATATTACATTTATTAGCAAATAGATAATATTATGACAAAGTAGTTAAAGGGATCATTTATTTGGATTTTAACCAAATTCTTGTAGTTTTGTGATAAAAATAATTGCCTTGCGTTTTTTTAGTCTGCATAAGAGAAAGGAGTATAGTGACGAAGAACTTTTGTCACTGTTTAAAGATACGAGTAAAGCTGAATACTTCCAACAGCTTTACGAACGCTACATACCTCTCATCTATGGGTTGTGCCTGAAGTATCTGCAAAACACAGAACAATCGCAAGACGCTGTAATAGATATATTTGAGAACCTCTCTCAGAAAATACAAGGCTATGAAATAAAGATTTTTAAGAACTGGCTGTATAGTGTTGTTAAAAATCACTGTTTTCACATTTTAAAAGAAAATAAAAGAGAAATTATAGTAAATTTCGACTCTCAACTTATGGAATCTGAACCTATTTTGGATCTATTAAGCGAGAATGCGAATGAAGACAAAGAAGATGCGTTGAGCAAATGCTTGGAGCAGCTGCCCGAGCCTCAGCGCATATCGGTGGAGAAGTTCTTCTACGAAGACAAATCCTATGCTGAGATTGTGGATGAAACTGGATTTCATCTGAAGAGTGTAAAAAGTTATATCCAAAACGGAAAAAGGAATTTAAAAATCTGCATTGAGAAAAACCTGAAAGAATGAATTTTTTAGATTACATAAAAGGACAAAGGAAAGGCGTTGATGCTCATCGGATCGAAAAAGATTCGATGAAAGATCCGTTTATGTATGAGGCTATAGAAGGTTTCGACAGTATCGACGATGATCACTTGGCAAGTATCAACAATATACAGGAACGCCTGAATGCCAAAACAAAAACAATCAAGAAACATCATCCTATATGGCAAAGTGTAGCAGCGGCGGCTGTTGTGATTTTTGCTATAGCCGGATATATGATTATCGGATACCATGAGTCTAACGACCTACAGGCACAAGATAAAGGGATGAGCTCTATTATCAACATATACGTACCTGAAGAGTACTATGTAGAGAATATAGTTGTAATAGCAAAACACAATACCGAAGCAACCAAAACATATAAGCCCAACATAAGCAAGTTCAGACTAGACAAAGAAGAGTCTATCAATACCGAAGCTCTGACTGTATTATCCCAACAAGAGGACGATGGCATGGTAGAGGTTTATGCGCCCGAGAATTTCAAAGACGAAGCAAATACTTCTCTTACTATAAAGAAAGGGAAACCTGAACCAATAGGTGGATATAACAGATACAATGCCTATTTAAAAACGGCAATGCGCCGACCTACTGACGATTCGTGCAAAGACAGGAAAGGAAAAGTAGCCATTGAATTTTCGGTTGACGAACAAGGACGCCCATATCTATTTGAAGTAAAACAAAGTCTTTGCGGAACTTGTGACAATGAAGCTATTCGCCTGATACAAAACGGAGCCAAATGGACTACTGGCACTGAGCGTGTTATGGTAAGGGTAATATTTTAATCTTTCTTTTCGAGCAAATCAGGACGCAAACGTTCGGTGCGCTCCATAGCTTGCTGCAAGCGCCATTCATCCATCTTAGCCTGATGACCCGACAACAAAATATCAGGTACACGCCAACCCTTATATTCTGCCGGACGTGTATAGACAGGCGGAGCCAGTAAATTATCCTGAAAAGAATCGGACAAAGCTGATTGTTCATCTCCTATTGCGCCGGGTAAAAGCCGGACAATAGCGTCAGCCATAACAGCAGCAGCCAATTCTCCTCCCGTAAGAACATAATCACCTATAGATATTTCGCGGGTTATCAGATGTTCGCGAACGCGATAATCGATACCTTTGTAATGCCCACACAGGATAATAATATTGTTATACGACGACATTTGGTTTGCTATTTTCTGATCAAATACTTCTCCATCGGGTGAGGTATAGATTACTTCATCGTACACTCGTTGTTCCTTTAATGCTGAAATAGCATTATCGATCGGTTCTATCTGCATTACCATGCCTGCTTCGCCCCCGAAAGGATAATCATCCACACGTCGGTGTTTGTTCGTTGTATAATCACGAAGATTGTGAACGACTATCTCTACTAAGCTTTTGTCTTGAGCTCTCTTAAGAATAGAACAATCCAAAAGACCTGTAAACATTTCAGGCAAAACACTTATTATATCTATGCGCATACTTATAGTAAAATGAATTGCAAAGGTAGAGTTTTCTTTCAATTAATAAATAAGAGCCCGGGATATAAGTAAAAAAGTGACAAGTGTACAAAACAGCACAACACAAATAGTCAATACATTACAGACAAAAGGTGACAAAAGTGACACTTTTTAAGTTGTTTTTATTTGTCACTTTTTCTTCTTTCGAAGAAGTCAATAATAATTAATACTATACGTTGTTCTTACATGCTTTAGGAACGAAGCAAGAAACTCCGTATGACTCTTTTTACTCTGTGGTTAAAAAGAATAGATAAGAGCAAAAGCGAGAACAGTTCCTTTTCATGACCTAATAAATCAAAGAGCGTTTATAATAGATAACCTTTTTCATATAAATTATAAACTCTCATTATTACTTTTCTTCCTATACTGTAGTTTAAATTATACTCAACCGCTTATTCCTTTTGTTCTAATATTTGTAGCCACTATAGCCGACAAAATGAGGGCTACTCCGAGCCAGCGAAGTGCATCTACCGATTCTTGCAATATAAACGCCGAAGATGATATTGCGACAGGCAACTCGACAGCACTAAGGATTGCACCTATCGAGACACCCACACGGGGCATACCCATCGAAAAGAGAAGAGGAGGAACCACCGTACCCAACAGAGCCAACGCCAGTCCCCAAAAGACCAATCCACCAAAATATACACCATTAAAGAAGAATAATGGAGGGAAAATTATCCATGTAATAACGCATGATCCGGTAATCATCAAAGCGCTCTTTTTCAGTACAGGCTGATCGTTACCTACACGTCCGCTTGTCATCAAGAAAGTAGCATAACTAGTAGCCGCCAGCAAGCCGAAAACGACTCCTTTGAAATTGAGCATAATTTCCTGACTGAATATTCCACCGGCAAGCAGTGTCCCTATCAAAACAATGCCAAGTAGCAGCAATTGCTTACGTCCGGGTTTCTTCCTGAAAACCACAGCCTCTATAAGCATACTTATCCACAGATACTGCATCAGCAATATAATAGCGACAGATGCAGGCAATAGTTTCACACATTGGTAATAGAATATACCAACCAGCCCCGTAAAGGTTCCGGCAACGACTATTTTCCACCATTTAGTATTAGGTTGAGTATTCTCTGTCTCTTCTTTTTTATCACCTTTCTTTACCGATTTGGTAATAAAATACAATAGCCATAAAATGACCATTCCCGAAAAAGATTGCGTTCCTGTGATTTCACCGAGAGTGTAACCTTCGGCATATGCAAATTTTACGATAGTGGAAAGTAGTCCGAAGCTTGCCGCTCCAATAAACACTAACAATCCACCTTTTATTCTTTGATCCATTATTTATGTTAAGTTCTAAATCATTATACCTCAGAGGTAAGCACAAAAAAAGGAATACCCTTTTTCGGATACCCCCTCCATTTACATTTTCGTTCGCATACAATAAACTCAAGAATTATTATATACGCTTTGGTACTGCAAAATTACAATATTTATTTCTTCATGCAAAACACATAGGAAAGTTTATATATTTCTTTACAACAAGAAACTTTTCCTTTTATGCTCTGCTCTTCCTACTTCTCCTTTTTATGGAACATATTCCCTGTAGCCTGTGCCGTAGGCATCACCAGCATATCCTGAATATCCACATGCGGAGGTTGTGATATGGCAAAATAAACAGATTCAGCAATATCGTCGGCAACCAGATTCTCATAACCTGTATATACCTGATCGGCACGCCCTTTGTCTCCTTTGAAGCGAACCAACGAGAATTCCGTTTCCACAGCTCCGGGACAAATCTGAGTCACCCGAATATTATAAGGCAGCAGATCCATACGCATACCTTGATGCAATGCATTCACTGCATACTTAGTCGCACAATATACAGCACCATTTGGATAAACTGCCTTTCCGGCAATAGACCCTATATTGATTATATGTCCCGAACAACGTTCTACCATAACCGGAGTAACCACCCGAGTAACATACAACAAACCCTTGACATTTGTATCTATCATTCTTTCCCAGTCGTCAACTTCGCCTTTATAAATTGGGTCTAACCCTACAGCAAGCCCCGCATTATTGACAAGGACATCAATATTTTTCCATTTTTCGGGAAGGTTGCCCAAAGCAGCCTCTACCTCATCGTATTTTCTTACATCAAAGCATAGAGGGAGAACCGCAGAACCATAGTTTATGCTTATTTCTTTATCCAGTTCTTCTAATTTATCCTTTCTTCGTCCGGTAATAATAAGGTTATACCCTTCCTTGCCCAGCCGCAAAGCAATTGCCCTGCCCAAACCGGACGTAGCACCGGTTATTAATGCTATTTTTTTCATCTGAGTTTATTTAATCCAAACATTCAATATTTCACCGATATACATTTTATGATATCCGCTTTTACTCCAATCTTTGTTAGGTAAAGATTTATCAACTACAGCTTCCGGAGTAATTGGCTGCACTACTATTTTCTTACATTCAAAGATCATCCAGGCTTCAGCAAATGCTGTAGCACCTGATGGAGTTTTGATCGGTGTCAATCCCGATCCTTTTATTTTATCTGTATTACGACCGCTTACCGAACCACAATATCGCAAAGCATCTTTATACGCTTCAGTGTAAAAAGATATTGTATATGTTTCTCCTTTATCCATTGTTTGTACCGAGTAGCGTGAAGGATTGAGGAAACAGAATGACACAGGCTTTTCCCAGAATGTACCAAGTCCACCCCACGAGGCAGTCATCACATTCATTTGGTCTGCAGTACCCGAAGTGATCAATGTCCAATCTCCTAACAACTTGATAATATTGCCCGGTATTTTATCGGGCGTTATCTGCCTGAATCCTTCCATTGTAGCAACCGCACCAGCGGCAATCGTTTGCGGAGTATTATTAGATGTTACCGGAATAGATGCCGCAACCTGAACAGGATCAGGTATAGATTGAGCGGCAGTGGCTAAAGGCACTTCTACCGGACTTTCTTTTTGGGGTACTGCAGGAGCTGAATAAGTTTTCGCCTCTGCTTGCAATGAGGTTGTTGCACCTGTTGTATTAATACCGTTCAGATAAATGTCTATAGATTTGTATATGCTGTTTACAGAATCTACAGTATGTATTCTGAATTTATCATAATAGCGATTTAGTTTATCTCCTTTTTTGTTGAGAGCTATTTTATCGGAGATCATCTCCTCAGCCGGAAGCAGTTTCTTACTATCAGAATAGCTATATTTTATATTCCTCAACGTTACTTCGCATGCCCCATCTTTCGTTTCCAAAATCAACTGATAGATCATCTTAGCCCGATCGAGCACAAGAGAACTTCGCTTAAACTCAAGATATTTCTCTCCAAAACATGCGATCATTTTATCGTCAGCCTTACTTAGCAGAACCCGATTATTCAAATCTTTCTCATCAGTCTGTGCATTATCATAGTTGTTTATTGCCCATTTTTCCATCAATGAAAAAAGCTGTTCGTCGGAGATTTGCCCCTTTACAGGTATCTTCTTCGAAAAAACAATCTTACCATCCACTTCGGGGACAGCTCCTACTAGATATTTCGGGTTGTCTTGTGCACTCACTACCAACGAGAAAACTGCACATAAAAAAAACAGAAGACTATTTTTCATTTTATCAGAGTTATTATGTTATATACCATAAAAGTAGTATAATTTCAGAAACAAGACAATAGAATATTAAAACAAAAAAATGGTATCGACCGATTACTGTCAATACCATTTTAGTCTATATTTATTATTTTCTTTAGTGTATTATAAAATTTATCTTAGTTTTAAGACATCTCCTTCGGTAGGGACATATTCAAAATCTTTTTTGTTCATTTTGTACAAGTTTTTCACCTTGATACCATACAGCTGAGAAATACTATACATAGACTCTCCCACCTGAACTTCGTGCTCATAATATGGTTTATCGGCTTTCGATTTTTTCTTCTCAAAATAGACCAAATCACCTGCCTTCAAAGGGAAACCTTCGGGTACTTCATTGTATTTATACAAGTCTTTTGGCTTAAAATCAAATTCGCCCGCAATACCCTCGTACGTATCACCCGCTTCTGCTATCACATAAACCAGATTGTGTGTTTTATATGGAATATGACGATATTCTTTATTTCTTACCTGAGTCTCTTCTATTTCTCTTATTTTCTCCTTGGAGAATCCTCTTTTATCATGTTGGTAAAGCTCATAATCTTCAATTAGCTTTATCAGTTTGTTCGCATAAGCTTTATCAGTTGCATAGCCTGCTTGCTGCAATCCTTTTGCCCATCCTCTATAATCAGTAATTTCCAAAGCAAACAGACTTTTATATCGAGGTTTATCGGCTAGAAATCTCGAATGATCTTCAAATGAATCTTCAGCTCTTTTATATTTTCTGAAACAATCATTCGGGGTATCATCTGCTTGATAGACTTTTCCTCCTGTCCAATCGTTGTGACACTTAATACCAAAGTGATTATTCGAATTTTTAGTCAAGGCACTTTTACCCGCACCCGACTCTAACAATCCCTGAGCGAGCGTTATACTTGCCGGAATTTTATATTTTCTCATGTGATCTACAGCTATGCCTTTGTAAGTCTCAATATACTCTTCGTATATCTTGTATCGTTTTGCCTGAGAATAGGCAGATGTGGCAGACAGAAAAACAAGTACAGAAAGGATAATAAATTTGAGAGATATATCCGAGCTATTTGCTTTTTTCATATATTTAGAAGTATTTTATTTGTAACAGTAATAAAATGGAAAATTTAAATTTAATAACAAAGATACTCGTTTACACCTTTGAAGAGGCTACCGAAAGTATAAAAAAACTTATAATAGAGGCTAAAGCGGCTGCGGAAAAAGCATATGCGCCCTACTCAGACTTTCATGTAGGAGCGGCAGTTCTTCTTTCCAATGGAAAAATTGTTACGGGCAACAATCAGGAAAATGCGGCTTACCCTTCAGGCTTATGCGCCGAACGGGTTGCTGTGTTTTATGCAAATGCACAATATCCGGAGGCTTCGATTGAAGCGATTGCAGTTGCCGCTTGTCATGATGGAGTCTTTACTGTAAACCCCTGTAGCCCGTGTGGCGGTTGCAGACAAGTTTTGTTAGAAACAGAGAATAGACATAGTTCCCCAATGAGAGTAATACTGTACGGTGAAAGTAAAATCTATGAATTAAAATCTGCCAAAGCACTTCTTCCTGTAGGATTTGGAAAGGAATCGCTAGACGACTAATTTATAACATTGTTTTATGGTCTTTTAAAGCCTTTGTCAACTCTTTTGCTTTATCATCTGATACTTTATCCAACAGTTGCCAAAAACGTTCTCCATGATTCATTTCTACCGTATGGCATAGTTCGTGCAAGATTACAAAATCCACAAGGTATTCAGGTAAGAGCATACAGTAAAACGATAGATTTATTGTCTTCTTTGATGAACAGCTCCCCCATCGGGTACGACTTTTATTAATCTTTACTTCGGTATATTTAAAACCGTACCTTTCTGCAAATGATTTCACTTTTGCAGGAAAGAGCCTGTTTGCCTCATAGCGAAGGGCTTTTTCTACAAATCCTTTTATTGTCGATTGAACGGTTGAATCATTGTAATTTATATCAGCCGGACATGAGATGGATAGTATGCCTTCTTTCAGACTCATATAATAATTTTTGGTCGATGTTCCGGTAATCAACTTCAAGGTAAAACTAAAGGTCTTAAATTCTATATCGGGAGTAAATAAAATACGGGTAGTCTTTTTTTCCACTAACGACATCAGGCGAGGCTTCATTTCACGAATAGTCTTCTCTACAAAGGACATACTTACTGATGCTGGATATGTAAGTTGTAGATAACCATCTTTTTTTCGAACGATTATCCTTTTGGCTCTCGCATTCTTAACAAGCCTTATTTCCCCCAGATCTTTATCTACAATAACCATCAGAAATGATATAAAAAAAGCTTAACCCAAAAGTTAAGCTTTATATTTTATTTGCTTCAAACCTATTTGGCTTTATGATTTTCCTTTATAAACGCTTCTAATGCAGCCGTCATAGATGGCATACCGGGAAGCGGAGCTTCACAATCGAGCCTCAAGCCCGCATCGCGAACAGCTTTTGCTGTAGCGGTACCAAAACAACCGATAGCCCTCTCTCCTTGTTCAAAATTAGGCATATTCTTAAATAAAGAAACAATACCGGCCGGAGTAAAAAATATCATCATATCGTAAGATAATATCTCAGACTCGGTTATTTCATTACTAACTGTTCTGTACATCACTGATTTTGTATAATCAACTTTTTTCTCGTCCAATACTGCCGTAAGGTCTTCTGTATGTACATCCGAGACAGGTACAATAAATTTTTCTTTGTTGTGTTTTGTTAAAGCTGTTGCCAGACCATCCATCTTACCTGTTGCACTAAAGAATATCTTGCGCTTTCTGTAAACAATATATTTTTGCAGATACAAAGCGACTGCTTCCGATATACAAAAATATTTCATTGTTTCGGGCATTGTTACTCTAAGTTCCTCACACAGAGAGAAGAAATGATCTATTGCAATCCTTGCTGTAAAAACGACTGCTGTATAATCTTGTATATTAATACGCTGTTGCCTAAACTCTTTTACATCAATGCCATCTACACGAATAAACGGACGAAAATCCATTTGCACATGATATTTCTCGGCAATATCAAAGTAAGGCGATTTCTCTGTTGTCGGAGCAGGTTGAGAGATTAATATCTTCTTTACTTTCAAGGTCATAATAGTGTGTTAAATACGTCGGTTCTATATAATTGAATCAATCCTATCGCTAAATACACATAAGGTAATATTTCAAAGGTGCAAAGGTAGGCAATCAAATACAAAAAGTTAAATTTTTGACCAATAAAAAAGACTATTATTTGATAAAAAAGTGTTATTTGAACAATTAAGAAGAGTATTAATATAAGTATTAATATCTCAGTATGATAAAAATTAGAATAAATCAAGAGCAACGTAGGCAGAAAATATAGTATACCCAGCACCTCGATAGACACCATATGCATTCTTCGCCACGAATTCATTGCTTTCTTCTGATTAAAGATATAACCTATCAGTTTGTAAATAAAATCTTTGATTCCAAAAAACAAAGCTATGGCAACGATAAATGTGACAATAGTCAGAAAAGCTTTACTATTGCTTTGCACAGAAGATTCATACTCTACAAAAACATCATAAATACATATTGCAGATAAAACAGCAGACTGAAAAATAAGGAAATAACTATATATCATTTCCCTCGATGTAGTCTGACTATGTATTCTTGAGGCCTTTACAGGAGTAAACAGGAAGGAGATACTCTCTTTCAAGAAAGATAACCCGCCACTATATATATATGTAAAAAGAAATAAGCATAAAAGCAACAGGCAGAAAATCCCATCTACTTGTTCCAGATTGAAAGGCAGAAGATCGCCGGAATATCTTACAACATCTCCAATGCTATCTTGATGAGCAGAATATAATTGTTTGTTAGTCATATTCACAATCTCGCCTTCTACAGGATTTAATGAAAAACGATGAATATAGACAGTATCCTGCAACAAGACACTATCTTTCATTACACCTATGTATGGTACTGTATCGTTAATCAAAGCTCTTATATACTTGAAAGCACATACTTGCTCTATTGCAGAACAAGTATGTGCTATATTATTATATTACAGATTAAACTCTTTTTTTATCACATCTACATAATCTAACTTCTCCCATGTAAACAACTCTACTTCGCGAGTTATTCCCTGAGGATTGTAGCGTGATTGAAAATGTTTAGTTACGATTTCCGGCTCACGACCCATATGCCCATAAGCAGCAGTCTCAGCATAGATAGGATTGCGTAATTTCAGGCGTTGCTCGATTGCTTTTGGTCGCATGTCGAACAGTTCCTCTACCTTAACGGCTATCTCTCCATCCGAAAGATTTACGGTACCCTTGCCATATGTATTTACATAAATATTCATAGGTTTGGCAACACCGATTGCATACGATACCTGAACAAGTATTTCGGAAGACACACCGGCAGCAACAAGGTTTTTTGCAATATGACGAGCTGCATAAGCAGCCGAACGGTCTACTTTTGAAGGATCTTTACCCGAAAAAGCACCACCGCCATGCGCACCTTTTCCTCCGTAAGTATCAACTATGATTTTACGTCCTGTCAGACCGGTATCTCCATGAGGCCCTCCTATAACAAAACGTCCGGTAGGGTTTACATGATAAGTAATATCCGTTGTAAAGAGCTTCGTAATATCATCTCTGAACTTATACTTCTCCTTCACACGAGGTATAAGGATATTGATCACATCTTCTTTTATTTTAACTTGCATTGCCTCGTCGTCAGCAAAATCATCATGCTGAGTAGAAATAACGATAGTATCTATTCTCAAAGGCGTTCCGTTGTCATCATATTCGATCGTTACCTGCGATTTGGCATCAGGACGAAGGTATGGCATCAAATGCAATTCATTCTTGCGTATAACGGCTAATTCTCTCAACAATGCATGAGACAAGTCTAGTGCTAATGGCATATAATTGTCTGTTTCGTTTGTTGCGTAGCCAAACATCATACCCTGATCTCCCGCTCCTTGATCCATCGGATCGGATTTGCCATCAACACCTCTGTTGATATCATCGGATTGCTCATGTATGGCAGACAGCACCCCGCAAGATTGAGCCTCAAACTGGTATTCACTTTTAGTATACCCTATACGCTCGATCACTTTACGTGCCGTTTCGGGAATATCGATATATGCTTTTGATTTTACTTCTCCTGCCAAAACCACCTGTCCGGTAGTTACCAATGTTTCGCATGCGACCTTCGAATCAGCATCATAGGCCAAGAATTCGTCCAATAAGGAGTCTGATATCTGATCTGCCACTTTATCAGGGTGACCTTCTGATACAGATTCAGATGTAAATAAATAACTCATAAATATTGTTTTATTGTAATAAAAACAGGAAGATATGTATTATAATGCAGTGCAGAAAATGGTTTAGCATTTTTTCATGTGGTTGCAATCAATACAAATCTATCCACTTAATTGAGTGCAAAGATACATCTTTTTCTCAATTTAAAATTATTCTATATAAAAAAACAGCCTGCATCAAAATTGATACAGGCTGTTTCTCATATTTTATATCTATTTATTTACTTGCCATTAGCAAATTCAAATAAAGCTTTACCATTTGCATTTTCAGGATCTAGCTCAAGAACCTTTTCTGCATATAATTTTACATTTGCTTTATCATCAGCCTTTTTGCTTTTCTCGAACTGTAAATAATAATAGTAGCTCAAATAGCTATATGCTTCTATCAATATTTTGCTGCTTGGTTCCGGATCAGCCAACAGAACTTTAATTGTTTCTTCATAGAATGGTTTTGCCAACCCTTGCTCCGAGTCCGGGTCCATCTGATAGTTTGTACGTGCTCTCTGATAGAATCCTAAATAACTATCCGGCTTACGTTCTGCAACTACAGCAAAAGCTGCATCTGCTTGTTTGTATAGCGCAATAGATTGTTCTTTTACTTGCTCCGGAGTTAACGATTTATCAGATTCAACTTTAGATGCTGCAGATAGATAGTAGCTACCCAATTGATAATAATCAGTTGCTTCTGCTCTTTCTCCAAGCATCTGGATGTATTCTTTGTAATAATTAGCTGCTTCAGCGTACATCTGATCTCTGGCAGAAGCTGTAGCGATCTCTTTAAACAAACTTACTTTGCTCGGATCTAATTTTATAGCTTTCTGATATTGCTCTATAGCCTTCGCTTTATTGCCTGTTTCAGATAGTATATTTCCATAAGCCATATAGTCTGAAACCAGATATTTCACTGTATCAACCTCTGATCTAGGTATACTGAAGAACTTGTCTCCTGCAGCTAAACCGTCCTGATAGTTTTTTGTTTCATTTTCGATATACATCAACAAACGATTCAACACGAAGCTGTTTGGTTCGCGTTTCAGACCTTCATTAATCAGATTCTTTGCACCTGAATATCCTTGTGTAAAGTACTCTGATGCAGCATAACGAGTAATATCATCTACGGTGTAATCGCCCCCCTTGAAGAATTCTTTGTATGCAGCAATAGCATCCGGATAAAAACCGTCTCTGTAATACAAGTCAGCAAGATCTTTGTAAGCAATCTTATATTCAGGTTTGATTTCTATCGCTTTTTTCAACAAATCGGCTGCTGTGTTACGATTAATATATTCATATACCTTAGCACCTTTCATATAAGCCAATACACAGTTAGGATCAAAGTTGATAGCCTGATCGTACTGACCTGCTGCTCCGCCCGGATTGTTTTCTTTGGCTAACATATCTCCTTCGAGAATGTATGAATATGGTGATTTCTTATCTGCCTTCTTAGCTTCAGCAATCATCAAAGTGGCTTTGTCTTTCATGCCATTATCAAAATATGCTTTTGCTATTGCTAAAAGAACAGTTACATTCTTTTTATTCTTTTTTTGAACTTCTTTTAATTGATCTTCTGCAACCTTAGGGTTTGACTTTAATTGCAATTTAGCCAATCCTACAGCACCAAGACCTAGCTCAGTAGTTGCTGCCGCACTTTGCTCAAACTGAGACTTAGCTTCAGTCAAGTTATTTTCCAGAATTGCAATTTCTCCCAGATAATAATGAGATTCTTCAGGATTCTGCCCTACGTTTTTAGTAAAATATTCTTTCGCTAGTTTGGTTTCACCAAGGCTCAGATAATCTGCTCCCGGGCTATTTTGCGCAAATGCCGACAAGCTTATCGCTAAGCTCAAAAATGCGCTCACTAAATACTTCATTTTCATCTTCTATACTATTTTTATTAATATTTATTTATATGTGACAGATATCAGGCCTATCCTAAAATGTTGGGTTTGCTCTTACCAGTCTGGTAGGTACATTTGCGGGATAAAGCCCGGCCTTGAGTATAATACGTTGTCCTTTCTCTCCTGCAGCAAAGGTAACAAAACCTGAAGGTAATCCACCTTTGACATCTGAGATTATAATAAAAATATCTCTCGTTAGCGGGTATTTTTTTAAGACTAAATATGCGGCAAATGGTTTAAAACTGTTTTCCTCAGTGGCTTTATCTTCTGAGCTTACCGACATAACATTTATACTATTAATAAAGCTTAAATTTTTAGGATCGGATGGATTGCTAATCCAATTGACACCGATAACACCTATCGCATTAGGAACAGCAGCAACATAATCTATCACTTGCTGATTGGGTGTACGTTCTTGCAGGTTGACATTTTTAACGCTGTCTGCCGATCTCGCTTTCACATTCTGACTGAGAGGCTCGCCTCCACAGATCGAATCTTTTATAAATCTGACAGTACTGGAATTAGGGCTATCGAATACGACCGATATTTCACCCAGTTTAGATTTCGGATTTATCTCCTTCCAATCCTTAATCTTACCTGTCATTATTTTTTTAATATCAGACACTGTAATCAAAGTGTCCATATTTTCTTTGTTTACAATAAGGGCAATACCATCAATAGCAAGCCGCTGTGTACGTGGTGCTTGTTTGCGTTCTTTTATAATTTGTGTTTCGTTGGCAGTAAGTTGTCGTGTAGCAATTATTACACGCAAGCTATCTTTCATAAATAAATTAAATGCTTCATTTTCACTGGTAAATATGGGAATAACCAGAGCTTCGTGATTTAAAGCTCCAAAAACATCAACCTGTTCTTGTATTACAGGAGCAAAGCATTCATCAACAGCTATCTCAGCGATACCACTTGTGGGCGTATCTGTTCGTGTTATCTTTCTCTGGTCGCTACAAGAAAAGAGAAAGATAAAAGCAAAAATACATACAATAAGACTAAGATTTTTCATAACAAAAAACAGATAATTCGTTTAAAATTGTTTCCATGCACGGTATCCTCTAAATATGCCATACAAAAACAACAGCACACCCATGGCCACGCGAAGCAAGATATGTACATTATCAAAAATAGGGGTAAATACCATCAAAACTGACACACATAAATAAAACAATACCATAAATATACCAAATATTGCTTTTCCCGATATTTTTTTTCCTTCTTTCATACCTTTTTTTATTGGAAAAAGAAGAGAAGATGTGTCTTTCATACTCCAACTTCTCTTCTTTACTAAGTCTTATTTACAATTTTTTATAAAAATCTCAATAGATATTCACTTTTACTGTTTCAAACGGAATACGATAGGGAGAGTAAAGTACACAGGTACATTCAATCCATTTTGTTTTCCCGGTATCCATTTCGGCATCGATTTAACCACACGTACAGCTTCTTTGTCGCACGATGGGTCGATACCACGAATTACGTTTACATCTTCAATTGCTCCTGTTTTAGAAACAACGAAACGTACTGTTACACGTCCCTGAATACCTGATTCTTGAGCCACTACCGGATATTTGAGGTTGGAAGCAATATACTTTTGCATTTCCATCTCGCCTCCCGGGAAAGTTGGCATCTGTTCTACAGTAACGAAAGGTTTTTCAACGGCAGGTTTTTCTTCTACTATCACCTTGTGTTCTCTCAACTCAGCGATATCGACACCTGTCTTATCATTTGTACCTTTCACGTCAGCCACCGAAATTTGGATTTTAGTTTCCTGAATTTCATCCTGTGACTTCATTTCCTGATCTTCACGCACCTCGTCGTCTTTTGCAATCTTAGGTGGCACAAACTTCACTGTTGTTTTCAACGGTGGAGGCGGCGGAGCTGTTTCTTGTTTAATCTTATTCTCTTCCGGAATTTCTTGATCTACCGGAATATTAGATAACTCGAAAGTATCCTCCATTGGCCCTGTATTGCTTTGAGTAAGGCTCTTTACTACTGATACCAGACTCGGTAAAGCCGACACAAATATTGCAAGCGCAAGGATTACTAAAAACGCAACGATATGTCTCTTCGATGATGATTGACGTAGCTTGTAAGCTCCATAGTTTTTATTCTTACCTTCAAAAACTACATCACACCATTCGGAGGAATTCAATTTTATATCTTTTCCCATAATTTTACTCCTTTCTTAATGTGATTAATTTTTTGGTGGTGCAGCACTAGCGCCATAAGCCCCTTTACTTTTCAGGTTCTCAAGCAAGAATTGGTCACCCTCGGTCATATCCACAATTGCATATTTTGCAATACTGCAAATTTGCATTTCATCAAGAGCATCAACAAGATTTTTATAACTAGCTTCGGATGTTGGTTTAATAACCACTACTTGTCCATCCTTATCTTCTTTTATTGTTTTCGATCTTGTTTTAAATTCTTCCTCTGACATTTTATTTTTCTTCTCAAACTTCTCCTGTCTCAATTCCCTCATTTTTGCTACGATAGGGGCATTGCGTTCCAGTAAAACTTTACGAAGTCCTTCAGGGGAATAATCAGTTTCTTTCAAGGTAGTATAGTCACTATAGTTAGGTATACCTGTATAGTAATATACTTTATTGTCTTCTCCTAGAATCAAAGTAATAGCTTTAGACTCCTTGACCTTCACTTCATCCTCTTCAGTAAGTTTCTGATCTGTAGGCATCGCAATATCCATGATTTGCGGTTTACTCAATGTTGTACAGAACATGAAGAATGTAATCAAGAGCATGTTCATATCCACCATCGGAGTAAAGTCTACTCTCAGGGTCTGTTTCTTGGGTTTACCTTTTTTCTCTTCTCCACCACCGGACTGTTGTACTTCTGCCATAATTTTTTCTTTTTTTAATGTTTAAATCATGTTTTATACGCCTTCCGGCATTCCCCTTAGAGATGTTATGAGGCTATAACGGTTTTCTTTCATCTTCACAAGACTTTTCAATACCTTATCCACCAATGGATAAGCTGTTGACTGGTCTGCTTTGATAGCAATACCCATATCATCGCCTCCAATTTCGCGTGCATGTTGTACCCAACGTGAAAACTGATCGTTTACACTATCAGATGGCACACCCCATTTCTTTATCTCACTATCTTGAGTGCTCAATGGCATATCAAGGAAAGCAGCCATTCTGTTCATAGGCACACCAATGTGTGTTTGTTCTATGAAAGATCTAATCTGCTTATCGGTGAATGTAATACCATAATCTTGCCCCATCTTTTCCAATACCGCCTTTTTATTTTCTGGTTTGTCTATATTCAAGAATACCTTTCCTTGTGGATCTATCAATATATTCAACACATTATATTCAGGCACTTTCACCTCAGATACTGACTGTGGAGTCATTACCTGTACCGGTTCTTTTGGTAAGAAGGTAGCAGTAAGCATAAAGAATGTGAGCAAGAGTACAGTAACGTCACTCATCGCCGTCATGTCGATGAATGTGCTCTGTTTTTTTACTTTTGTCTTTCCCATTTTCTTACTTTTACTTATTAGAGTGGAATCTTATATGAATTCCACAAATTGTTCTGAAAAAAATTGTTAATTATTTAGATAGACCTCCGTGAAGAGTAGTATAAGTTTGACCGATAGCAAAACCTACTTCATCAACAGCGTTAGTTATATCTTCAACTTTTCCAGAGAAATAAGAATAAGAAATGATAGATGCAGCACCAGTACCGATACCCATAGCTGTATTGTAAAGTGCTTCAGAGATACCTACTGCAAGAGCTGTAGAGTCCGGAGCTCCTTCTTGACCCATTGCACCAAACGAACGGATCATACCAAGTACTGTTCCGAATAGTCCCATCAAAGTACCTAGAGTAGAGATAGTAGCGATAACTGATAAGTTTTGTTGTAGATATGGAAGTTCAAGAGTTGTAGCTTCTTCCAATTCTTTTTGAATCATTGCTGCTTTTTCGTCATTGTTCTTGTCAGCAATTTTCTCAACATCTGCATATCTGATTAATCCTGCTTTTAGTATATTAGCCACAGATCCTTTTTGTTCGTCACATAGCTTTGTTGCACCTGCGATGTCACCAGCTTCTAATTTAGCTTTAGCATTCATCACAAATTTAGCTGTGTTTCCTTTTCCACTAGCTCTGTTCAATGCAAAGAATCTCTCTACAGAAAGAGTAAGTGTTGTTAGTAACAGCGTGATAACGATAGGAATTACCCATCCTCCTTGGAATAATGCACCTAGTGAATTGCCTGGTAGTGGTTGACCTTTTTCGTCAAAGTTAGCCTTATCCCCGGCAACTAGGTAGAAGAATAGGTGAGCTACAATCGCACATCCAATAACGACTATCATAGCTGAAACGCCTTTAGATCTTGGTTTTTGTTTTGGTTGTTGTTTTTTAGTTTCCATAATGATAATAAATAATTTAAGTTTAGTGAATCAATTTTTAAATTTATATCTTTTAATTTTCAATAGTCTCCTTATTTTAAAACAATAAAATTACACAGTGTCAATTATTATAGGATGCAAATATACTATTATTTTGATTTTTTAAGTATTTCGCATCTAACATTGCACTTTTATTCACACTTCTAATCAAATGTAACGGTGAAATCAGTTTTTTATTTTCCAATAAAAGCAACTTTTGTAATAGAGAATGTTCAAGCAAATTCAAAGGTCTATATATCTGTAATTGTGGATATTCTTTTTTATTTAAGTGCCCCACAAGGTATTAAACGATCACTCTAGTTTCAGCAAACAAAAATAGAACTAAAAATCAATTCACACAATAAAAAAAATATAAAAAAACCCTTATTAACCTATTTCTCTATACACAATTCATCATTCAGTGCAATTACCGCGTCTTTATAAAATTCTCTTTTTATTACAAACTGCATATTCACCTGCCGTAGAGATTGAGCAAAACTCTCGACATTGATTCCTTTTTGAAACAGAGCTTTCGAGGCTCTATACAAGAATCCGGGCAATGCAATATTGGTACCCATTACACAGACTAAAGCTACACGTTCTACAATAACCTGATAGAATGTCGCCTCCAGGTCTGTTATCATTTCGCGTGATTTATAATTGTCCCAAACCACCATTGTAATAGAGTTTGCATTTGTAGATTTGAGAATGTAACTCACATTATATTTGGCAAATATCTGCATGATTCTCAAGTCAAACCCAACCTCTCCAACCATCATCGGATCGTGAATTTCTACAGCTAATACCTTATCTGTACCTGAAACAATCTCTATCTTCGGTATTTCCGACACATACTCTTTTGTTATCAATGTCCCCGGATGTTCGGGCTCAAAGGTATTTTTGATACGAATATCGATATTTGCAAGTTCCAAAGGTTTAGACGCTTTCGGATGAATAGCCTCCATACCAATATCAGCTAGCTGATCGGCCACAATAAAATTTGTTCGCCCTACAGGAACCACCTTATCCACACCTACTATATTCGGATCAGCGCTCGACAAGTGATATTCTTTATGGATAATAGCCTCGTCGGCATTTACTTCTACGGCAATTTTACTAAAAGTAACCTCTGTATAACCTCTATCGAACGCGCGCATAATACCCTCAGTACCTTTCGTATAGCCGGTAGCGACACAAACATCCTTACTAAAATCAACACCTTTGAATGCTCTATGAATACGCTCATCTATTGTAAGAGGCAGAGAGTCATTAAATCCGCATAGATCGATAAACCGAGCAGAAATACCATTGTTATTCAAAATATTTACAGTATTCCACGCTGAATGTGCCTCTCCTATCGAAGCTAAAATTTCGCGTGCGGCTAAACAGATATCTTCGGCATTTACGTACCCTGAAGCCAAAACTTTGCTCAAACTATGAAGCATTGTTTTAGCCTGTTTGAGGCGAAAGGTAATAAATTCTCTTGCTTCTAAAAGATTCAGGCCGATTTCTTCAAAACCCTTATTTATAAGCAAAAGCCTTTGACACAGACTATCTAATCCGATGCTATAATCTGCATTTTCGAGAAATTGAACATATACTCCGGGCTCTCCTGTTTTTTTATGTTCCAATAGCCAGTTAGTGACATTATTATATGCGGATACAACAAATATCCGATTGTACATTTCTTCCGGCTTTCTCTTTCCTACAATGACGTTCTCCAGCACATCTTTAAACTGCGACATGGAGGTTCCGCCAATTTTCTCAACTGTAAGCATTTTAATCTTTAATATTTTGAAAAAAATTTAGCGCAAAAATAATAAAATAATCTTATTTCACAGGGGAATATAGAATAATGTCACTCCTTTGTAACATTAAATCGAATAAAAACAGGAAATAAGTAAAGAATAAATCGATATTTCCGATATATTTGTAGAGAATGTTAAAAAGTGTCCCTAAATAATAAACTAATAATGAGATTATATATTGCCTTGGTTTTATCCTTTTTTTGCTTCACTCATTTGCACGCACAAAACTTTAAAGGGAAGATTACAGACACAAACGGCGAACCGTTATATGGAAGCACAGTATATATAAAAGGTGTAAATCAAGGGTTGGTATGTAACGAAACAGGGAGCTATCAAACGACTATACCCAACGGAGAATACGAAGTTGAATATAAATGTTTGGGGTTTAAACCCGAAGTGCGAATAATCAAGATCAGTACAGATAAAGTAACTACATTAGATATAGTACTATATGAAACACCTTTCAACCTGAAAGAAATTACCGTATCAAATCAGGAAGACCCGGCCTACCCTATTATGCGGAAAGCAATAGAAAAAGCACCATTATATGCCGCTTCAGTAAAAGAGTACACTGCCGAAGCCTACATAAAGGTAAACGCTGAATTGCTTAAAGTTTCGTCGTTGATAGACAAAATGGCAAAAAGAGAAGAAGGGATTAAACTATCAGATTTTAAAGAGTTGCTATTTACACAAGAATCCTTCAACGAAATACGTTTTACAGCACCCAATAAGTACGAACAAACAGTAAAAGCATTCTCAAGCAGTATTCCCGACAATATAGATTCGAAAGACGTGATGGGAATATTAAGCACTTCCTTGTACAATCCGAAGATTGGTTCATACATTTCGCCGCTGCATCCTCAAGCATTCTCTTATTACAAATTCAGATACGAAGGGTTTATAGAAGAGAATGAATTAACAATAAATAAAATCAAAATAGAACCAAAGCTAAAAGACCCAGCCCTTTTTGAAGGCTACATATATATAGCAGATTATACATGGCATATATATTCTGCGGAACTTCGTTCTAATCCATACGGAGCAAAACAAGCATATACAATCTCGTTTCAGGAATTAGCACCAAATGTATATCTGCCTATCACTTATTTGATAGCATCTGATATTGACATCTTCGGAATTAAAGCTACAATGAACTACTACACATCACTAACCTATAGTAATATTAAAACGAATGAATCGGTAATAAGTGGCACAAAAAGTAAAAAAGAGAAAAGAACCTTTGAAATCGCACGTCAAGACTCCTTATATATAGTAAAATCTGATAGTTTGGCATCCAAGCGTGATACGGCATATTGGAACAATGTAAGAACGATACCCTTGGGAGAACGGGAGATAAAAACATTAATTAAAAGGGATTCCATACAGCAACATCTCGATTCGGCGAGAGAGAAGCACCGTAATCCAAAGCTGACATTTTCGAATATAATGAACGGAGGGCAGATAGGAAGTGACTCCAGCAAAGTAAAAATTAAATTCAACGGGCTACTCGAAGGTAGTATCTATGAGTATAATTTTGTAGATGGGCTATGGATGGGACAATCATTCAGGTTAACGAGTAATATCGGAAAACACAACAAGCTTGAACTAACACCTTATATATATTATGCCTTATCAAGGAAAAGATTGATAGGTGGAAGTAATATAAATTTTACGTATGCACCTTTAAGATTAGGCAACCTTACGATCTCTATAGGAAGCACAAGTGAAGATTTCAACCCACTAGGTATTCACCGCTTCAATAACTTTTCAAATTCACTAATAAGAGGTAAGAATTATAACTATTTTTATCAGAAAGATTTTATTTCCGCAACGAATAGTATAGATATTTCGAATGGATTATCTGTATCTGTAGGACTGGAGATAGACAGGCGTCATGGATTATCGAATAATACGGATTACACCTGGGGTAAGAAAAGTAAAATCACGCCTAACATATACCCAGACGACAGGTTTGACAAAACAGCATTCAACTTAGGCATAGAATACACCCCTTACGCTTATTACTCTATAAAAGATGGAGCAAAACGATATGAGAAATACGCATCACCTACATTCTATATTAATTATGAGCAGGCATTCTCCGGATGGCAAACCAACAATGCTCAATATCAAAAATTATCGGGAGGCATAAAACAAAATATAAAGTTAAGTGAGTTTAGCAACTTCAACTACCAACTCGAAGGAGGTCGCTTTCTGGGCGAAAGAGACAAAATACACTTTGTGGATTATCAACATTTCAACACATCGAATGTAACAGTGAACCTAAAGTCTCCCTTTGTATCCTTTATGCTGTTAGACAATTATGTTGCTTCAACAAACAGATATTGGGTCAGAACCAATTTCAACTACGAAAGCAAGTATATATTAATTAAGCGACTACCATTTCTTCAAGGAAAAATGTTTACAGAAAGCCTACATCTAAAAAACCTATACACCGCCGACATGAAATACAGTGAGATGGGCTACTCACTAAACTTCACAAAGCTGCTTAATGTAGGAGTATTTGCGTCATTCAAGAAAACAAAATATCAGGATTTCGGAATAAGAGTATTGTTCGATTTAGACAATATAAAGAAAACTATAAACAGATAGAAGTAAGCGTAACGTCACCTTTCTATTTTTAGGTAATATTAGAATTTGACAGGATAATAATATTTTTCTCATCAGACTAAAATACATACCTTTGCACAAATTTAATTATGGCATCTGTAAAATCTTGGGTATCGGCTCTGCGTCCACGCACACTATTCTTGGCGGGAGCTACAGCACTATGTGGCAGCGGGATCGCATATAGCACAGGAAAATTCAGCATATTTGTATTTGTTCTGACTATTTTGGTAGCGAATGTATTACAACTGTTATCCAATATGGCAAACGACCTTGGTGATTACCAACAAGGCACAGATATCACAGGCGAAAGAATAGGACCTCAACGAACAGTTCAAAGCGGAGCCATTACTCCCGAAGAGATGACTAAAGCAATAAAAATAGCTATAGCATGTGCTATTGTGATCGGGATATTGCTTGTTTATGTTGCTCTTCAGTTTATGGCATGGCAATATATTTTACTCTTTCTAGGCTTGGGACTGGGTAGTATTGTCGCTGCAATAAAATATACAGCCGGAAAAAATCCTTATGGATACAAGGGATTGGGAGATATTTTCTCTTTTATCTTTTTTGGACTTGTATCGGTAGTTGGAACATATTTTTTACATACCCATACCATAGATTTCAAGCCGTGGCTACCTGCTATAGCTTTGGGGCTGCTAACAGTTGCCGTACTCAATCTTAACAATATGCGCGACATAGACAATGATAGAAAATCAGGGAAAATAACAATCCCTGTACGGATAGGAATCAAGAATGCGAAGATATACCACGCCCTCTTAATTATAGGAGCGTTCGTTTCCCTTACGGCATATTCTATATTATATAGTACCCACTGGTATCAATATATGTACCTATTAAGTTTTCTTGTATTTTTTAAATTGTTAATTAACATTATCAAAATAAAAGAGAATCGTCTACTCGACCCATACTTGAAATATACTTCGATGGGAACATTTATCCTATCTGTTTGTTTTTGTATTTGTATCAATCTATAATGAAAAAGATAGGATTACTTTCTGACACCCATAACTGGTGGGATGAGAAGTTTGCAAAATATTTTTCCGACTGTCACGAAATATGGCATGCGGGAGATATAGGTTCAATGGAGTTGGCTTTAAAGTTCGAAGCTTTGGGCAAACCCTTTCGGGCTGTGTACGGAAATATCGATGATAGTCGTGTACGTGCAGCATACCCCGAAACGTTACGCTTCACTCTAGAAGGTGTAGATGTGTTTATGATTCATATCGGAGGCTCTCCGGGTAGGTATGAACGAAAAGTACAATCAATATTACTTATGAATCCGCCCAAATTATTTATAACCGGGCACTCACATATACTGAAAGTCATATTCGATAAAAAAATAAACGGATTATTCATCAACCCAGGTGCAGCAGGCAAATATGGAATACATAAAGTCAGAACCCTTCTTAAGTTTAACTTGAGTGAAGGCAATATCTCCGACTTGGATATCATCGAACTTCATGACGAATCTTAATTAATACTTGTCTAATATTTCTATTTTAACGAAATTTGCAACAGTAAAAAAACAGCAGCATGAAGGAAAAATTACTGAGCTATGATGATGTTCGCAAAATGAGCCCTATTTTGCGTGGTCCATTTGGAAATATACTTATAAAATTTGCTATGTGGCTGACCGGAATGAATAAAGTCAACCGCATCTACGATACTTCGAAGCAATACGAAGGCCCTGAATTTTGCAAACATTTATTACAAGACGTTGGTGTCAATATAGTAGTCGAAAATATAGAGGTGCTTAACCAATACGAAGGAGCTGCGTTTATCACTGTCTCGAACCATGCATACGGTCACATAGATGGTATTGCCGCCATTGCCACAATCGCATCGGTTCGCCCCGACTATAAAATGATGGTAAATTTCATTCTCGGCATGATAGACACAATGTCCCCCAACTTCATTGCTGTTAATCCTTTCCAAAGTGGAAAAATGGCAAGTAAGTCAAGCCTCGAAGGGATAAAACAATCCATCGAACATATCAAAAGCGGACATCCATTGGGATTCTTCCCTGCCGGTGCTGTATCTAAGACAAAAGTAAGAAACTTCAGGATGGAGGTTGAAGACCGTGAATGGCAAGAACCAGTACTAAAACTGATAAAAAAGTCGAAAGTACCTGTGATACCAATGTACTTTAGCGGTAAAAATTCTTGGTTCTTTAACTTTCTTGATCTTGTAAATTGGAGACTCCGTTCATTGAGGTTAGGACATGAAGTGTATAATAAAAAGGGTAAAACTATATACTTACGATTGGGTGAGCCAATATCACCGGAAGAACAGGCAAAACATACAGATATAAAAGAATTCGGAGAGTTTTTGAAGGCTAAAACATACGCTTTAGCTAAATCTACAGATTAAACTCATCACCTTTAGAAATCTTCACTAAAAAAGACTGACAAAACTGAAATTAATATGTAATTTTGTCAGGTTTCGTTAAACTTCACATATAAACTTTTGTTTATTTGTGACTTATCTATCTAATAAAATGGCAAGACCAGATATACAACAGGTAAAACAACGCTTCGGCATCATAGGGAACACACCCGATCTCAACCGAGCTATAGACATAGCGCTTCAGGTAGCACCTACCGATATGTCTGTACTGGTGACAGGAGAGAGCGGAGTGGGTAAAGAAAGTTTTCCGCAGATTATCCATCAGTTCAGCCATCGCAAACATGGAACTTATATTGCGGTCAACTGTGGGTCTATCCCCGAAGGTACTATAGATTCAGAACTTTTCGGACACGAAAAAGGATCCTTTACTGGAGCTACAGGCGAACGGAAAGGGTATTTCGAAGTTGCGAATGGAGGGACACTATTTCTCGACGAAGTAGGAGAATTACCTCTTTCTACACAGGCTCGTTTACTTCGTGTACTCGAGACGGGTGAATTTATAAAAGTAGGATCATCAAAAGTAGAGAAAACAGATGTACGTGTTGTTGCGGCTACAAATCTGGACATGATAACTGCTACACGAAATGGACGTTTTCGTGAAGACTTGTATTACCGCTTAAACACTGTCCCCATTCGGATACCTGCACTAAGAGACAGGAAAGACGACATTCCTCTACTCTTTAGAAAGTTTGCAAGCGACTGTGCTGAAAAATACAACATGCCGTCTATTGTTCTAACCGAATTGGCAAAGCAAATGCTCAAAGACTACTATTGGCCGGGGAATATTCGCCAGTTGAAAAATATTACCGAACAGATATCAATTATAGAACAGGCAAGAGAAATAACTCCGGATATACTAAAACTTTATCTTCCGGCAAACGAGGTTGGCTTAATTCCCATACACACTTCTGCGGGACATAATGATCCTAAAAACTTTAGTAATGAGCGAGAAATACTCTATCAGGTACTTTTTGATATGAAAAAAGACATGAACGAGTTGAAAAAAATTGTTCATGATATTGTTGCCGGAAATCTAAAAGCCTCAGATGCTGTATCTGCATCCACAATCAGCAAAAGCGATAACACTTTACCCACTATGGTAGTAAGTGCAGCTGACAAAGGAGCAACTACACCTCTGACTATAAAAAATGATCCTCATACTATTACCCCTACCAGAAATGATATTGCTGACGTAGATATAATAGAAGCTCCCGAATATGAAGAAGAAACACTTTCTCTACAGGATGTAGAAAAAGACATGATTATAAAAGCGTTGGATCGTCATAACGGAAAGCGTAAGAATGCGGCTCAAGACCTGAAAATATCGGAACGTACACTATACAGAAAAATAAAAGAATATAATCTGGAAAATTTATGAAAAAAATCGGTCTGTTGATTCTAGTGTCAATCATGATGACAGCTTGTACAATCTCATACAAGTTTAACGGTTCAAACATTAACTATTCCGAAACACCCACTTTAGAGATTCGCGACTTCCAAAACCAGTCGCCTAACGTATATCCTATGTTAGCTCAAATGTTTAACGAGGAGATGAAAGATGTGTTTATACGCGGAACCAAACTACAGTTTACCAGCGTAGCACCGTCAATGGAAATAGAAGGCGAGATTGTACGTTGGGATCTGACACCTCTAGCTGTGCAGGAAAACAATCTGGCTTCGCAGACTCGACTTACAATGGCGGTTAAATTCCGATTTAGAAACAATGTGAGACCAGAGGAGGATAAAGAGGAGACAATCTCGGCATATCGAGATTTTGAGAGCAGCAAAATGCTTACCGATGTACAAGATAAACTCGGAGAAGAACTCACAAAGGAAATAGTAGACCAGATATTTAATGCAACCATGTCTAATTGGTAGTAAACAATAATCTTAAACATGGATATCCAGAAGCTGAATGAATTTATTATTCAAAAAAATTCTCCCTCCAAATCCGATATCGGAAGTTTGGAGAGGATTGCTTTCGAATACCCTTTTTTTCAAGCTGCCATTTTCATATATCTAAAAGCTGTGTATATACACGAACCTGAAAGATATAAAACAGAACTGGAAAGGCTCAGTATTACAATAACTGACAGAAGAGCTCTGTTCTATTATATATTCAGTGAAGAATATCAACAATTCTTTGTAGAAACAGGTAAAAAAGAAATTGCTGAAGATAAGACGAACATTCTATTAAATGCTTTTTTTGAATCTCGAGGCGAAACAATCAGCGATGACATGCAACTGGAGTATAATATATCCCATTCGAGCATAGCCACAACCGATTATTTTTCATACATACAGTATCAGCCTCAGGAAGAAGGGAACAAAAAAGAGAGTAACCTGCAACTCAAGCATCAAGATATTATAGATACCTTCATTACTAAATCGGAAGAAGATGGCATCCACATCCAAATAGAGAAAGAAGATGAGTCGCTCCGAGATCATACTTATGAACTAAAAGACAGCAATGAAGATCAGGATGAATTAAATGAAGACTTGTTTTTCACCGAGACCCTTGCCAAAATATATATAAAGCAGCAGAAGTATGAGAAAGCATACAAAATAATTAAACATTTAAGTTTGAATTATCCAAAAAAAAATATTTACTTTGCAGACCAATTGAGTTTTCTCGAAAAATTGATTATAAATTCAAAATCTAAAGATAAAAAATGATCGCACTTATTACCATATTAATTGTGATAGCAGCTATAGCCTTGGTACTTATAGTTCTTGTTCAAAACTCAAAAGGCGGAGGCCTTTCATCTGGATTTTCATCTTCAAATGCAATCATGGGAGTTCGTAAAACCACAGACTTCTTGGAGAAAGCAACTTGGGGATTGGCTGGTTTCATCATGATAATGAGTATTGTTTGTGTTATGATCAGACCTAAAGGTGGTTTAGGAACAGCAAAACCGGATATAAGCATACCAACTACTCCTGCTACAGGAACACCTGATATGTCCACTACTTTACCTCTTAATCAAGGTCAAGGTGCAGCAAGTACAACTACTCCGGCTCCTACTCAACAGCCGACAACACCTCCTACTGAATAAGGAAAATATAAAAATCATATAATATAAGAAAGCTTATCTGCAATCAGATAAGCTTTTTTTGTATACCTACACATCGAAAATAGAAAGAGGCTTGACTATAAAATATAGAACAATAGTCGCAACTATCTTTGGAAAAATAGAGAGGCCACAAAATAAGAATCCCTCCAAACTTCTCCATTTTCGGGGAGGCCTTTGAAGGGGTTCTTATTATAAAAGTAGACCTCAGAAATACATAAAGAATACCTTAAGGTCTGAAAACATTATTAGCGACAGCAAATACTACTCGCTATCTTCCGTATTCTCTTCGCTGCTGTTATCTTCTTGTTCGAAGTCGAAACCAGACTCGATTATTATATTATACCAGTTTATTATTTTCTTGATATCTGTCGGGTAAACACGATCTTTGTCAAACTCAGGTAATACCTCTTCGAAGTATCTCTTTAATTCTTCAGGCTTTGAGTTTGCACTGATTGATACTTTAGCCCCATTTTCTTTCTCTTTGATAGAAGCAAGAATGCTTTTTAAAGACACATCATCAGTTTCTGTGTATATAGAGATATCTCCCAATGATACTACTTTATCACGTGGATGAATAGGAATCTTTTTGTTATCTGCGAGAGACTCTACAATAACCATATTCTTACTGTTCGATACAAGTTTGTAAAGTCCGGGTTTTCCAGAAATAGATAAGATTGTTTTAAGCATAAAAAAATAATTTAATTAAAATACTTTTCTGATTTTTAGTTAAGCCACAAAAATAATATGAATACATTAAATATAATAATTTAATGTATTCAAATTAACAATATATTTATTAACCTATTAATTAATAGGCAATCCAACTATTCAAATATCTTTTTATATACATGGCAATAAGGAGTTGTTCCTTTGTGCTCGTAATATTGTTGATGATAATCTTCTGCTTTCCAGAATGTAGATAAGGGTTTTAGCATTGTTGCAACCTTATATCCCTTTTTTTGTAGAATCGATATATATTTTTCAGCAATATTTTTTTCATTCTCATCGGCATAAAATATACAAGACAGATACTGAGGCCCAATATCCGGACCTTGGCCATTTGTTTGAGTAAAATCATGCGTTTCGAAAAACAGCTTTACAAGATCTTCATACGATGTTTTCGAAGTATCATAATCTACTTCAGTTGTTTCTAAATGTCCGGTATTTTTCTGACAAACTTGTTCGTAACTAGGATGATCTACATGCCCACCCATAAAGCCTACAGCGGTATGTGCCACGCCTTTGGCTTTCATGAAATAATACTCTGTGCCCCAAAAACAACCGGAGGCAAAATAAGCTTTCTTAATCATTTTATTCTCTTGAGGTATAAATTTTAGTGATATCGAGTTTACACAGTGCCTTGTCTCTTTTGCCGTGAAGCCTTCGTTGAGGAATACATGTCCTAGATGAGCACCGCAGTTTGTACATATTATTTCAGTTCGTCTTCCATCGGCATCAGGAACACGTTTTACAGCACCCTTTATTTCATCATCAAAAGAAGGCCATCCACAATGAGAATCAAATTTATCAGATGAATTATACAGAGGGGCGTTGCATCTTCTACACACATACACTCCAGCCCGCTTATTATTCACATATTCTCCTGTATAAGGAGCTTCTGTGCCTTTATGTATTATTACCCTTTCTTCTTCGGGTGTCAGTTTATTGTATTTCATATTACCTTGTTCTATTTTATTTTGACTCTGTACGCATGATACTCCCCCTACAATCACGGTACATAATAAATATATGAATAATCTAAGTTTCATACCGTTTTTTTATAATAATTTTTAAAAGTAAAAGGTCTTCTCTTCTTCAGATATTCAATATTATACATATTGTTATACGCCTCGCGTTCGTACGAAATATTTACATAAGCATCAAACATATTCCTATATTGTATCAAGCGAACGATCCACTCTATCAAATAACTTATATAAAAGAATATGACGAGCATTTCAGCCATTTGTCGTGTATGTATACACTCATGGTTTATTTCGGCATCAGTCAGCCTACCATAATCCTTACGAGCAATGATTATTCCAAACAGGTTGATTGCTCCGAAATTCCCCGGAGGAAAATGTTTACTGTATAATATTTTCATTCCTTCATTTACCAGACAAAAATATCTTTGAACAAAGATGTTCACAAGTTTTTTGAGGCAAATTTTGTTAAAGGGAATCTTTTAAATAACTTTCCGTTTCTTTTAAAACAAATCAATATGGAATTAGTTTATGCCGGCGTAATATTGATCCTGGCTGCAATTGTTATTTATTTAATCCAAAGAAACAATAAGCAGAGAGAATCTGAACTGAAAGAAGAAGTTGTTCGCTTAACTCGGGATAAGGAGTCTTTACAAATGGCTCAATTAGAGCATGTGAAAGAGATTGCAGAAAATAAAGCTTTAATACAGTCCAGAGAAGAACAATTGCGCATTCAGCAAGAAGAGTTATTGAATACCCGGACTCAGCTAAATAAAGATTTCCAAATATTAGCCACACAGATATTGGAAGAAAAAACCCTTCGCTTCACCGATGTGAATAGAGCAAATATGGAGGCTATACTGAAACCCCTGAACGAAAAACTGGTTGAGTTTAAAGTAAAAGTAGAAGAAACGTACGATAAAGAATCGAAGCAGCGTTTTTCGCTCGAAGAACGTATCAAAGATCTGGTTGCTCTGAATAATCAGATAAGCGAAGATGCCAATAACTTAACGAAAGCACTGAAAGGCAGCAATAAGATACAGGGTAACTGGGGCGAAATGATTCTGGAATCTATATTAGAAAAATCGGGACTAAAAAAAGGTGAAGAATATTTCACTCAGGAATTTATTACCGACGAAAACGGAACACGCATTCAGAACACGCAAAATAAATATATGCAGCCCGATGTTACAGTTGTTTATCCCGGTGGACGAAAAATTATCATAGATTCCAAAGTATCCCTGAGCGCCTACATTAAGTATGTGGAAGCTGAAATAGATGCAGTAAAAATCTCTGCCGAAAAAGAACATATTACTTCTGTAAGGCAACATATTGATGAACTGAGCCAAAAAGCATATCAGGACTATGTAGAATCTCTCGACTTTGTGATGATGTTCATCCCTAACGAACCGGCTTATATATTAGCGATGCAGCTCGATTCCACTTTGTGGGATTATGCATATCGCAAACGTATCTTATTGATAAGTCCTACAAACTTGGTAGCCTCATTAAAAGTAGTAGCCGACCTGTGGAAACGTGAATACCAAAGCCGCAATGCCATAGAGATAGCCAAACGAGGAGCTGCCTTATACGATAAGTTTGCGGGCTTTGTAGAAACGCTTCAAGATGTAGGAAAAAACATAGAACGTTCTCAGAAAGCATACGATAAAGCTCTTTCTCAATTAAAAGAAGGCAATGGTAATCTCATACGACAGGCAGAAATGCTTAAAGATCTAGGAGTTAAAGCTCAAAAAGAACTACCGGATAGCACCGAATAAGTTAAATAAAGTTAAACGAATAAAGAAAAATAGCGAAACATGTTTTACAACATAAAAATTCACTTATCTTTGTACTGTGTTTTTCATGGTATTAGATTTAAGGTTAACAATGAAGATTGGTTGTCGTGATGACAGCCTTTTCTTTTTTATATAGTATCCGTTCTATAGATATATAATTTAAACCTCCTTTCTCGTCACTAAATTTTTCATCGAGCATAAATTCAGGAAATAAATCTCCAAAAAAACAGACAGACAAACAACACATAAAGAGAACATTACAAAACAAACCATCCCCTATCCTATCAGATTAATAGGAAACGATATTTACAAATAAAGTCTTTATAAAAAAATTGAGGTATTGATAGAATCCTTATTATCGGGGTAAAATTTGCTAAGTTATTGTTTTATATAACGTTAATTATACGTTATAATATACATTTATTGTAATATAGAAAAAAATGATTAAAAAAAACTATATAATATGTTTTATAACATGAAAAATATACTATCTTTGTACTGTGTTTTTCATGGTATTAGATTTAAGGTTAACAATGAAGATTGGTTGTCGAGATGACAACCTTTTCTTTTTTATATAGAACCATTCCTAAATACGCTGAAATTCACACTTCCATATACTCGTTGATCTTCGAATAACGGATAATTAGAGAAATTATAATCCTTAGAATGTTCTAGAATAAATATCCCCCCCGGCTTTATCAATTCTTTTTCAAATACAAGCTTAGGCACATCTTCAAAATGCTTTAAATCATAAGGAGGGTCGGCAAAAATAAAATCAAACTGCTCTTTACAATGCGCCAAATAACTGAATACATCCATCTTGGAGAGCATTAGCTCCGATTGTATTTGTAATTCCGCTTTTGTTTTTTCGATGAATGATGCATGAGCAAAGTTTTTCTCTACACATACAACACGTGGACACCCTCGCGAAACTAATTCAAAACTAATACTACCTGTACCTCCAAAAAGGTCTAATGCTGTAGTTTCTTCCCAGTCTATAGAGTTGTTCAGGACGTTGAATATATTTTCTTTTGCAAAATCTGTTGTAGGACGTGCTTTGAAACTTTTGGGAGGATCAAATCTACGCCCTTTATATTTCCCACTGATAATTCTCATAATGATAATGTTAGTAAGTCTAATGGAGCTTTTTGAGCATCTTCATTCCACAAGAAAATCTCACTTGGAATATTCTGTTGCTCAATGTTTTTTATATATTGTTGCAGAAGTTTCACCAATTGCAGATCGGGATTACCGACTATAAAGAGATAATCATCCAGTTGACTGAATCTGCATTGCTCCCAAAGTTTAAGAATATAATATAGCTGATTTGTTATTTGTTCATTCGTATATGTTAAGCTATGAACCAACTTTGGCCCGGTAAAACAAATAATATCAAGGAAATTATCGTGGAAGTTTAAATACATTCTCGAAGCATTCCCAGTAAGCTTGTTTTTATCTTCAAAGTAATTGATAAGCAAATTGGTATGATGAAAAAAGTGCGGAGTCCAAAGGCTTCTAGATAGAAAGTCAAAAATATCTTTATTCAAATTAAACAATGTAGTCACATCCTGATTTTTGATAAAACCCGTAGATAGATGGCTTGCTTTCTCTACATGTGTAAAATTATACAAATGCTCTTTATCCTTAAGATCAAAATATCGCGCAGGAATTAGATCATAGCTTGAAGAAACGAAAATGACATTCGTCTGCTTAAACTCCTGCGTAAGAAAATTAAAATCAAAAATGATCCGTTGAATATTTGCCAGAAGGTTATCGCTCATTGAAAAGGATGTTTCACGCAGACAATAATTATCTTTTGTCTCAGGATCTGAAATAGAGAACATAAAGCTATAGGGCGTTATACGTATCGATAACACATATCTATCTGATTGTCCGAGGTCTATACTTTCGGGTAAAAACATATTTTGGTATTTCTATACACAAAGTTAGAAAAAGATATTTTTATCTGCTATTTTTGATCTTCAATTCACCATTTCCTTCCGCTATGATCAATGATTTCTTCCGCAGTAAAATAATAGAGAATTTCCCATTCGAACCTACAAGCCAACAAAATGAAGCCTTGGAGAGGATCGTAAACTTCTTATTTTTGCAAAAAGAAGAGACTCTGTTTTTGTTGCGGGGATATGCAGGAACGGGAAAGTCATCCTTGCTGGGAGCCTTAGTGAAAACAATGACTGAGTTTAAGCAAAAAACAGTATTACTAGCGCCTACAGGACGAGCAGCAAAAGTATTTTCATCCTATGCCAGCCATCCGGCTTTTACCATTCACAAGAAAATATACCGACAACAGAAGTATGCAGGAGACTTCGGAAGCTTTGGACTGATGGACAATCTACACAAAGACACTCTTTTCATTGTAGATGAAGCTTCTATGATCAGCAATAGTGGAATGGATGCATCCTTCTTTGGTACAGGGCATCTGCTCGATGATCTGATTCATTATGTCTATTCAGGCGAAAATTGCCGCTTACTGCTTATTGGCGACTCGGCACAGTTGCCACCCGTTATGGAAGAAGACAGCCCTGCCCTGCAAACGGCGGTACTCGAAGGTTACGGACTCGATGTTTATGAGGCTATGCTCTCGCAGATCGTGCGGCAAGCTGAAAGTTCCGGCATCCTTTATAATGCCACCAATATACGTAATCTGTTGAGCAAGGGGGAAACGGGAGCATATCCTAAGCTCCTACTCGATAATTTTGAGGACATTGTACGTATCAACGGAGAAGATCTTATCGATGAAATATCCGCATCTTATGATAGAGAAGGGCTAGACAATACGATGATTGTTTCCCGCTCCAATAAGCGATGCAACATCTACAATCAGGGGGTGCGCAACAGGATTCTATACAGAGAGGAGGAATTATCGGCGGGAGATATGCTGATGATCACCAAAAACAATTATTATTGGACAGAAAACATAGAAGGAATAGATTTCTTAGCGAATGGTGAAATAGTAGAAGTGCTTCGTGTTCGCCGTGAACAAGAATTGTATGGATTCCGCTTTTGTGATGTCTTGGTTAGGAGCCTCGATTATGATATAGAGTTCGAAATCAAGATACTTATGGATACGCTTTACTCTGATGTTTCGGGATTACCTCGTGAGCGTGCAGAAGAATTATTCCTAAATATATTAGAAGATTACTCTGATATATCTACAAAGGCAGGTAAAATGAAAAAACTTAAAACCGACCCTTTTTATAATGCGGTACAAGTAAAATTCGCTTATGCTGTCACCTGCCATAAGGCACAAGGGGGTGAATGGAGTACCGTTTTTCTTGATTTAGGCTATATTTCGGAAGAACATTTAGGGATAAATTTTTATCGTTGGCTCTACACGGCAATTACCCGAGCCGGGAAGAAGTTATACTTAGTAAATCTTCCCGACGAGTTTGTATAAAATGAGATTACGATTAAAAAGCTACCCTCCAAAGTTTGCTTTTATATAATCCATTAAGTCGAAATCTTTTTTCAGTTCGGGTTTGCCGATTTCCATCTCACCTGTATTTATTATTAGGTTGCCTTTACCTATAATCAACTTATCAATAAATGAGCAGATCTCATTTATATTTTCTTTCATCGGCCGTTCGGCAATTTCATGTGCAGCATTTTCTACTTTGTAGAAATAATATGGAGTATTTAATTCTTGAAGCTGTTTTGCAATATGTTTCGATCCATACAACCCAACCTGAAGCATTTCTGTCTTATCAAATGGAACATTCCTATCGGCATCTCCGTGAAACATCTGTATAGGCGAGGGTGCTGTTTGCCATTTCAAATCTCCACTTGTACTAAAGATAGCTCCGGCAAAAGCAATTGTCCCTGCATAATTAAACCCTTGAGGGAGTTTCTCTGCAAGCTTGCTCTTATTACATATTGCATATTCTCCGTGCAGAACGGCAACAGCTCCGGCGCTCGAACCATTTGTAATAATCTCATCTTTTTGGATATTCCAGTCCTCAGCATGATTATACACAAAGGTCGTTGCATCAAAAAGGTCTTCTACAGCCATCGTTATGCTATTGGTCAATAGTGCTGCAAAACGCATCGGATCTATCCGCGAACCATCACCTATATTTTTCATTCCGAGCCGATAATCGATAGATACAACCTGATATCCTCTTTCTACCAGCTTGCGAAAATAATCCACATACTGTTCTCCGTCACGTTCACCGGCAGCAAAACCACCTCCAAACATAAAAACAATACAAGGGGTAACCTTTACAGCTACTGCTTCATCATCTTTAAGATAGTATCTATCCAGCTTCAATGAGCTACCATCTTTTACAGCATACACGTACGTCTGCTTGTCAATATATCCATCAGCAAACAATGAAATAGAGACAAATAGCGAAACAAGCAATGATGTTATTATTCTCTTTCCCATAATGTACAAATTCAGTGAGTTATTTTATATAGTAATTCTTTCAGTAATTCCCCGTCAGGGGCAGAGTTGTTATCAACGCCTTTTGATTTGGCATCGTATATACGTAAGAGACCAATAATTTCCATGCACTTAAACGCATTATAATTCTTCAAGGCAATAACGTAGTCTTTAGCCTGATAGGGATTTCTAAGTCCAAGTTCGGTTGCAAGCCCTTGCTCTGTTTTATTTTTTGCCCAATAACAAATCATCAGGTTGCTGAAAAAGTTAAAGAGTACCGACATGGTCATAATCATCGGATTGTTCTTCGGATTCTTTTCGAAATAGTCGGCAATCTGATTTACCTTGAATATATTTTTATTTATAATCGCATTTAGCAATTCAAAATTATTGAAATCTTTACTGATGCCTATATTTTCTTCGATAAGGTCTGCCGTAATACGCATCTGCCCGGACGGTATAGCTATTAACAGCTTTGCTATCTCATTCGTAAGCTTACTCAGATCATTCCCCAGATAGTCAGACAACATCTGTGCAGATTTCTGATCGATGCTCAAACCTTTTGATAATATATAGGAAGTAATAAATGCCGGAATCTTATACTCCGGTATTTTTTTCGACTCAAAAATAGCTCCGTTTTTGTCTATCTCGGCATATAGCTTTTTGCGTTTATCAAGAGAGCCTCCTTTATAATTGAGAACAAGTATAGTAGATTTTAGCGGGTTCTTTACGTATACTTCGAGCTCCTCTATCTTACTTAGGTTTTGAGCTTCTTTGATTACAATGAGTTGATGATCTGACATCATCGGATAACTGCGAGCCATTGTTATCACGGCTGTAACATTCGTTTCCATCCCATACAGTATACTCTGATTGAAATCGCGTTCCTCTTCAGGCAAAACGGTTTCGGTCAGCATGTTTGTAAGCTCATCTATATAGTAAGGCTCATCACCCATAAAAAGATATACGGGTCTGTATTTTCGTGCTTTAATCTCTGTAACTATCTGTTCAAATGTTACCATGTTTCGAAGCGTAGGTGTTTTACTGTTTCTCCGTTATTAATTAAAGTCATTAGCGATTCGATACCCACTATGACATGCTCTTCTACAAAATTCTTTGTGACAACGTTATCACTTTTTTCCGTTTTTACACCATCAGAAATCATTGGCTGATCCGACACTAAGAGTAATGCCCCTGTGGGTATCTGATTTGCAAAGCCGCAAGTAAACAGTGTTGCAGTTTCCATATCTACAGCCATAGTTCGTATCTGAAGAAGATATTCCTTAAACTTATCATCATGTTCCCAGACACGTCTATTAGTGGTGTATACCGTTCCTGTCCAGTAATCCTTATTATGGTTACGTATCGTAGAGGATACCGATCTCAAAAGGCTGAAAGCAGGTAGAGACGGCACTTCGGGTGGAAGATAATCATTCGATGTTCCTTCTCCTCTGATAGCCGCTATCGGTAATATATAATCTCCTAAATTATTATGCTTTTTCAGCCCTCCACACTTTCCAAGGAAAAGTACAGCCTCGGGCTCTACTGCACTCAACAGATCCATTATAGTAGCAGCATTGGCGCTACCCATTCCAAAGTTTATAATTGTAATTCCTTCTGCCGAGGCATTTGGCATATTGCCATCCAATCCTAAAATAGGGACATTAAAGTGATGAGCAAAAACTTCTACGTATTTGGCAAAGTTGGTTAATAATATATATTTTGTAAATTGCTCGAGTGGTCTTTTCGTATAGCGTGGCAGCCAATTTGCTACAATTTCTTGTTTTGTTTTCATATAAATTCTACTTTTGTTCGTCTAATAAACAAGCACTATCCCTTATTATTTGATATGCGGATTTAACAAAGGTAGCAAATGTTAGAGTTAAATTTACCGTCCTTCGATATAAATGTAAAAAAGATAGGTGGAAAAATCTCTATCTTAGACCCTTTACGCCGTAAGTTTGTAGCATTGACACCCGAAGAGTGGGTCAGGCAACACTTTGTGAACTTTTTGTTAAGAGAAAAAGGCTATCCCGCAGCCTTAATTACAAACGAAATTCAGATAAATCTTAACAAGATGAAAAAACGCTGCGATTCGGTAGTGTATAATCGTGATTTATCCCCCCTGATGATTATAGAATATAAGGCGCCGGATGTAGATATCACACAACAAGTCTTTGATCAGATTGTAAGGTATAACATTGTATTGAAAGTTAAGTATCTGATCGTGTCCAATGGCCTGAATCATTATTGCTGCATAATGGACTATGATAAACAGTCCTTCAATTATCTATCGGATATACCTAACTACACTGATTTATAATAAACACCAAACTACATCTTAAATCAACACTACTAGTTTTAAAGCAAGTCCCACTCATCTCTTATTGTCACAAAAATGTGATAAAATGTTATAATTTCTCTTGTTGAATAAGATTGACAATAAGCAAAGTTCTTTGATTCTACAATAATATTAATTTTGAAGGGTGATAGTTTATTATGGAAATCAAAGGATGAAGCTTACCCTTGCTTTAGTTGTTTTTGTGTTATTTTTATACCCATGTGAGGTCTTTTCCCAATACCTTAAAGGTTTTGTCAAAAATTCCTCAGGAGTCGCTGTCCCATATACTTCTATCTATATAGAAGAAGAAAAAAAGGGGTTGGTGACCAACAATGAGGGATTATTCCAGATCAATCTTCTACCGGGAAACTACACTTTTGTTTATAAACAGATAGGATATAAAGCGCAGAAACAGTCTATTTCTATTCAAAAGGATAAAGCGTGTGAAGTAGAGATTACACTCATGCCATATCCATTCTATGAATATCAAAATACCGATAGGAAAATAGAACTGACAGGAAACGATATACTAAATAAAGTAACAAGAAAAGCGGCATCTTACACATCGTACGATGCTGATGCCTACATCAAAGGTAACTTAACATTAACCAGAATAACAGAGCTCACAAATACAGTCGTAAAGAAAATAGAGAATGTAAATGTCTCCGATCTCGAGAATAAGATCATACATCAGGAAATCAATTGTACAGTAAAATATACAGCACCCGACAGCTACAAAATTCAAGTAAACGGATACACCGGAAATATCGCTGATGCAATGAATACAAGAGGAGCTATAGGGCTTCTCAGTGAATCTTTATTCTCCGATTGGTTCAATGGCAGTATTTCTCCTTTAGGGAGGAGAGTATCGTCTTATTATAAATTCAAATATAAAGGCTATTACTTAGAAGATGGCAAAGTCATCAACAAGATAGAGGTTGTTCCACGATATGATGATTACAAATTACTGAACGGCGACTTGTACATTACAGATGACGGTAATATAACCTGTGCTAAGTTGTATAGAAAATTCCAAGGTCTGGAAACTGTTAATCAAATCACATATCAGACAATTGATGGCCACCCTAACCTTCCGATTACATATCAAACTGATATAAGCATCAATATATTAGGAAATAAGGGAAACGTTACATATCTGACATCTCTAAAATATAAGAAGATAGATAATGGCGGAGAAGCAATAGGAGTTATAAGCAGAGGAGATGAACGACCAAAAATCAATGACAAAATAAAATTCAACAAAGATGCTTATACTCAAGATTCAACATTTTGGGATAGTATAAGAATGTTTCCTGTAAATACAGAACGATTGGAGATTCTCGATCACTTTAGGTTAAAAGAAAGAATAGCGTCTAAGCCTTGGTATGGAAAGGCTTTGCTGGGAGATTATTTTTTAGGAAATGACTCTAGCAAGTGGTCGTTGAGATATGGTGGTGTGAAAATGATATTCAGAGATTATAACTATGTGGATGGTTTCTGGCTCGGAAATCGCTTTTATCTAAAATCGCAAATAGACAAAGATCAACAGCTCGAAATCAGCCCTTACATATACTATACGACAGCAAGACATCGGCTTATAGGGGGAAGCGACTTTACGTATAACTACTTGCCCGAAAGAGCAGGAAAGCTAAAGTTCTCCATCGGTTCCCATACTGCCGATTTCAATAGCTTAAGCATAACGCGATATAATAACTATTTCAGCTCTTTGTTTCTGGGTAAAAACTATAATTCTTTCTATCAAAAAGATTATGTCTCAGTGAACAATGACATAGATCTCACAAAGAAGCTAAAGCTAACAGTCGGGCTTGGAGTTGAAAGACGGGCAGGATTAAATAACAATACAGATTTTACGATTATAGAAAGAGACAATATCACACCGAATATAAACCCTGATAAGCGTTTCGACAGAACATATTATTCTGTGGGACTCTCTTATGTTCCGTTTGCAAACTATACAATCCAGAATAATGAATCGCCCCTTGTTTTTCATCTTCAGTATGAAGAAGGCTTCTCTTCTTGGCAAACGAACAATTCACAATATCGAAAAATAAAAGGCGGAGCTGTGCAAAATATCCGATTGAATTATTTCGATAAACTAGACTATAAGTTTGAAGCAGGAGCTTTTATCGGGCCTAGAAAAAATTTGCACTTTGCCGATTACCAGTTTTATGGTGCGCCCGACCTTGTCTTCAACCTGGGCTCGTTGTTCGACTCATTTCTTTTGCTCGATAATTATGAATTGCAGGCTAACCATTACTGGGTTACACTCTCATTCAATTATGCCAGTCAATATTTTTTACTCAAACGCCTCTCGTTTCTACAAGGAAAACCATTTTTTGAAGGACTACACTTTAAGACATTGTATACTCCCGACATAAAGTTCTATTCAGAGATCGGGTATTCAATAAATATTACAAGACTGTTTGGGATGGGTGTATTTTCTTCTTTCAACAACTTCGATTACAAAACGGCAGGAGTCAGATTCTCTTTAAATCTTCAGTCTCTTCTGCTATTAAAAGATTAATCATTTGAGGTATCTATATAAAAAACAAAAGAGTTACATTTTCATGTAACTCTTTTTGCTCTTCCTCTTGGACTTGAACCAAGGACCCTCTGATTAACAGTCAGATGCTCTAACCGACTGAGCTAAGGAAGAATGTACTTTTGGAAGAAATCTCGTTTACTTTGCTCTTCCTCTTGGACTTGAACCAAGGACCCTCTGATTAACAGTCAGATGCTCTAACCGACTGAGCTAAGGAAGAGTGTTTGTTTCTCTCAAAAGTGACGCAAAAATAGACCTTATTTCTGAATTATGCAATATCTTTGCAAAAAAAAACGAAGAAGAATGGCAAAAGTATTAGGAATGGGCAATGCCTTAGTGGATGTTTTGGCAATTATAGAAGACGATAAGATGTTAGAACTGCTTGAACTACCGAAAGGTAGCATGCAGCTTATAGATGACAAGAAGTTTGAAATATTATCAGGTGAAATAAATAAATTAAAAAAGAATATTGTATCAGGCGGTTCTGCATCGAATACAATTGTAGGTTTATCCCGTTTGGGAATAGAAACCGGCTTTCTGGGAAAGGTAGGAAAAGACTTTTATGGAAACTTCTTTAAAGAAGACTTAAATAAATACAAAATCAAATCACACCTGACCGAGGTTAATGAACCTTCGGGTGTTGCATCTACGTTCATTTCTAAGGACGGAGAGCGTACTTTTGGCACATACTTAGGTGCTGCTGCCCTATTGGATGCAGAAGAGCTTAAAACAGCCGATTTTGAAGGTTACAAGTATTTCTACATTGAGGGATATCTGGTACAAAGTCATGCACTGATCCGCAGAGCAATTGAATTAGCCAGAGAAGCAGGAGCAAAAGTTGTACTTGACCTTGCCAGTTATAATGTAGTGGAAGCAAACCGTCAATTTCTTCTAGACATCATCCCTACGTACACAGACATCGTCTTTGCGAACGAAGAGGAAGCAAGAGCCCTATTGAATGTAGAAGCCGAAGAAGCCGTCTCTTTATTAGCTAAACAAACAGATATAGCTATAGTGAAAGTTGGAGACAAAGGATCGTGGATACAACAAGGAGACGAAAAGATATTTGTTCCCGCATACAAAGTAAACTGTGTAGATACAACGGGAGCAGGAGACCTATATGCAGCCGGATTTATATATGGACTGATACAAAACTATTCACTTTTTATCAGTGGGCAAATAGGAACTCTACTAGCCGCATACGTAATTCAAAAGATAGGGGCTAAAGTGGGCGACAACGAGTGGAATGATATAGATGACGAGATAGAAAAAATAAAGACAGTATTATAAGATACTATTGAGTAACAAAAAAGCCTGTTTTTGCAAACAGGCTTTTTTATTTATGATCGGCTCTTTTATTATTTCAAGAGTTCCTCTATCTTTTTAGTTGCTTCTTCAGCATTCAGACCTCTGGCTAATATTTTACCATCTTTGTCTAACAACATCAAGTGAGGAATAGAAGACACACCATAAATTGCAGCACCTTCACTATCCCAGAATTTAAGGTCTGAAATTTGAGGCCATGTAATATTCAGGTTCTTGATTCCTTTCACCCAGTCTTCATTTGTTTTGTCTAAAGAAATACCTACGATCTCAACCCCTTTGGCACTGTATTGCTTATAAAGTTCTACAAGTTTTGGCATTTCGGCACGACATGGAGGACACCATGAAGCCCAAAAATCGACCAAGACATATTTTCCTTTACCTGCAAAATCTGCTAATGCTATATCTTTTCCTTCCGGAGTTTTACCTTTTATATCGGTAAATGTTTTCCCTACAGACGTTGCATCAAGAGCTTTGGCTACTTTCTCTACCTTTTGTATTCTGGCTATAGACTTATATTCAGGCTTAATAGACGGAATAAGCTCATTAAGCTGTTCGGCAGAGAAGCGATAAAAGTTGCGAGATAAGAAATAAACTCCAAGTTGGTTTTGTATATTTTCCTTTACAAAGTCGAAAGTCTCTTTTGTCCAAACATTATATTTGTCTTCATACTGTTTTTCAAGTTCAGCTTTATTGGCTGTATTCGTTGAATCATCCCTCAACTTGGAAGAGATAGACATCATTTCATTTTCTATAGCCTGGCTCTTTGTATTAAACGCTTGGCAAGCATTATTCAAAGGAGTACCTTTTACTGTAGAAATGCTATCCAGAGAAACTTCTATCTGTCCGGGTTCCACTATCACCAAAACAGGTCTGTTCATATTGTCAGGTGCATCATCCAATGAGATGAAATGTATTTTTGCACCGTCTTTGGCTAGTCCTTTGAAAACAAATTCTCCGTCAACAACATCTACTGTGTCAACAGCCACAAGGTCTTTCCAATTCTCATCTAAAGTCTTTAGATATACTTGTTGTCCGTCATACGTACCATTCGGTAATTTACCTTTAATGGTAAAAGCATCTTTCTCTACACAAGATGTAGCAAGTATCGCAATTGCTGCAAGAAACAAAATTATTTTCTTCATTCTAAATCAAAATAGTGGTTAATAAATAGTATATCTTAATTTTTTAAGAGTTACGTTTAAAACAAAGACAAAACTCTTATTGTTTATGACTTAAAGATTATTTTAGGATTTCAGCTATTTTATCGTCCAATTCTTTACCCCTTAAATCGGTGGCTATAACAACGCCATTTTGATCTATAAGTAATGTATGCGGGATGCTTTGCACTCCGTATAATTGCGATGCCATTGTTGTTGCATCTGCCAATTGCACCCAGGTCATTTTATAGTTTTGGACAGCTGCAGTCCATTTGTTTTTATCATCATCAACTGATATACCAACTATTTCAAGACCTTTAGATTTGTATGCATTATAAGTTTTTATAAGATTTGGTATTTCCTGAATACATGGCTGACACCATGAAGCCCAGAAATCGATCAAGACTAATTTATTTTTGCCTACATAGTCAGACAAGGATACCATCTGTCCACTTTGATCTATCAATTGAGCATCACTGTATGGATTACCTACTTCAGGTTTCACTCTGTCCAATTCTTTTACCAAAGCCTTGATCTCATCTCTGTTTCGGAATGTACTGTCGCTGGCTGCTATCAATTCTTTTAGCTGATCTTTACTAAATGATTTTGCTGATGAATAGAATAAAAACTCACCGGCTTTATTCGAAATATTTGCCTTAGCAAAATTGAAAGTCGACATCTGCAATTGTTTTTGCAAAGTATCTACTTCGGCTCTTATTGCAGGGTTGTTCGCATCCTGAGGCGTAATTTTAGATATCTTATCGGTAAGAGTGTTCATTACCTTGTGTATATTATTAAACTCGTCATTCTTGGGTGTTCCTCCAAGAGTTACGTTTGTTTTATCAAATGTAATTTTGATATTACCCGGTTCTAATATCAGTGTTCCTATCGGTGTATCATTATCTGCATTCTCAAGTTTGCCTACAGATACAAATCCCATCATAGGCTCATCAGCTGTTCCTTTAAAACTGAATTTTCCATCAGATATCGTTGCGGAATCGATTACTGTTGCCTTCTGAGAGTTGATACTATCTATTTTTTGTAAATATGCAACTTTGGTGTCGAATGAATTATCCGAAAACTTTCCTTCTATGGAATAAGAATTACCCTGACAAGAAACGAATAAGATTGCAAGGGTTGATAAAAAGAGAAATATGATTTTTTTCATTAATAAGAGGTATTAAGTAAATATCAAGCAAAGATAAGTAAATAGTTCATAATCTTGCTTATTTAACACTTAATACTTAAAAGCGAAATATGTGATACTGCAACTTTTAGCTTTCTTTTATTTTGTATTTTGACCGATTAAAATTATCTCATAAAGAGATGGTTCGATATAAAAACAGTGACACTCTAAATTCTGCAAATAAGTGTTACCTTTGTTACTTTTTGTTTTACGTGTAGATATAAACATCGAACAATCAGGCATTTTTATTGTTTGTATCATATGTGACAAAAATGAAATGTCGGTATTTAAATTATATCATATAAACTTCAAGAAACATTTTACGTTTTGATGAAAGCGACAACAATTTCTTTATTTTTCGTTTGTTTATTTATATTTAATTCTTGTTCCGAAAAAACCGGACAAGACTCATTTCTCAGCCAATTACGTCAGGATTCTCTCTTGATGAAGAATGCTCAAAAAATGCAGAGGATAAAAGCCAAAGATATTACCATAGAGAAGGATTTTCTTTACGACCAATACACTCTGCAAGACACATACCCATATCGTGACACAACACGGCAGTTCCAGTGGGAGAAGATCAAACAAGGCTTGGCTATTCTCGAAAATTTCCAACAAGAATTCTTTGCTTGGGGGATTTTACAGAATTATCGGAATAACAATGGAGAAGCACCTCTTGTAAAGAAATATAAAAGGAATGAATACAAACGCATTGCCGACACATTAGGGGTAGAACGATTTCAAGGGATTCCTCTCTTTCTTCCTACGGATACTGTTACAGGAGAACGGTATGGCAGAGACGGTGCCTTGGTAAAACTATTCAAAGACAATGTCGGGAGTTTTAGAAAAATAACCACAACGGACTCCAAAGAGTTATGGCTTGTTCCTAAGAAATATGTAAAACCAATTCATGATACCGTACAATTTAAACATGCAATATTTGTTGATCGCAACAATGAGAATATTGTCACTCTCGAGAAAGTAGATAAAAAATGGATTGTAAGAAGTATGAATCCTGCCACAACAGGTTTGCATAAGCCGCCGTATCAGCAAGAAACCCCACTGGGTCTATTTGTTCTTCAGGAGAAAAAAGTAAAGATGTTTTTCCTTGTCGATGGCACAACGGAAACAGGAGGCTTTGCTCCTTATGCCAATCGCTTTACAAACGGAGGATATATACACGGTATTCCAGTGAATGCACCAAGTACCACATTCATTGAATATAGCCCTTCACTAGGCACTACACCCCGTTCACACATGTGTGTGCGCAATGCGACATCGCACGCAAAATTTGTATATGACTGGGCGCCGACAGAAGAAACCATCATCTTTGTTATAGAATAATCTCTATTTTAATAAAACACATTAGCGAAAATGACTACTTGTCAGTTTGTCATTTCTATGATTCTGCTGTTTTGACAGAAATATATTTTGGCACGCATTTCGCTAATATCTAAACAGAATACATAAAATAAATTAATATATAACTATTAAAAATTTAAGAATCATGAGTATTAAACCATTAGCAGACAGAGTGCTTGTTAAGCCGGCTGCAGCCGAAGAAAAAAGCGTGGGAGGTATCATTATTCCGGATACAGCTAAAGAAAAACCTCTAAAAGGTGAAGTTATTGCAGTAGGCAACGGAACAAAAGACGAAGATATGATAGTAAAACCAAAAGATCAGGTTCTTTATGGCAAATACGCCGGAACAGAAGTAGAACTTGACGGTGAAGTTTTCCTTATTATGCGTCAATCTGATATTCTTGCAATTATTTAATACTAACAGTTTTAATTAACATAACATTATGGCTAAAGAGATTAAGTTTAACATAGATGCTCGCGACGAGCTAAAAAAAGGTGTTGATGCATTAGCTAATGCAGTAAAAGTAACCCTTGGACCAAAAGGTCGCAACGTAATCATCGAAAAGAAATTTGGTGCACCTCACATCACAAAAGACGGTGTAACAGTAGCAAAAGAAATAGAACTGGAAGAAGCATTCCAGAATATGGGAGCTCAACTTGTAAAAGAAGTAGCTTCTAAAACAAACGACGATGCGGGTGATGGTACTACTACTGCCACAGTATTGGCACAATCTATCGTTAGCGTTGGTCTTAAGAACGTTACGGCTGGAGCAAATCCAATGGATTTGAAACGTGGTATCGATAAAGCTGTAGCAAAAGTAGTAGAAAACATCAAGTCTCAGGCTGTAGCCGTAGGCGATGACCTACAGAAGATAGAGCACGTAGCTAAGATATCAGCTAACGGCGACGAAACGATAGGTAAGCTGATCGCTGAAGCTATGGGCAAAGTAAAGAAAGAAGGGGTTATCACTGTTGAAGAAGCAAAAGGTACAGAAACTTATGTGGATGTAGTAGAAGGTATGCAATTTGACAGAGGTTATATCTCTCCATACTTTGTAACAGATACAGAGAAAATGGAAGCTGATCTTGAAAACCCATATATCTTGATTCACGACAAGAAGATTTCAGTATTGAAAGACATTCTTCCTATTCTTGAATCTGCTCTTAAATCAGGTCGCTCATTGCTAATCATTGCAGAAGATATCGACTCAGAAGCATTGACTACACTGGTAGTTAACCGTCTTCGCGCAGGCTTGAAGATTGCTGCGGTTAAAGCTCCCGGATTTGGTGATCGTCGTAAAGAAATGCTTGAAGATATCGCTATCCTTACAGGTGGTATCGTAATCTCAGAAGAGAGAGGCATCAAACTTGAGGCTGCTACTATCGACATGCTTGGTACTGCTGATAAGGTAACTATCAATAAAGATAATACCACTATCGTAAACGGTGCAGGTGAGAAAGATGCTATTGCTGCTCGTGTATCTCAGATCAGAGCACAAATGGAAAAAACAACATCAGACTACGATAAAGAAAAACTACAAGAACGTCTTGCTAAATTGGCAGGTGGTGTAGCTGTTCTTTATGTAGGAGCTCCGTCAGAGGTAGAAATGAAAGAAAAGAAAGACCGTGTTGACGATGCTCTTTCTGCAACTCGTGCAGCTATCGAAGAAGGTACAGTTCCCGGAGGTGGTGTAGCTTACATTCGTGCTATTAGCACTCTAGAAGACCTAAAAGGTGAAAACGAAGACGAAACTACCGGTATCGAAATTGTTAAGCGTGCTATCGAAGAGCCTCTTCGTCAGATTGTAGCTAATAGCGGTAAAGAAGGTGCTGTTGTAGTACAGAAAGTACGTGAAGGAAAAGCTGATTTCGGCTACAACGCTCGTGCAGATGTTTACGAGAATCTGAATGCAGCCGGAGTTATCGACCCAGCTAAAGTAGTTCGTGTAGCTCTTGAGAATGCAGCTTCTATTGCAGGTATGTTCTTAACTACAGAGTGCATCATCGCCGACAAGAAAGAAGAAAACCCTGCTCCAATGCCTCCAATGGGTGGCGGAATGGGCGGAATGATGTAATCAATCATTCGATTGCCTCAACCTAGAAAGGTTGACAGGACTTATATAAAAAAGAACCGATGGATCAAGATCCATCGGTTCTTTTTTATATACTGTTTTCTATGCTCAATCGTGATTTACCCAAATCAACTTATCAATATCAAGGTCTAGCTTTTTAGCCAAATCAAGATAGTTGTTTTTTACATCATCAGGGATAGTTTTAGTTCGTGAAAGAATCCACATATATTTTTTGTTTTTACCCACAACAAGCGCATATTTATAATCCTTATCCAAAGCGATTATATTATACGAAGCATAAAACGGCCTGAAGAAAGAAACCTTTAGCCTGCCTTCATCTTTAGGACCGATAAATTTAGCTATTCCTTTTGCCGATTTCCAAGTATCCTTGATGTAATCGTGCCCTTGATTTAGCACCCCGACTGTTTGATTTTCATTCAAGGTGTATTCAGCTGTGGTGTTATCTAAGTTTCGTTCAAACCGAAAATCGAACCGAGCTATCTCGTACCACCGTCCCATATACTTTTCAACTTCAAAATTTTTGACAGCTGTTGCATTTTTAGGAATACCAGTACACGATGCAAATAAACTAATCATAATAATTGCAATAAACGGATATTTGAGATTCATAATTCATACTTATAACATATCTATAAAAACAACAGATATACAATAATTGTTTTTGAAAGAGAAATGTTGTGCAAACTAGTAAAAGAAAAAACAATACTAGCAACCTTTTAAACAAACAATTAACACTCAACAAATACTCAAAGAGAGAGTTTAACCCGCACAATCATAATGGTCAACAGAATACCATAGGCAACAAGAACAACACACAAGAGTGTACAAACTTAAATAAGTCACAAAGAGTTAGTTTCTTATATCGGCAAATAGAAGTTTCATCGAGCCGGCAAGAAACGTAATTTTATTTCTAGCCCCCTTAATTGGTATTCAGCATAATTTTATCCTTTGTTCCAAAATATCATTATCTTTACACTAGAATATTATTGAAAAAAATATAAAAGAGGTTAGCTTTTATTCTATGATTCGGAAAACGACCAATTAAACGAACATATACGGGAATAAAAAGTAGATTCCTAAGTCATGGCGCTAAGTTGTTTTGTGCTGTGTATATGAAGTTTGAACGCACCCCTAATGCGAATAAGTTAAGTCTCAGCTTTTTGTTTTAACTAAATACTAATCGGCTTTTGAGGGACAGAAGGCGCAAATACAACTGTATATCACTATGGCAAAAACAGCAGAAAGGAAGAACACGAAGTTGACGAAAGACGGATTTGAGCACATATCTATTTGGCAGGCAAATGTCGGCGATTTGGTCTGCTACTTAACCTCCCCCAAAGTATACCTAATCGCTAACAAGAGCGAGAATACGATTGCTCTTGTTAGCGCTACTCAGCAGTTTAATGCTTCTTACTCTTTTGACGTAAAGCGGCTACTGAGAGCGGGTGAAGTCAATGAGGAGAACTACAACCGGATAATGGAAAAATTACCTTACTCGGAAAAAAATACAACCTTATCAGATTTACAAAATATCGCCCAAGAGTATAAACAAAACGGAAAAGTCTCTGCAGAGAGGCCAATGCAAGTAAAAGAGGAAACAATCAGGACAGGTTATACCGAAGAAAAGGTAGAATTAGAGAACGCAACAAAAACCTCTATAACACCCATTTACTACGACTATACCCCATCGAATGACTGGAACGCTGACGGATGGTTCGACAAGCTTCAAAATAGAGAGTTCCGCACAGAGAAGGAAGTAGAAAACAAATTTATACTACCCTTACTTACTCGGTTAGGTTACAGCGAAGACGACCGCTACGACGGCATGATAGTAGAAGGGGCGGAAGGCTCTAAGAAAATATCGTTAGAGACCGACTTCGTCCTGTTTGCGAGTAATGCAGAAGAGTTATCTACTCAGCCTCTGCTTATCGTTGAGGCAAAGAAAGAACATAGACTAACTAAGCAAGTAGAGATAGAGAAGGCTCAAAGACAAGCTCGCAGCTATGCTATTTGGACGGGCTGTAAGTTCGGATTGATAACAGACAGCCGTATAATCCAAGTACTCGACATTATGCCAAATTTCGGCAGCTACAAAGTCTTATTCGAATGTCAACGTGCAGAGCTGAAAGAGCGGTTTGTGGAACTATATAACCTCATCAGCAGAGATAGACTGAAAGACTTCTATGCGGAGCTTATATAGTTTACAAATCATGTTAGAAGATCGAGAGGTGATAAAAGTAATGTTGGAAAAATTAAAATAATACTATGCAATTAAATTACAGCAATTCCGGTATAAAGACACTAAGGGCTTCAAGTGGCATTTTTCTTGGTGTTAGTGTTTTGGTAGCACTTATGCTTATTCCTTCATGGTGGACAGATAAAGCATACAATGCAATTATCCATTGGGATATGATTGCACTTTCCTTGATAATTTTGTTTTTCGGGTTCTTTTTATTTGGATTGGGTTATGCAATAGCCACTATTGCTGAAAATGCACTTCTGAATAAACAACTTAAAGAAAGGGAACTTCTTTTTGATGAGGATAAATAAAAACTTCATCGTTTGTTGCCCCTAGTGTTGCCCTAAAAACAAAAACGCTTGAAAATCCAATGATAATCAAGCGTTTAAAAACATAAATTGTACTCGGAGCGGGACTTGAACCCGCACAACCGTAATGGTCACAAGATTTTAAGTCTTGCGTGTCTACCATTCCACCATCCGAGCAGCCTATGAGCGAAAGACGGGATTCGAACCCGCGACCCCGACCTTGGCAAGGTCGTGCTCTACCAACTGAGCTACTTTCGCAATTACTGCTATATCCAAGGCTATAACCCCAACATTTTGGAAGCCTTTTCCGTTTAGCGAGTGCAAATGTAAAAAATGTTTTCCTTTCTACAAAGTTTATCAGGATTAATTTCTACGTGTAATTTGAAAAATTCCATCTCCTGTATTAGAAAATCGAGCATAGTAAGTCTGAAGATTATCTTTAGCAGGTCCCGACTTTACATTTCCTACACCATTAAATATCTCAAAGACACTACCGCAATGGGAACACTTTACAGTTCCATCACTCTGTGGCACAACTTTTATCGGTCGTTGTTTTTCGTAGGGGCAACAAAGATCGTATGCATACAATTGATAGACACTGCTAGTTATAGGTACAGCACTACAAACAATAAGCAGTCCTGAGTATCCAATCATATCCGTAGCCAGCCTTGGTTGAGTAAATGTCACAATATTCCCGGGTGTTCGCAGATTCTTGTCCGGAGATTTTATCAGGTTGACTTCAAATCTTACGGGTTCAATAGGAATAGTATTCAAACTTTCATCACTTCCGCAAGAGAAAGTTACAAACACCAACACAACTATCAACACTATATATTTTATCTTTTTCATCTTCTTATAAAACGTTATCAACGACTTAATATTATTTCAAATTCTGCCTCAGTGCTTCCAGATTTCTTTTCAACCCTGTAAATTTAGCACGCTTCACCGCCGAACCCTTAAATATCTTCTGGTAGTCTTCAACCGACAAATTATCAACGCGGTCAAAAGACAGGTCTAAAAAAGCCTGAGAGGGGTTAAACTCTGCCGTCTGATGCGGTCGTGAATATCTGTTCCAGGGACAAACCTGCTGACAAATATCACAACCATAAAAACGATTATTCATCTTCGGAATCACATGCTCATCAATCTCGCCACGATTTTCGATCGTCTGATACGAAATGCACTTACTCGCATTCACCACTCTAGGCTTTACGATAGCCGATGTAGGGCATGCATCGAGGCAGCGAGTACAGTTCCCACACGATAAATTCAATGGAGTGTCGTATGTCAGCTCAAGATTGATGATCAATTCGCCCAGAAAAAAATAAGAACCCTTCTTCGGAATAATCAGCAATGAATTTTTTCCAATAAATCCCAATCCGGCCTTAGCTGCCCAATAACGTTCCAATATCGGTGCTGTATCAACAAAAGCCCGTCCTTCGGTCGTTGGCTCTAAGCTCTTAATGTAATCCAGCAGCATTTGCAACTTATTCTTCACTACATCGTGATAGTCTTTGCCATAGGCGTAATAAGCAAATTGAGGGTTTTCTTGCGGTTGCTTTGCTTCAGGGTAATAATTCAATGCGACACTGATTACCGAACGGGAACCTTCAACCAATAAAGTAGGGTTGCATCGTTTCTCTGTATTCCTAGCCATATAATCCATATCTGCATGATATGAATGACTAAGCCAGTCTTTAAAATGCTGTTGTTCCTCGACCTCTATCGGCTCAGCCTTACAAATCCCGCAAGCATCAAAACCCAGACTATATGCATAATCTTTTATTTGCCGGGAAATATCTTCGTTTGCCAACATTTTACTTTTGATATCTATCAACTCGCTTCAGCCCAAGATATTCATCCACAGTAGGGTCTACGTAGATCTCCTCTTTTGTATTCTTATTCCTGAACACAACAAAGTCATGATCTTTAAACCATCCGTTCTGGGCATTCTTGTACATATTGTTTCCAAAGAGGTACAGCTTGCCTTTCTTCGGCTTAGCCTCCCACTGCTTATCCATTCCAAACCTCTTTATCAGGTAAGTACCTACAGCAGATGTAAAGGCAGCATAGCCGGTATAACTAGCCTCTGTGGTAACAAAAAGCTTCTGCGGATCACTTTCCTGAGCATCAGAAGAAAAGTCCAATACTTTTGTAGTTATCTCCTGAGATAAGTCGATAATCTGCTCAATGCTTATAGTAGCATCTAATGCCTCATCGTTGGGTAGACTCTGATTGATGAATGTTGCCAAATCACCTTCTTTTATATCATAAGACTTACGGCTTCCGCCATCTTCATATTTTACAGCCATGCGGTAAATGTTTCCTCTAAACAAAAAGAGTAATACGATAACAACCACAATAGCGGCAACAACTTTCAATAAATTACTATTAGTCTTCTTTTTCATATTTTAATCACCAAAAAGTGACAACGTCACATAAAACTAAAAAACTACACAACAACACATTACAAGCAAAAGGTGACAAAAGTGACACTTTTCAAAGCACTTTTATTTGTTACCTTTTTTTGTCATGCATCACCCTCTTTAATAGATAAAAGTACAATTATTTTATTATATATGAGGTCTGTACAGAAAAATCTACTTCCCCAGCAGCCCTTTACTTACATACCATCTAAATTGTATCAGCTTCCAGCCCTTGTCGGGAGATAGCCTCAATGCATAAGTAAAAAACAAGACAATAGAGCCCGCCCATTTTTTACATTCAGCAAAGATTCTGTTTTGATAGGCATTCGGAGATATCGATTTAGTACGAATACGTTCGCTTTTTCCGATAGAGTAAGTTAGTTCCCTGAAGTGAGATTCTGTAAGTTTCTTTTCGGGTATATAATGATGAATACCCATTTGTGGGAGGTAATAAAATTTTTCACCACCTCTTGTCAGTCTGTCATAAAGGTCTTTCTCTTCAGCGCCGATAAGTCCTGTTCCCTTGCGTCCCAATTCTACATTAAACAATCCGTATTTATCAAACACTTCTTTTCTGAATGCCGAATTTCCACCTCCGGGATATTTACCGTTGCTGAAAGGTTTTATCTTATCTCCTTCGTACAGGGCTCCACCAATAAGCTGCTCCGTATAATGAGACAACCATTTAGGTTTCTCCACCTCATATACAGGTACTATAGGCCCGCCACATGCTGATACGGTGGGGTGAGATTCAAAGAATGATTTTATAGACGAAAGATAGGATTCGAATGCAGTAGCATCATCATCTACAAAAACAAGGATATCTCCCCTACTCTCCTGCACACCTCTGTTGCGTGCATACGAAAGTCCCTGTTGCGTTTCAAGAAAATATCGGAAATTAACTCCAGGATAATCATATCGAAACTGCTTACAAATACTTTCTGTAGAATCTGTACTGTTGTTATTCACCATAACTATTTCATAGTCGTGATATGGAATATTCTGCTGCGAAATACTTTTCAACGCATTGTACAGATATTTCTCCCTATTGTATGTACAGAAAATAACAGATAGCTTCATTTTATTTTTCCTTTCTCTTCAAAACAAAAGGTCTTATAATTATGCCGATCAACAACAAAACAAGTACTGCCGAAGAGGCTGTTGCCACATGGCGGCTGTTATAATATCCCTGAGGCTCAAACTTGAAAACAATTTCATGCTCTCCTGCCGGAACACGCATTGCCCGCAATGTCCAATCGGCACGGAAGTGAGGCACTTCCTTTCCATCAACATAAGCTTGCCAACCATTCGAGAAATAAATCTCGGAAAGTACGGCTAGTTGCTCTGAGACAGCCTTCGTTTTGTAAGTCAGCACATCCGGCTTATATGATACCAATTCTATTGTAGCTGTAGAGTCGGGGGTAATTTTCAATCCCGACAGTTCACTTTCGAAACGCTTATCCACAACGGCTGTTGTGTGCGGATCTAAAGTATTGATTGCAGCTATTTCTTCGTCAGCATTATTTACCAACTTGTATTCATTTACAAACCAAGCGTTGCCCATTGCATTCGGATTTACCAATGGTGGTTGCTCAGGATGATATATTACGTATTTTGCATTCAACATATTCAGTGCTTTCGTTTTATTAAACGATGCCATGATTGTATCTATATTTTGTGAACTGAATGTACCGATGATCTGATTAACCTCACCATCCAGACGATTATCGATCAATTCCTGATAACGTTTCAGCTTGGCTGCATGATAGCCTCCAATAGATTTATGATAATAAGAAGTCGTTGTTTCGGCAAACGGGTTATTCAGATTCAAAACCCTGTAGGAAGGATGTTGATCTTTCAAGATAGCCTGATCGGCTACCGACGGAGAAAACGTTTCTGTTTTGTATGTGCTTTTAGCCACAAAGTTATTCTCATTCAAATAGCGTTTATCAATTCCCCACAAATCGATCAAGACTAAAACGGCAAGTCCCAACGAACCGTATATTGTCATTTTCTTTGTATCAACCTTCGTCCGAAGAGAGAAATACAAAATTGCTGCGCCCAATAAAACAAACACCAAAGAGCGTAAAGCATCTGACGACATCAGGTCTTGACGATCAGTCAGCAATGCATTATAATACCATTCAGGAACCTGTGCTTTCCATTGTGCATCTGCACCCGAAGTGAAATTGAAGAATGCTCCCGGCGCTATCCAAAGGATAAGACAAAGACCACCAACTACGCCTAACGATATATAAAGTGCTTTTTTTAGTTTCTTTTTATCTATTTCTCCCGAGAAGAATTCTTTTATTCCCCACACGGCAACCATAACAATAGTGAGTGCAGGCACTACCAAAGCTGTAGATACTGCCCTAAATTTACTATAGAGCGGGAAGTGATAGAAAAACCAATCGTTGAACCATTCCAGATTTTTACCCCAAGCCAGCAATATGAAAAAGATAGTAGCCACGAGCAACCCCCATTTTACATTGCTTCTTATAATGATCATACCCAACAGGAACAAGAAACAAACGATTGCTCCCAGATATACAGTCCCCTGAGTAAACGGCTGGTCGCCCCAATACTGAGGAATGCGTGACACCTGATTGGCAAATTCGGCAGGAATTTCTCCCGATTGCACTTTCTGAGTCAATACTTTTATACTCTGAGCATCTTTGTCATAAGGCTTCGATTCTCCCCCATACAGATTAGGAACAAGGAATGTGAATGTTTCGGCTTTGCCATAGCTCCACCCAAAAGCATAATCTTTGTCAAGTCCTGTCGATTGCTTTTCCGACTCAGACTTCGGCGAAGTCAGTTCAGACTTTCCACGGGTACTTTCTCGTGCCATTTCCATATTACCGTATATATTCCCCAGATTAGCCAACACAGCCAAAGCCACAGCGATAATCATGGCACCACACGACATAAGGAATGACTTATAATTCTTTTTTGAGAGCACCTCAACCGCATATGTAATGAAGAGTATAACGCTGAGTAAACCGGTATAATAAGTTACCTGCAAGTGATTACTTTTTATTTGTAATGCCAGCCCCAAACCGACCAATACGCTACCAAGCAAGATCTTATTCTTGAACAACGACATAAAGCCTGCCACTATCAACGGCATATATGCCAGCGCCCATGCTTTAGTCACGTGCCCGGCGTTGAGTATAACAATATTGTAAGATGACAGCGAATAAGCAACAGCTCCCAATATAGCAACTGCCGGACTGAATCCCATCAAGCAAAATAAGATATAAGCCATGAGCATACCTGCAAAAACAGGTCCTGCCGTGGTGTTGCCCAATGCTTTCACAGGAGCTTCGAGATAGTCAAGAAAATTTGGACTGCCTCCATGCACCCCTATCTGATACGCAGGCATACCGGAGAACATCGAGCCTGTCCAGGCCGAAGTCTTACCCTCATTATAGTAATAGTCGCTAATTTCCTTTGCTGAACCCTGATATTGTGTTACATCGTGCTGCGACAACACTTTACCTTGCAACATAGGGCTAAAATATGCCATTGTTATAAATAAAAATGCAACCACTGCAATAATATGTGGCAACAACATCTTCACCAAAGACTGCTCTTTTTTTATCATCTTATTTTGTGTTTGTTATTTTCTTCTTTAATATATAAATCAACGAACTACTGCCATTTTTATTCCTCAAGGTACGTAGGAAATAAATTCCGCCTCGAATCAACCCTCGCAAACTGGCAAACGAATGTCCCATATTTTTCTCACTCAGCATAGATATATAGAAAGCATCGAAATACATCGGCTTCACTTCTAGAATTTCGAACTGATGCCTGTTTGCAATGCGCTGAAAATCGGAAGAAGAGAAATGCCATAGGTGGCGGGGCACATCGTAGGCAGCCCAATATTCTTTATAGTATCTTGCATCAAACGATTCTTTATTGGGCAAGGCTATAACGAGAGTACCGTCATCTTTCAATATTTTTTGGAGATAGTCCAGTACACTATTCAGATGTTCGAGATGCTCCAGCACATGCCACATCGTAATCACATCTTTTGTCTGGCAGGGGATCTCGTAAAGATATTCGGAATCCTGACAATCTATACCAAATTTTTGCTTTGCATACTTTCTGGCTGATGCCGATTTCTCGATACCTGTTACAATCCATTTCAGTTCTTTCATCCGATTTAGAAAGTAACCGGTTCCTGAACCTATATCAAGCAACATCCCTTTTTTACAGTCCGCATACTTGGTAACCAGCTTCGACTTCGACTTCAATGCTATCTTGCGAGCCAGATGATACAGACTGTTTATTATCCCCCGGTTTGTATCCGAGTGTGAAATATATTCAGGTGCTTCGTAATATTTTCCGATTTCATTTTCGACAGGAAAATCCTGAGTAAAAGCAAAACCACATCCATTACATTTATTGATTTCAAAGACTTCCTGTGTTGTAAGATAATCTTTACAGGATAGAAAAGGGTCAATTCCACGACTTCCGCAGACAGGACAAATTACAGTATGAACTTTCTTTATAGAGCTCTCCATTTTCTTTATAATACAAATTGCGTTCTATCTACTTCGTCAAAATTTTTAATTATCTGGCAATCCGACCAGTCTGTATAATCGTCATCATTTGAGTTTACGACAATTATTTTTCCGGCTTTTGCATTTCGTGCAGATTGCAATCCGGCTACAGCATCTTCGAATATAATGACATCCTCAGGTTGTTTGTCTATAATAGCCAAAGCATTCTGATATATCTGAGGATCGGGTTTTCCTTTTATCTTTCCGTTGTTATAAACAACCTTATCGTATTCGAACCATCGTGTAAGAGGAAGATGCTCGAAATAAAAATCGAGATTCTCTTTCCCTGAGGCAGTGGCGATGGTAAATGGTATCTTTTTATCTTTCAGGAAATCTAGAAAATCAGAAGCTCCGGGAGCTAATTGCATATCGGTTTGCAAACATAAATCCTGATACAGTCCTTCTTTTTCAAGCACATATTTTTGAATCTCAACGTCAGACAAGGGCTTATTAAATAATTCAATAAACAAATCTTTATTGTTTTTACCATGCATCTTCTTAAACTTGTCCTCATCGGATAAAAACAAACCATGTTTAGTCAGAAATATATCCCATGCTTTATTATGCAGCTTAGTATCCCAAAATAATGTTCCGTTAAAATCAAATATTACTCCCGAAAAATGCATTATACCATTTGTTAAGAATTCAGCCACAAATGTACGAAATACTTAGATATATAGATATTTGAAGAGATAACTATTATTATTTTTATACAATTCATCAAAACATTTACTTTAACTTTGACGTTAGAGTAACAAAGCTAACTATAGTATTTAGACACTAATTAAATAAAGTAAACAATGAAAAAGAATCTTAAAGAAGCAATAGAAGGTCGTAGAACATATTACGCTATCAATGACAAGAGCCCTATTTCAGATGATCAGATAAAAGAAATTATAGATTTCGCAGTTTTGCATGTTCCATCATCATTCAACTCGCAATCAACAAGAGTAGTTCTCCTGTTGAATGACAATCACAAAAAACTATGGGATATCGTAAAATCAGTATTGAAGAAGCTTGTTTCACCTGAAGCTTTTCCGGCTACAGAAGCTAAGATAGACGGAGCCTTTGCTGCAGGTCACGGAACAATACTTTTCTATGAAGATACAGACGTTGTAAAAGGTTTGCAAGATGCATTCCCTGCATACAGCGAAAACTTCCCTGTGTGGTCTCAGCACACATCGGCAATGCACCAGTTTGCAATCTGGACAATGCTCGAAGAAGCGGGATTAGGCGCATCGCTGCAACATTACAATCCGATAATTGATGAAGAAGTAGCAAAAGCATTCAACATCAGCTCTAAATGGAAACTGGTAGCTCAAATGCCATTTGGCACACCAACAAGCGAAGCAGGACCAAAGGAATTCCATCCGCTAGAAAGCAGAGTAGTAGTATTTAAATAAAAGAATAAATTCATTCTTTATCAAACAAAAGGAGCAGTTTTTACTGCTCTTTTTGTTTATATAGCTTAAGATCAAAATCTGTTCATTATAATTCCTCAAATCGTCCTTGGAAGAAACGAAGGAATTTAGGCTCGTACACCATCTTCAAGCCACGGGCTTTATCCCGATCTTTAAACATCTCTATTATACTCCAAGCAGCTACATCGAAATGAGCCTGTGTATATACCCGACGAGGAACAGTCAATCTTACTAATTCCAGCTCAGGATAATAGTGATCACCTGTCTGTTTATTCCTTCCTGCCGATACAATTCCCCGCTCCATACCTCTCACTCCTGATTCTACATAAATATCCGCAGCGAGTTTCTGCGCAGGAAATTGATCTTGAGGTATATGTGAGTAAAATTTCTTCGCATCAATAAATACACCGTGTCCTCCGATAGGCAATACAACGGGGATACCTGCTTCATGCAACAGATTGCCGAAATATTCGACCTGACGAACACGTGAGGCTATCATATCATCCTGTACGGCTTCGATCAACCCCTGAGCCATCGCTTCCATATCCCTTCCGGCAAGACCTCCGTATGTTGGCATTCCTTCGTATACAACGATCAGGCTTCGTAAATCATCGTAAAGATCGGGATCGTTACACATAACTAATCCTCCAATATTTACATACAAATCTTTTTTGGCACTGACTGTCGCAGCATCGCTATAAGAGCAAAATTCACGATTTATATCCTCTACACTACGATTCTTGTAACCCTCTTCACGCTGTTGAATAAAATACGCATTCTCTATATTGCGCGTAGCATCCAACACAACTTTGATGCCATGCTTGTGGGAGAGTTCCGATACGGCCTTCATGTTCGCCATACTCACAGGCTGCCCTCCTGCCATATTCACAGGAGCACCAACAGTGATATAAGCTATATTTTTTGCGCCTTTTTCGTTAATCAGCCTCTCATATTTTTCAAGATCGATATTCCCCTTAAAAGGATGTGTGGACTGACTTCTATGCGCCTCATCGATAATCACATCCACAAATGTTCCTCCCGCGATCTCCTGATGCTGACGTGTAGTCGTAAAATACATATTACCTGCTACATACTGTCCAGGAGTAATCATACATTTGCTTAGTAAGTTTTCAGCTCCACGACCTTGATGAGTAGGCAGAATATATTTGTAACCGTAATACTTTTTACAAACTTCTTCCAAATAGTAAAAACTACGACTACCGGCATAGGCCTCATCTCCGATCATCATTCTCGACCATTGCATATCACTCATCGCATTCGTTCCGCTATCCGTCAACAAGTCGATATAGACATCATCGGCATGGAGTAAAAAAGTATTCCATCCGGCTTCTTTCATACATTTCAAACGATGCTCCCTTGTTGTGGTTTTCAGGGGTTCTACTACTTTGATGCGATAGGGCTCTGCCCATGGTTTCTTTGAGAATGCCATATTCGTAGATTTTTGGTTAAAAGATTATTTATTGAAAAGAAAATAAAGCAAGGTTAACTAACTATTTGACAAATCAAACAGCACTACACTACAAATATAAAATAAAAACATCAAAAAGAAAATAGAATCAACCCTTATTTACTTACAAAATAACAGACATCAATCTTGTTCGCAAAGTTGATCATACATTTTTTTAAGACTCTTCAATATTTTCTTTTTATATAGACTTATATTCCTCATAGCCAACAAAGAAGAGAAAGTACCACTAATAAATACAATAAGAAAAGCAGGAAAGAAGGCTTGATTCGTAACAACATCAAGAAAAGACCTGTTTATTGAATATACGAAAAAAGACAGATAGCATGGTAAAATCATCAAGATCGCAAAAAAGTAACGAACCGGATACATCTTTTGCGATTTGGATATCTCATTTATCCGATACCTCAACCAATCTCTGAGAGGAAGACTCATCGTATTATAATTTATCTTATAGTGCGATCGGATGCCCGATACAACAAAGACAGCAACTACAAAGCATAGCATTATATTATTTATTAGATAATAGGTATCATCCGCTCTTTTTATTCCGGCATATACCAGTAACACAAAAAGTGTAATTCCTACCGATATGGAAATATAATCGATAAAAGAATGTTTTCTCATCACTTTGACAACCTTCTTTTCTAGGAGCTTTTTGAGGTCTTCAGAAGACTGAGCCTCTATATTAGAGCTTCCTTTGTGCCATATATCTTGTAAATTATCCCTTTTCATAACCCATCTTAATTAAGTTGTCCTTCAAAACATTTTTTGCTCGGTTTATTCTCGTGCCGACATTGGATTTACTAATCCCTATGATTTCTGAGATTTCTTCATAGCTTTTCTCCTCCAAATAAAGCAGTATGATAGATTTGTCGATATCATTCAAATCATAAATAGCTGTCAACAGCATACCCATATCTTCGTCCACAGCCCATTGCTTAGCCATATCAACATAAGCCTCATCGGGCAATTCTTCGCGGTACTGCATCCGGGAATCTTTTCTAATTCGTGATATAGAAGTATTGATAGATATTGAGTATATCCATGATACAACGTTCTTTCTATTTCGTAAAGATGCGTATGCCTTCCACATCTGATAAACAATTTCCTGAAAATTATCTTTCCGTTCATCTTCATGCCTAAAGTAGATGAGACTCACCTTATGCAGAATGGATTGATATTTTTCAAGTATTTGTAGAAAGTTCTCTCTCAGATCATCCATATCATTATTGTCCTTTTACTATATAGTAGAAGTTACTTGAATTTTATTACAAGAAAACTATTTTTTTATAAATAAAAAAGCCGATACACCTCTTAAGGAATATCGGCTTATAGAAAAATATATTATTCTTTATCCTATCTGACAACCCGGTTCTACATCTTTAGAAGGTGTGATAAGCGATAAATTACCGCCCCCATCTTCTACAGAAAGAATCATTCCTTGCGACTCTATCCCTTTTAGTTTCCGTGGTTCGAGATTTGCAATAAAACACACCTGTTTACCTACTAACTCTTCAGGCTTGTACCAAGCTGCTATTCCCGAAATAATGGTACGTTTACCCATGCCATCATCAATTAAGAATTGCAACAATTTATCAGCTTTAGGTACTTTTACACACTCCAATACTTTTCCAACACGAAGATCGAGCTTCGAAAAATCATCAAAAGCAATGTTTGGTTTCTGCGGAGCAACTTTTACTTCCACGGCCTGTTCATTTGCTTTTTTAGTATCCAAAAGTTTCTGGATTTGTTTTTCTATCGTTTCATCTTCTATTTTAGAGAACAGTAATTCCGACTGATTCAATGGATGTCCTACAGGCAGCAGATCAATGCGTCCTAGTTGATCCCATGTGAGGTTATCAACATTAATAAACCGACGTATCTTTTTTACGCTGAATGGCAAGAACGGCTCGAAAGCAATTGCGAGATTGGCAGTAATCTGTAGAGATATATTCAATATTGTTTCTACACGTGCCATATCCGTTTTAACGACTTTCCAAGGCTCTGTATCTGCCAGATATTTGTTACCGATACGTGCCAGGTTCATGGCTTCTTTAAGCGCATCGCGGAAACGGTATGTATCGAGATAAGATTCGACTACAGCCTTTACATCTGCAAACTCTTTAAGGGTTTCCTTATCATAGTCTGTCAGTTCATTCAGCTGCGGTACTTTATTATCAAAATATTTCTGGGTGAGGACTAATGCACGATTGATAAAGTTCCCCAAAATAGCAACAAGTTCATTGTTGTTACGAGCCTGAAAATCTTTCCACATAAAGTCATTATCCTTCGTTTCGGGAGCATTAGCAGTGAGCACATAACGAAGTATATCTTGTTGTCCCGGAAAGTCTTCGAGATATTCGTGCAACCACACAGCCCAGTTTCGAGAAGTGGATATTTTATCGCCCTCCAGATTCAGGAATTCATTTGCCGGAACATTTTCAGGTAAAATGAAAGAACCCTCAGCCTTCAACATGGCAGGGAAAACGATACAGTGGAAAACAATATTATCTTTCCCGATAAAGTGTACCAATTTCGTATCTTCCGATTTCCACCATTTCTCCCAGCTATCCGGCAGCAATTCTATTGTATTAGAAATATATCCGATAGGAGCATCGAACCACACATAAAGTACTTTTCCTTTTGCATCGGGCAGTGGAATAGGCACACCCCAATCGAGGTCGCGACTTACGGCACGAGGTTGTAACCCCATATCCAGCCATGACTTACACTGTCCGTAAACATTCGATTTCCACTCTTTATGATCTTCGAGTATCCACTGACGAAGCCACGACTCGTGCTTGTCAAGAGGCAGATACCAATGTTTTGTTTCACGCATCACAGGAGTAGAACCTGATATTGTAGAGCGAGGATTTTTCAGATCGGTAGGACTAAGCGATGTTCCGCACGACTCACACTGGTCTCCGTAAGCATTCGGATTGCCACAGTGAGGGCATTCGCCCATAATATAACGGTCGGCGAGAAACATCTGAGCTTCCGCATCATAATATTGTTCACTTGTTTTTTCTTCAAACGCTCCCTTATTATGCAACGTAAGGAAAAAGTCAGAAGCTGTCTTTTTATGAATATCAGAGCTTGTACGGGAATAAATATCGAAAGCTATTCCGAAATCTTCAAAAGATTTCTTGATAATTCCATGATACTTATCAACAATATCCTGAGGTGTAACTCCCTCTTTCTTTGCTCGGATGGTGATAGGCACACCATGCTCATCAGAACCACCTATATGTATTACATCTTCACCTTTAAGCCTAAGGTAGCGCACGTAAATATCGGCAGGAATATAAACTCCGGCAAGATGTCCGATATGTACAGGACCATTGGCATAAGGAAGGGCCGATGTAACAAGGGTTCTGTTGTATTTCTTGGTCATATATAGTAAGTTATTTTATATTTAGTTCCCGTAAGATGCATTTTCGTGGTGCAAAGATAGGAACTTAGAGACAAAAAATACAGTCCTTTATGATTTTTGTTTGGGGTTTTGTTTTATGATCAAAAACTCCGCTTTACTCTTTTTACTCTGTGGTAAAAAAGAAGCGGAGATTACTTTCATTAAAATTGAAACTCTTAACCTTACAAACCGAGCGTTTGCTTTAAGAGCCTATACCCATTCATACTAATCCTCACCTGTGAACCATCTTTGAGCTTTAGCAATTGACTTTGTTTATTATACAATTCTATTTGCGCTATAAAATCGACATTCACGATACTGGAGCGATGTACACGCACAAATTTATTGGAAGGCAAGAGGCTTTCGAAGGACTTCATCGTTTGCTCTTTGAGGAATTTACCTTTATCCGAGTATATCATCACATAATCTCCCTCTGCCTGTATATAAATTATATTGGAGACAGGGATTACCTCTATTCTTTGCCCATTTTTTACAGCGACACGCTCCAATTCTTCATTTGGTTTTATTTCTTCTGTCACGTGATTCTCTATATTATCATCTTCTGCAATAGAAAACTCATCCGCATTTTCATCTGAACTCTGTATATTAGACTTATATATATTATTGTAAAAAAGTATTGCAGACACATACACCAGCAAGCTTAGAACAATCCGAGTTGTAGAGATCGGCAACAAGCCAATCCATTCCTCTTGAGGGAAAAGTGTATACAGCGTCAAAAGATCTGCTCCCAACCAGAAAAACACAAATAATATAGCTAATGCCGTATAATTAACGACCTGTTGCTTAAAAGGCAAAGTAGCAAAGCGAGTATATTTTACAATCTCATACAATAAAAATAAAAGTATAGACAAAACAATCCCCGAGACACAAGCGTCAGCCCACAATACAGGCAAGGGAACCATCGCCAAAGGCTTCATACAGCCATATATAATAGCAGTAGTCAGCAATGCTATAAAAATGTACATTATGATTATCAAGCGACTCTTCATCCTAACGGCTATCTGTTTAATTTCGGATTTCTATATTGCCAAATATACTATTTGCCTCCATTATAACCCGTGCGCCATTTTCATTCTCCAAAGATTCGTCTTTATACAAACGTCTGTCTTGGAAAGCACCTAAAACAGTAGAACTATCCACCTTTAATGTCCATTCTGACGGGATATATACAACCAAGCTGCCAAATATCGCATTCAACTCTAAGTATGCTATATTTTCACCCAACTGAGCCTTGCGCAAATCTAAGATCAACTCCCCGAAAATTACATTCGCTTCTCCTCCTTTAAAGTTTTGAGATAATATGATCTGCTCAGAGCCTCCGAAAATCATATTCTTTTCGAAAAAATCGGATTTATTATGTATTGCCTGAGCAGACTCGTGCCACTCATCAGTCTCTGCATTATAGACTTTATTCCATCGCTCACCTTTTTTATTATCAGAAGACCTCAACCAGTTTAATACTAAAACAGTACCCACTGTTATCGGTATTATTGGCCAGTATGTTCTGAAATCGATATCGAGATCAATGAAAATAGTGGGAAATGCAGAACTCAATTTGGGATAGATAAAAAATAATCCAAAACCAATTGCCAAAAGTCCCTGCCCTAGTTTTCGTTTTACAACAAGAGACCATACCCCAACTCCGATCAATAACATCTGCCACGATATAAATATTGGTCTTAATACATCGGGAAGAATTCCCATATTAAAGAATAAGAAAAAGCCTCCGACTAGAATTAGCAAAACGGCAAAACCGATACCGTCTTTATTTGATTTATCTCTTCTAGCTCTTTTAAAAAAATGTCTATCTTCTAAATTTCGTCTCATAATAAACTTATTTAATGTTATGATGTAAAATTAATCCGACCGGCATATATAAACAAGTAATAATCGATGAACGAATTCTATTTCCCGACAAACGAAAGATAAAAACTTGCAAACAAAAGAATCGGATATGAACCTTTACTACAGGCACTTGTTATATTCGAATATAAAAGTAAAGATTTAACACCAAACAAGTATCTTAAACCTTTATCTTTTTACTTAGTCATATAATTGCAAAACAATATTAGAAACAAATTAAATATAAACAATTAAAACAACAACATGATGAAACGAACTACACTCGCAGCGTTAACACTGTTTATGATGAGTCTGTGCTTATCTTTTGCTTCGGTAGCAAATGCACAAAGCAAACAAGAAAGAGCCAAAATATTAGAACCATATCCGGCAGCAAAAGAAGGAATGGTGAGACATGTAATTTATCTAAGCAAAAAGTCGGATGAATCTAAATTCAAGATAGAAATAGTTCCCGGAAAAGTAATGAGCGTGGATTGCAATGTGCATACCCTGATGGGTAAATTGGAAGAGAAAGATTTACAGGGATGGGGATATACTTATTACGAATTCACATCGGATGGAAAAACAGCCTCTACAATGATGGCATGTAATAAGCCGAACGAAAACAGATTTGTATCAAGTCAATCTCTGATTGTTAGATACAACAGCAAACTGCCTATAGTGGTATACGCTCCGAAAGGTTATGAGATTAAATATCGAGTTTGGAAAGCCGGCAAAGACCAAAACTCTGAAATAAAATAAGATTGTTGATAATCGTCAAAACAGAGAGACAAGTCGATTTCGACCTGTCTCTTTTTTATAAAGGTCGTTATCGTCTTTTGTTACTTCCTAAAACAAATAAAACTTGTATAGGTATATAAATAACATTTTCTTAAAATATTTATAACTTTGCAACATAAACAAAAATCAGACTTATGTTAACGCTGAAAACAATTAGTGAGAATCCTGAGCTAGTGATTAAAAAGCTGGCTAAAAAACATTTCGATGCAAAAGAAATAATCGAAAAGGTATTGGAAATAGACCAGACAAGAAAAAGAACTCAAACCTCTTTAGATTCTTGTTTGTCAGAATCCAATAATCTATCGAAACACATAGGACAACTAATGAAAGAAGGCAATAAGGCCGAAGCTGAGATTGCAAAAAACAGGGTAGCTGAAATAAAAGGACAAAGTAAAGTTCTCGAAGATACACTTCGCCAAGCAGAACAAGATCTGCAAGAATTGCTTGTTCTTATCCCTAACCTTCCATCGGACGAAGTACCTGAAGGAAGAGTAGCCGAAGACAATGTTGTAGAAAAGACCGGAGGCATCATACCTGAACTCGGAGAAGATGCGCTTCCACATTGGGACTTGGCTAAAAAATATGATCTTATCGATTTCGAACTTGGCGTAAAGATTACAGGGGCAGGATTTCCGGTATATAAAGGAAAAGGAGCACGCCTACAACGTGCTTTAATAAACTATTTCCTTGACAAAGCTCGTGAATCCGGATATCTGGAAGTTCAACCCCCTTATGTAGTAAATGCTGCTTCGGGTTATGGTACAGGTCAGTTGCCGGATAAGGAAGGACAGATGTATCATGCGACGTTGGATGATTTGTATCTGATACCTACAGCCGAAGTTCCTGTAACAAATATATATCGTGACGTTATTCTCGAAGAAAAAGATCTGCCGATTATGAATACGGCATATTCTGCTTGTTTCCGTCGCGAAGCAGGCTCGTATGGGAAAGATGTTCGTGGATTGAATCGTTTACACCAGTTCGACAAGGTTGAAATTGTTCGTATCGACAAACCTGAGCACTCTTACGACTCTTTGAAGGAAATGGTTGCGCATGTTCAATCACTCGTTGACGAACTTGAATTGCCTTGGCGAATACTTCGTCTATGTGGAGGGGATATGAGTTTCACTTCTGCCCTTACATTTGACTTTGAGGTATTCTCGGCAGCACAAAAACGTTGGCTCGAAGTAAGTTCGGTATCCAATTTCGAAAGCTATCAGGCAAACCGTCTGAAATGTCGCTACCGGGATGCAGACAAAAAGATACAGCTGGCTCATACTCTGAACGGCAGCGCATTAGCTTTACCCCGCATTGTTGCAGCATTGTTAGAAAACAATCAGACAGATGCAGGCATTCGCATACCGAAAGTATTGGTGCCATATACTGGTTTTAAATTTATTAATTAAAGTGAAAATCATACTATTTGCCACAAAAAAGCGTTATACTAAATGGTAATGTATTATTTTTGCGTCAAATGCTAAATCTAACATATTAAAATAAAGGATATGAATAAAAAATTAATTGGAATTGGATTAGCTCTGGCTTTCCTTATTGCATTTGGGTCTTGTAAACCTAAACAAAGTGCATATAAGTCGGTATATGAAGCTGCGAAAGAAAGAGAGATGGAAGAGAACTCAGTATCTTCAACTCCTGTTTCGAAACCAGCGACTACGACTCCTAGCTACAGTAGCGAAACCGTTAGAAAAGAAAAAGTTACCCCGGTATACGAAAGTGATGCTAATGGGTTGAAAGCTTACAGTGTAGTTGTTGCTGCAATGGCAATGAAACCGGGAGCTGAATCTTTGAAAGAAAGATTTGGAAACGACGGTTACAATATAATATTGGTTCGCAACGATCAGGGAATGTACCGTGTTATTATAGCAAGTTACGACTCAAAGGAACAAGCTGTAGCTAAAAAGAATGAAATCCTCGAAAAATATCATGCAATGGGAGATGTATCTGCTCTAAAAAGCAAATACGGAATTCCATTCAACGATTGGTGGATATTACAGCGAGAATATTAAACGAATATAAAAGGAGAGCCTAACTGCTCTCCTTTTTTTATCTCCATAGCTAAAGTAAATGCCATCTAAACACCTTTACTTTTAACTTTTAGTGTATTAATTAAACGTCTTTTTTTATATCTTTGCATAGTAATATCGATATCGTTTTACTAAACAAACATCTAAGAATGAAGATAATCTACACAACTTTACTACTATCAATTATTATGTTTGTATCCTCTTGTGGATCACAGGAAAAATCTATTGCTAAATTTTATCGGGAGGCAAACAATCAGATGAAAGGAGAAAGCTTCTTAATCGAAGAAAGCAAGAACACTTCGGATAAAGAAACGAAAAGCAATAGCGAATCAATAAACTATACGGCCGAATCGGCTTATATGGCTCAGGTAAAAGCTACCTATGAACATTATAAAGTAAATCATGATGATTCGGAGTATGCAAATGGAGATGTATATCTGGAAGCTGCAAAACGCAGACAGGCTCTTATCGATCAATGTCCTGATTGTCCGAAAAAGACCTCTGTTGTAGTACCAATAACATCACCCGCTAATTCTCAATCGCAAGGAGGACAAACAAGCGAGACATCGGTTGGAGAACCTGAAAGCTCAGTTTTTTTTGCGCACTTACTCGATACAGACAAGAAAATACTCAAAACGGAAGAATTATCTTACTTAAATAAAGAAGATAAAGCAAAGCTTAAAAAATATAGTGTAGTAATAGCTTCACTAACGAATAAATATAATGGATCAGAACATCTAAAAAAAACGTTAGGGGCGAGAGAGTCTTTAATCGTAGTAAAAAACACTTCCGGTATATATTATGTTATTATCGGAACGTATGACTCGGAACAAGAAGCTTTGAATAAAATAAAGACCGTGGAAGAACAGTATAATGCACGAAAGTCTTCTGCACAATTATTGAAAACATACAGAATACCATTAACAGATTTATGGATTCTACGAAAATAATGTAAACAAAGATATTTGATAAGGATGAAGATAAAGTTCTTAGGAACAGGAACATCCACAGGAGTCCCTGAAATTGGCTGCAAATGTGAGGTATGCACCTCTAATAACATAAAAGACAGACGCCTGCGAGCGTCTGTTTTATTGAATATAGGTGATAAGCGAATTCTTATCGATTGTGGTCCTGATTTCCGGGAGCAAATTATTCATGAGGAATTTTCGCACATTCACGGAGTACTACTCACCCACGAACATTATGACCATGTGGGCGGATTAGATGATTTGCGTCCTTTCTGTAGATTCGACGATGTAGATATATACTCAAACGCCATTACCTTAGATGCACTAAAAAGAAGAATCCCCTACTCTTTCAGGGAACATCGCTACCCCGGAGTTCCCACGTTCAGGCTTCACGAAGTGAGTCATGAAGCGTCTTTTTGTATAGGGGATATTGAGATACAACCTATAAAAATCATGCATCACATGCTGCCTATTTTAGGTTACCGAATCAACAACTTCGCTTATCTCACTGATGTAAAGCATATAGCTGAAGAAGAATATTATAAATTAAAAAACTTGGATACTTTAGTTATTAGTTCTCTACGTATCGACAAGCATATATCTCATTTAAATCTAATAGAAGCTTTGGAAGAGATAAAGAAAATATCTCCTAAAAAAGCTTATCTGACACACATGTCTCATCAAATGGGATTACATGATAAGGTACAGGCCATATTGCCGCCAAATGTATACTTGTCGTACGACGGGCTTGAAATCAATATATAATACAAGGTTATACAACGAAGATTAATAGTATCATAGCCCCCGTTAGATTTATTTTTATTCTTGAACAGAATATTACTTAACGAGGACATTAAAAATACACAAGGATATATCGATATATATATTAAAAACTTTTTATTTGACAGTCATCTATTTTAAAGATTTTATTATATTTAGAAAATATTTAGGCCTAACGTGTAAAATAAATACTGAAGAAAAACATTGGAATTATTTATATCAGTAATGCATGCACAATCAAATGAATACCGAGTTAATATTACTACAATACAATTAAAGAGTTTTATGTCAACCGTTTTTATATTCAGAATATTATAAAAGTTTAAATCTCGAACGATTTAACTATATTTTTACAATATTATCTCTTATTTTTGTAAAATTAAATGCTCTAAATTCTTTGTTCTTCAAATACTCTGTTAGGCTATATAACTATAAGATAATTTAGTTCCTCTAACTCATGAAGAAACATATTCATGGATACTTTGTTATTCGTGTAATGCACTAAAACCACCATACAATTCGAGAATGAAACAATCAACCACCTTATTTCTTATTTGCTGGTTATCTGTATTTTCAATTCTGAGTTCATATGCTGCATATGGGGCTCACAGAGTCGGAAACCTTGACCTATCAAATAACGCTGTATTATGTATGTACCAAGATCAAAATGGATATATGTGGTTTGGTACATATGATGGCCTTAATCTATACAATGGAAAAAACCTTTATGTGTATCGGTTCGAACTAGACAACGAATACTCACTTTGCAGCAATATCATACATAAAATTTCGCAAGCAGATGCTGACCATCTGTGGATATCCACATTTCTTGGACTTAACAGATTCTCGTTAAAAGACAGGCGAGTAACAGAGTCTCACCCCGAATGCCCCGAAGCGAAGCTTTTAGCGGCAGATAGTCAAGGCAATACATGGGTTATATGCAAACGAGGATATATTTCCTATTATTCATCATCTTCCGACTTGAAAAGGTTCCAAGATATTCATCTCCCTGAGGCTGACACTGAAAGTATAAAAGATATCTTCTTTACTAAGAATGATAAACTTTATTTGATTACAAACAATGGGAAACTTCTGAATATTGAATATTCTAAGAAGCAAGATTCGGATATAAAACTAAAGACTCATGAAATAACAATGCATGATAAAAATATAGATTATGCATCTTATGAGAACAATAAGATTTACTTCGTTGATAAAGATCAAAAGCTGTACCTATATGACATAATTGCTTCAAAAAAAATATTACTATCAGATATATCGCAACTCACAGCCAAAAATGGCGGTATAGCAAGAATAACATCGTTCAAATATGACGTATATATCGCGTTCAAAAACAATGGCGTAGTAAAATTGAATATAGAAGACCACTATAGACCGGAAGTTATAACCAGCGGGATAGGTGTTTTTTGCTTATTAAAAGATAATAAACAAGATATACTATGGCTTGGAACAGATGGCAAAGGTGTAGAAATGTTCTATCAGAATCACGATATGTTTGGGAATATACTACTCGAACATTTACCATTCGACAGCCAAAAACCTGTTCGTTCGATATATACCGACGAACACAACAATCTTTGGGTAGGCACAAAAGGTGACGGTATTTTTCTGATTAAGAATTACGATAAGTTGAATAATTTAAAAATTCCATCATCGGAAATAATCCATTACACAACAACCGAAGGGTTAGTCAGCAACCTTGTATTCTGTTTTTTACGAAGCAAGAAGAAAGACATAATCTGGTTAGGGACAGAAGGCCCGGGACTTTCTTATTATTCATACAAAGACAATAAAATAAAGACAGCGATAAATAAGACTCCGAACACAATAGGTAAAGTTCATTCAATATGTGAAGTAAATGATTCCACATTATGGATGGCCACAGCCGGAAATGGCTTATTGGAGGTTGTTGTTGACAATCAGGCTCCAACAGTTGAAGTTAAATCGATAAATGCCTTCTTCCCGAAGAAAAACGATAAGACATGCAACGAGTTCCATTCTATGACTTATGACGGAAAATCAACATTATTTATAGGGAATAGAGGTGGTTATGGAGTAACTCGGTTTAACATCACGAACAAACAATACGAATTTATTCCGATCAATAAAGCCGAAAGTACTGCTATTGGTGATGTATTAAGTGTTTATCAGAGTAAAGACTCTGTGTTTTATTTCGGAGCAAGTTCAGGCCTAACTCAAATGCAGTTTTTCAAAAACGGAAATCATACAATCAAGCAATTTGACAGAAAAAGTGGCATTATAAATGATATGATACACGGAATACTGGAAGATAAAGAAGGCTGCATATGGCTAAGTACAAATAAAGGACTGGCTAAGTATAATCCACATAACGACTTTTTCCACAACTATACATTTCCTGATCTAAGAGTCTTTGAATTTTCTGATGATGCCTACTGGCATTGCCCATATACAGGGCGACTTTTCTTTGGTGGCATAAACGGACTTACATGGCTAGAGCCGGGATATAGTTTTGAGAATAGCTATAGACCTGATCTTTATTTCTTTGGATTAAAAGTATCAGGAGAAGATCGTCCTTTGTCAAATTATATCAACAACAGCACTAAATATCTCGAAATCCCTTCCAATGTTGCAGCTTTTACCCTCTCATTTATAGCGGTAGACTATATCGATGGAGAAAACTACGAATATTCTTATATGCTGGAAGATTACAATAATGAATGGACAGATTTACAAAAGTCGAATGAGATAACATTCACCAATCTGCCTTCGGGAGAGTATGTTTTGAAAGTTAGATATAAGAACGATGTGTTCAATTCCGATGAAAGATTCTACACCCTCCATATAAAAAAATTACCTCCTTGGTATTTCACCACATGGGCAATAGTTGGATATGCATGCTTATTCTTACTTGTTTGCGCATATATCATTTATATGATTCGCAAAAAAATAATAAACAAGCAAATACAACTAGCGAATAAAATAGAAGAAGAACAAAAAGAGAAGTTGATAGAAGCTAAACTAGACTTCTTCACAAATGTTACTCATGAGTTTTGTACTCCGCTAACTCTTATAAATGGGGTGACCGATCGCATAGAGAAAACCCCAAATATGGATAATAACTTTCATAAGTATATCGAGATCTTACGTAACAATGTCGATAATCTGAACGAGCTTATCCAAGAAATACTCGATTTCAGAAAATTAGAAGAATCCAAATACAACCTCCATATAATAAAAAATGCTCCTGTTGCCCAACAAATAAGGAAACAGTCTGAGTCATTCTTTTCTATTGCCGAGCAAAATAAAATACGATTCAACCTGCAAGTGCCGGATAAGCTACTTTGGAATACAGATATAATATGTTTTAATAGAATATACACCAACCTTGTATCCAATGCATTTAAATACACAAAAGAAGGTGGAGAAGTCAAAGTTACCTTAATGACAGACAACGATACCTTAACCCTAAAAGTATACAACACTGGGAAGGGAATTGAGGCTTCTAAAATTCCGATTATATTTGACCGCTATAGCATCCTTGAAGAAATAGGGAGTGACAACCAATACTCTCGTACATCTTCGCGAAATGGAATAGGACTGTCTATTTGCCAAAGCCTTGTTGAGCTATTACAAGGGAACATAAAAGTAGAAAGTGAGGTAAATAGATATGCAGAATTTATTGTGAAGCTGCCTCAACTGGAACTAAAAGAAGTACCTGTTGCTACTCTTCAAGAACCGGTAAATGTTCTACCGGATGACAACTCTGGCAAGAGTTCTAAACCGATAATACTCGTTGTAGATGACAATGAGGATATAATATGGCTCATCAATGATATTTTATCAGACGAATATATTATCAAAGGAGCTAACAATGCAAACGAAGCGCTTAAACAAATAGAAAGCCAAATGCCGGAACTGATCATCACTGATATCATGATGCCTGAAGTGAGCGGTCTGGAACTAATAAACCAAATAAAATCGGACAAAATAACCAGACACATTCCTTTGGTTATCATTTCAGCAAAGATTAGCGACGCAGATCAATCTGAAGGACTAGATGTTGGGGCAGATGCATATCTTACAAAACCATTTTCCCCTCTCTTTTTACGCTCTGTGATAAATCGTCTCCTAAATACGAAGAAGAAACTAAAAGACTATTACTATTCACCCGAAAGTGCACTTGAGTATTCGGATGGACAAGTAATACATCAGGAAGATAAAGAGTTTATGGAGTCCGTTATTTCGATAATAGACAGTAATATCGAAGAGGAGAACCTTAGACCGGAGTTAATAGCAGAAAAACTTGGTACAAATACACGAAATCTGTACAGAAGATTCAAGAAAATTACATCACTTACACCGAGTGATTTTATAAAAGATTACAGATTTACTTGTGCTGCGAAATTATTAATCACAACAAACCTCACTATTCAAGAAATTATATATAAGGTGGGGATAAATAACAAATCCTACTTCTATAGGGAGTTCTCAAAAAAATACAATATGACCCCTAAGGAATACAGGCAGCAAAAATAACAAGACAGACTGAATAGTATCCTAAAAAACCAAAAAGGTATCCTAGTTTACACCGTGTAAATAAGGATACCTTTTTCAGCTTTTAAGATAAAGAAATAAACATACATAAATATTAACATTGCATGTTCCTTATTGGAATAAACATTAAAATAGCTCAGAGGGATTCTTAGAGACATTATACAAAATAAGAATTGCCCATGGAAAACAGAAAGACATAAAACATCGATTATCAACCTAGAAATTTTAAAGACTTACAGATAGGTAAAAGGTTTATAAAACAACTTTCAGGTATATCAAGACAAAGGAAAATACATTACACTCCCTATAATATTAACCTCTAAAACCTAGAATTTATGTAACATTCATTAAAACCAACTCATTTTAAATTCAAAACAGAGACAAATGTCTCAAATAACTAATTACAAGTTAACTTAATAAAAATCATATTATGAGAAAAAAATCTGCAAGTAATACTTCTAAAAGTTACTACAAGGATTATGTCAGAAAGGCACTTTTTCTATTTCTTTCTCTCATGATCTTTCAGTACTCATCTGCTTCAGCTCCTGCAGCCGTAAAGGATGCAAATGAAAGCAAAAGCATTGAACAGAGTAACATCACTGTGAAAGGCACAATAAAAGATGAAACCGGCGAGCCATTAAGCGGCGTAAGCATTGTTGTAAAAGGTACTACAACAGGAACAATATCTGATTTGGACGGTGCATATACTATCACTGTACCAAACTCTAATTCTACTCTTGTATTTTCTTTTATAGGATTCCATACACAAGAAATAGTTGTAGGAGGAAAAACAAATATTAATGTCATCTTAGTAGAAGATGCTAAAGCCTTGGAAGAAGTAGTAGTAGTAGGTTACGGTACAATGCGTAAATCGGATGTAACCGGATCTATTGCAAGCGCCAAAGGATCGGACATAGTTAAAGCGCAAACATTCAACGCCCTTGATGGACTAAAAGGGAAAGCATCAGGTGTGAATATCTTCAGTAACTCCGGACAACCAGGTGCTGTTTCTCGTATAATTATCCGTGGGGTAAGTACCATCAAAGCTAATACAAATCCATTGTTTGTAGTAGACGGTGTGGTTATGGAAGCTGATGCATTCAATAGGCTTAATCCAAATGACATAGAAAATATTGAAGTATTGAAGGATGCGTCTTCGGCTGCCATATATGGAGCACGTGGAGCTAATGGGGTAATACTCGTAACTACAAGACGTGGAGATATGGGAACTGAAGGAACAACACTAAGATATGATGGATCTGTAAGCTTCGCTAATGTATCACGTTACATGGAAACATTAAGTGCATCCCAATGGCAAGAAGCCTTTATGATTGGCTTGAAAAACGCTAATACATATAAAGGTACGGCTTATTCATTGAATATGGCAGACCATTTTACCGACTCCCGTTATTTTGACTCAAATGGTAAAGCATTATATAATACCGATTGGCAAAAAGAAGCTACACGTACAGCTGTTTCTCACAATCATCAGTTGAGTATCCAACAATCAACTAAAAAATCATCTGTAGGTGCTTTCTTAAACTTTACCGATCAACAAGGTCTTTTACTTAACTCATACATGAAGCGTGTAAACGCAAAAATGACATTTGATGCTAATCCTACAAAATGGTTAACTACTGGTATCAATTTGATGGTAAACCATTCATGGGGTAATAATGCAGACCACGGAGACGGAGGGCAAAACGCACTTCGTACGATGATAGAAATGCCGGCATGGTATCCTATTAAGAATCCTGATGGATCATGGGCTGATAACAATTCAGCATCTTTCAAACCTGTAGTGAAATACCTAGACAATCCGGCAACAGTAACGAACGAATATCAAGAACGACTATTTTCTGCTGAAGATGGAGCAAACCCTGTTCACTTCCTTAAATCCGTAATTCGCAAACAATATCGTACGCACATATTTGGAAATGCTGCCTTCACGTTCCATCTTATGCCAGGTTTGGATTTATTAACTCAACTTGGAGTAAGTAACAATCAAAACACAAATCGTGAATACGGACCTCGCGACGTACATGACTTTGGTAAAGGAGATCAGGGTAATGCTTATCAAAGTAATTCCCATAATCTGTATTGGCAAGAAGAGACATACCTAACATACAAAAAGGTATTCGGAGATCACCGTATCAATGCAATGGCTGGTTTATCTTGGACAGAAAATGAGTACGAATATTTTACAGCGAATGCTAAAACTTTTGCTGATGATTTCTATGACTATCACAATATGGGCGCGGGAACTAAGCCTTCATCAGTAACTTCAGGTCATGAGCGCTGGGCTATGAACTCTTATTTCTTACGTGCAGGCTATACTATGAAAGACAAATATATGGCAACCGTGACAGCTCGTTATGATGGATCATCAAAGTTTGGTAAGAATAATAAATATGCATTTTTCCCTTCTTTAGGGTTAGGTTGGTTGGCTTCTAACGAAGATTTCTTAAAAGATAATAGCATAATTAGTATGCTGAAGTTGCATTCAAGTTATGGTATATTAGGAAATAGCGAAATAGGCGTGTATAACTCATTGGCTACTATTGGACAAGGAACTACAGTAATTGGTGGAGAAAAAGTTACTACTGCTTATTTAAGCAGACTTGCAAACAAAGATCTAAAATGGGAAAAAACAGCTCAATTTGATGCTGGTATCAACCTAGGTTTATTCAAAGATCGTTTGGTATTTGATGTATCTTATTATCACAAATATACAAGTGATTTATTATATGATCGGCCATTACCATATTCTACAGGATTCTCTACTATGACTGCAAATATTGGAGAAGTATCAAATCAAGGTCTTGACCTAATGGTAACAGCTTATCCGATTAGAAGTAACGATATTTCATGGAGTAGTACATTGAATGTGAACTATAATAAGAATAAAGTAGAGAAAATCGGATTGAATAATGAAACAATATGGAATAACTGGGGAACACTAAAAGTAGGTGAGTCTTTATCTTCTTTTGGCGGTTATGAATGGCTAGGTATAAGCGATTCGGGAGACAATATCGGACGTAGTATTATTGCTACTGAAAGAACTATCTTAGGCAAAGGATTGCCTGATTGGACCGGTAGCTTTACCAATACATTCAACTATAAGAACTTTGATTTAACTGTCGATTTCCAATTTACATTAGGCGTAGATGTTTTACAAGATTTCTTACACTCTACTCAATCTCGTTTTTTAACATCAGGTCTTTCTACTATCTTAACTGATGCTTGGTCTCCAGAAAACAAGAATACAAAAGTACAGATGATTTTCAACCGTCAGTATGGTGATAGCTACACTGATCAGAACTTCAACTCTTCGTGGTTAGCTGATGGTTCATATTTACGTTTGAGTCTAATACAGTTAGGTTATACATTAGATAAATCTGTAGCAGCTAAACTTGGTCTTAAAGGATTACGAGTGTATGGTACTGCAAATAATGTATTCTTATTGTGTTCTGATGAATTTAAAGGATATGATCCTGAATCCTCTTCTAAAGGTACGTCACAATGGGGACAAAACGTAATGTTCTTTGCCTATCCAAAAGCTCGTACATTTACATTGGGAGCAAGTATAACATTCTAATATTAAAAAATTAGCTTCATGAAAAAGATAAAAAATTTAATGCAAAAGCCTCTTGTGGGTATAATTGCACTAGCGCTAACAGTTTCATCATGCTCTGGATTTCTTGATGAAGAGCCTCTAAATCAAAAGACAGATGGAACATTTTGGACTTCTGCTGCTGATGCTCAGGCCGCAGTAAACATGATCTATTACGGGGGAGTACCATATCTTTATGGTGGTCGTGAAAATGGTTGGCAACCAACCCGCCTTATGTATAGTGGTCTCCTTTCCGGTTTATTTACAGATCAAAAAGGTGACGGAAATATATCAGGACGAGTTAGAGATTTGAATATTACATTTCAAAGTGTTGGAGAAGTAAACGAACTTTATCGTGAGCCTTATGTATGTATCGGACGTTGTAATGTATTAATTGCGCGTATACCAGGAATGGTAGCAAAAGGTATAATCACAGAAACTCAGAAAAATGAATTTCTAGCTCAAGCTTATTTCTTCCGCGCATGGTCTTATTATTTCTTGTTGAAAGAATTCGGGTGTAAAGATGGGGAAGCCAAAGACGGAGGTAATGGAGGAGTTCCTCTAATCTTAGAGCCTATAGAAACAGCAGATCCAACAGTAATTAATAAGCCTCGAGCTTCGATTACCGAAGTATATACTCAGATAGAGAAAGATCTTCAGGAGGCAATCAAGGCTTTACCTAATACTACATTCTATGCCAATAAATGTCGTATTACAAAACCTGCAGCTCAGGCTTTATTGGCCACTGTATACCTGCAATGGGCCGGATATCCACTGCAAAATACTGCAAAATATGCAGAGGCGGCAGCAATGGCAGAAGCAGTTATCTCTGGTGGTGCAGGGCATGACCTTGAAGCCAGTGATGATAATGGAGCTGCTCAAAAAAGTGCATTCAATAAGATTAAAAACAGCAAATCATCCAAAGAGATCATATATGCTATCGAATATGAACAACTACTGGATCGTGGAAACGGATACATCAATGCTTGTATGACTAATGCTGCAACCTCATGGAAAAAAGCCGACGGTAAAACGAATGTATTCAAAACAAGTGTACTAGCAAATATGTATCATGCTGAAGATGCTGTTATCAAAAGTTATGTAGATGGTGATGTTCGTATCATGGAAAAGAATTTCTTCTTTCAGACATATACTTCAGCAGAAGGCTTAACTTACGACTGCGATCAATATGACAACTGGTTTTGGTTCGAAGATTACGCAATGGTAAATACTGTAGGTTCTAGTCTAAACTTTCCGGTATTCCGTTTGTCTGAAATGCATTTGATCGCGGCAGAGGCATATCTAAAACAGACATCACCTGATCAAGCTAAAGCTAAAGCTCATCTGGAAATTGTAAAAAAACGTGCATTCACTGTTAATGGTGTTTTGAGCAATAAGTATTCATTACCAGCAACAATTACTATTGATGATGTATTAACTGAGCGCTTGCATGAATTCCCATTAGAACTAAAAGTTTGGGATGACATTCGCCGTAACCATTTGTACCCTCAGCTTCAAAGTGATATGTCTTTAAAATGGGTAGATATTGCATCAGCCACTATTTATAATAAATCTGATGGTAAATCTTTCTCTAATAATATGCATATGTTGATATGGCCATTTTCAGATTCGGCTCTGGATCGTAATCCTAGCCTATCTCAAAATCCAGGATATTAATAAAACATAAGAGAATTTTACGTCTCTAACATTCTAATAACCTGCAATTCCCATTGCAATAAAGGAATTGCAGGTTGTTTAACTATAAATTACAAAAACAAGTATCTCTTTTATTTCTCAAAACAATTGACAGAATATAATGAAAAAGCTAATATTATCTGTTCTACTTGTTCCTTTTTTAGCATGTCAAAGCCAATCATTATCAACAAATCCAAAAGAACTGTTGGATAATGATCTTACAACATCTTACACAGGAAAAAGGCAACTGAATCAAATTGTATTTGATACAGAATATACCACGCCTGTGTTAAGCTATAAAATATACTCTACAGGGGAGCTCCCTGCTTATGATCCTACCAACTGGACTATAAAAGGATCGAATGATAGAAAAAAATGGACAATAGTAGATGAGAGAAAAGATCAGATTTTCTGCTCACGTTTTCAGGAGATATTATGTGTAGTACAAAAGCCTGCAACATACAAATATTATATGCTGGAGGTCAAAACGTCCAACAATGACACGCTGAAGATTGCTGAAGTTGTATTATCAAATAAAAACCTAAAAGCTGGTTGGGAAAACTTCAAATATCCCAAAGTAGTATTTGAGTCTCTCGATCCAGATACTGAAGGTAATAAGATATATCATCAGCTAGTGCAGAATCCTGACGAGTATGTAAAATACCATACCCAAAAGGTTGCCGAAATATTGTACTATACGGCTAATGATCCAATGGTAGATGTACAGGAAATAGACTATACACTGAAAGATTATAACGGAGTTTCGGCTAAAGGAGGCAGTTCTCCCAACATAAATATAGTGTATAGTACACAGCATATAGAAAAGTCGGCTAAAGAATCATTACATAAATTAGATTTCGAAACACGTGGCGTTCTTTATCACGAATTGACACATGGTTACCAGTTTGAACCAAAAGGCATTGGAAATTACGGCAATAATAAAACGTTCTGGGCATGTATAGAAGGTATCGCCGATGCAGTGAGAGCCGAAGCTGGACTGTTTGATATGAGTACACGCAAACCCGGAGGCAACTGGATGGATGGTTACCGCACCACAGGATTTTTTATACAGTGGCTCACCAGTAAAGACCCGGATGCAATCCGTAAATTTCACCTTACAGTAAGAGATATGGATGTATGGAGCTTTGATGGCGCTATCAAGAAAGTTTTTGGTCCCGAAGCGAGTATCGAAGGCATGTGGAATGAATATCAGAAATATTTAATTAATAACGCTAAAAAATAATATGCAATTCAACAAAATTGTCCTCACTTTTTCTTTATACATTCTGTGTGGTATGGTATCCGGACAAGAGAAGACATCGTATGTCAACCCCATGATTGGTACTGTAAAGATGGGACATACGTTCCCGGGAGCCTGCGTTCCTCATGGCATTGTACAGTTAAGCCCGGACACGGATACTATACCTCATAGTATAAACGGTGTATATCAGAAAGACACATATAAATATTGTGCCGGATATCAGCACGACGACAAAACCATTGTAGGGTTTAGTCATACACACCTTAGTGGGACAGGACATTCCGACTTAGGAGATATTTTAATCGTACCCGTAACAGGACCATTCAAGTTTAATCCCGGCACAGCCGACAAACCCGATTCAGGCTATCGCTCACGCTATTCGCATGATACAGAAAAGGCACGTCCCGGATATTATGAAGTTGTACTCGACGACTATAAAGTAAAAGCACAGCTAACAGCAACAGAACGTGTTGGCGTACATAAATACACATACCCCGAGGGAGAGGTCCAGAAAATATTATTGGATCTTACACACGGAATCTATAATTATGACGGAAAAGTTCTTTGGGCAAGCCTGAGAGTTGAGAACGACACCCTCATAACAGGCTATCGCATCACGAATGGTTGGGCTAGAGAAAACTACACCTACTTTGCGATCTCTTTATCTAAGCCAATAAAAAAATATGGGTATGTAGATAAAGAAAAACCTAAATACTCAGGATTCTGGAGGAAGTTTGACTTACAGAATAATTTTCCTGAAATAGCCGGACGAAAGATTGTTACTCATCTCGAATTCGACAATAATGCTTCGGCTCCTCTTGTTATAAAGGTAGCTTTGTCCGCAGTAAGTACGCAAGGAGCAATAAAAAATCTTGAGGCTGAAACGAAAGGAAAATCTTTCGACCAGATAGCCGCAGAAGCAACAGCAAAATGGAACAAAGAATTGAACGTAGTAGATATAACAGGAGACATTGATAAGAAAACAATGTTCTATACATCATTGTATCACACGATGATCAATCCTTCAGTATATATGGACGTGGATGGGCAGTATAGAGGTATAGACCATAACATACATCAGGTTAAAGGCTTTACTAATTATACTATCTTTTCTGTATGGGATACCTTTAGGGCCCTCCACCCATTATTCAATCTCATCAATAGAGAGCGAAGCTCCGACATTGTAAAATCGATGATCGCTCACTACGAACAAAGCGTTCACAAAGCATTACCTGTTTGGTCTCATATGGGCAACGAAAACTGGTGCATGATCGGCTATCACTCTGTATCTGTTTTAGCTGATGCTTTGGATAAGGGTTTGAACATAGACAAAGACAAAGCGCTAGAAGCGATGATAAGCAGTTCTAACCTCGATTACTATGATGGTACAGGATATTACAAAAAGCTAGGCTATGTCCCTGTTGACAAAAATGGAAGTGGCTCGTCCATCACCCTTGAATATTCATATGACGATTGGACAATATACAACACCGCTAAAAAGATAGGTAACCAATCTGTAGCAGATGCTTATCAGAAAAGGGCTTTGAATTACAGAAACGTATTCGATCATCAAATAGGTTTTGTACGTGCTCGTTTAAGCAACGGTGAGTGGAAAACACCATACAACCTGCTAAGCACGCATGGAGAAGGTTTTATAGAAGGTAATTCATGGAACTATTCATTCTTTGTTCCGCATGATGTAAAAGGGCTTATCAAAGAAATGGGTGGCGACAAACAGTTTGTACAACACCTCGACTCACTTTTCACCATGCACTTACCTGATGAGTTTTTCGCAGAAACAGAAGATGTTACCCGCGAAGGCGTTATGGGTAATTATGTACATGGAAATGAACCAAGCCACCACATAGCATATTTATATGCTTGGACTTCACAGCCTTGGAAAACACAGTACTGGGTACGGGAAATTATGAATCGTATGTATCGCAATAGCATCGATGGTCTTTGTGGCAATGATGACTGCGGACAGATGTCAGCTTGGTATATATTCTCAGCGATGGGATTCTATCCTGTTTGTCCGGGTACAAATCAATATATTCTGGGAGCTCCTTATTTTCCTTACATGAAAGTAAACTTAGGAAAAGGACGATACCTGGAAATAAAAGCAGATAAAGTAAGCGATAAAATGCGCTATGTAAAATCGGTAAAGCTAAACGGCAAACCGTATACAAAAGCTTATATCAATTATGATGACATCAAAAATGGAGTAGAGCTTACATTCGAAATGTCATCAACTCCAAACAAAAAAAGGCTCTTCAATGAAGACGAAAAGCCATATTCTCTTTCTAAATAACTTGTTACGCTAAGATAAGAGTCATCTATTTATTCCGTTTGCTAGGTCTGGAGTTTGGAACAATACATATCCAAACTCCATAGCAAACAAACTCTCAACTTTATTACGAAGATTATGAATAAACTGTTTCGGGCCGCTGCCATTCTTATTATACATCTCACAGTCTTATCATGTAGTCAGAAGACACCAACAGAAGACATGGCTGTAAATATGACTTTAAATACCTATGTCAATCCTTTTGTTGGAACATCCGGATTTGGTAACGTATACCCGGGAGCTCAGATTCCCTTTGGAGGGATACAAATAAGTCCCGACACCGATTGTGACTATTACGATGCTGCAGCGGGCTATAAATATAACCATATGACAATAATGGGATTCAGCCTTACACATCTTAGTGGTACAGGAATCCCTGATCTGGGAGACTTCTTATTTATCCCCGGTACAGGCACAAAGAAATACACTGCGGGCACACACGAGAATCCCGACGAAGGATACCGATCACGATACAGCCATGATAAGGAATGGGCATCACCCAATTATTATGCTGTAGACCTGTTGGACTATGATGTGAAAGCAGAAATGACTTCCGGTATCCGATCCGGAATATTCAAATTCACATTTCCCAAAACAGATAGTGCTTTTGTGATGATAGATATGGATCATGTACAATGGTTTAAAACAGCATGGTCACAATTTAGAATAGAAAACGATTCAACCATCTGCGGATTTAAGCTGGTTAACGGATGGGGACCCGAACGCTATGTTTATTTTGTAGCACAGTTCTCCAAACCATTCAAACACTCAGGAATCATGCAAGACGGCAAGCCCGTAATCTATGATACAAAACGCTTCCGTAGCGATAAAGTAGCCTATGGTACTAAAATTATGGGATGGCTTGACTTTGATGCTGCGCAAGGAGCTGAGGTAGAAGTAAAAGTTGCGATCTCTTCCACCGGCACATCAGGTGCTTATGCAAATCTGAAAGAATTCGACAATCTGAACTTTGACAGCCTCAGAAAGAAAGGGGAAATACTTTGGGCTAAAGAACTAAATAAGTACAAAGTAAAAGGAACTAAAGAGCAACTGGAAACATTCTATACCTCTGTATATCATGCCTCGCTACATCCTTTCATATATGAAGATATAGATGGTAAATACAGGGCGCACGATTCGAATATTCGTAATACCGATAGCAAGTTTACCAACTATACCGTGTTCTCATTATGGGATACATACCGAGCTCAACACCCTCTTTTGAACCTGACGAACCCTGACAGAAATGCAAACATGATCAACTCCATGCTGGCTCATTACGACCAGAGTGTAGAGCACATGTTGCCTATCTGGTCTTTCTACGGAAATGAGACGTGGTGTATGATAGGCTATCATGGGGTTTCGGTTATTGCCGATGCTATAGTAAAAGACATCAAGGGCTTTGACTACGAGCGTGCCTATGAAGCAATGAAAACGACAGCGATGAACCCACATTATGATTGTTTACCGGAATACACTGCTATGGGTTGGGTACCTTTCGACAAAGAGCGCGAGTCTGTTTCGAAGACATTGGAATATGCCTACGACGATTATTGCGTAGCTATGGCTGCCAAAAAATTAGGAAAGGAAGAAGACTATAAATATTTCCTCAATCGTTCTCTATCTTACCAAAACCTGATAGACCCGGAAAGCAAGTTTATGAGAGGACGCGACTCTCATGGCAACTGGCGAACACCATTCGATGCGATAGCCTATACAGGCCCGGGATCTGTTCATGGATGGGGAGATATTACCGAAGGGTTTACCTATCAATATACATGGTATGTACCACAGGATGTACAAGGATATATAAACGAGATGGGTAGTGATGTTTTTGAACAACGTCTCGACTCTATGTTCACAATGGAACTGCCTGATGATATCCCGGGAGCGCATGACATTCAAGGGCGAATTGGTGCATACTGGCATGGCAATGAACCTTGTCACCAGATAATATATCTCTACAACTATATCAAACAACCGTGGAAAGCACAGGAAAAGATACGCTATGTACTCGATACATTCTATGGCAATAAGCCTGATGCCCTAAGCGGGAATGATGATTGCGGACAAATGTCAGCCTGGTATATCTTCAACTGCATGGGATTCTATCCTACATGTCCGTCAAGCAATATCTATGCGATAGGTTCTCCGGGACTGGAGGCTGTAGAACTTACATTGGCTAATGGAAAGAAGATATCTATGACCACCGAAAATTACAGTAAGCAAAACGTCTATATACAGGCTATGTTCCTCAATGGAAAAGAATATAACAAGACATATATTACTTACGATGATATAAAGAACGGAGCCGATATCAAGTTTGTATTGGGTAGCAACCCGAACAAATCATGGGGAACTTCGGATGAATCTGTAGCACCATCGTTATCTAAGCCGAAGGAGACACTTCGCTATATAAAGAATTAGACTTGTAATGGAGTCTTAGTTTTCACTACATTACTAAAGCCTGTCGATTATCTTATCGGCAGGTTTTTTTATATTACTTCCTTGCAAAGTTTTTCAATGTAAATATCCCCTCTTTCTTATACCTGATATCTTCAACCAAATAGAAAACTTTCGAATCAAAATCAGATATTATACCTATAACTTCATTCAATGATTTACGTCCTATGACGATCTCCACAATATGAACCTGAGATATAGCTCCTTCTCCTTTTACAAAGGTGGCTCCGATATCCTTGCTGTTCAGCACTTTTATAAGTTCCAAAGCTTCTTTCTTGGTGTATACACGTAGCAGCTGATATCCAAAGGCAATCCTGTTCTCAACCAAGATACCGACATAGTTACCAGCGGCATAACCAGCGGCATAAGCAACATAAGCGACCAGACTATTGGCTTGGGAGAATATCTGAGAAATAATAACAACCCAGATAAAGACTTCAAAAAAGCCCACAATCGGTGCTTTATATTTTTCACCTTTCGATACAAAGATGATACGTAATGTACCCAGCGTTACATCACATATACGGCCAAAGAAAATCATCACAGGCAACAACCAAGGATAAGTCTCAAAAATGGTAAACATAATAATCCTTTTTTATTTTTTGAATAAATATAAAGATACAAAATAAGCCCCCTCGCATCAGAAACAATACGAGAAGAAACTAATCTATATTAGATATCTTTACCCTTAAATAAGAATAATTAGAGAGCGTCAAGACAAGTAGTAGCCTTGTGCATTCATCTCACTGATCAAAAGATAGCGGTAGTTTTCTTCATCCAGCAGATAGTCCCAACAACCCAGATGATGAAAAAGCTCTCCACCAAATCCGGTCTTGAACTGATAGAGTCCATACATGGGATGCGAATGATCTGGTCCCGGTGAAACGCCAAACATATCGTACTCGGTACAACCATATTCCTTCGCTATTTTTATAGCTTCCCACTGGAGTGCGTAAGTCGGCATATAGTTTCTCTTGCGAGAAGATGAAGCTCCATATAGGTATGTCCCTCTATGCCCCGACATAACAAGGAATATAGCAGCCAAAGGTTCACCTTCGTGTTCTGCCAATAGGAGTTCAACCCGAGCCGGAGATGCAGTGTCATCTGCTTTTGCAGTCAACACAGAGGAGAAATACTCTATATCATTTATATATAGACCGTTTCGTAAAGCTGTCTCTTTATACAGATCATACCAGATAGATATCTTATCCAAACCTACACGCTTGACACGGATACCTTTTTTCTCAGCAAGACGTATATTGTAACGTGTCTTGGGTTTCATTTGCATCAGAATCTCATCTTCCGACAGACTCAGATCAAGATATATAGTAGTAGAGGGTAAGATATCTGAATTGCTCTTTCTCAGATTCCACTCTACAGTACCATAGTTTAGCTGAAACTCCTGATATTTTTTTTCGGGGGGCCCAATCCATACTCCTTGGTCATCATAGTTGCTCTCGTCACACCAGTGGGATTGCCAGTTGAGATCGTAGCGGATAGCGATACAACTCTTAGGCAGATGAGAACGTATTATTTCAGACAACTCCTCCAAAAACCGCCCTTGAAATTCTTCAGACGGCTCTATCTCGGGACCATAAGGCACATAAGCCATGCTATATTCCGAGTTTAAAGGTTTTTGTAGCACCAGTACATCAGCATTGGTATATGAGTGTCCCCCTACATTTGTGTATATATCTCTGTTCTTTACCTTAAAGTCGAAAGCTTTGGTTCCCAATCCCTGATGACTCTTCACCTCAGACCAAAAGGCTGTTTGTTGTACAATCGGTGTATCGTTTATGTCTCTTATTTCTTTTTCAAATACTTCAATTACCATGATTTTCTCAAAATAGCTGCAAAGATAGGCATAATAAAAATGTAAAACCAACCAAGATACAAAAGGTGACAATTCCACGAAAACACATCACACTACATTACAACCACTTAACCCCTAAAAGGTGACAAAAGTGACACTTTTAGCAGCTCTTTTGACCTGTCACTTTCCCTGATCCTCTTTCAGACCTAAAAGCCTTTATATAAGATAATTTGGAAAAACTTAAATACAAAAGAGACTGCCTGAGAGATGATAACTCTACTCAGGCAGTCTCTTATTTTATCCTGCTAAAAAGCCTATTTCAGTTCTTTAATCCTTATATTTCTAAACTTAACCGGCGAACCATGCCCCAAGAAGCCTATATGCCCCTTCGGATTGAACAATCCCGGATGCTGATGCCCGTCTGCTGTTCCGTTCTTGGTTGCTTCTTTGATATCTCCATCGAGAATAACCTCTCCGTTAAGCGTTACCTTTATATGATTACCATTTGCGATTATCTCCTCTTCGTTCCATTCGCCCATCGGTTTGAACTTAGCGCGTTTTGCTCCTATTATGCCATACACCGAGCCATGTACTTGCAATGGTGTGATATCTTTATAAACAGGATTATCATGATCTAAGATCTGGATTTCCATGCCATCATACGCAGCATCCACACCCATCGGTGTACGGATACCTACCCCGTTGTTAGCCGCAGGAGTAAGCTGAAACTCGAAACGATATATAAAGTTTGCAAACTCATCTTTTGTATAAAGATTTCCGCCATGACCACCTTTCGGGTCGAGGGCTATACAGCCGTCCTGCAATTGGTAATCGGTTGTATTACCTGTCCATTGGTGCATATTTGTACCATCAAACAAAATTTTGAATCCGTCCTTTTTCTCGTCTGCCGATAGCTCAAAAGGTTTAGACCTCTCCAATTCTTTGACATATATATTACGATAATATACTTTGCTGCCATGAGCTTGCAATTCTATCTGCTCGATAGGCGAAATCGGCTGGCTACGATCCCAGTAGTTTTCAAGAATCACATTATCTACGACCAATACTCCATTCAATTTTACAGTAACACGGTCTCCTACCATTTTAATATAAAACGTGTTCCATTCTCCCAATTTATTATCGGCGAGAGTCAATGGGTCTTTTGGATTTTTCTCATTATTATATAATCCGCCCGATCCTACTTGTGCTCCTACATTTACACGTGATACATCCCATATCTGCACTTGAGGAACTCCCCGCAAATAAATTCCGGCATCTGCCTCAGGCCCCGCAGGGTCGAGATTCCAATCAACATACATTTCAAAGTCGCCATACTGTTTCACAGTGCAAAGGTTATCTCCTCCTTTTCCGTCGAAGACAAGGATTCCATTTTCAGCTTTCCAATGTTCAGCTGCCACCTTATCGGCTGCTTGTTGCTTTTTAGCCAGCACAGCCGGTTTCATTTTCGCACGGACTATCGGATTTTCAACAATGCCTTTCCATCCATCTAAGTCTTTTCCGTTGAAAATAGAAACAAAGCCTTCTTCTTTCGGCATTTCATTCAGATGTTTACGGATAGCCTGTTTCTGGTAATCAGCGTCAGCATTGCTCAATACATCTATTACCTTGTTCAACAGTTCCTCTACCACCTTACCTGTATAATTTTTATTGCCTAAAGCTATTTTAGCCACTGCATCTGCTGCAGCCTGTTGCAAAGGCTTACTATCCAAATATTGTCCGGCACATAGCAAAGCCAGATAAGAACCTGTATTACCCAACTGAGACAAAATACTATTCTTTTGGTCATCAGTGCGTGCTATTTCCAAAGCATCGGTAAGAAGCAAACGCCTGTTTTCTCCTGTAAGCTTAGGATTAGCGACTAATTGGATATATCGGTTAATTGCCCTGTCGAAATACAGGATATCCGCTCTATTTTTGCAAATAGCAAGTAACTCAGCCGCAGCATCGATATCTTTCCAATCTGATAATGCCTGAAAAGCGGCATCCTTTGCCACTCCACTTTCTTTGTTGAAACGATCTACAATAAAGCTCAATGCTTTTTCATCGCCCGTCTTTGATAGCACAGGATAATATAAATACTGTTTATCGTTACCCACCTGCCCCATACGAGCCATGATAACATCATATTGCTTTTCATTTGAATATGATTGGAGAGCACTTGCAATCGCCTGCTGAACATAAGGAACATTTTCTGAAGAAGCAGACTCAAGAAGAGCATACAACTGGTTTAAGTTTTCTGCCGAAACCACATCTTTGAGAGCTGTATATGCAGCAGTCTGCACATCCGGCGATGTAGAATTGATTTGTTCAAGCACTGTAGCTATATTAGCCGAAGATTTGCGCTCAGCCAACAACTGTAATCCGGCTACTTTTCCGGCTGCGTTTGCTCCTGCTATTACAGGAACAACGGCAGAAGCAATATCTCCATTTGTAGCCGATAATGCGTCTTTGGCTATTGCTACCGTTTTAGGATCGGCATCGTTCAATAAATAAGCAAGAGCTGCTATCGCCTTCGGATCTGCGGTCTTAGCCAGTATATTTGCTGCCGATTTTTTCATATCAGCGCTACCTGCCGTCAAAAAACCAATTGCAGGTTCAATGATCAAAGGCTTTATTTCGTTTCGTTTATTCTGCGATTCAGATTCCTCCCCGAGCCAGTTGAGAATATCCAACTGTGCATCAGGTTTTGTCTTTTTCAATGATTTAATCAGCTCCGCATACATTTTGCTATCTGTATAGTTAGAAGCGTATGTCAACGCAGCATATCTGTAATTACGATTGCCGTCTTTGAGTGCACTCTGCAGTTGCTGCAAGGCATTTGCAGGCTTCGCCTCCATCAGTATTTGTAATGCTGCCGAACGGGTCTGTGTTTGCCCTGCTTTTTCTGCTTTTTTCATCAGATCTGAGGCTGCTTTTTCTGCCTCTTTTTTATCTCCCTGAGTGAGTACACGTTTAATGAGGACAATATAAGCTTCGTTAGCACCACTTTTACCCATTGTATAATTGTCTTTTTCGGCTGCAAGAGCTAAGTCCTGCAAAGAAGCCTTTGATCCAAGCTGGCTTAATGCATACAATACAGTTTTCCTCTTGTCAGTATCGTTAGTATCTAACAATCGTCGGAGTGAATTTTCTGCATCAGTTACTTTCAGTTTAGCTAATGCCAAAATAATATTTTCCGAAGATTTATCGTCGGCAGAAGCACTTAAAGCATTCAACAACGCTTTTTTTGACGACGGCGTGTTGATCGCCGATAAAGCTGCGGCAGCAGGACCACAGAGAGACTCATCAACAAGGTATGTAGCAAGCTTAGCAACAGCCTCATCCTTGCCTATCAGCTCAAGTTGTCGGATAATAAAAGCTTTGATCTCACGATCACTTACCATATCAAGGGCTTTGAGATAAGCTCCGGAGACCACTTGTCTTTTATCTCCCATCCCTTCGGCAGAAACATAGTGAGAAAGTCCGCTTAATGCAAATTCTACTTGCGAGTTAGCACCTTTACCTAAAGGATTCATCATCTTTACCAACAGCAAAACACCTTCTTCTCCTGTAGAGGCCAAATCTTTTATCTGGGCATAATATTGTTCAGTTTGCTGAGCCGGCATTTGCGCCAAAACATCAGCAACAATGGTTTTAGCGGTTCTGTTTGTCGGATATTGAGCAAATATCATCACTGAACAAAACAGAAATACGCCTAATAATGAGTATATTTTTTTCATGATTATATTGTTATCTTGTTTGTTTTTGATAGTACAGGTTAAATATTCCAAGGGGCACGCATTGGTTGGTCAAGCAAACGGTTAGCCGCATCATCATTCACAAACTCAAGTTTTACGGGATCAAAATGCAGCGTGCGATTTAGCCTCAACGCAACAATTCCCATATTTACTATTGTAGACGAGCGGAAGCCATTCTGCTCGTTAAGGGCAAACTGTTTGCGGGTTTTCACACTTTCGATGAAATCTGTAACCTGTTCTTCAGGCTCCGGATAGGCAGCTAGTTTCTTTTCCCAATAAGGTATATCACAAACAAAATTTTTATAAACATTACCGTTTGGCCCTGATATATACGGCGTGTTAGGATCTCCATAATCATCACCCCACAGTACGATCTGGCAACCATCATCGTAAGTATATGTGATAGAGCGCCACGTACCTATTGCATCGGGATGTTGTTGTGGCGCATCCACTTCCACTTTTACCGGGCTGGTATGATCTTTGCCAAGGAAGTATTGTACAGGATCGATATAATGCTGTCCCATATCTCCCAAACCGCCTCCGTCGTAATCCCAATACCCACGGAACGTTTGGTGTACACGATGGCTATTATAAGGCTTGTACGGTGCCGGGCCAAGCCACATATCATAATCAAGCTCGGCAGGAATAGCCTCCGGCTGAAGGTTTTCTTTTCCTACCCAGTAGAATTTCCAGTCGAAGCCTGTATGCCTGCTGATCGTAACCTTTAATGGCCAACCCAGCATACCGCTCTGCACCAACTTCTTTAGCGGGCGAACCGGAGTTCCCAATCCATAAAAATTATCAGTGAAACGAAACCATGTATTCAAACGAAACTTCGAACCATATTGCTTAACGGCCTCCATCACACGCTTTCCTTCTCCTATGGTACGGGTCATGGGTTTCTCGCACCAAATATCTTTTCCGGCCTTGGCCGCCTCCACAGACATTATACCATGCCAATGGGGAGGTGTTGCTATATGAACAATGTCAACATTTTTGTCTAGTATCAAATCGCGGAAATCGTGATATGCTGCAATATTATCAGTTACAAGGTGTTTTCCCAACTCCAGATGTTTCTTATCCACATCACATACAGCTACTAACCTTGTGCCTGCATAATTCACATGACCACGCCCCATACTGCCTGTTCCTATAATTCCCTTAGTCAGCTGATCGCTGGGAGCAATGTAGCCTCTACCCATCACATGACGAGGAATAACAGTAAGAGCTGCTGCGCTTCCTAAAATTTTAAAAAAGTCTCTCCTATTTGTTTTCATGATATAAAATAAATTGATAATATTTCGATTTTAAGAATAACCGGGCTAAATATCATTATGTCATATTCACCCGATGATAGGCATAAAAAACAGATGGAATTCTCCACATGTATTACAAAGATAACGAAGTATAGCAAAAATAATAATTAAAATCAGAATTATATAGGCAAAATTTACAACCGAAAGTTTGTGCAAAAGAATAGTACATTTTCTTCATTTGCCAATTCAATAAAACGACATGATAAAGACTAAAACAGGATACTATAATTAACGCTATGAAGCATCCTTTCTAAAATAAAAAATCCCTATAAACTTTCTGTCCATAGGGATTCAATAAATCTCCAATATCTATTACACGGAAACGTCTGCCCAAGAAGATCGGAAGCTTTTCCGATATTGAGCCGGAGTAATCTCCATAAAGCTTATAAACTGACGGCGAAGATTTTCACCTGTCTTTAGCCCGCAGTTATCGGCTATTTCGTCAAGAGATAATTGTGTTTCGATAAGATGTTGGCTGGCATTTTCCACACGCAGCTTGTTGATAAACTTCGCTGGGGTTACACGCAGTTCGCGCACAAAGACACGAGCAAAATTACGAGGGCTCATTGCCGCATATTCTGCCATTTTTTCTACTGTGATGTCTTCTCTCAGATGTTCGAGTATCCATTCACAAACTCTTCGGATAGTCGGGTTACCAATCAATTTAGAATCTAAATATGAGCTGAATTGTGTCTGATTGCCAGGGCGTTTGAGATACAAGACCAACCAGCGGGCAATATGCAAGGCAAACGACTGTCCCAGATCTTCTTCGATGAGAGCCAAAGCCAAATCCATACCGGAGGTAATCCCTGCCGCTGTATAAATATTTCCATCCTTAATAAAAATACGGGCTATCTGCACATTTACTAAAGGATACATCTGTTCCAACGCTTCATTTCTCGACCAATGGGCAGTTGCTTTTTTCCCATCCAACAATCCTGCTTCGGCAAGAATAAAAGCACCCGAACAGACCGAACATATCCGACGGGTCGTTTTTGCCTGATCTTTGATCCATTCTATCATCTCATCCTTCAGGTTAGCCTCAAGATGGCGAGCCAATCCTGTTACAATAAGCGTGTCAATCGGATAATCTATTTCGGTATAGCATCCTTCACTTAATATTGATAAACCCGAAGATGTATCTATCTGCCTTCCCTTACCCATAGATACGACATGCGCCTGATACGTGAAATCAATATCCTTATCTACCATATCAAACTGTTCGATTGCTTTGGTAAATACCTCCAATGGGCCCACCATAGTCAGCAGTGTGGAGTTAGGAGGAACCAGAAACACAATATGCCTTATTTTTAACTGTTTACTCATCTGTTTTTTATTTTAGAATCTAAAAATAAGTATTATTTAGTAAAATCAATCCGACTTGGCAGGATTTGTATATTTTTTGTCATTTCAGACAAAGATATTATAATGTATCTTTGTAGTACTAAAAAGAACAAGATATTTTATCATTTAAAAACCAATTCATTATGAAAGCAATTAAAGTAGGTATTAATGGTTTTGGACGTATCGGACGTTTGGTGTTTAGAGCTGCTCAAAGCAGAAGTGATATACAAATAGTTGGTATCAACGATTTGATGGATGTTGAATATATAGCCTATATGCTTAAATATGATAGCATCCACGGACAATTTGATGGATCTATTGAGACTAAAGACGGCAAACTTGTTGTCAATGGAAATACAATCCGCATCTCAGCAGAAAAAGATCCTGCTAATCTGAAATGGAATGAGATTGAAGCTGAATATATAGTAGAATCTACAGGGTTATTTCTTACGAAGGAGAAAGCTCAAGCACATATTGCAGCAGGTGCAAAATATGTAATTATGTCGGGCCCATCTAAGGATGATACTCCAATGTTTGTTCCGGGAGTAAATGACGACAAGTATGTGAAAGGCACTCAGTTCATATCCAATGCATCATGTACCACTAACTGTCTGGCATTGGTAGCCAAAGTACTGAACGACAAGTTCGGCATAGAAGAAGCGTTGATGAGTACTATACACTCAACCACTGCCACTCAAAAAACAGTAGACGGACCATCGTTGAAAGACTGGAGAGGAGGGCGTGCTGCTTCGGGTAATATCATCCCTTCAACTACAGGAGCCGCAAAAGCAGTAGGTAAAGTGATTCCCGAACTCAACGGAAAACTAACCGGTATGTCTTTCCGCGTGCCAACTCTTGATGTTTCTGTTATCGACCTGACTGCACGTTTGTCTAAACCGACATCTTACGAAGAAATTTGCAAAGCAATGAAAGAGGCCTCGGAAGGATCATTAAAGGGTTATTTGGCATATACCGCCGACGAAGTTGTATCGTCTGACATGATAGGTAATCCGAACACTGCTATTTTTGACGAAAAAGCGGGGATTATGCTTAACCCTACATTTGTAAAAGTAGTAGCATGGTACGATAACGAATGGGGATTCTCTTGTAAAGTATTGGATTCTATCGCTGCAATGAAAAAAGTAAACGGATAAGAGTTAATACAGCTGACAGATAATATGAGGCTATTCTATATAGAATAGCCTCTTTTTCGTTTATCATTTTAGGTTGATTTTATAAAGCTCGTAAGAATATTCTCAAAAAATACAATTTTGGATATTTATTCTTTTATTTGAAAAGAGTAAAAAAATATTAAAAAGAAAGAATTAAACACATTTAATCCATACCCCTACAATCCTAAAACTAAGTACAGATACCATTTTTTTCTTATAAAAACATCTCATATTGATTATCTATAAGAGTAATAGTTAAAATCGATAAAACTTATCTTGTTCTCATTTGTTTATAGGGTGATGTGTAATATACACATTACAAAACGAACTTTTTTGACAACTAACAATCAATAGATAGACTATGGAATTTGATATCGCAATTATCGGTGGAGGTCCGGCAGGGTATAATGCAGCCGAAATAGCTGCATCGAACGGATTAAAAACTGTCCTTTTTGAAAAGAAATACATCGGAGGTGTATGTCTCAACGAAGGATGTATCCCCACAAAAACACTTTTATATTCAGCCAAAACACTGGATAGCATAAAAAATGCAAGCAAATACGGAATTACATTAGACAACGCCCCTTCTTTCGATGTATCAAAAATAATTGACAGAAAGGATAAAGTCGTAAAAAAATTAACGGCGGGAGTCAGCTTTAAATTATCATCATACGGTGTTACTGTAGTTAAAGATACAGCAACCATCACCGGGGAGAAGGATAATAAGATCAACATTTCGAGTGGTAAGGAATCCTATTCAGTAAAATATTTGCTATTATGCACAGGCTCCGAAACTGTTATACCTCCGATAAAGGGGTTGTCTGAAGTAAATTACTGGACATCGAAAGAAGCCTTAGAGTTTGGAGACTTACCAAAATCACTTGCAATCATTGGAGGCGGTGTCATTGGTATCGAATTTGCATCTTTCTTTAATAGCATGGGTGTAGAAGTTAATGTTATAGAAATGATGCCTGAAATACTCGGAGTAATGGATAAAGAAACATCAGCCATGCTTCGCAGCGATTATGCAAAGAGAGGAATTAAATTTCATCTGAATACCAAAGTTACAGAAGTTACCAAGAAAGGTGTAGTTGTAGAGAAAAATGGAAAGACTCAATCAATTGAATCTGAAAAGATACTGGTAAGTGTGGGACGTAGAGCTATTACCACAGGATTCGGACTGGAGACTTTAAACGTGGAGCTTCTCAAAAACGGTGTGAAGGTTAATGAGTATATGCAAACCAGCCATCCTCGTGTATATGCCGCAGGAGATATTACCGGCTTTTCGTTGCTTGCCCATACAGCCATCAGAGAAGGAGAAGTAGCTATCAGTCATATTCTTGGCGAGGATGACAAAATGAGTTATAAGGCTATCCCAAGTGTAGTATATACAAATCCCGAGATAGCGGGAGTAGGAAAAACAGAGGAAGAGCTGACAGCAAAGGGTGAACCTTTCCGTGTACTCAAACTGCCGATGGCCTATTCCGGGCGATTCATTGCAGAAAATGAGACCGGAAGCGGACTCTGTAAAATAATAGTAGACGATAGCGATCGCATTATAGGATGCCATATGTTGGGCAATCCGGCATCTGAATTAATACTGTTGGCCGGAATTGCGATAGAAAACGGTAACACTGTGGAAGAATTCCGTAAACATGTATATCCGCATCCAACTGTTGGCGAAATTATACACGAGACTTTATTCTCTTAACAAAATGCTTTGTATTAACAATACACATACCGACGCATGGTTCAACATGGCCAGCGAAGAATATCTTCTGAAAAATTTCTCAGAAGAATTTTTCATGTTATACCAGAATGAACCGTCAGTGGTTATAGGCAAGTACCAAAATGTATTGGCCGAGGTTAATCTCGACTTTATACAAAGGAATAATATCAAAGTAGCACGACGCTCATCGGGTGGTGGAACTGTATTTCATGATCTGGGAAATCTGAACCTAACCTTTATAGAAAACAATAAAGGCATAGGCTTTCACCGGTTCACAGAAAGAATAGTTTTGCTTTTATCCACTCTGGGCATCCATGCTGAGGTAGACACACGCTTGGCAATAAACATTGATGGACTCAAAATATCGGGCAGTGCGCAATGTGTACACAAAGACAGGGTTATGTTTCATGCTACACTGCTTTTTTCATCCGACCTCAACAGGCTCACTACTACGCTTGAAAGTGATCCGAAACAACTGGAAAATAAAGTCGATAAGCGGATTTATGTCAAGTCGGTAAAAAGTCCTGTTACGAACATTCTGAACCATATAGATAAGCCATTAAATATAAATCGTTTCAAAGATTATATCATGGCTTATTTCATGAATGAGAAAAAGGGAAATTCTATTTATCAATTCACGAGTGAAGATGTTTTAAATATAAAGAAACTGGTGAATGAGAAATATGGAACAGATGAATGGAATTATGACGGGAAGAAACCCAAGGTCTCGGAACAAGCATTTCAATCTATAATTTAAAAGAAATTACTATAAAATATAATACAATATAAACCATGGCAAAATTTGAAATTAAAATGCCCAAGTTGGGCGAAAGTATAACCGAAGGGACTATCATTTCGTGGTCGATCAAAGTTGGGGATACAATCAATGAAGATGACATTTTGTTTGAAGTAAATACAGCAAAAGTCAGTGCGGAAATTCCATCTCCTGTATCAGGAAAAATTCTTGAGATATTATTCAAAGAAGGAGATACTGTTTCAGTAGGTACTGTTGTAGCTATCGTTGAACTGGAAGGTGAAGAAGGCGAAGAAGAAGTAAGTACTGAAAGTGCAAAACAAGAAGAACCGACACCGGCTTCTGCACCTGCACCTGCTAAGGCTGAAGAAAAAGCAACTCCGGCCGCACCTGCTAAAGTATCGGAAGAAAAAGTAAGTAAAGGCACAGCAGACAGATGGTATTCTCCTGTTGTTCTACAGAAAGCAAAAGACGCAGGAATCAGTCAAAGTGAGCTTGATTCTGTACCCGGAACAGGTTACGAAGGACGCCTCAGCAAACGTGATATTGAGCTATACATAGACAATAAGAAAAAAGGTGTATCAACAAAACCGGCACCGGCTGCAAAAACTTCTACACCGGCAGCTCCGGCACCATCACAAGAAAGCGCACCAAAGGTAGCCCCTGTACAAGTTACAGAAGGAGATCAGGTGATTCCGATGGATGCCATACGTCGTATTATAGCCGACCGAATGGTTGCTTCTAAAAAGATATCTCCGCATGTTACCAATGTAATAGAAGTAGATGTAACCAAGCTTGTTCATTGGCGTGAACAAAACAAGGATACTTTCAAGAAACGCGAAGGTGTAAGCCTCACATATATGTCGCCGATAGTTGAAGCAACAGCAAAAGCATTGAAGGATTTCCCTCGCATCAACTCTTCTGTGGACGGGTATAACATTATAGAGAAAAAACGTATCAACATTGGTGTTGCTGTTTCTCTGAATGATGGAAACCTGATTGTTCCTGTAATAAAAGATGCGGATAAGTTAAGTTTAAGCGGTTTGGCTGTATCAGTGAATAATATGGCAAACAAGGCTCGTGCCAATAAATTGTCGCCGGATGAAATTCAAGGAGGAACATTCACTATTACGAACTTTGGTTCATTCAAGAGCTTGTTTGGTACTCCGATTATCAACCAACCGGAAGTAGCAATACTTGGTGTAGGCATCATTGAGAAGAAACCTGTAGTAGTAGAGACTCCCGAAGGAGATGTTATCGCTATCAGACACAAGATGTACCTTTCATTATCGTATGACCACCGTGTGGTAGACGGTATGCTGGGAGGAAACTTCTTGTACCGTATAGCTGAATATTTGGAAAACTGGAATGCCTAACCTAACTCAAAACAGAAAAACAGATATGAAAAAATATGATATAAAAACAACAGATAAAGAAACTTTAAAAAACTGGTATCACCTGATGACATTAGGACGGGCTATCGACGAAAAAGCCCCGGCCTATTTGCTACAATCTCTCGGATGGTCGTACCATGCTCCTTATGCAGGACACGATGGGATCCAGCTTGCAGTGGGGCAGGCATTTACTAAAGGCGAAGATTTCATGTTCCCTTATTATCGTGATATGCTAACCGTTCTTTCTGCAGGTCTTACTGCAGAAGAACTGATACTGAACGGTATATCGAAAGCAACTGATCCGGCTAGTGGCGGACGTCACATGTCGAACCACTTTGCCAAACCTGAATGGCACATAGAAAACGTATCTTCTGCCACAGGTAATCACGATTTACATGCTGTAGGAGTAGCCCGTGCCATAAAATATTATGAGAAAAAAGGTGTCGCTATCACGTCACACGGAGAATCCGCCATGTCGGAAGGCTATGTATTTGAAGCAATAAACGGAGCATCGAAAGAAGAACTGCCTGTAATATTTGTCATACAGGATAACGGTTACGGGATATCGGTTCCTAAAAAAGATCAGACAGCAAACAGAAAGGCTGTAGATAACTATTCAGGTATAAAAAACCTGAGAATAATGTATTGCAACGGTAAGGATGTTTTCGACTCTATGAATGCAATGGCCGAAGCTCGCGAATATGCTATTGCAAATCAGAAGCCGGTATTGATGCACGCCAATTGCGTACGCATCGGCTCACACTCCAACTCGGATAAGCATACTCTGTATCGTGATGAAAACGAATTGAAATATGTAAAAGAAGCCGATCCTTTACATAAATTCCGTCGGATGCTATTGCGTTACAAACGCTTTACAGAAGAAGAATTGCAAGCCATAGAAGCCGAAGTAAAAAAAGAAGTGAGTGCTGCTAACAAAAAAGCTTTAGCTGCACCCGATCCTGACCCTAAATCTATTTTCGATTTCGTTATACCGGAACCATATAAACCTGAAAAGTATGTGGATGGAACGCATAATGAAGAGGGCGAAAAGAAAAATCTGGTAACGGCTATTAACGAAACACTCAAAGCTGAGTTTAGACACAATCCCGACACTTTCTTGTGGGGGCAAGATGTGGCAAACAAAGACAAAGGTGGAGTGTTCAACGTTTCGAAAGGCATGCAACAAGAGTTTGGAGAAAAACGTATTTTCAACGCTCCTATTGCAGAAGACTTTATCGTGGGAACAGCAAACGGTATGAGCCGTTTCGACCCGAAGATACGAGTTGTTATAGAAGGTGCTGAGTTTGCCGATTATTTTTGGCCGGCAATGGAACAATTTGTAGAATGTACGCACGATTACTGGCGCAGCAACGGTCAGTTTTCACCGAATATCACTTTACGACTAGCATCGGGTGGATATATCGGAGGCGGAATATACCACTCTCAGAATATTGAAGCGGCATTGGCAACATTGCCGGGATGCAGAATCGTTTATCCTTCTTTTGCAGACGATGCAGCAGGTCTGTTGCGTACAAGTTTACGTTCGGAAGGATTAACCGTATTTCTAGAGCCAAAAGCTTTATATAACTCTGTAGATGCAGCAACAGTTGTACCTGAAGATTTTGAAGTACCTTTTGGCAAAGCTCGTGTTCGCCGTCCCGGAAAGGATCTAAGCCTTTTCACGTATGGAAACACAACACTACTCAGCCTCTCTGTGGCAGAACGTTTGGCTAAAGAGGATTGGGATGTCGAAGTAATCGATTTGCGATCTTTAGTTCCATTGGATAAAGAGACTATCTTCGAATCGGTAAAGAAAACAAGTAAAGCACTTATTGTACATGAAGACAAAGTATTTGCAGGTCTTGGTGGAGAAATTGCCGCGATAATTGGTTCAGAAATGTTCCAATATCTGGATGCACCGGTACAACGCGTAGGTTCTACCTTCACCCCTGTAGGCTTCAATCCGATACTAGAAAAAGCTGTACTTCCGAATGTGGATAAAATCTATGAAGCTGCTAAGAAATTACTTGAATTTTAACAATAACAAAAAACACTATATATGCAATGAAGAAAATAGGATTGTTTTACGGAACAACTACAACCAAGACAGCCTCTATTGCTAAAAAGATCAAAGAGGCTTTTGGTAGTGAAAATGTTGACCTTGTTTCAGTTGAAGATGCATGGAAAAAGGATTTTGAAAGTTATGACAATATTATTGTAGGAGTAGCAACATGGTTTGATGGAGAGCTTCCAAATCATTGGGATGAAGTAAGACCCGAACTGGAGGCTTTGAATCTGAAAGGTAAGAAAGTTGCCATTTTTGGACTTGGAGATCAGGTGAGGTATCCGGAAAACTTTGTTGACGGAATAGGTATTTTGGCTGAGACATTCGAGTCTGTTGGAGCTAAAATAGTTGGCTTTACATCTATCGATGGTTATAATTTTGAAATGTCACGTGCCATTCGAGATCACAAATTCGTTGGATTGGCCATAGATAAAGAAAACCAGTCGAAACTAACAAACGATCGGATAAAAAGCTGGGTAGAACAACTGAAAAAAGAATTTGATTAAACAGCGAATTCGTTTATTATAAGAAAGGAACTTAATCGAGGATTTCCCTAAACGATTAAGTTCCTTTTTAATTATAATCACAAGACTACTTCTTTGATAAACTGTCACAAGAAAAATAAAATGAGTTTAATTTAATTTGTTATTTTTCGGCAATAATCTTAGCAGTACTTGAACTGTATCTTCATAGGATAATTGTTCACCTTTGTAATCTTGGTAAACATCAATATTGATTTCTTTATTTATTATTTGGGATAGAATATTGGCTAAATTTACACTATCTTCTTGCCCTATGAAAAGGCCATATTTCTCTTTATCTATTATATCCTCAGCGGCTCCTACACGTGTAGATATGATGTAATTTTTGAATCGCTTCGCTTCATTTAATGCCAATCCATAACTTTCCCATCGTGAAGTTAGTACAAAAACCTTCGATTTATTATACCATCCCCATAATTCTTCTTTATCTTTAATCTCTCCAACAAAATATATTTGTTCTCTTTTTTCCGGATTTTTTTTTTGTAAAGCTCATTTATAGCATATTCAAGACTTCTATCAACTGTTCCTATAAAACAAAATTTCCAATCTTTTAATTCTATTTCTTTTTGTATATAATAAATGAAAAGTATACCGGAATGGATTTGAAAAGTATACCACTTAGGAAGGATTTTCAAAGAACGTAAAATGCTTATAAGTTAGCTTCTCTTGCTAACATTTTTTCAGTTTCTTTAAC